>JBJDXQ010000081.1:0-4873 GCA_051866745.1 Candidatus Limivicinus sp. | reverse complement strand
TCCTCCCACAACCTGCGGGAGCTGGAGGACGTGTGCGACCATGTGGGCATCATGAACCACGGGAAAATGCTGCTGGAGCGATCCCTCAGCGAGCTGCAGGACAACATTGTCAAAATCCAGCTGGCCCTGCCGGAGGATCGGGCCCTGCCGGAGGGCCTGGACATCCTCCACCACAGCCTCACCGGCCGCCTGCACCAGCTGATTCTCCGGGGCCGGGCGGAGGAACTGACCAATCGGCTGACTGCGGTGCAGCCCCTGTTTCTGGATGTGCTGCCCCTGAGCCTGGAGGAGATTTTTATTTACGAGTTGGGAGGTGCGGATCATGAGATCAAGAACATCCTTCTTTAATCCGGGCCTTGCCAAAAGCCTGGTCAAGCGCTTCTGGCCCCTGATGCTTGCCTATCTGGCGGTGCTGCTGCTGACCCTGCCGCTGCAGATTTCTTCCCTCACCGGGCAGAGCTGGTATGCCCAGCGGCTGAACTATGAGATTCTGCGCCTGGCTTCGGAGGGCGTGGTTTACAGCGCCCTGGCGGCCCTGCTGATGGCCATGGCCATGTTCAGCCACCTGTATAACAAGCGGGACTGCGACCTCATCAACTCCCTGCCTCTGCGGCGGGAGACCACCTGGCTCACCGCCTGCTTCACCGGGCTGCTGCCCCTGCTGCTGTGCCCGGTGCTGACCTGGCTGGTGTCCCGGCTGCTCTTTGCCGGCAACGCCCATATCAGCGCCGCCGCCCTGGGCACCTGGCTGCAGTGCATCCTGCTGGCCAACCTGGCCTTTTACGGCCTGGCGGTGTTCTGCGCCATGCTCACCGGCAACATCCTGGCCGTGCCTGCCCTGTTCCTGGTCCTGAATTTGCTTGCCTACGGCCTGGAGACGCTTGTCCGCGGGGTTCTGGACCGGGTGGTCTATGGCTACTCTACGGGGACGATGCTGTTTTCCTGGCTGTCGCCCCTGATGTACCTGCTGGACCATGTGAAGGCCTCGGACGGCCTGGATGGCATCTATGACCCCAGCGCCAGCAGCCAGGTGGCGTTTGCGGAGCTGAAGGGATTGCCCGCCCTGACGGGCTATGCCATTGCCGGGCTTGTGCTGCTGCTTCTCTCCCTGCTGCTCTACCGCCGCCGTCCGATGGAGACGGCGGGGGACGTGCTGGCGGTGAAGCCCCTGCGCCCCCTCTTCCGCTATGGCGCCAGCCTCTGCGCTGCCCTGGTGCTGCCCAGCATTTTCATGGACGCCCTGGACAGCCGCCTGGCCGGCCTGCCCATGACCCTTCTTCTCATCGCCCTGATGCTGCTGGGGACCGCCGCCGGCTATTACCTGGCGGAAATGCTGCTGCAAAAATCCTTCCGGGTGTTCCGCGGCCGGGCCTGGGGCATCCTGGCCCTCTGGGCGGTTCTGGCCTGCCTGACCCTGGCCTGGGAGTTTGACCTCTTTGGCTATGAGCGGCGCATCCCCGCCCCGGAGGAGATCGCGGAAGTTCAGATTCCCGCCATCGGGCGCGGCACCGATGACCCGGAGGCCATCGCCCTGTGCCGCCAGCTGCACCAGCGCATCCTGGACAACAAGGACCATAACGAAAACCGGGCGGATAAAAGCAAAGGCAGGTACATTTACCTGTTCTATACCCTGAAAGACGGCAGCCAGCTTGCGCGAGTCTATCATGTGGACAACAGCAAGGCCTGGGTGGATGCCGGCCAATCCGAGCTGCCTCTGGCTCAGCAGATCAGCCAGCTGGAAAGCAGCCGCCGCCTGGCCAACATGCCTGAAGTTCCCATCACAGCCCAGTCCATCCTCCGCTGCAACGCGGATGTGACCCGTGTGGATCCAGAGCTGCCGGAGGACGTGGGCATCTCCTATGAGCCGACCTGGATCAGCGCCGATCAGGCCTGGGAGCTGTATGAGACCTGCATCCTGCCCGACATGGCCGACAGCAGCCTGGGAACCGTCTGGTTCTATCAGGATGACAGCTTTTACAGCCTGGGCAGCAACATCATCCTGTCCTATCTTTTGACCGACCCGGAGCGGCAGGACGATACCGATGTGTACCGGGAATACTTCTCCATCACCGTCACCATGGACGCCCGGCGCACCCTGGCCTGGCTGGAGGAGAACAAGGGCATCACCGCCGTCCCCTGCGGCCAGATCTACTCCCCCACGGATGTGGAATTTTATTAAGAGCAAAAAACAGGAGCCTGTCAAAAAGCGATACCGAAAAGAAGTGTGCTTTTTCAAGCCTTCCCCTGGAGGGGAAGGTGCCCAGTGCGTACACTGGGCGGATGAGGTGGAAATCCTGCGTTTTTGCCGGAAACTCCTGCTTTTTTCAAGTTTTTACTTACCACCTCATCAGTCGGCTACGCCGCCAGCTTCCCCTCAAGGGGAAGCCTTTGATTGGCAATATACACTGTGCAACAAAAAACAGACTTTTTTTGAAAAGCTGGCAGGAGCCTGTACAATTGTACAGGCTCCTGTTTTACGTTATTCGGCTTTGTTGATGGGCCCATAGTGAAGCTCCAGATACTCCTCCAGGGTCAGGCCGGAATTGTAGATGTCTTCGGCGTATTCCGCTCCTACATAGCGGTAATGCCAGGGCTCATAGATGATGCCGGTAATGTCGCTGCTGCCGTTGGGGTAGCGGAGGATGAAGCCGTAGCGCCAGGAATTTTCCATGAGCCAGCGCTGGGTGGAGGTCTCCTCCTGACCCTTGTCCAGGTTGGTGTAATAGCAGTCGATAATATCCACCGCCAGACCCAGCTGATGCTCGCTGGTGTTGGGGAGGGCCACGCTGCGTGCGGCGATGGCCGGGGCCTCCGCCGGGTCCACCCCGGCTTCCACCAGGCGGCGGATCTTGTTGTTATACAAAAACTGCTGCTTTTCCAGGGAACGATAGGTGGAGCATATGTAGGGGGCGTTGCCGGCGGCCTTGCAGTCGGCAATCATTTGCAGCAGGGCTTCCGCGCAGCGGACGTCCACATATTCGTCCTCTCCCACGTATTCCGTTGGCTCCAGCATCAGCAGCTCCGGCTGGTAGTCTGCCGGCAGTTCATTCCAGGGGTTCACCAGCATCAGCAGCTCCGGCACCGGCTCCGGCGTAGGCTCCGGGGTAGGGGTGGGGGTAGGCACCGGGGTAGGTTCCGGCGTGGGCACCGGCGTGGATTCCGGCGTGGGCGCCGGCGTTTCCGCGGGCAAAAGGGGTGTATCGCTGTCCAGCCGGTAGATGGCCAGAGTGCAAAGCACGGCGAACAGTACCACCGTCAGCAGCAGGCTGATGACCACTCTGTCTTTGTTTTTCAGTTTCACGGTATGCTCTCCATCAGAAGTTGATCAGGCCCAGATGCTCCAACAGGATTTTCAGGCCGATAAAAATGAGGATAATGCCGCCGGCAAGCTCGGCCCCGGCTTTATATCTGGTGCCGAAGGCCCGGCCAATGTAGCAGCCCGCCGCCGACAGCAGGAAGGTGGTGCAGCCGATGAGCAGCGCGGCGGGAAGAATATCCACCGACAGGAAGGCAAAGCTGATGCCTACGGCCAGCGCGTCAATACTGGTGGCTACGGCCAGAAGCAGCATGGTCTTAAAGCCAAAATCATCGCTGAGCTGCTCCGCCTGGCCCCGGGACTCCTTGATCATATTGCCGCCGATGACCAGCAGCAGGAGGAAGGCGATCCAGTGGTCAATGCTGCGGATCAGCACCTCAAAGCGGCAGCCCAGCAGCCAGCCGATCAGGGGCATCAGGGCCTGAAAGCCGCCGAAATACAGGCCCACCAACAGGGCCTGCCGCGCCGACAGCCGCTTTGCCCCAAGCCCCTTGCAGATGGAGACGGCAAAGGCGTCCATGCTCAGACCCACGGCGATCAGGAATAACTCAATAAAGCTCAAATTCAGCGCTCCCAACAATGCAAGGATTTAAATATCGTACAATATGTTTACAAAAAAGTCAAGGAATGGGGCGGCGAATGGGGTAAAATTCATACATCCGCAAAACATATACATAAGAGCAACCAAAAAAGGAGAATCGCTATGCAGGAAGTTTATGAGATGCTGAAGAAGGCCGGTACTTACTATCTGGCCACCTGTGAGGAGGGCCAGCCCCGGGTGCGCCCCTTCGGCACGGTGAATCTGTACAAGGGGAAGCTGTACATCCAGACCGGCAAAAGCAAGGCCGTGTCCCGCCAGCTGCACGCCAACCCCAAGCTGGAAATCTGCGCCATGGTGGACGGCAAGTGGCTGCGGGTAGAGGCCAGCGCCGTGGAGGACGATGACCGGGCCGCCCGGGTCAGCATGCTGGAGGCCTACCCGGAGCTGCAAAGCATGTACAGCCCGGACGACGGCAACACGGAGGTCTGGTATCTGCGCAACGGCACCGCCACCCTATACTCCTTCACGGAGCCGCCCAAGGTGGCCCGGTTCTAAACTCTACGGAGCGTTGATTGCTTTTCCGCCGAAATGTCCTATAATGTAAACGCTGAATCAATCGCCTGCGGCGTCTTGCGGAAAATTTGCGCCCTGATTTCGTCACTTTTTCTTGCAATACACAAAGTATTCCTGCAAAAAAGCGCCATTATCAGAACACAAATTTTCTCGCAATCCACTCTTGCCGATTTAATCATCGTTTACTAATGAGGGCAGAAGGAGGGAAAAACAATGGATAACGGAAAGATCGGCGAACTGATACACAGGCTGCGGCGGGAGCGGGAAGTGCAGACCCGGCTGCCCTTTTGGGGCCACAGTCGGCTGTACTTTTACTGTACGGAGCACGGCCTGTTCTGGCAGAACATATAAGGTATAAAAACCTGAGACTGTCAAAGAACCGCACCGCGAGGAAGGAGAACGCTTTCTCAAGCCTTCCCCTGGAGGGGAAGGTGCCCAGTGCG
>JBJDXQ010000080.1:0-25708 GCA_051866745.1 Candidatus Limivicinus sp. | reverse complement strand
ATCCAGGCCGGCCGCGAGATCCGCATCATGGTCAAGCCCGAGGACGTCAGCGAGGATCAGATGGTCCTGCTGGCTCGGGATATTGCCAAGAAGATCGAGGAAGAGCTGACCTACCCCGGCCAGATCAAGGTCCACGTTTTCCGTGAGACCAAGGCTGTGGATTACGCCAAGTAAGAACCCCATATGAAATCAACCGCCGCCGGATGAACCGGCGGCGGTTTTCTGCTGTTAAAAAAACCATAGTGCGAGGAAGAGAAACGCTTTTTCAAGCCTTCCCCTTGAGGGGAAGGTGCTCAGTGCGCACACTGGGCGGATGAGGTGGCTTGTCTCCCCTTCCCAAGGGAAGCCGTCGGCGCAAAAAACCGTCTCAAAGCCCAGCGTAGCGGGTTTGAGACGGAGAGGAAGAAGGAAGGAGCGGATATGCAGTTTCCCCGGCTTTTACGGAAACCGGGGAAACGAAATGCAGCGAGTTTCTTCTGACGAGGGAGGTGGCAAAAATCTTTGATTTTTGTCGGAGGGAGAGAATTTGTAAGCCTGATTCATCTGTCTGTTAAAAGTCTCTCCCTCAGTCAGCTTCGCTGCCAGCTCCCTCGTCAGAGGGAGCCAAGGGGGCGGGAAACGATAGGACTGCCGCAGGGGCGTGCAGTCAGGCCGCGCCTATGGTTCTGCCGGCTTATTTGTTGTAGACCTTCTCCCAGAAATTCATCTGTCCGATGATGTGTTCTTCGTCCCAGAGCAGCTGTTTGCGCAATTCTTCGGGGACCCGTTCCAGCACCAGGTCAAACATCGGTTTGCTGTACTGGAAGTAGGCAATGCGCTTGAGATCCTTTCGGGTCTTGGGCAGGAAACGCAGCTTCTCCTTATCGGTCAGAAAAGACTTGGAGAAATAGACCCAGAAGGTATCGGAGGTATAGATGCTTTTGACGGCCTCCACGTTGATGCCAAGAATACCGGCATAGGAAAATTCTGACCACCGGGTCTCATACTTCTTGAAGCCTACATACATGGTGATGCCCTCATCGGAAAAAGAAAACTTGGCAGTAGGCAGGTCGGTCAGCACAATATATATGCCTGTAAGAACGGTAATAATAGCAATCGCATGCACAATCACGCTTTCTTCTTCTGCCCAAATAATAATTGCTTCGCAGATTATTACAAAAAGGAGGGCTAAGCAAAATACTCCAATATAGAATTTAGAAACCTTATATTTTTTCATCCAATTCACTCCTTCATGGCAAAGCGCAATGAAAAAACGGCGCGGTTGCCCATGGTAACCGCGCCGGGGAAGTGCTCTATTTTTAATACCGGTCGTCGTAGCGGTCCCGCTGCTCCCGGCGCCGCCGGGCCTCTCTGCGCCGCTTGCGCCGCCGGCTCTCGGCGATGCCGCTGATGACCAGGCCGATCACGATCACCACAATCAGGACGATGATGCCGATGAACACATAGCGCATGAAGCCGATGCCGCCGTCGGAATCCTTTTCATAGGCAAGGCTTCTGGTCTCGGTATAGCCGCAGACGGAGCAAACGCCCTGCTCCGTGCCCGGAACCTTCTTGGTGGCTTCCGTCACCACGGTCCACTCCATGCTGTGGGGCGCTTCCTGGGACTTCTCACTGCAGGCGCATTCGTGCCAGTGGGCTTCGGCGTCCCAGCTCCAGGCTTCGGAAAACTCGTGGACGTGATCGTCCTCACTGTCCGGCTTCGCCGTGGCTGCCGGCGTTTCCGTGGGCTTGGGCGTGGCGGAAGGTTTGGGCGTGGCCGTGGGCTTGGGGGTCTCCGGCAGCTTCACCTTGATGCTGGCCGCGTTGGACACCGCCGAGCCGCCGGGGCCGGAGAAGGTACATTTCACCGTCCAGCCGTCCATCTCCGCCGGTACATTGCGTATGTTCATCTTCTCCTTGCCGTCCCCGCCGATGCTGACACCGGGGAACAGGTCAGGCAGATCATCGCACTTGCAGGTGGTCTTGCCGTCCGGGCTGGTGGCGGTCCACTCATAGGTGTCGGTATAGGTGGCCATGGCCACAAAGGAGGCCAGCTCCCCCTCCTTCACAGTCTCCGTTGTGGGGTGTTTGTAGATGCTGGGGGCCCACAGCTGGGCGTCGTAATTCCGGTAGAGGGTCAGGCTGCTGCTGTCATTCATCACATAGTCTACCGAAGAATTGTTCAGGTAGACCGCCACCCCGTCGGCAAAATAATAGCCATCTGCCGCGTTCACCGTGATCTCCACCCGGTAGGTCCCGGCCTCAAAAACGCCGTCGGCCGGGCTGCCGCTGCTGTCAAACCAGCCATAGCTGGTGAGATAGCAGCCCTCCGTACTGGTGGCCGCTGTGATGCTGTAGACCCCGTCCATGGCCACCGGCACATTGGACAGCGTGGTCAGCACCTTGCCAATTTCCCCCTCGGCGCTGGCTTCCACCGGGATCAGCCCGCAAATGCCCAGGCAGAGCAGCAGGACCAAAAGCACTGCCAGGGCCCTTTTTTTGATCGTTGTCACAGGAAACCCTCCTCCCTTTACTGAAGCGACGATTTCTCTTCCGTTTTTGTTCCAGGAAATTATATCATCCCCTGCTTTTCAGGTAAAGTGGAAATTTATTAATCAGACCATATAACGAAATGTGGTTGACTAGTTGAGAAGAAAAAGGTAAAATAATATGATGTAGAATGTTGTGCGCGGAGGTGTCCCAGTGGCTGAATTGAAGATCGCGGACCCTGGCCGCCTCTCTCACGCTTATCTCATCTCGGCCCCGGATATGCAGGCGGCGCTTTCCCAGGCCGGGGAACTGGCCGCCGCCGCGGTCTGTACCGGCGGGGGGAAGAAGCCCTGCCACCAGTGCCGCGCCTGCCATAAGGTGGCGGAGCATATTCACCCGGATGTGATCACCCTGGCCCGCCTGGAGGACGATAAGGGCCGGCCCAAGCGGGAGATCGGCGTGGACCAGATTCGTCAGCTCTCCGCCGATGCCTGCGTCATGCCCAATGAGGCAGCCCGGAAGGTATACATCATCCGGGAGGCGGAGACTATGAACGTTCCCGCCCAGAACGCCGCGTTGAAGCTGCTGGAGGAACCGCCCCTGGGCGCCCTCTTCCTGCTGTGCACCACCAATGCCAGCCAGCTTCTGCCCACCGTCCGCTCCCGCTGTGTGGAGCTGAATCTCACCGGCGCCCAGGCCGCGCCGGATAAGGCCATGGCCCAACTGGCCGCGGCCTATATCAAGGCCGTTGCCGCCGGGGACCGGGCACGGCTGTACAGCTGGTGCGCCACCAACGAGGGGCTGGACGGCCGCAGCACTGCCGACTTCGTGGCCTGCGTCCTGGAACAGCTGGGGGAGATGCTCTGCGCCCGGCGGGACTGCCTGGGCCTCAGCCACCGCCAGCTGCGCCGGCTCTGCGCCCTGATGGACCGCTGCGCCGCTTATCTCCGGGTGAACGTGGGTCCCAAACATATATTTGGTCTGCTGGCTGTGGATTCCATTGCCGGCAGCGGAAACAGAGGATAAGTCATTGATCGAAGTAGTTAGTGTAAGATTCAAAAACCGGGGGAAGAGCTATTATTTCTCCCCAAACGGCCTGAAGATCGAGGCCGGGAAAAAAGTCATTGTGGAGACCTCCAAGGGTCTTGAGATCGTGGATTGCTGCCGGGGCAACCATATGGTGATGGATACCTCCGTCATCCAGCCCCTGCGCAATGTGGTGCGCATCGCCACGGCGGATGACCTCCGGGTAGCGGAGCTGAACAAGCGCCGGGAGAAGGAGGCCTTTGAAATCTGCCAGCAGAAGATTGCCGAGCATGGCCTGGACATGCGCCTGGTGGATGTGGAGTGCAACTTTGAGGGGAACAAGACCATGTTCTTCTTTACCTCCGACGGGCGGGTGGACTTCCGTGAGCTGGTGAAGGACCTGGCCGGCATCTTCCGCAACCGGATCGAGCTGCGGCAGATCGGCGTGCGGGACGAGGCCAAGATGATCGGCGGCATCGGCATCTGCGGCCGCCCCTATTGCTGCAGCCAGTTTCTGGATGATTTCCAGCCGGTGTCTACCAAGATGGCCAAGGTGCAGTCCCTGTCCCTCAATCCTGCCAAGATCTCCGGCAGCTGCGGCCGGCTGATGTGCTGCCTGCGCTATGAGCAGGAGGCCTATGAGGAGCTGATCAAAAAGGTTCCCAAGCAGGGTGCCTTTGTGGAGACCAAGGACGGCTATGGCACCGCCGTGCAGGTGAACCTGCTGCGCCAGACCGTGAAGGTGAAGCTGGATGACGACAGCGACGATTCCCTCCGCCTTTATAAGTCCAATGAGCTGTGCGCCGTCCCCGGCGGCCGGCCCAAGGACGGGGAGACACCGCCCCACGTGCTCAACTATGTGCCGGAGCCGGAGGAGGAGCAGGAGCAGCCGGAGGATAAATGGGTGATCCCCAATGCGGAGCCGGTTCGTGTTCAGGAGCCTGCCCAGGAGCGGCGGGAGAATAAAAGCCGCAGCAATAACCGCCGCCGCAACCGTCAGAAGAAGCCCAAGTCTCAGAACCCGGCCCCTGCGGCGGAGCCGAAGCAGGAGGCCAAGCCTGCCCACCCCCAGCCCAAGGCCCACGGCCACAGCCGGGGCAATAAAGCCAACCCCAAGGTGGTGAAGGTGGAGGCCAAGCCCGCCCATAACCAGAAAGCGGAAAACGCCCCCAAGTCCGGCCCCAAGGAGGGACAGAACCGGGAAGGCGCCTCCCGCCGCAGCAATAATCGCCGCCGCCGTTATTATAACAATAAACCCAAGGCCGGCGGGGAGAACAAACAGGCATAAATAATTCTTGAGACAAAAATCCGCTGGACTGTTCTGTGAGCAGTCCGGCGGATTTTGTTTTTTTCACGGCCCGATGCCGCCGGTAAAAATGCATCGGAGTTGCCGGACCGTCATGGTCATAACGACGAAAAATACCACGAAAAAGCGGTTAAAAATTTAGCACAGATTTGGCCGCTGGGTTTGACAAATTACTAACGAGAGACTATAATAACCTAATATAAGGGAACCGACACCGTATGACGGTGTTTCGGCTCCCGGCCCGCTTTCCCCACCGCGTCAGTGGAGCATGACCGGTGTAAGGAAGGGGGGGATTGTCGTGAAATTAACGGGAGTGTAGTAATTTTGTCAAGGAAAAGGGAAGTTTTGCCTTGAAACAAGTTACTTTGTGAGGTATCATTGAAATACCGTTAATGGCAAGTCCAGGCATAGAACTTTTATTGCTCAATCCAAAATAAAGAGGGGGTGTGCCAATGTCATTTGAAGCGATAACAAGCATTGCCCAGGCGGAGACCGACGCAAAAGCCGCGGTTGCGGCGGCGGAGGCCAAAGCAAAGCAGCTGCTCTCTGACGCCGAAGCCGCAGGCAAAGCCGCGGTGGAAGCAGCCTGCTCCAAGGCGGAGGAGGAGCTGGCGGAACTCAACCGCCAGGCAAAGGAGAAAGCCAAGGGCGACGCTCAGACGCTGGCAGGGGAGCTGGAGAATCAGAAGGCTGTTCTGCGCACCAGAGCCGAAGCCAGACTGGATCAGGCAGCAAGTCTCGTAGTGGAAAGGATAGTGAATAGCTGATGGCCATTTTAAAAATGAAAAAGCTCCGGCTCATGGCTGTCCGTTCCCGGAAGGACGAGCTGCTGCGTGAACTGATCCGCCACGGCTGTGTGGAGTTTTCAGAGTTGGAGGACCAGATTCAGGGCTCCGACGTGGAAAGCATCCTCAGCCGGGAGAGCAGCGATGTGGCAACGCTCAAGTCTCAGCTCACCAGTCTCAACCACGCCATCGCTCTGCTGGATACATATGCCCCCAAAAAGGGCAAGCTGCTTTCGGCAAAGCCTGAGCTGGAGGATCTGGCATTCCTTGACGATACCGGCCTCAGCGGCGCTTTGAAGTTTGCCGGGGCCATCGAGGGCTATGACGCGCGCATCAAGCGTATCAGCGCCGAGGAGAGCCGCCAGCGCGGCATTATTGACAGCCTCCAGCCCTGGCTGGGGCTGGACCTGCCCCTGAACACCGAGGGGACGGAGCGCTGCGGCGTGCTCATGGGCACCATCCCGGTAAAGATGGAGCTTGCCGATGTGCAGGCCGCCCTGAGCCAGGTTGACGAGGAGAGCGAGCTTTTTCAGGTCAACGAGGACAAGCGGGACCGTTATGTGCTGCTTGTCGCAATGAAAGAAACAATCCCCGCCATGCAGGAGTGTCTCAGGAGCTTTGGCTTCACCGCCTCCGCCCTGGGCAGCATGAAGGGAACGGCAAGGGAATGCCTCAGTGCCGCCGAGGAAGCGCTGAAGGAGCTGGCCTCCGAGAAGGAAGCCTGCGCCCAGAGCATCGTGGCCGAGGCGGTCCGCCGTGACGAACTGAAGCTGGCCGCCGACCGGGTGAGCACCAAGATCGCCCTGGCCGAGGCCGACGAAAAGCTCTACGGGACCGCGTCCACCGTGGTCATGGAGGGCTGGATCCCCGAGGAGAAGGAGCAGGAGCTGATCAAGGTCTTTGACGACTTCGGCTGCGCGTATGAGACCCTTACGCCCACCGAGGAGGAGTACCCGGAGGTTCCTGTCAAACTCAAGAACAATAAAGTAACCAACGGCCTGAATATGGTCACCGAGATGTACAGCCTGCCGGCCTACGGCAGTCTGGACCCCAACCCGCTGATGGCCCCCTTCTTCATCCTGTTCTATGGACTGATGATGGCGGATATGGGCTACGGCCTGCTGATGGTCATCGCGGCCCTGGTGGCCATGAAGAAGATCAAACCCAGAAAAGGCAGCCTTTCCTTCTGCCAGCTGCTGCTCTGGGGCGGCATCTCCACCTTCGTGTGCGGGGCGCTGACCGGCGGCTTCTTCGGCGACGCGCTGGTGAAGATCGGCCAGATTCTGGGCAAGCCCAGCGGCTGGGGTGAACTCCCCGCCCTGTTCAGCCCCATGACCGACAGCATGATGGTGCTCATCGGCGCCATGGTTCTGGGTCTGGTTCACCTGAACACCGGCATGGTCATCAACTTCGTGAAGAAGACCAAGCGGGGCCAGCTGGCGGACGCTATCTGGGAAGAGGGCGCCCTGTGGGTCACCCTGGTGGGCATCATCCTCTGTGTGCTGAAGATCGGCAATGTCTCCGGCGTCCCGGTGGTGCTGGTCATCGGCCTTGTGATGGTGTTCTACGGCGGCAGCCGCAGCGCCAAGGGCCTGGGCAAGCTGCTGAGCATCTTCACCACCCTGTACAATACCGCCACCGGCTGGTTCGGCGATATTTTGTCTTACTCCCGTATCATGGCCCTGATGCTGGCCGGCTCTGTCATCGCCACGGTGTTCAACACCATCGGTGCCATTGCCAACAGCTTCTGGCTGTTTATCCCGGTGTTTCTGATCGGCCACACGCTGAACTTCGCCCTGAACCTGCTGGGCTGCTACGTCCATGACCTGCGTCTGCAGTGCCTGGAGTACTTCGGCAAGTTCTACGAGGACGGCGGCCGGCCCTTCAAACCCCTGGAAGTTACCACAAAATATTACAACGTAGCAGAATAAAAAACAGGAGGAAATTAAAATGGAATTTTTGTTTGCACATTCTGGCCTGGCAATTGGCCTTCTGGGCGCAGGTCTGGCAGCTTGCCTTGCCGGCGCAGGCTCCGGCGTTGGTACCGGTATCGCCGGTGAAGCCGGTGCCGGTCTGGTTTCCGAGGATCCCAGCAAGTTCGGTAAGTGCATGATCCTGCAGGTGGTTCCCGGCACCCAGGGCCTGTACGGCCTGGTGGTGTTCTTCGTGGCCATCATGCAGATGGGTCTGCTGGACGGCTCCGCCATGAACCTGAGCTTTGTTGACGGCTGCCGTTACTTCGCCGCCTGCCTGCCCATCGGTATCGGTGGTCTGGTCTCCGCTATTGCCCAGGGCAAAGTGGCTGCCGCTTCCGTCAACCTGCTGGCCAAGAACCCGGATCACTGGGCAAAGGGCATGATCCTCTGCATCACCGTTGAGTTCTACGCCATCCTTTCTCTGCTGGCATCCATGATGATGCTGCTCTTCATCTGATAGACAGATATTTTTCCAAACCAAACCTAAAAAAATTATCAGATTGGAGATCATCAATGAAAGGCACTGAAAAAATCATCGCGCATATCCAGGCTGATGCCAAGGCTCAGGCCGACGCGATACTTGCTCAGAGTGAGCTGCAGTGCGCTGAGATCCGCCAGCGCTATGAGGCCCAGGCCAAGGAGCGCTACGGCGAGAAGATCCGTCAGGGCGTCAAGGCCTGCCAGGACAACATAGACAGCGTGGAGCGTATTAACCAGATGGAAGCCAAGAAATCCATCCTGGCTCTGAAGCAGGAAATGGTGTCCAAGAGCTTTGATAAGGCCTGCGCCATGCTGACGGCGCTGCCGGAGGAACAGTATGTGGCGCTGCTGGGTAAGCTGGCCGCCCAGGCCGCTGTCACCGGCGATGAGGAGATCGTCCTCAACGCCAGGGACAAGGCCGCCGTGGGCGCCGCCGTGGTGGAGAAGGCGAATTCTCTGCTGCCGGCCGGCAAGCTGAGCCTGTCCGCCGCCACCGGCGATTTTGCCGGCGGTCTCCTCCTCAGGCGGGGAAGCATCGAAGCGAACTGCACCATAGAGCTGTTGGTGGAGCTGTGCCGGGGCGATATGTCCGCGCAGCTTGCTAAAGTTCTGTTTGAATAATCCCCATGCAGGGAGGGAAAAAATTGGCTAACAAAAAAGAAGCGTATCTCTGCATATCGGCCATGCTTCGCGCCAGAGAGCCCAAGCTGCTCAGCCGGGAAAAGGCGGAGCGTATGCTGGACGCCGCCACCTTTGAGGACGCGGCCAAGCTCCTGACCGACTGCGGCTATGAGGACCTGTCCCAGATGGACGCCGCCCAGATCGAGGAGAGCCTGGAGAAGCACCGGGCACAGATCTTTGACGAGCTGGGCCGGTTCTGCCCGGAGAGCCGTCTGGTGGACCTGTTCAAGCTGCGCTATGACTATCATAACGCCAAGGTCATCCTGAAGGCCGAGGCCATGGGCCAGGATCCCAAGCGTCTGCTCAGCGATTCCGGCCGCATCCCCGGCGCCAAGCTTCTGGAGATTTATAACGAGGATAAGCGGGCCCAACTGCCCGAGACCCTGGCCGCCGCCATGGCGGAGGCCAAGTCCGTCCTGGCCCGTACCTCCAACCCCCAGCTTTCCGACTTTGTGCTGGATAAGGCTTACTTTGCCGAGCTGGAGACCCTGGCCAAACAGCTGGACAGCCGTTTCCTCAAGGGCTACGTGGCCCTGCTGATCGACAGCAGCAACCTGAGAAGCGTGGTGCGCACCCTGCGCATGGGCAAGAATCAGGACTTCCTTTCTGAGGTTCTGGTGCCCGGCGGCAATGTGGGCGTGGAGCGCCTGGCCGCTGCCGGCGATAAGGACAGCCTTGCCGCCCTCTATGCCCACACCGTGCTGGAGAAGGCCGGCGTTCTGGGGGCTGAGTGCCTCTCCGGCGGCAGCATGACCGCCTTTGAGCTGGCCTGCGACAATGCGGTGAACGCCTATCTCAAGGGCGCCAAGCTCGTCAGCTACGGCTGTGAGCCGGTCATCGCCTATATGGCCGCGGTTGAAGGGGAGATCACCGCCATCAGAATGATTCTTACGGGCCGGCTTGCGGGCATCGCCCCCCAGGTCATCCGGGAAAGGCTGCGTGATATGTATGCTTAAAATCGCTGTTATCGGCGGCAGAGACACCGTCATGGGTTTCAAGGCCCTGGGCCTGGAGACCTATCCCGCGGCGGACGCGGCGGAGGCCGGGCAGATTCTGAAAAGCCTCACCAGAGGCAGCGACGAATATGCCATCATCTACATTGAAGAGGGCCTGGCCGCGGAGCTGAGCGCAGAGATCAACAAATTCAAGGACAGCCCCACCCCGGCCATCATCCTGATCCCCGGCCGTGAGGGCTCCATCGGACTTGGACAGTCTGCCCTGAAGGCAGCTGTCGAGCGTGCCGTGGGCACCAACATTCTTGGCGACTGATCCGTCAGCAGCCAACAAACTTGTAAAAGGTAGGTAGAACCATGAGCGGAACTATTACTAAAGTTTCAGGACCGCTTGTCGTGGCCGAGGGCCTGGCAGACGCCAACGTATCCGACGTTGTGCGTGTGGGCTCTCAGCGGCTGATCGGCGAGATCCTTAATATGACCGGCGACAAGGCTTCCATCCAGGTCTACGAAGAGACCTCCGGCCTTGGCCCCGGCGCTGAGGTCATCACCACCGGCATGCCCATGTCCGTGGAGCTTGGCCCCGGCATGCTGGATAACATCTATGACGGCATCCAGCGCCCCCTGCCCGAGATGCGTGCCCAGTCCGGCGACTGCATCTCCAGAGGCATCGACGTTCCTGCCCTGAACCGTGAGAAGAAGTGGGACTTCGTCCCCGTGGCAAAGCCCGGCGAAAAGGTCAATCCCGGCGATGTGCTGGGCACTGTCCAGGAGACCAGCGCCATCCTGCATAAGATCATGGTCCCCAACGGCATCTCCGGCGAGGTAGTCAGCGTGGAGAGCGGCGAGCACGTGGTGGAAGACGTGGTGGCCGTGGTGAAGGACGCCAAGGGCGTGGAGCATAAGCTCACCATGATCCAGCGTTGGCCCGTCCGTATCGCAAGACCCTATCAGAAGAAGTACGTCCCCCGCCGGCCCATGAACTCCGGCCAGCGTATCATCGATACCATGTTCCCCATCGCCAAGGGCGGCACCGCCGCAGTCCCCGGCCCCTTCGGTTCCGGCAAGACCGTGGTGCAGCACCAGCTGGCCAAGTGGTCCGACGTGGATATCGTTATCTACATCGGCTGCGGCGAGCGCGGAAATGAGATGACCGACGTTTTGATGGAGTTCCCCGAACTGAACGACCCCCGCAACGGCGAACCGCTGATGAAGCGCACCGTGCTGATCGCCAACACCTCCGATATGCCCGTGGCAGCCCGTGAGGCTTCCATTTACACCGGCATCACCATCGCCGAGTACTTCCGTGACATGGGCTACGACGTGGCCGTCATCGCCGACTCCACCTCCCGCTGGGCCGAGGCTCTGCGTGAGATGTCCGGCCGTCTGGAAGAGATGCCCGGCGAAGAGGGCTACCCCGCCTACCTGGCCTCCCGCCTTGCCCAGTTCTACGAACGGGCCGGCGTGGTGGAGTGCATGGGCGGCGATTCCCGCCAGGGCTCCGTCACCGCCATCGGCGCCGTTTCCCCTCCGGGCGGCGACATTTCCGAGCCTGTCTCCCAGGCCACCATGCGTATCGTCAAGGTCTTCTGGGCGCTGGACTCCAGCCTGGCCTATGCCCGTCACTTCCCGGCCATCAACTGGCTGACCTCCTACTCCCTGTATCTGGACTCCCTGGCTCCCTGGTACACCGAGCAGTTCGGTGACAGCTACATGGCCAACCGCGACAAGGCCATGCACATCCTCCAGGAAGAGAGCGAGCTGCAGGAGATCGTCCGCCTGGTTGGTCAGGACGCCCTGTCTCCCGCTGACCGTCTCACCATGGAGACTGCCAAGATGATCCGTGAGGACTTCCTGCAGCAGAACGCTTTCGTGGACGAGGACGCTTACTCCTCCTACGCCAAGCAGTTCCGCCTGCTGGACCTGATCCTCCATTACGACGTCCTCTGCCGCGAGGCCCTGGAGAAGGGCGCCGACATGAACGGCCTCTTCGCCATTGACGCCAGAGAAAAGATCGGCCGTGCCAAGATGGCCGACGCCGCTACCTTCTCCGCCGACTATGACGCCATCGACGCGCAGATGAAGGAAGAGATCGCAAACGTGATTGCCGGAGGTGAGGACGCATGATTAAAGAGTATAAGACCATAAAAGAAATCGCCAGCCCTCTGATGGTGGTAGAGCACGTGGAAGGCGTTACCTACGACGAGCTGGGCGAGATCGAGCTGCCCAGCGGCGAAGTCCGTCGCTGCAAGGTGCTGGAAGTAGAGGGCGACCGGGCGGTTGTTCAGCTGTTTGAGTCTGCCCAGGGCATCAACCTGGCCCAGTCCAAGGCCCGCTTCCTGGGCCACCCCCAGCAGCTGGCCGTTTCCGAGGATATGCTGGGCCGCGTCTTCAACGGCATGGGCCAGCCCATCGACGGCGGCCCCGACATTCTGGCCGAGGCCCATATGGACATCAACGGCCTGCCCATGAACCCCGCTGCCCGCGCTTACCCCGCCGAGTTCATCCAGACCGGCGTTTCCACCATTGACGGCCTGAACACTCTGGTTCGTGGCCAGAAGCTGCCCATCTTCTCCGGCTCCGGCCTGCCCCACGCAGCCTTGGCCGCCCAGATCGCCCGTCAGGCCCGCGTGCTGGGCGATAACGAGACCTTCGCCGTGGTCTTTGCCGCCATCGGTATCACCTTCGAGGAGTCTGAGTACTTCATCGAGGACTTCCGCCGCACCGGCGCCATTGACCGTACCGTGGTCTTCTCCAACCTGGCCAACGACCCCGCCGTCGAGCGTATCGCCACCCCCCGTGTGGCCCTCACCGCCGCCGAGTACCTGGCCTTTGAGAAGGACATGCAGGTGCTGGTCATCCTGACCGACATCACCAACTACGCCGAGGCTCTCCGTGAGGTCTCCGCCGCCAAGAAGGAAGTTCCCGGCCGCCGCGGCTACCCCGGCTACCTGTACACTGACCTGGCCACCCTTTACGAACGCGCCGGCCGCCGTCAGGGCAAGAAGGGCTCCATCACCATGATCCCCATCCTCACCATGCCTGAGGACGACAAGACCCACCCCATCCCCGACCTGACCGGCTACATCACCGAGGGCCAGATCATCCTCAGCCGTGAGCTGCACCGCAAGGGCATCGTTCCCCCGGTGGACGTTCTGCCTTCCCTGAGCCGTCTGAAGGATAAGGGCATCGGCGTCGGCAAGACCCGTGAGGACCATGCCGGCACCATGAACCAGCTCTTCGCCGCCTACTCCCGCGGCAAGGACGCCAAGGAGCTGATGACCATCCTGGGCGAGGCCGCCCTGTCCGATGACGACAAGCTCTTTGCCAAGTTCGCCGAGGAGTTTGAGAAGCGCTATGTCAGCCAGGGCAACACCACCAACCGCAGCATCCAGGAAACCCTGGACATCGGCTGGGAGCTGCTGAGCATTCTGCCCCGCCGTGAGCTGAAGCGTATCAAGCCCGAAATGATCGAAAAGTACATGCCCAAGAAGTAAGACTTCTGAATTTATACATGGAGGTGATGCTTTTTGGCAGGCACTGCAATAACCCCCACCAGAATGGTGCTCAAACAGCTCAAAGGCCGGCTGAAAACCGCCCGCCGCGGCCACAAGCTGCTGAAGGATAAGCGGGATGAGCTGATGCGCCAGTTCATGGATGTGGTAAAGCTCAACAAGCAGCTGCGTACCCGCGTGGAGGAGGGGCTGACAGGGGCCTTCGCGTCCCTGCAGGTGGCCAGCGCCATCATGTCCCCCGAAATGCTGGAGCAGGCGCTGCTGTACCCCCGGCAGAGCGTTGAGCTGGGCTTGAAGTACAAGAACATCATGAGCGTCAACGTGCCGCTCTACAGCTTCCAGACCAAGAACAACGACCCCTCTGAGATCTATCCCTACGGCTTTGCCCAGACCTCCGGCGAGTTGGATGACGCGCTGGAGAAGCTGGCCAAGGTTTTCCAGGATATGCTGGAGCTGGCCCAGGTGGAAAAGACCATGCAGCTGCTGGCGGAGGAGATCGAAAAGACCCGCCGCCGGGTCAACGCCCTGGAGTATGTCATGATCCCCGAGCTGGAAGGCAATATCAAGTATATCGCCATGAAGCTGGAAGAGAATGAGAACTCCACCAAGGTGCGTCTGCTGAAGGTCAAGGAAATGGTTCTTCAAAACGCCCACGACTTTAAGTAAAACGCCAAATAAGCACAAAAAAACGCCTGGCCGGCAACGGTCAGGCGTTTTTTCAAAGCGTACCCAAATCTGTCCGGGCAGGTGGAAATCCTGGGGCAACTGTGGTATGATAGAGGCATACATCATGGCCGGCCTTCCCGGTCAGAGGAAACAGGAGGATAAGGAGAATAACAATGAGCATTGTAAAAAACGAGCCCAGGCATAAAAACGGCGTATTGCAGGGCATCCGGGCCCAGCTGGAGCACCGGGCCTTCTGGCTCTACCTGCTCTGTGATGAGGCACGGAAGCGGGGTCTTGACCCCAGAGACTTCGGCAGCGCCGCCGTAAGACGCTGCGGCCTGTCCCAGGGGGCGGACCTGGTGGCCAAGGGCGGTACCGACAGCCTCAAGGGCCTGAAAAAGACCCTGTTCACCAAGCCTGCCCAGCTGGTCTTTGAGATGGATATTCTGGAGAGCACCGACGATAAGCTGTCCATCGACTTCCATTATTGCCCGCTGGTGAAGGCCTGGCAGAACGCCGGCTGCTCCGACGAGGAGATCGCTATGCTCTGTGACATCGCCATGTGCGGCGACCACGGCATCGGCGAGTGCTACGGCAGCGTTCTGGACCTGCCCAAATGCATCGCCAAGGGGGACGATGTCTGCTCCCTGCGGTACCATAAGAAGTAAAATCGAAAAGTATGGCGGACGCCTCAAGCGTCCGCCATTGCTTTTTTCTGCTCTTCCGATATTGTTCACCGTTATTTAACGCATCCTTATTATTTGATGCTATTATACAATCATTGGCCTGGTTGTATACAGGCTTTTCCGGGTAAAATGTGTTGACCAAAGGCACGCAAGATGGTACAATACCTTTGTTAAAGGTATAGGAGGCGCGATATGAAAGGCAATCTTGGAATCAGAGTCATTTTCTCCGTCATCTTTTTGGCGGTTTTCGGCGTATATAGCATGAAGCACTTTTCCTCCGGCTGGTTTTCTGAGGATGTTGCCTCCTGGGGTCCTGCCGGCGGCCTGAAGCCGGAAGAAATCCAGGCCATCGACATGAGCGCGGATATCGCGGCGGCCCAGCAGACCCAGCAGGAGGAGCCTGTGGCGGAGCCCAGCCCCGAACCCACAGAGGAGCCGACCAACGGCCTGCCCCAGCTGGACCTGACCAGCTGGGAGCTGATGCTGGTCAACACCGAGAACACCCTGGACGAAAGCTATGAGCCGCCTGAGATCGTCAAGCTCAGTGACAGCCAGTGCCCGGTGGATTCCCGCATTGCCGATGCGCTGACCGCTTTTGCCGAAGCCGCTCAGGCAGAAGGTCTGCCGGTGTATCTCTCTTCCGGCTACCGCCCCTATTCGGAGCAGCAGTATCTTTACCAGCGGAAGATCGGCCAGGGCTATAGCGCCGAAGAAGCCGCCAAGATCGTGGCCGTCCCCGGCACCAGCGAGCACCAGACCGGCCTTTGCTGCGATATTACCGACTACTATCGTGAGATGAAGGACAGCTCTCTGGAGGATACGGACACTTACAAGTGGATGAAGGAGCACTGTCAGGAGTATGGCTTCATCGTCCGCTACCCCAACGATAAGCAGGATATTACCAAAATTATCTATGAACCCTGGCACTTCCGCTACGTAGGCGTGGAGGCCGCCACGTATATCATGGAGAATAACCTCTGCCTGGAGGAGTTCCTTGCCCTGTATGAGCAGGCCTGAAGAGAATAAAAAAATACCACCGCTTTTCGAATGCGGTGGTATTTTTTTAGATCACATAATCATATCCGTCGCCGTTGTGCATGAGATCAGCAAGAGTAACATTGTCCAGATAGTCATTGATGACCTTATCCAGGCCCTTCCACAGTGAGAGCGTCCGGCACTCCGCTGCCCGGGAGCAGGCGTCAGCACCGCGCTCCAGGCAGGCCACCGGCGCCAGAGACTCCTCCGTCAGCCGCAGGATACTTCCCACCGTATATTGCTCCGGGGCCTTTGTCAGCTTGTAGCCGCCGCCCTTGCCCCGCAGGCCGGTGAGCAGCCGGGCCTTCACCAGCAGCTTGATGATGCTCTCCAGATATTTTTCCGAAATTTCCTGACGCTCAGCAATGACCTTCAGCGGAATAAAGCCATCGGCCTGATGCTCTGCCAGATCGATCATCACCCGCAGCGCATAGCGGCCCTTGGTTGAAATCAGCATATTCTTCCCCCCTTGCGAGTAAACCTATTATACAGCATGGTAAATAGGGAAATCAATGAAAAATTTTCTAAATAGCTATTGACAAAATCGGGAAGCAGGACTATAATCCACATAAACCTACAAGAAAGGTTGGTATTAAGATGAAATACAACCTGTCCCTCCGATGTCGCCGATGTTGAGAAAGCGCATAGAAAGCACTACCATTGATTAAAACATTTTAACGACATTCAGGAGGAAATAAAATTATGAGTAACATTTATACATCCGCTGATCAGCTGATCGGCAAGACCCCGCTGCTGGAACTGGTTCACATTGAGAAGGAAGAGGGCCTGGAGGCCAAGGTTCTTGCCAAGCTGGAGTACTTCAACCCCGCCGGCAGCGTGAAGGACCGCATTGCCAAGGCCATGATTGACGATGCGGAGGCCAGCGGCAAGCTGAAGCCCGGTTCCGTGATTATCGAGCCCACCTCCGGCAATACCGGCATCGGTCTGGCCAGTGTTGCTGCCGCCCGGGGCTACCGCATCATCATTGTCATGCCGGAAACCATGAGCGTGGAGCGCCGCCAGCTGATGAAGGCCTATGGCGCGGAGCTGGTGCTGACCGAGGGCGCCAAGGGCATGAAGGGTGCCATCGCCAAAGCGGATGAACTGGCAAAGGAGATTCCGAACAGCTTCATTCCCGGCCAGTTTGTGAACCCGGCTAACCCCGCCATCCACAAGGCCACCACCGGCCCGGAAATCTGGCAGGATACCGACGGCAAGGTGGATATCTTTGTGGCCGGCGTAGGCACCGGCGGCACCGTCACCGGCGTGGGCGTGTACTTGAAGAGCCAGAACCCCGATGTGAAGGTGGTGGCGGTGGAGCCGGCCGGCTCCCCGGTGCTGAGCAAGGGCACCCCCGGCGCCCACAAAATTCAGGGTATCGGCGCCGGCTTTGTTCCCGATGTGCTGAACACCGCCGTGTATGATGAAGTCATTGCCGTGGAGAACGAGGACGCCTTTGCCACCGGCAAGCTGATCGGTAAGAAGGAGGGCGTGCTGGTGGGCATCTCCTCCGGCGCCGCGGTATGGGCCGCCATCCAGCTGGCCAAACGCCCGGAGAACAAGGGCAAGACCATCGTGGCCCTGCTGCCCGACACCGGCGACCGCTACCTCTCCACCCCGCTGTTTGCGGAATAAGGGAACGCAAAGCAAAAAAACGCCGCAGCCCTTTTGGGCTGCGGCCTTGTTATGTGCAATATTGCGGTGGGAAATGTGTCATCGCAGGCGGTCAATCTTCCAGGTCTCGCAGAGCAGCGCGGACAGCGGCGATTACGAAAGCCGAAAAGGTGCAGTCCTTCCCCTGAATGGCCTTTTCCACTTCTTCCACCACATCGTTGGGAAACCGAATGGTTTTATTGGTAGTCGGCGGCGTAGCCGGAATTTTGAATTTACCCATAGGATACACCACGCAATACATTTGCATTGCTAATATCTTATGAGAGCTTTCAACAAAAATATGCATTGCAAATGCAATGCATAAGTGCTATGATGTAACCCGGGTGATAATCATGGCAGAATTTTGCTTACAATGCTGGAACAGAATCAACCAAACCAATGATCCACCGGACAAGTATATACTTTCCAAAGAACTGGATCTGTGTGAAGGCTGTGGAAAGTGGACCAATGTAATTATTACCACACGGAGAACTTATAAATTGAAATTGTTTTTCCGAAGATAAAAAACTCCGCAGTCAAGGGACTGCGGAGTTTTTGTAGTAAAAGGGGAGACGAAATGCTTATTCCTCTGCCCAGGCAAGGGCGCATTTGACAGCCCTGTGCCAGCCGTCCAGGAGTTTGACGCGGCGCTCCTCCTCCATCCCGGAAGTGAACACCCGGTCAATGGCCCAGTTGCTCTTTACATCGTCCAGACTGTCCCAGTAGCCCACGGCCAGACCCGCCAGGTAAGCGGCGCCCAAAGCCGTGGTCTCAATGCAGCGGGGACGGTAAACATCACAGCCGATCAGGTCGGACTGGAACTGCATCAGGAAGTTGTTGGCGCAGGCGCCGCCGTCTACCTTCAGCTCCCCGATGCGGATGCCGGAGTCCCGCTCCATGGCCCGGGCAATGTCATAGGTCTGGTAGGCCAGGGATTCCAGGGTGGCCCGGACCAGATGCGCCCGGGAGAAGCCCCGGGTGATGCCCACGATGGCTCCTCTTGCCTGCTGGTTCCAGTAGGGCGCGCCCAGGCCGGTAAAGGCCGGGACCACATAGCCGCCGGCGGTGTCCGGCACCTTCTCGGCATACTCCTGGCTCTCTGCGGCGTTGGACACCACGCCCAGCTCGTCCCGCAGCCACTGAACAGCAGCCCCGGCCACAAAGATGCTGCCCTCCAGGGCGTATTCCACATGATCCTCATAACCCACGGCGATGGTGGTCACAAGGCCGTTTTTGCTCTCCACAATTTCGCTGCCGGTGTTCATCAGCAGGAAGCAGCCGGTGCCGTAGGTGTTCTTCATCTGCCCCGGTTCAAAGCAGCACTGGCCGAACAGGGCGCACTGCTGGTCTCCGGCCGCGCCGGCAATGGGAATTTCTCCGCCGTAAAGCTCGAACTCCGTCTTGCCGTACACATGGCTGGAGGGCTTCACCTCCGGCAGGATACATTCGGGTACGTCCAGCAGCGCCAGCAGTTCCTTGTCCCAGCAGAGCTCCCGGATATTGTAGAGCATGGTGCGGCTGGCATTGGTGTGGTCGGTCACATGGACCTTGCCGCCGGTCAGCTTCCAGATCAGCCAGGTGTCGATGGTGCCGAAGAGCAGTTTGCCGGCATTGGCCCGCTTTCTGGCCCCGGGCACATTGTCCAGCAGCCACTTGATTTTGGAGCCGGAGAAATAGGCGTCTGGCTCCAGGCCGGTTTTATGACGGATGGTGTCGCCATAGCCACGCTTCACCAAGTCGTCGATAATATCCGATGTGCGACGGCATTGCCAGACGATGGCGTTGGCAATGGGCTCGCCGGTCTCCTTGTCCCAGATGACGGTGGTTTCCCGCTGGTTGGTGATGCCGATGGCGGCAATGTCTGATGCTTCTACACCCAGCTTGGCCATGGCCGCCCGGGAGACTTCCAGGGTAGTGTCCCAGATCTCATTGGCATCATGCTCCACCCAGCCGGGATGGGGATAAATCTGCCGGAACTCCTTCTGAACGGAAGCGCAGACATTCCCTGCCTTGTCAAAAAGAATGCATCTGGAGCTTGTCGTACCCTGGTCAAGGGACATGATGTATTTCATAGGCGTTGCTCCTATCTTTAGGGAACATTAATTATATATTACATCTTCATTGCGCCGTAGTCCTTAAGGGCTGCGGCGCAATGAAGATATTTATTGGAGCTTAAGAAGGGTTACTTTCGCAGTGCGATTATCTCATTTACGATCTCAACAGCATCACTGCCCAGCTTTTCAGCGCTTGTCTGCCAGTAGTCCTCACAGACAGAAGCAGGCTCGTTGGGGTCATCCCATTCAGAGACAGTTGCACCTTCTTCCTCGTACAAACGATAATACTCGTCATCAGCGGCGATGACCTTTTCAGCATGAGCAGCCGTCAGACTGTTAAAGCACTCTTCAAGAAGGTTCTGCACCTCGACAGGATAGCTGTTCCAGACGTTGGTATTAAACTCAAGAGCACAAGAGGAATACATATGACCAGACTTGAGAATGTAGGGACCAACATCGTGGAACCCGCCCGGATAGATGGAATTGTTCGGGCACTCCATACCCTCGCAAACACCGGTGCTCATCGCGGTATAGACCTCGCTGTAGGAGACAACAGTGGGAGCCATGCCAAGAAGGGTTGCAACGTCTTTATAAACTTGGATTTCAGGCACACGAAGGATAACACCCTTGCAGTCTTCCAGATTGGTAATCTTCATCTTGGTGCACATATTTCGGACACCGTTTACATAGTATCCAACAACGTGGAGATTTGAAACCTCGGAGAGTGCTGCACCGAATTTATCCATAATATCGCTGCTCAGAACGGCCTGCTGATGCTCGTAAGACTGCATCAAGAAGGGATAGAAGAGAATTGCGTACTCGTCACAGAAATTCTCAAGCTGGGAGGTATCAGTCAAAGTGCAGTCAATTGCTCCCAGGTCAGTCTGCTCAATGAGTTCGGTGATAGTGCCCATAGAGCCACCGGGATAGTAATCCCACTGAATAGCCCCCTCGGATTTTTCGGTTACAAGTGCCATCCACTCATCAACCAACTCCACGGCAAGTTCGCCGCCGGCATAGCCGTGGGCAAACTTTATGGTAATGGGTTCCATCGTGCTCCACGAAAATTCAGCGGGTTCCTCTGCGGGCGCTTCAACGGAAGGCTCGGCTGGGGGGGGCTCGGTCTTGCTGCTGCCGCATGCGACGAGCGAAAGGATCATGCACAGCGCGAGAAGTAATGTAAGCAGTTTCTTCATGGTGTTTCCTCCTTATAAAATAATTTTTATTGTTTTTGAGCAACGCTCAAAGACTTACAGAATAGAGGGCAGGAAGGTGCCAAGCTGGGGGAAGAAAATCATCAGAATAATGACAAGAACCATTATCCCAACATAAGGCAATATGGGCTTAACAGTCTTCATAATAGGAGTTCCGTCTATGCCGCAAACCACATATAGCAGGGTACCCACGGGAGGCGTGATGGTACAGGAGAGGAACGCTGTGGTGAAGATAATGGCGAAGTGGGTAAAGTCAATGCCAAGAGCCGTGACAATAGGTGTCAAGATGGGCATGAGCATCAAACAAGATGCGATAGAGTCAATAAAGCATCCGAGGAAAAGGCCTAAAACCAGGATAAAGAGCAAAAACAAATGCTGGTTGGGCAGGTAGGTGAGGATGAACTTTGCAACCACCTTGTCAGTGCCCAAAGAGGTTAGCATATAGGCAAAAACACCGGAGCAGGCTATCAGTAACATTGGGCCAGTAGAGGAGACAACTGCCTCGGTCAGACACTTACGCATAACGGAGAGATTAATGCGCTTGACACAAACGCCGTAGATGACACCGTAGACTACGGCAATGACGCCGGCTTCCGTTGCGGTGAACACGCCGCAAAGAATGCCACCAAGAATGATGATGGGCATAAGCAAAGCCCAAATAGCTTCCTTAAAGGTGGCCCCAATGTAACTGAAGCCCTTGAATGGAGTGACGGGCACATTGTTGCGCTTGGCATAAAAATAGTTGATGACAAAGAAGCCAAGGCCCATCAAGATGCCAGGGATAATGCCCGCCAAAAAAAGCCTGGAAACATTTGTGCCGGTGGCATTGCACAGGATTATCATAAAAATGCTGGGAGGTATAATAGGCCCGAGGGAACCGGCTGAGGCGATGATTGCCACTGCCTGTCCTTCTTCATAGCCGCTTTTTTTCAGTGCCGGAAGCATGACAGCTCCAATGGCAGCACCATCAGCATTGGCGGAACCGGAAACACCTGCCATGATCATACCGGTGAGGGTGGCAGTGTGGGCAAGACCGCCACGCACATGACCTACCAGAGAGTTACAGAAATTGATAATCTTTTCGGTAATTCCCGTGGTCTCCATAACTTGGCCCGCCAGCATAAAGAATGGGATTGCCATGAGGGAGAAACTGTCGTTCTGAGCATACATCTTAGAGGCCAGGACGAAACCGGGAACATTACCGGAAAAAATCAGCCAGCTAACCGTGGCAACACCCATGGAGATATGGATAGGGCACCCCAGAAGGAGCAGGCCGAAGAAAACGATAAAAACAAGCAAAAGTGTCATTTGGTCTGGCCCTCCTTGTTTCGATTCAAAAGCTGAAGCAGCAATTTCTCAACCATCACAAGGACAACGAAGATGTTTGATACGACCATGGAGCTGTACATAAATGTGAGAGGAACACGAACACCTGAGGTATAGCGGCCCATAACAGAGCTTGCCAGCACAAAGGCCTGATATCCGTAATACACGGAGAAAAAGATAACAAGCGCCTTAATGAAAGCCTCTACCCAGAAGCGTAGCTTAGGCGAAAAGGCGTGTAGCAACAGGTCGAAAGCCATGGCAGAGTCACGATAGAACACCACTGCCGTGCCCAGCATCATCATCCAGATGAACATAAACCGGGACCCCTGCTCCGTCCAGTCAAGGGGGCTACGCAGCACGTATCGGAAGATAACCTGCAATAAGATGAATACGACGGCTATGAGGAGCAGAGTTGCCAGCAGGTATTCAATTGCTTTTATAAGGATCTTGTTGATACTTGCAAGAGTTTTCAAAATCATCCCTCCTTATGAGGCTTCAGAGCTTTACGATTGCGCCGTTGTCCACCAAAGTTTGCTGGAGTTTTTTCACATCAAGATCGGCAATTTTCACACCGTCCTTGACTGCCAGAGCCGCTGCGGTACCTGCAGCCTCACCCAAGGCAAGGCAAGCGCCCATAACGCGCAGGACTGCCAGGGCATAGGAGTCAACAGAGATGGCTCGGCCGGTGACAAGTATGCCGTCCACATTCTCCGGGACCATTGAACCATAGGGAACACCGACTGCATGACCTACCGGCTGAAAGTAGAGACCAACTCCGGAGAGATGAATATCGCAATTGTAGCCTCCCAGTGCAATGGAGTCATCAGGGATGCTCAGAGCCTCGATATCCGCTTGGGTTACGGTACGACGGCCTACAATGCGGCGGCTTTCGCGAACACCAGTGAAGGAGCCAATGTTGGCAATAAAACATTCAGAAAACCCAGGGCAATACTTTCTGAAGAAGCGGGTCAACATAGCCACTTGGCGGTAAAGCTCGTCGGTGGCCTTACTCATCTGCAAGGGGTCGGTGGGATCAACGTCTACCACGCGGCTGGCATTTATTAAGTATTCACCTTTATTGGGCTGGGTGGCAAAGATAACCCTGTCACGAGGAATGTCGAAGTCTCCATTTGCCTTTGCCTGCTCAATAAACTCACCAAAACAAGTGACGTAAATTGCCGGGGAGTGGAACAGATATTCTTTGTCGTAATGCATGCCGTAGGTAGCCGGGGACTTGTATGTATCTGGGTTCTTCTCAAGGTAGTCCATGAAAGCCTCTGTATTCACGCCTCCAAGGCAGAAAGTGAGACTCACAGGCTGAACCTTGCCCGCCTTGGAGTGACCTGGATCGTAAGCTTCCTTTTTTGCCTGGCGGGAAATCACATCGTCCAGTTCCTCTGGCTGACCCAACTCATATTTTGCACCGGCCAAATATGCCGCGTGAGCATCACCTGTAGCGTCAATCAGTACCGTGCAGTCCACCTCGTATATCCAGCTTCCGGAGAGAAAACTTGCGCCGCAGACCGTACCATTAACTACCTTTACTTCCAAAAGGCTTGCACTGTACAAGATTTCCACCCCTGCCTCAACGCATTTCTTGGAAGAGACAATGCGCCACCACCATGGACTCACCGTGGTGATGGAGTTGTGAAGGGGACAGCGCAGATCACCAAAGGCCAAGCCCTCAGCTTTCAGTTCCTGTACTATCTCGTCAGCAATGCCACCAACCACCTTGTTCTGTTGCCTGTCCAGAATACCCAGAGCTGGCATGCCACTGGCCATCAATCCGCCCAGGCCACCGGTACGCTCAACAAGCAAAGTTTTGCTGCCGCCACGGCCTGCTGCTATGGCCGCAGGTACCCCGGCAGTGCCGCCACCTACAACGACGACATCATATTTTCCCAGATGCTTTCTGT
Organism: Candidatus Limivicinus sp.; assembly: GCA_051866745.1. Lineage (GTDB taxonomy): Bacteria > Bacillota > Clostridia > Oscillospirales > Oscillospiraceae > Limivicinus. The sequence goes on along the minus strand of JBJDXQ010000080.1, from coordinate 1,967 downwards.
TCATACTAACCTCCCCTTCGAACATATTTTGTCGATTTTGCCAATTTCGTTCAATATCGGGTATCATCTTCAATTTTAGAATAGCTGTTTTGCACAAAAAAGTCAGCAGGGAAGCTTGTTGTACTTTTCATCGTTTTCATCCTCTTTTTTTGCGCTTTTCATGTTTTTTGACATTTTGATTTGACAACAAATTAACTTAGCCAAACTTCGGCCAGCCGAATTAGGCAGAGTATATAAAAGCCAGAACGGACGGGCCGTTCTGGCTGAAGCTCACTTAAACATATGTTGACGGTATATGGAAGGGGTAACACCCTCCATGCGTTTGAACACGGCAATGAAATTGCTGACATTCAGATAGCCCACATCCCCGGCGATTTGCGCAACACTTTTGTTTGTCCCCCGGAGCTGTTCCTTAGCCAGCTCAATCTTCTGCCGGTTGACATAGTTCACAAAGCTTTCCCCAATCTCGCGGTTGAAAAGACGGGAGAAGTAGCTGGGGCTCAGATGGCAGAGATCCGCCATTTCTTTCATGGACACATTTTCTCTGGGGTGGTCGCGGATAAAGGCGATGGCGGGGTAAATGGCGCTGCTTGGTTTCACAGGGTCCTGCGACCGCGTGCTGGACTGCTGGGGGCTGACCGGCGCCCGAAGCTCCTGAATTTCTGTCCTGGCGCCTTCCTCTTCCGCGTTCATTTTCAGCAGCCACTGGTAGGTCTCTGCCTGGTTCTGGCTTTTCACGGCCCTGTCCACGGTGTATTTCACGATGGAATTGATCAGATCCGCAATTTCCACAATGCGCTCATACTCCATCTCCGGCAGTCGCTCATACATCTCCAGCAGATCCTTGCGGGCCGCCTCCTCCTCCGCCTGGAAGGAGCTGATTTCGTTCACCAGCCGCACGGCCTTCTCCGCGTCCTTGTTCATCAGCCGCACCTGACCGAACATGACCGCGCCAAGGTATCTGTCACCCACCATCACCGGCACAGCCACATCCACGATTCCGCAATGGCAAAGGTAGATGTATGGCCGCTCAAGGCGCACCGCCTCCAGGCCGGCCAGGGCATCACAGCGATAGCAGCGCTTGCGGGAAACAGGGTTCTCCCGGATGACGCTGCAAAACTCCGTGCGGCAGCTGTGCTTTGTTACGGGGTTGCCTTTGAGATCAATGCAGATGATGGCTGTCCCAGTCACTTTTGCCAGCTGATCCTGTACCTTCTCCCAAAGCGGAATATCCAGGATGCTTTTCATGTCAAAATCCGTTCTGGCCATAGAACCATCCCTCCTTTATCTGTGTTTTTTACCCCTTGTGGTTAAGGCCATAATACCCGGCAGATTTCTGAAAAGCAATGTTTTATAAGCAAAATCATAAAAATGGACAAATTATCGCGATGCCGTTCAATATTTTTGCGCACCCATTTCCCGCTGTAAAAAGCAAAAACTCCGCAGTCAAACGACTACGGAGTTTTTCGGCTTGTCAGAATATTCCTTTGGGCGGGGCGCCAGTCAGCCCTGGGCTGCCGCCATTCGATCCAGCTTCTTGTTGCGCAGAGTGAGCACAAGGTCCACGGAAACCATGGCCAGGTCCAGAATGTAAACAGCCAGAACATAGTTCACATTGTGGGTGACGATCTTCCCGGCAATTCCCAGCAGATAGCCCGCAATCACCAGCAGCTGAAAGATAAGGCTCTTGCCGCCTGCGGTGCGCGAACGATAAGATTTGACAATGTTAAAGGGCCAGGAAGCACCAAAGCAAAGCAACATACCCGTTTCAAAGATTCCACCCATAAAAAAACACTTCTTTCCATGAATAATTCCCGCGGCAAAATGTCAGCGGTCTGCCTTTTCGAACAAAAGCAAAAACTCCGCAGTCAAGCGACTGCGGAGTTGCTGTGGTGGACGATACAAGACTCGAACTTGTGACCTCCCGCACGTCAAGCGGATGCGCTACCAGCTGCGCCAATCGTCCA
>JBJDXQ010000079.1:0-5092 GCA_051866745.1 Candidatus Limivicinus sp. | reverse complement strand
CGCTGTGAATTTTCCTTTAATTATTTCACTGTCTACTTGACGGGGAGCAGTTCAGCGCGCCGGGGGATGCTCTTTGGTGAATACAGCCGGTTGAAGGCTTCCCCTTGAGGGGAAGCTGGTGGCGCAGCCGACTGATGAGGTGGTAAGTAAAAACTGGAAAAACAGGAACTTCCGACAAAAACGCAGGATTTCCACCTCATCCGCTTCGCTCCGCTCAGCACCTTCCCCTCCAGGGGAAGGCTTAAGAGACTTTTCTCGCCTCACCTCTTCACGCTTCACTTCTTCCTTCTTCCCTCAGATCACCCCTCCGATCCACAGCGCCAGAATGGCCGCCGCCGCGCCCAGGGCGAAAATGGACATGGCCGTGGGGAAAATGGGCCGCCGTGGCTCCCTGGGCGCCGCCGTGCCCACGCAGTCCCGGGCGGCGTTTTTTGCCTGCTGCAGCAGCTCCTGCCGGCTGAGTCCCGGGGTCTGAAAGTAATCGTCCCGCAGGATGAACATGGCCTCGGAGAACATGGGGTCCGGCGGCTCCACCACGATCACCCGGCGCATATTGCCCCGCACCACCGGCAGCGTCTCCCGCCTGTGGGAGAGCCGCTCCCGCCGCCGGGCGCCCAGAGAAAAACGCAGGGCCGAAAGCAGACCCTCCGCCCGGTGCCTGAGCCTGTACATCATAGCCGCTCCTCCACCCGCACTGTGATCACCGTCATGTCGTCGTTGACGCCGTACAGCTTTTCCGATTCCTTCAGCGTGGCCCGGGCCAGGGCCTTCATGTCCTCAAAGCCCTGCAGCAGCAGGGCCTTCAGCCACTCGTCCTCGCTGCCGGTAATCACCCCGTCGGTGGCGATGATGGCGGTGGAGCCGGGCCGCAGCCGCATCCGCACGATGTCCGGGGCGATGCCGTCCCCCATGGTTAGCCCCGCCGCCAGGGTCTCGCACTTGATGCGCTTGATGTTCCGCCCGCTTTTCACATAGGAGGGTGCCGCCCCGTATTTGTAAAAGCAGGTCTCGCCGGAGAACAGGTCCACGCACATCAGGTCCACCGTGGCATAGCCCCAGCTGTCCCCGCCCCGCAGCAGCAGCACGGAGTTGAGAATTTTCATGGCCACCGCCGGGTCCACCCCGGAGCGGAGAAACTTTTCCAGAATGGCCACCACCTGGGCGCTGTCCCGGGCGGCGTCGTCTCCGCAGCCCATGCCGTCGGCCAGAATGACGCAGAGCACGCCGCCGTCGGTTTTGAAATAGGTGCCCTTGTCCCCGCTGACCCGCTCGCCCCGCTTTTTCAGCGCCGCGATGCCCACCGACACCGCCAGGGGCTCCGCCTCCAGCAGCAGCAGGCGGGAGCTGTCCTCCCCCAGCTCGCCCTGCTGGCATAGCCGCACCCCCACCACCTGGGACAGCCGCTCTAAGTAGTCCTCCTCATGGGTCAGGGGGGAGAGCCGGGCGCACTCAATGCTGATGCGCAGCCGCCCGCTGCCGTCCCGGTACACCGCCGTGTCCGCGTCCATGTCCAGGCTCCGCAGATAGCGCAGCAGCCGCCGCTCCATCAGGGGCTCCGCCCCGCCGACGCCGCCCAGCTCCTTGGCCACCGTGGCCAGAATGTCCGCAATGTCCATGTATTGGCCCCAGGCCACGCTTCGGTTCTCCGCCAGGTAGGAGCGCAGCTGCCGCCGGTAGGACAGGCCCCGCAGCTCCCCGTTCACCGCCGCCACGAAGGCGGGCAGATTCTCGCATTTATCCCGGAAGAAGCCGGGCAGATCCGCCACCTCCAGACAGCCGTGCTCCACCATGGCCTTGGTGGCGTCGTTCATGGCGGTGAGGGTGTCCACATATTCCGCATTCCAGCAGCGGTTCTTGTGCTTGCACTGGACGCAGACCTCATCCGCCGCCCGGTCGTAGATGCGGGCGATGTTCTCGTCGTTGTAAGGCTCCTGGATGTTCCGCCGCACCGTGTCGAACAGGGTGGCGTAGGCCTCGCTGAGGTTCTTCACCCGCCCCGCCACAAAGCGGCGCAGGCCGGTCTCCCCCTTGCCCCGCTCCATGGCCTGCAGCATCAGCCCGATGCGCATCAGCAGGGAAGCGGGCAGCAGCATGAAGATGACCGAGGCGCAGAAGGTCTCAAACAGGGCGCTGATGTAGATCTCCGTGTTCCAGGCGCAGACCACCGCCAGCGCCCCGGAGAGGATGAAGCTCAGCACGAACAGCACCCGCCCGTGCTTGCCGAACACCCCGGATAACAGCCCGGACAGGGCGTAGGCCATGGTGTAAAAAGGGGCACCCTGGTTGGTCACATCCATGGCCAGGCCCAGCACCGTGCCTACCGCCGCCCCGGTGAGCATTCCGCCCTTCATGGCCGAGGTCATCACCAGCACCAGCGCCAGCACCCGCCCGATGGACACCGTGCCGAACAGCACCAGCCGGGACACCGCCATCAACAGGCAGGCCGCCAGAATCATCACCGACACGTTGTGGCGCAGCTCCGCCGTCTCCGTGGTGCAGGGCCGGCTGTCCAGGGCCTCCCGGAAGAAGTAGCTGCCGCCGAAGGCCAGGGCGATCTCCAGAAACAGCTCCGCCGCCAAAGGCACCTGGCCGGAAACGGTGGAAAAGCTGCCCAGAAAGCCGGTGAAGCCCATCACCAGCGCCGCCGCCGTGGGCATGAAATAGGGGTTTTTGTAAATTTCCAGCTCGTGGAACACAAAAGCAATGGTGTATACCAGCACCGCTGCCGCGATGTAGCGTATGCCCCATTCGATCCCCCCGCTGATTAAGTAGCCCAGAGCCGCCCCGGTCAGGGCGAACACCCCGCTGACCCCCGCCCCGGCGCAGGCCACCATGGCCATGCCAAAGGGGGCGCCGCTCTCCAACACCCGGGCGCAGGCCATCACCAGCCCCAGCCCCATGTAGGCGCCGCAGCGCCCCGCCAGCAAAAACCGGCTGTCCAGCCGGGGCGCGGCCGCCCCGCCTTTCAGCAGACTCAGCTTATCCTGTCCTCCAAACGCCATTCTCTTGCCTCCTGAGTTTACATAAGATAAATTTATTATAGTTATGTAATACCAAGAAGACAGTCACACCCCGCTGTTGAATCTGTATTTATAAGCGGGAAAAATAATCGGAAAACACGCAGGCGGGATGGAATTCTAAATATGTTGTCCTTGTAATAAAAAGTTTTGCGTGGTAAAATATTTTGTCTAGAAAATGAAAAGGGAGAAGCAGCTATGAGCATGATTCGAGATATCGCACTGGCCCCCTCCGGGGAAATGAAAATCAAATGGGTGGAGCGGAATATGCCGGTGCTCCGAGGCATCGGGAAGGACTTTGCCGCCGAAAAGCCCTTTGCCGGACTGAAAATCGCCCTCTCCGTCCATCTGGAGGCCAAGACCGCCTACCTGTGCCGGGTGCTGGAAATGGGCGGGGCGGAGATGTATGTCACCGGCTCCAACCCCCTCTCCACCCAGGATGATGTGGCCGCCGCCCTGGCCCAGGGCGGGATGCAGGTCTTTGCCCACTATGGCTGCTCCATGGAAGAATATGAAGAGTGCCTCTGCCGGGTGCTGGAGGCCGGGCCCCACATCATCATCGATGACGGGGGCGATCTGGTGCACCTGATGCACACCAGATATACCCATCTGATCCCCAATGTGCTGGGCGGCTGCGAGGAAACCACCACCGGCATCCACCGGCTGCGGGCCATGGCCCGGGAGGGGAGCCTCCGCTTCCCCATGGTCATGGTCAACGAGGCCGACTGCAAGCACATGTTCGATAACCGTTACGGCACCGGCCAGTCCGTGTGGGACGGCATCAACCGCACCACCAACCTGATCGTGGCCGGCAAGTACGTAGTGGTCTCCGGCTACGGCTGGTGCGGCAAGGGCGTTTCTTTGCGGGCCAAGGGCCTGGGCGCCAAGGTGATTGTTACGGAGACGGACCCGGTCCGCGCCCTGGAAGCGGTGATGGATGGCTATGAGGTGATGCCCATGGCCGCCGCCGCCAGGCTGGGCGACCTGTTCATCACCGTCACCGGCTGCAGCGGCGTCATCACCGCCGAACACTTTGAGACCATGAAGGACGGGGCCATCCTCACCAACGCCGGCCACTTCGATGTGGAGGTGGACATGGCCGGTCTGGAGAAGCTGGCTGCGGAGAAGTATGAGGCCCGCCACAACATCCAGGGCTATGTGCTGCCCAATGGCAAGACCCTCTTCACCATTGCCGAGGGCCGTCTGGTGAACCTGGCCGCCGGCGACGGGCACCCGGCAGAGATCATGGATATGAGCTTTGCCGTCCAGGCCCTCAGCGCGGAATACCTGGCCAAAAACCGGGGCAAGCTCCAGCCCGGGGTCATCCCTGTGCCCAGAGAGCTGGATGAGGCTGTGGCCCGCCGCAAGCTCAGCGCCATGGGGGTGGAGATCGATGCGCTGAGCCAGGAGCAGGCGGCGTATCTGGGGAAATAAGTCCCATTTTAAACACCGGGGGTGATCAACTTGGATGAAATGGAAAACCGGGAATTAATGGATTTTGAGACCATCCATGAACGGCGCAACGATGAGCTGACGGAGCTGCTGGACAGGCGGGATATGAAGCAGCTTCAGCGCCGCATGGAGGAAATGAACGAATTTGACGTGGCGGAATTCCTCACCGAGATCGAGGACAACCGAATGCCCATGGTGTTCCGGCTGCTGTCCAAGGAGACGGCGGCGGATGTTTTCGCCAACTTTGAAGCGCCGGAGCAGGAGCGGATCATCAACTCCATCACCGACTCGGAGCTGGCGGGCATCATTGAAGAGCTGTACGTGGACGACGCGGTGGACATGATGGAGGAAATGCCCGCCAACGTGGTGCGCCGTGTCATGCGGGCCGCCACTCCCGCCACCCGCAGCCTGATCAACCAATACCTCCGCTACCCGGAAAATTCCGCCGGCAGCATCATGACCTCCGAGTTTGTGGACCTGAAAAAGTACATGAACGTGAAGGAGTCCTTTGCCCGCATCCGCCGCATCGGCGAGGATAAGGAGACCATTTACGTCTGCTTCGTCATCTCTGCCGACCGGAAGCTGGAGGGCATCGTCACCGTCAAGGACCTGCTGCTGGCCGA
>JBJDXQ010000078.1:0-5229 GCA_051866745.1 Candidatus Limivicinus sp. | reverse complement strand
GTCCCGCAGTATCGTCTCTGTTATTCCTACTTTCTTCATAGTCCCTCCTGTGTATATCCAATAAAGTTTTTGTAATCTCCAAATACCGTCAGTGTATTATAGCATAGGTTTTTTTGCAATTCCATAGGGAAAAATAACAGTAATTAACTTTTTAACGAATCCTTGACATCCGGCTTTTTGTCACTTTGGTTCATAGCAAGGGCTTGCCCTATCACATATAATGCTCCGAGGGGGACCTCAATATAAGCTGGAGGAAAGCCATGAACGAAAATGACCTCTATTCCACCAAGATATACACCCATGACCATCACAATGACTGCAGATGCTGCTGCAGTGGTTGTCCAGGCCCGCAGGGGCCTGCCGGGCCGCAAGGGCCTGTCGGGCCCCAGGGACCCCAGGGGAATACCGGGCCACAGGGACCTGCCGGACCGCAGGGACCCAAGGGTGACATCGGCGCACAGGGACCCAAAGGCGACACCGGGGCGCAGGGTCCCAAGGGTGATACCGGGCCCCAGGGGTCGCAGGGACCTGCCGGACCGCAGGGGCCCCAGGGTGAGCCGGGCAGTGCGGCCACCAACGAAAACGCCATGCTGTACAACACGGCTGCCCAAAGTGTGAAATCCGGGGCGGCGCTGAACTTCGCCGCAAATCAAATCCATTCCGCCGGCAGCATCAGTCTCAGCGGCACCACCGGGCTGACCCTGACCAAGGGGCAGTATCTGGTGGTCTTTGAGACGGACGCCTTTGTCGCCAACTCCGGCACCATCGCCGTGGCTCTGGCGCTGGGCGGCAACGCCCTGCCCTATGCCGCGTCCGTCCTGGCGAAAACCGGCTCCAACAACAATGAGCGGATCGGCCTTGCCGCCATCCTGGACCTGGCAGGCACCCAGACCCTGACCGTGAAGAACACCAGCAGCGACGCCAACACCCACGCCAACAGCACCCTGAACGTGGTGAAGCTGGCTTAATGCCAAGCGATACCCATTGAAAAGCGCCGCAGAAGGACTCTGCGGCGTTTTTTTCGGCCAATTCTTTCTTTTTCCCTTGTCATATCCGGGGGGATTGGGTATAATACATTCATTCTGACAAATAACGACTGAGGTACTTTTTATGGAGCTTACAGCGGCAGCCCAGGGGCTGAATGCGTTTTTCTTTGGATATGACAGCGCTCTGCTGGGCGCGCTGCACAGTGTGGCGGAAGGCGTCGGCGTGGTGATGACGCCGCTGATGAAGGTGATTACCCTGCTGGGGGAGAAGGGCCTGATCTTCTTCCTGCTGGCGCTGGTGTTCCTGTGCTTTGCCCGTACCCGGGATCTGGGGGTGTGCATCTTCGGAGCGGTATGCTGCGGGGCGCTGATCACCAACATCATTTTGAAGGACAGCATTGCTCGGCCCCGGCCCTTCGAGACGGTGGAGCAGTTCCGCCAGTGGTGGGTCTTTGTGGGGGCGCCCATGGAGGATGGCTTCTCCTTCCCCTCCGGCCATGTGACCGCCTGCGCGGCGGGCATGACGGCCATCAGCCTGATGAAGGGGAAGAAGTGGATTGCCCCGTCGGTGATCATCGTGATCCTGATGGGCATTTCCCGCAACTACCTGATGGCCCACTACCCCTCCGATGTGCTTGTTGCCATGGTTATCGGGGTCTTCTCCGGCTTTGTGGCCTGGGTGATCACCCGGCTGATCTTCCGCTTTCTGGAGGAGCATGACCAGCTGCCCCTTTTCGCCCTGGCCTTGGACTTTGACCTGGGCGAGCTGCTGCCCTTCCCGGTCCCCTTCCTCAGCGGAGAGGACTTTGATGACCGGGAGGAAGATTGGGAGGAGCCTGCCTCCCGGCTGCAGAGCGGCGGCCACGCCAAGGCCCCGGCGGCGAAGAAGGCCGGCGTGAAGTTCAGCCTGCCCGGCAGCTACAAGGGCAAGCACGAAAAGTAAAGACACCAAGAATTTGCGCCTCTGCCGTTTGGCAGGGGCGCTTTTTGAAGGAAAAGTTTTTTTGGAATTGCTGCAACCGGGGACGGGATTTGTCGTATATAAGGGTGAAGGAGGCGAAGCCATGGAAGATAAGGAGATCATTGATCTATACTGGCAGCGGTCGGACAGGGCCATTGTGGAGACGGACCGAAAATACGGCAGGTACTGCGGCACCATCGCCTACAACATCTGCCGCAGCCGGGAGGACGCGGAGGAATGCGTGGGTGACACCTGGTTCCGGGCCTGGGGGTTGATGCCGGACAAGCGGCCAGGTATCTTATCCAGCTTTCTGGGCGGGATCACCCGAAGCCTGGCCCTGGACCGGTACCGGAGCCAGCACCGGCAGAAGCGGGGCGGCGGCGAGGTGGCTCTGGCTCTGGAGGAGCTGGCAGAGTGCGTCCCCGGCGGGACGGAGCCGGCAAGGGTCTATGAGCGGAAGGAACTGGCGGAGGCCATCGGCCGCTTTGTGGAGGCCCTGCCCCGGGAGGAGCAGCAGGCCTTTGTGTGCCGGTACTGGTACATGGCCTCCATTGAGGAGATCGGGCGGGCCACGGGCTTTGGCAAAAGCAAGGTGAAGAGCCTGCTTTTCCGCAGCCGGAAGCGGCTGGCGGCCCGGCTGAGAGAGGAGGGCTTATGTTGAACGAATTTGCGCTGCTGCAGGCCATGGAGGGCATCGGGGCGGAGCCGGTGCAGGAGGCCGGGGCGCTGTTGGGCTACACCGGGAAAAAGGCCCGGAGAGGCCGCCGGAAGCTGTGGCGGACGCTGCTGCTGGCGGCGGTGATCGCCAGCCTGCTGGGTGTGACGGCCTATGCCATCGGCTACGGCATTCATCAGCAGCGGCAGCAGGAGCTGCGGCAGAGAATGCAGATTGATGAGCATCAGGTGGAAAACTACATGGAGTACCCGCTGCCGACAGTGGAAGCAGAAAGCGGCCAGACCACGGTGACGCTGCTGTCCTCCATGGCGGATGAGGAGTTTGTCAACTTCTATTTCAATCTCTCTCCCATAGAGAAGGATGATGTTCTGACCGAAGATGGGGAAGTCAATTACACCGCAATGGAGCGATTTTCCTGCACATTTGATGGGAGAACTGGCTCCTGCGTGTTGCCGCTCCGGGAGAAGGACAGCGTTGCCTATGATGAGGCCAGCAAGACCCTGACCTGTAAAAGCTCTTTTCTTCTGGAGGAGCTGGAACGGGGGAATGCCGGCTTCCCGCTGGAGGTAAGCGTTGTAAGGTCTGTGGGTGGTGATGGAGTACGGACATTTGATTATCTGGAGGAGCTGGGGCGCTTCACCATAGAGGAGGGTCCCGCCTTGCAAAGCCGCGTCTGTATGTTTGAGACTCCTGTTGACTTCACCTGTGAGGAGTTGGGCAAGACCGGCCGGGTGCTGGGGGTAGAGCTGCACCCCTCCAGCATGACCTGGCTGCTGGAGCATGAAGACGCTGAACGGTTCTACTACGACCTGAGCCATTGGCAAGAGCTGTCCGCCGAGGAGATGGACTGGCTCCAAGCTGTTCAGGCCCCCTGGGCCAATGCAATTGACCGGGCGGCCCGGGGCATCCTCCACATGGCCAACGGCACAGAATTTGACGCACTCTCTGCCGAGTCCGGCATTTATGAGGACGGCATAGTAAAACGCTACAGTCAGTGGGAGCTGCAAACCATTGACATCAATGCTGTCACTGCCATCACCGTCTGTGGCACACGGATTGAACTGAACTGAGATTATCCAGGCCTCGCGCCCCTGCCGTTTGGCAGGGGCGCTGTTTTTGCGCGGCGGGAAAGTAACCCTCTCAGTCAGCTTCGCTGACAGCTCCCCCAGAGGGGGAGCCAAGGGGGTGCAGGTTTGCTGCTTCCGACAGAGACGCAGGCTTTCCACCTCATCCGCCCAGTGTGCGCACTGGGCACCTTCCCCTCGAAGGGGAAGGCTTGCGCCGGGCTTCGATTGGGGGCTTCTGCCTCCCTCTGACGAGGGAGGTGGCAAAAATCTCTGATTTTTGACGGAGGGAGAGAATATGTAAGTCTGATTGAGCTGACTGTCATGAATCTCTCCCTCAGTCAGCCTGCGGCTGACAGCTCCCTCGTCAGAGGGAGCCAAGGGGCAGCACGCAATGGCTCACCCGCAGCGGCGGCGGGGATATTCACGGTTATTTCATGATTTCCCGTGGACAGGCTGTTGAAATTGCGGAGATTTGTGCTATACTATATATTTATGAAAAACTTTTCTTAGATAAGGAGTCTGAATGTAAACCATGGCAAAGAAACAATTCAAAGCCGAGTCCAAGCGACTGCTGGACCTGATGATCAATTCCATTTACACCAACAAAGAGATCTTCCTGCGGGAGATCATCTCCAACGCCTCTGACGCCATCGACAAGCTGTGCTACCTGTCCCTCACCGATGACCAGGTGGGTCTGAACCGGGACGATTATAAGATTGAGATCATCCCCAACAAGGAAGCGCGCACCATCACCGTGCGGGACAACGGCATCGGCATGACCGCGGAGGAGTGCGAGAACAACCTGGGTGTTATCGCCAAGAGCGGTTCCTTCAAGTTCAAGGACGAGATGGACGGGGAGAAGGCCCAGGGAGAGGACATCTCCATCATCGGCCAGTTCGGCGTGGGCTTCTACTCCGCCTTCATGGTGGCCGATGAGGTGACGGTGATCACCAAAAAGTACGGCGAGGAGCAGGGCGTCCAGTGGCAGAGCCGGGGCGCCGACGGCTACACCGTCACCCCCTGCGAGAAGGAGACGGTGGGCACCGATGTGATCATGCACATCAAGGAGGACACCGAGGAGGAGATTTACGGCAGCTATCTGGAGGTCTGGAAGATCAAGGCCCTGGTGAAGAAGTACTCCGACTATGTGCGCTGGCCCATCAAGATGGACGTGGAGCATCAGGAGCGCTTTGAGACCGGGGAGACCGACGACGAGGGCAATCCCAAGTACGACTATCGGATGGTAGTGGAGAATGAGACCATCAACAGCATGGTGCCCATCTGGCAGCGCTCCAAGAGCGAGGTCACGGACGACGACTGTATCGCCTTCTACAAAGAGAAGAACCACGGCCGGAAGGACCCCTGCGCCCTGGTGCGCATCAACGCCGAGGGCGCGGTGAGCTACAAGGCCATGCTGTTCATCCCCGGGGATGAGAACGAGGCCGCCTTCACCGGCGACAACAAGGGCGGCATCACCCTGTACGCCAACGGCGTGATGATCATGGAAAAGTGCGACAAGCTGGTGCACGACTACTTTGA
>JBJDXQ010000077.1:0-5280 GCA_051866745.1 Candidatus Limivicinus sp. | reverse complement strand
TGATGGGCTGGGCAGCCGCCAGGAAGATGGTCAGCACCACGGACTCAATGGGGAACATGAACAGGTTCTTGAAGATCCGGGGCAGGGTCAGCACCATAGCAGTCCGGCCGAACATGACGTAGTTGAACAGCATGTCGATGGGGGTCTGCATCAGGATGTTGACGAACAGGCAGATGCTGAACCGGCTCAGAATGACCCGGGTGGGGGTGATCCTCTGACGGTAGAAGAACATGGCGAAAATCACGCTGCCGGAAATCTCGGTGAGCACATAGGGCAGGAAGTAGGTATCGCCCCGGAGCATAACGCCAAGGAAGTCGGATACCACCGCGCCCAAAGCGGCCACCACAGGGCCGTAGACCATGGCGCCCAGGGCGTTGGCCAGGAATGCGGGGGTGATGTCCAGATTGGGAGCCAGGGGAATCCGGGCAAAGGTTTTCAGAGCCACCCGAAGGGCCACGATCAATGCGGCAAAGACCAGCATTCTGGTGTCCTTCAGTTCCAGGGCGGCGTCATGCCAGTAGGCTTTGGAGAACGGGGTTTTGTACAGGGTTGTGCTTTTCTGAATTTTGGGCATAGAAAATCCTCCTTCAAATGTAAGCGACGGCGGCACGCTGCCTCAACGGTCCCGAAATGCAAAATTCCCCGGCGCTTACGCGCCAGGGAGTTGTTACAGATCATGGATCACCCGTGGGGAAAGGCAGCAACTCAGGAAAGCGTACACTATCCCTAGCCGAACCGTTTGCCCGACCGAGTATCGTTGCTACATAAAGGAGGGTATCCAATATGCAACAGCGGGTGCGGTGACCCCATCGTGGAAAAGCATCCTTCGTCCTCCGGGCAACTCCCCGTCCCGGTGGCACTTAACGCAGGGTCTCCTACTCTGTTCACGGCATACTATACACGATTCCCGGAGAAATGTAAATAGGATGTTGGATTTTTTTAGGAAATTTTGCCCCAGTCCTGGGCTGCTCTTTCCCGGCGGGATAATATTGGAAATCCTGTCGCACGCTTCCCGGGGCCGTCCCGCCGGATTCGCTGGTTTTCCCAAGGTTTTGTGTCTACAATGGTGTTACTTACATTACGAGGGAGGACGGGCAATGCAATGCCAGAAGCTGAAAACCTATATGGAAACCGGACGGGTGGTTTTCCTGCCGGCCCGCTCCATCCGCCCGAATCCGGCCCAGCCCCGGAAGGTCTTCAAGCCGGAAGCCCTGGACGAGCTGGCCGACTCCATCCGCCAGCACGGAATTTTGCAGCCCCTGTCCGTCCGCCGCTGCGGCACCGCCTACGAGCTCATCGCCGGGGAGCGGCGGCTCCGGGCGGCCCAGATTGCCGGGGTCACGGACATTCCCTGCATCATTATGAGCATGGACGACCGGGAATCCGGCATGGCGGCCATGGTGGAGAATCTACAGCGGCAGGATCTGGACTTCATCGAGGAAGCCCTGGGCATCCGGCGGCTGCTGGGGGAGTTCGCCATGAGCCAGGAGCAGGTAGCCCGGCTCCTGGGAAAAAGCCAGAGCGCCGTAGCCAACAAGCTGCGGATTCTGCGGCACTCGGAGGCGGTTCTGAACGCCCTGCGGGAAGCGGAACTGACGGAGCGCCATGCCCGGGCGCTGCTGAAGCTCCGATCCGACGAAGAAAAACTCGCCGCCATCGGAGAGATTGTCCGGCAGGGCATGAGCGTAGCCCGGGCGGAAAAGTACATCGAAGGCCTGCTGGCCACCCGGGAAGAAAAGCCTCAAAAGGCCAATGTGGGGGCGTTTCTCAACAACCTGACTCAAAACCTTCAGAAAATCCAGCTTTCCGGCATCCCCGCCGTATCGGAGCGGCGGGAAACGGACAGCCAGATCGTGCTGACCATTACGATTCCCAAGTAGGGCTTACTTTTCAGAAAAACAGGAGGGAAATCCAGGTCACCACGTTGGCGCCGAACTGGAATTCCAGTCCCCGGCTTTCCAGCATGGGCACCACATTGATGCCGTGGCTTTCCACGCAGGGGTGCATTTTCTCCGGCATACGGCAGGGCTGGCCGTCCAGGATGGCGCAGCGCTGGCAGACGGCGCAGGCCTGGGTGGACAGAATGTAAGGCTCCGCCCCCAGAGACCGCAGAATTTCTCCCACCTGGTTGGTCAGAGCCTCGTGCTCCGGGCGGGTAGCCAGGGTTTCCTGGATGTCCGCGATGTCTGCCACCTCGGTGATGGAGGAGATCATCAGGCAGTTTTCATAGGACAGGCATTTATCCTGGCAGTGCGCCACGGTACCCACGCCGGGAGGGCAGGCCCAGGACCTGCCGTACATAGGGCATTCGTTTTTACAGATCCACCGGATGCGCTCGGAAAATTCCAGCTCCCGGGGATCAATCACATCATAAATATATAAGGGCAGTTCCGACAGTTTTTCCTCTAACAGTTCCCGGTTCATGCAAATTCCTCCATAATGTTTTTACAGCCCTCTACGATATCCTCCCAGGTCTGGGCGAAGTCCCCGGTATACCAGGGGTCAGCCACATCCCGGCTCAGCAGCGGGCGGATTTTCTCGGGATCCGCAGGCAGCATCCGCTCCAGATACCGGGCGTTGCTGCGGTCCATGTAATAGATCCGGTCAAAATGGCGGTAATCCGCCATGGTCACCTGCCGGGCAGCGTGGCCGCCGCAGGAGATGCCGTGCTTCGCCAGTTCCCGCCGGGCGGGAGGGTACACCGGATTGCCGATTTCCTCCCGGCTCACTGCCGCGGAGGCAATTTCAAATTGGTCCGCAAGCCCGGCTTTGGCGGCCATATCCTTGAGAACATACTCGCCCATAGGGCTGCGGCAGATGTTGCCGTGGCAAATAAAAAGTATTTTAATCATCTATCTTAAACTCCTTGATTTTGCTTGATTTCCTTGATATATCAAGGTTTTTAGGTGATTGGCATTTCTTTGTTGCCGTGGCATATCGTAGCATAAGTTGGTATATCTTTGACCCCAAAAGTAGTAGAAAAAGTAGTAAATTGACCTCGATTTCACGGTTTTACTACTCGCCATTTACGACCCGTTTCAGCTCGTTTTCGGCGTCCTCAAAGTTCAGATGAGTGTAGGTGTTCAAGGTAACTCCGATATCCGAATGTCCCATGAGGTATTGCAGGGTTTTAGGGTTCATGCCACTCTTAGCCATGTTAGAACAATAAGTGTGCCTGCATACATGAGGCGTGACCTTCGGCATTTGCACTCGATAAATGTTATTGTACTTCTGACAAATATGCTGGAAGTATTTTTCCCAGTGCATGGCTACCATTGGCCGATCATTCTTGTCCAGATACAGAAAACCCATTCTTCCGCTGATCATCGGCTCTACCTTCGGCTTCGGTCTGTTCTCCAAAATGCTCTTGAAGCACTCGTAAACATCATCCGTCATAGGAAGAACCCTGGTACCGGCATTGGTCTTTGTATCCTCAATCACGTACTCCATCGTCCGGGTCCGCTGCAACTGATGGTTCACATCAATCGTTCGCTTTTTCAGATCAATGTCCTGGGTCGTCAGCCCAACGAACTCAGAAATACGAAGTCCAGTTTTGAACAGGATATAGATACCCTCATAGTATTTTGAAAAATGCTTATCGTTCTTTACAAACTCTAAAAATGCTCGTTCTTGTTTTCGTGTAATTGCTTCTCTTGTTACGCTGTCATTGACAATGACCGTAGCAAGCTGAAACTCAAATGGATTTTTGCGTAACAAATCATCATCGACCGCCATCTGAAACGCGGGCCTCACAACACCACGGATGGAATGAATGGAACTGTAACTCCTGCCATCCTTCTGCAGCTTGATAAGCCAGGCTCTCGCATCGGATATCTTTACTCTGTCAATCCGCTGCTTACCAAAGCTATCCTTCTTGATAATGTTGATTACCGTTTTATATCCTGCTTCGGTATTATGGCGAACCCCTGTCTTTTGCAGCACATATTTCTCTACGAGCTGGAGGACCGTCATTTCACCGCCGTTTGGAACAATCCCGTCATACAAATCTCTCTGGATCATCTTCTCCTTTTCACGCAGAGAAATATCATCACGTTTTCCCGTTGGCGTCTTATCAGTCTTTTCAAGTTTCCAGCTATAAACAAATTGCACCTGCCCATTGGCATCGACATATTTGAAAGCATATCGTCCATCTTTGCGTTGGCTCTCTCCATTACGAAGAATGCGGTTCTTGTTATCTCGTCTTTTACCGCTCATGACCGTGCTCCTTTCCATAAAAAAGAGCCTCGCACACGATATACAAACATTATATCATGCTCAGGGCTCATTTTCTATATTTAGTTAAAGAGGTACACACAATCTCCGCTTTGCACGATGTTCAAATATGCTTGATTTTTCCTTTTTGTGCGCCAGTCACAGGTTGAAGCTATAATGCCGTTATATCTTCCAGGAAATCCTCAAAGCGTTTCCGCTTAATCAGCACCTTCACTCCGTTCTGGATCACAAATCCGGAGTCCATGTAGTCGGCAACAATTTTTCTCAGTTTTTTCTCGCCAATATTGAAATATTCTGCTGCCTCATCAATCGTAAGGCAAAACTTATCTTTCA
Source organism: Candidatus Limivicinus sp. (assembly GCA_051866745.1). Taxonomy (GTDB): domain Bacteria; phylum Bacillota; class Clostridia; order Oscillospirales; family Oscillospiraceae; genus Limivicinus. The sequence goes on along the minus strand of JBJDXQ010000077.1, from coordinate 714 downwards.
CCTGAACCTGTTTTTCACAAGTCATGATGCACCTCCCTTTCGCAGAAATGCGACACATAGAAAAACTAACTAAATTTTATCGCATAATAAAGAGGCAATACGGATGGCTGCTGGCACAGCTCCACGGGAGTCTCACCCCGGCCCATGCTGATGGGTGCGGCGCACAATGCTTTGTGGGCGTTCAATGCGCGAGTATCTTTAACCCTGCCCATGCGTCGTCGCCCACAAGCTGCCACGCTTGTTTTGCGGCCTGGTTCTGATCGCTCGCCTGTTTAGTAGGGGTCCCGTCCTGCGGACTTGCAACAGGGTCATGGCGCACCGGCCGTATGGCTCGGCACAGACAGGAATGTATCCGTCTGCCTTATGCTGCGCCGGAGGCCTCCCGCCGGGCTTTCTTTTTCAAAGTGCAGCCTTAGCCCAGGGGAAACGGAAACAGGGAAAGGGTAAGCTGTTTCCGCTGCCGGGGCCGGTTTTGTCAGTTCATGCTGACGATAGAATGGATGAGCTTGATCTCCAGTCGGCGCTTCATGTACTCGTCCACCCTTACACGGGGCTGGCCGTTGGGATCGTAGAGCGTCCTGGTACAGAGCTTGTTGATATAGCCCTCATAGTACCTCAGTACGCTATCCACGGCCTGGGTGTCACCGTCACGGGCGGCGTCGATCACCGAAAGAGGAAGAAGCTCTTTTCCTTTGTATTTAGGCTGCTTCATTC
>JBJDXQ010000076.1:0-28629 GCA_051866745.1 Candidatus Limivicinus sp. | reverse complement strand
AACCAGTCCGCACACCGGTTGTTCAGCTTCTTGTACGGTGAAACCATTCTGCCGTTCCTCGGCATTCAGGAGATCCCCGCAAACGATATTAACCTGACGCCCCGCCTACTCAAGAAGTAAAAACAAGCTGCCGCCATTCGGAATATCCGTTTCCAGGGGTGGAAGTTACTTTTGCAAATTTTGCAAAAACGCTTCGACCTCCGCTTGGCATGCCCGTTTTTACTGTGGGTGTCCTGTTGATATTCATGCTAACACATCCGCTGGCAATATTCAATTCCCTTTGTAAGAGTAACTTCCGGTTTAGATGATGTTTGTAAAATTAACTTCCGGCTTTGCCGGGATACCCTTGGTTTCACGGAATTTAGTCTTGCAAGAACTTTGGAGAGCTGGAAGTAAGTCATGCAAACTGGAAGTTACTTTTGCAATTCACCCTTCGCCTCCAAAAAATTGTAAATTTTCGTGCATTATATTGATTTATTCGTGCAATAAGCATATAATAGCAATACAACAAAAAGGAGATGATCAAAATGGCCGGTTCTACAAACATCAGCATCCGTATGGACTCCGATATTAAGGCGCAGGCCGATGCATTGTTTGGCGAGTTAGGGATGAATCTGACAACTGCCTTTAATATTTTCGTGCGTCAGTCTTTGCGTGAGGGGCGTATTCCCTTTGATATCTCTCTCAATCAACCGAACAGAGAAACACTTGCAGCGATGCTGGAAGCAGAAAGGATTGCAAAAGACCCGTCTGTAAAGGGTTATACCGACATGGACGAACTTTTTGCTGAACTGAGGAAATGACCAAATACACAGTCAAGTTTACGACGCAGTTCAAAAAGGATTATAAGCTCGCCATGAAGCGCGGTATGAAAATATCCCTTTTGGACGCAATAATTTCTGAACTGGCAAATGGGAATCCACTCCCGGAGAAAAACAACGACCATGCGCTGACCGGGAATTGGCTCGGTCACAGGGAATGTCATGTGCTGCCGAACTGGCTGCTGATTTATCGTGTGGAGGGGGATGTGCTTGTCCTGACCCTTTCCCGCACGGGAACACACAGCGACCTGTTTGGGAAATGAATATGCTGCAAACGAGGAAATGTGTCTCACAGTGAGACGCATTTCCTCTTTTCATTTACACCGCGCCGATGGCAGTCAAAATCTCCTTGGCAAAGGCAATAATCAGCCCACCGAACAGGCACAGGAAGCCCTGGGAGCGCTGGCTGGCGTCGTGGCTCTGGATGCTCATACCCACCTGCACCACGCCCCAGCCAAGGATGATGATACCAATGGCCTTGATGCAGGAGAAGATAAAGTCGCTCAGGTTATTTACAATGGTCAAGGGATCTGCCCCGGTGGCGTAGGCCGGGACCGTAAACAGACACCCGGACAGCACCAGGGCTGTCCATGCGGCGGTGAGCTTCCGGGTCATTCGTTTGTTGTCAAGCTTGGGTTTCTTCATGAATTTCCTCCGTTTCAAGTAAAGATAGTAAGTGTCTCATATCGTACATACAGTAAGGGCTGTGGACATAAGGGGCTGCCCCGCCGTCCTCGGTATAGGCAATGTTCGGGTGCTTCATCAGGTCGTACTTTTCATCAATGACCGGGCGCTCACCCCGGACAAACACGATTGCCTTTCGGTTGTCCAGAAGCCTTACTTCATCCGGGGTCATCAGCTCCCGGCCTGTTTGTTGTGTGCTCTGGGAAAAGGAACCGTTCCGTCCCTTGCTCTGGCTACTGGATGTGGTACTGATGGTCTCCTTGCCCAGCAGCTTTGAGACGTATTCATGGGTGCTCTGCTCATTCCCGCCAAGATAAACAAAGGTGTCCGCGTTGCCGATAATGCCCTCCCAATCGTCCTTAAACAGAGCTTTGAGCTGGGAAATGTTCTGTAAAATGATGGTAGCCATAATGTTCCGGGAGCGCATGGTTGCCTGTAAGCGGGCGTAGCCATCGGGTAGGGCAACATTGGCAAACTCATCGAACATGAGCCGGACAGGTATCGGCAGCGGCCCCATGTGTACCTTGTCCGCCTGATAGTACAATTCCTGAAAAGCTTGGGTATACAGCATACCCACCAGAAAGTTCAGGCTGTTGTCGTTGCTGTCCGGGATGACGCAGAAGATAGCCTGCTTGCGCTCGCCCAGCTTGGAAAGCTCCAAATTGTCCTCATTGGTAATGCCCTGAATCTCCGGCAAGGTAAAGGCCGCAAGGCGCACAGCAGCGCTCACCAAAATGCTTTTTGCCGTTTTGCCCGCCGCCTGCTTGAATACCCGGTATTGCCGCAGGGCAATATGGTTCGGGTCATCCTCCTCCAGGGCCTCGAACAGCAGGTCAAGGGGAGATTTGTAGTCCTCATCGTCCTCCTTGGCAGCGCCGTACTCGATCATGGTCAGCAGCATTTCCATGGTCTGTTCCTCCGGGGGCGCTTCATGGAGCAGGTACAGCATCAGGGCGGCATCCAGGGCCGTCTCGGATTTCTCCCAGAAGGGGTCGTTCTGGCTGGCATTTTTGGGCGTGGTGTTCTGGATAAAGTTATTGATAAGCCGGAACACATCGCTGTCCTTGCGGATATACCGAAAAGGGTTGTAGCTGTCGCTGCGGGCAGGGTCGATCAGGTCGAACACCTTCACCACATATCCCTGCTGGAGCAGCAGCGGCGCCACGGCTCGCACGATCTCACCCTTGGGATCAGTGCAGATAAAGCTGGCATTGGCAAGCATCAGGTTGGGCTTCACCACATACCGGGTCTTGCCGGAACCGCTGCCGCCCACAATGATCTGAAGCAGGTTTCGTCTATGCAGCCGCCCGTTCAGGCTCATGGACAGACTCCTTGTGAGGATAACATTATTCTTTGGGTCTTTATCGCTGTACTTTTTATTCAGCCCCCGGACATTGCCCCATTTGGCAGAGCCGTGTTCCTCGCCCGGCCTGCGGTTTTGCCGGGAGGAATCATACAGGGCGATCCCGCCCGCATACACGCTGAGGAAGATAAGGATAAATTTCAGGCTGTATTCCGTCCAGCGAACATCCCCAAGACTTGCGTTAACCACGAGAGGGATAAGCGTAAAAATTGTCATCCCCTCCTCATAGACACTGGCGGCAAGCAGAGCGGCAAAGACGGCAGGCAGAGAAAACAGTGCCCACATCGGGGCGCTGTCCTTAAAAGATTTCTTCATCGTGCCTTGTCCCTGTTTCGGCTTCTGTGCCGGGCGTTAACTGTCTCCGCCACAGCTTTCAGTTCCTCCAGTTTCTCCCGGACGGAGGGCTTCTCATTCGTCCGCTGCTGATTCCAGCCAGTCTCGTGCCCGCCGGAGGATCTCTCTTGTGGAGCACGGGACGGCGCTTTTTTTGAGGGTTGCACTTCCCGCACCGGGATGCCGTAACCCATGGCCTCCAGCACGGCGTTGAGCTGGGCAGCGTAATTGGCGTTGGAGATGATGTGCACCGCCTCCCCGCCCTCGCCCTTTGCCGCCGCATACAGTACGCCGAAGAGCTTCGCCGTTTTCTCAAATTGGGATAAATCGGCGCTTTTGATGGGGATAACCACCGACTCCACATTTTCCCGGTTCAGCCGCTCAACGCCCACTTTGCCGACCACCTTGTAATTATTTCTCACCATGGCTGCCAGCAAGGCGGCTGTGTTCACAATGCCTCTGCCGGACAGCCTGGCGGCCAGTTCTGCCACCTGCAAGCCCTCTTTCACCAGCAGGTCGGCCACTTCACCGCTCACTTCCATATTGTTTCCCTTCCTTTCTTCTGGATTTGTTTTTGCCCTGCTCCTCCGCCAGCCGGGTGAACTGTATTTGCTCCTGTATCTGCGGCAGGGATGCAGCAATGCTTTGGCAGCACCGCAGTTCCCGGCGCAGAGGCCGGAGGGTAAGGTTTATCTCACTGATCCCGCTGCTCACATCTTCGCCCCGCCGCTTCCGGCGGTACAAGTCTCTGCGGGAAAAAACAAGAGAGTCAATTTCCGCCTGCAAAGCGTCTGCAAGCAGGGATAATTGACTCTCGGTCTCGATTTTGTATTTTTGCAGCAGGGCAAACTGCCGCCTGTATTGGCTGAGCTTCCACACCTCTGCCCGCACAGCGAAGGGTGCTTTCCTCCGCTTTACCCGTTTCGGCGGGGATAGCAGGTACAAGTAGTGCAGATACAGGCGGCGCAAGCCTTTGGGCTCTGCGTAAGCCATGGGCTTGCGCTTCACTTTGTACCGTTTCGTCACCGGTGCCGGACTTGGGGACAACTGCATTTCGCTGCCGATCCGGGCTTTGATCTCCGCCTCCGTATAGCCTACGCCCAAGCTGTCCAGCCGGATAAAGCGCTGGCCGCCTGGCGGCCTTACTGCGCTGTGTTTTATGTTCGGCCCACGCTTGACGGTATAGCCCTGTCTTTCCAGCGCCGCAAAGAAGGTCTGCATGGAGATTGCCCCGGCAAGGGCGGCGTCTATGTCCCGGCGCACCAGCCCCCGGACGGTGGGTCTGCCTTGCTTCTCCGCCTCCCATTCGGCGTACTGCTTCCCCTTGCTTTTCGGTTCAATAACAGACAAACCGTGTTCCCGGCTGATGGCATTGGAGATTTCCCGAATTTCGTGGAAATATGCCTTGAAATTATCCCGAAACAGTTTCCCGTCCACACAGGAGACGGAGTTGAACACAATGTGAGAGTGGATGTGTTCATGGTCGGTATGGGTGGCAACTACAGCCTCGAAGCGGTCTCCGATCAACCGTTGGGCAAACTCCACGCTGAGCCGCTGGGCCTGTTCTGCCGTCACCTCACCGGGAGCATAGGAGTGGATGATATGGTAGCCCTGAACCGGGCGGTTTTCCTTGTCCCAGCGACGCTTGGTATCCAGCATATCCTGGCAGGCGCTGTCCAGTTGGCAGTTGATGGCGGTACACAGACGTTGCTCCCCGGCTGTGGTCTTTTCCGGGTTCAGCGCATAGCTGATTCGCCGGTCAAGCCGGGCGTGGATGGGGATGATCTTGTCATAGGCCATTATAGTTTGTCCTTTACCAGCCGCCATGCCTCATGGGCAAGAACGGCGGCCTCCACGATTTGGGCCTCGTGGACGCTCTTTTGGGCGTTTGCCCAGTGAGCAATCTGGTTGATGTTGTTGCCGATGGCCGCCAGCTCCCGCAGCAGCGCCGTATATTCGTCGGGCGGGCGTGGCCGGAGCTGGACACCGGCGACAAGATTGCGGATGAACGGATCAACGCCCATACCCGCAATTTGAGCCTGAGCTTTCAGGTGTTTGTACTCGGCCTCATTCATCCATACACTTACATGGTGGGATCTTTTGCGCATAGCACCTCCTTTTCCAAATGGTTTGACTTGTGAAAAAAATACGGCTATATTAAAATCAAGAATAATGAGGGGAGGCAGAAATGTGAGTACGCTCGATGCCGTTTCCATCGTGCGGGAAGTCTACAACGAATGCAGCAAGATTTTTCCAAGCGGTGTGCATGACGCATATCTGTACGGCTCCTATGCCCGAGGGGACTTTGACAGCGAATCCGATGTTGATATTCTGCTGACCATCGATGCGGATGGCGTGGAAATTGCGAAATACAGAAATGCCCTGGCCGAAGTAACAAGCGAGCTCAGCTTGAAGCACGATGTGACCGTATCGGTAACGGCAAAGCCTTTGCTGCAATTCCGTCAATATTCTGCTGTTATGCCCTTCTACAAAAACGTTCTTCAGGAGGGAATTCGCTATGCAGATTGAAGAATAAAGGAAGTCCACAAGTTCATGGACTTCCTTTTTTGTATGGGGTTTTAGGGGCTTTCCCCTAACAGGAGCGTTTGGTGTGCTACCAAATGCCATACTTGCAGGGACAGCAACGCTGCCCCTCTAAAAGGCGACTTGTTCTTCATTTACCGCATAGATCATAAATTGTATGCCTCTCTGAGTTCTGTGAATACCTCGCTTGCCGGTTTAGTATGCCCTTGAAGCACATCTTGATAGCCCTTCTCCAGTTCTACAGCCAGTTCTGCCTGAGACAGCCTGTTTATATCCGGAAGCTCAGGGGCATAAAGATTTGTAGTTTTAGCCATGACTTTTCTCACCTTACATTGCAGTCGTTTCTTTTGTATTTGCATTATACAAAAATGAATGCGCAACAGCAAGACAGTCTGAAAAGTTTGAAACTATTATGTCTCACCGTGAGACGTATTTACTCTCACCTTACATTGCAGTCGTTTCTTTTGTATTTGCATTATACAAAAATGAATGCGCAACAGCAAGACAGTCTGAAAAGTTTGAAACTATTATGTCTCACCGTGAGACGTATTTACCTTTTGGCCTCTCCGCCTTATCTATCGCCAGCTCCGGGAAAGTCCTTTCTATTCCGTCGATCATCTCCGCCGCAGTTTTGCTGATACACTCTAGGGATGCTTTCAGCTCATCCAGCTCTTTGCCGCTGCTCCAGCCGGTCACATAGGGGAAGGAATAGTCCGAAGTGTCGATGCCGAAGTGCTGACAGACCACATAGGCGATGCTCTCCGCCTCAACTTCCCGGGTGTGTTTATCCTTTTCCGGTTTTCCGGTTATTTTCCCATCCTTTACCGGCAAAGCGTGGAGCAGGGCGTGGGCGGTCTCATGAATCAACGTTTTGAGCGTCTGTACCTGGCTCATGCCCTGATTCAGAGAGATTTTCTGTTCAAGATGGTTGTAGCAGCCCTTGGACTTCTGGGCCGGGCGGTATTCCACAGGAACCGGGGAGAGGGCTTCCACTGCCGCGAAAATGCGCTCAAAATGCTCAATCTCTCCGCTGAGTTCTCCCACTCCAAGGCTAGGCAACTCCTTTCCTTCCGTCTGGCTCACATCGAAGACATAGGCCACTCGGAAGCTCTGGTAGGAAACAAAGATTGGCTCTTTCTCCGGCAATCCATCCGGCCCTATCACGGGCCGCTGGGTGTCAGGGTCGAGCCTGTCTTGTTTTATGAGCCTGCTTCCCTGGATGGGGGCAATGATCTGGATACCGTGTTCGCCTTTTTTCACTGTGCGGCCAAACTGCTTTTTCCAGGTGGTGTAGCCCGCCACCATGCTGGCCTCCGGGCGCTGCATGAGGATCAGCAGCACATTGCCAAAGCTGTACCGGTGAAATTTGGACATGGCTTTCAGATAGGCTTGGTATCTCTCGCTTTCAAACACTGCCTTTACCCCAGCCTCCAGCTGATCCGTGAGGGCCTTTACTTTTTCCCGGGTTTCAGTGCTGGGCTTCATCCCGGCGGTGGTCCTTTGGGGCTTCTTGTCTTGGCTTCGGCTCGGCCTTAAATTTGAGTGTGACCGGCTCATTCCCTTTTGCCCCGATCAGCAGCTCTGCGTTTTTGAACTTCTCCCTGTACTTCTGCGTCAACTCTGGAGGTAGGGAAGCAAAATCTTTCTCCCCAAGGCCACAGACGAAGAAAGTTCCGAACACGCCGCCATAGCCGCCTTCTACGCTACGGTTAAAGGGCATGTTTTGCAGCAGCGCCTCATCATTGCAGACGATGGCGACAGGATCAGCATAGGGATAAATCGCATCGATCAGTCCGCCAACGACGGCCTGCATCTCATGCAGGCCGTTTATTTCTTTTTCATAGGGCAGATAGCCCGGTTCTACAACAAGTACATTCATTACATCAGCTCCTTTTGTTCAATTTTTGTTGCGCTTTGGGTATAATCATAGTAAAATAGCATTAAGAAGGGAGAACGAAAAGATGGTCTACAGTATTGAACAAATTCGGGACATCATTGTTCCTATCGCAAAAAAGCACCAACTAAAAGCTGTATATCTGTTTGGCTCCTATGCCAGAGGCGAGGCTACTGAGAGCAGCGATATTGACCTTATCGTTGATACCAGTGGGACAGAGATAAAAAGTCTTTTAGCCCTCGCTGCTGTCTATTGCGACTTGGAGGTAGCCTTTGCAAAGCCGGTGGATCTCATCACAGTGAGTTCTCTTGAGCAGCAAAGCCAAATGCCCAGTGAACAGAGCTTCCGGCTCAATGTCAATAATGAACGGGTGCGTATTTATGCTGCCGCCTGATGCCCAACTCCTTGAGCATATCCGGGATTATTGCTTATATGAATTTTAAGCGGATGCTGCGGCATCCGCTTTTTATCTTGTAAATTTGTTTTGTGCTTTCTGCTTTGCCTTTTCCTGCCGCTGGCGGCGTTCCTCCAGAGCGTCATAAACGCTGTCCTCGATCTGCCGGGGCGTCATGGACACATCGGGAAAATACTTTCTCAGCCTGTCTCCGGTGAGGACGACCTTGGTCACATAGCTGTTTTCCCGATCCTGTTTTTCCTCCGGGGCAGCAGACGGAGCCGGAACAACAGGCGGTGTCACCGGCTTCGGCTCGGCCATGGATGGCGGGGCAGGGGGCACAGGTGCGGCAGCAGAAGGGGACGCCGGGGAAGCGGCTTCCTTTCCAGAAGCTGCTCCGACAGAAACATCCGGGGACTTGGGGAGATTTTCAGACACCATGGCGGGCCTTGGTGCGGGTGTAATTTCAACCGGCTTGGGCTTTTCCACTGCCTTGGGCGGCGGGTAGTTTCCCTCCAAAACAGCCCGGACTTTATCGTAGTCAAGCGTCTCTGCCTTGGCCACCTCCTTCAGCCTGCCGGTATTCTCGTTGCTGACCTTGACGTTGATACCGATCAGATCCGTGACCATATCCTGAACCTCCGGCGCAAGGAAGGCAATGTTGTAGGCAATGGAGGTTGCCAGCGTCCCCTCATCCACCAGCTCGCAAACGCTCTTTGTAGCCTCGGACAGCTTCATCAGGCGGTTGAGCTTGGCGGTGCTCATGCCCATTTCCTTTGCCAGCACTTCATCTGTATTCATTTTGGGGCCGGTGTCCGCCCTGCTGCGGCGGCCCGCCTTGCGCTTCATGCTGTCGGCCTTCATCCGCAGGGCACGGGCCTGGTCATAGGTGGAAATGTGCTCCCGGTGCAGGTTGCCGTCTGCCACAAGGATTTTTGCGTCATCATCGTCCAGCTGCTGGATGATGGTGGGTACGGGGTAATTCAGCTCACTGGCGATCAGATGCCGCCGCTGGCCGGAGAGAATTTCCAGCTCCCCATCGGCACCGATCCGGGCAAGCACCGGGTCTTTCACGCCGAAGCGCTCAATGGATTTGTACAGCTCCTTGAAATCATCGGCTTCTCGGTCAACGGAGAAGGTGTTGATGTCCGCTTTCTTCAAAAACGCCGGGTGCAGAATAACGGAAAACGCCTCCCCCTCACCGGGCGTTGGCAGACTTTTCCTGTCCTTGACGGTGGGCGGGTTGAGCCTGCTCTCCAGAATTTTGGTAATCGTCGTGCCTGTAGGGCCAGTGGCTGCCGGGCCTGTTGGGGCTTCTTCCTTCTTCGGAGCTGCCTTTTTCGTTTTTTTCTCTTTTGCGGGTGCAGTCTCGGCTTCGGCATCTTTTTCTTCTACGGGCTTACCGGGAAGCGGGGCTTTCGGGTCTTTGGCAGCTTTGGCGCGGTATTCCTGCGCTTCTTTTTCCGTTATGTCATAGACGAGGGCGGGCAGTTCTTTCAGCTTGGCCAGCTCCGCCGCCCGTCTGCGCCGGTAGCCGTCTACCAGCTGGTATGCTCCGTTTTCTGCCTGACGCAGGATCACCGGCTCTTTCAGGCCATTGACAAGGATGCTGCTGACCAGAGCGCCATAATCCTTGTCCGGGCGCTTTTCCTCCGCTATACCGGGCAAATCCTGAAGGGTTTCGATGGGGACATTTTTAGGGTTAGGTGTCTTGCCAGTTTCGTTTGCCATAGGTTTCCTCCTGATTTGTTTTTTTATTGCGTTTCACGGTGAGACGTAATTATGGACACGCCCTGTCATGGCGTACCGCGGCAGAATAATAAGGGCCTATCGTCAGCGGCGCATTGTACAGCGCGGTCAGGAGATAGGCCCTCATATTTTTTATATCCGAGGTCGTTTGATCCAGGGAATCAAGGACATAGGCTATATGCTCAAAGCGGAGTTTTCGGAAGCGCGCCTTGATCTTTTCTATGGGGATCGTCTCGCCGCCGATTTTTACGCCCGGCGCTGTACTGCAAAGCACATCGCATATCAGCTCCAAAATGCCCTCCGGGGCATCGTCCAGATACGAAAGGGAGAGCAGGGGATAGTCCACCTGCTCTTTCAGCTCCTCCAGACAGGCTTCATAGCTTTCGTTAGAAAGTAAGGGCTTTCTGACGATGGATAGATCAGTATAACTATTCTCAGTATAATTATTATAAATATAACTTCCTTCCGATTTTGGAACCTCTTGCTTTCCGCTTTCCCGCTGTCCAGACGTCCGTTTTTCGGAAGCGTAGCCGTCCGCTTTTCGGCTTTGCGGATTTCCGTTTTTCGGCTGTTCCGGCTGGGACTCGCTGCCGCTTTCCACAAACTGCTTTACATAGATCCGGGTGGGCTTGCCCTGCCCCTGCTTCTTCCGCTCGATCAGGCCGACGCCCTTCACCGTGTCCAGCTCTGCCAGCAGCTTGCAGGCCTTGCCGTGGCCGCAGTTTAGGTTGTCCTGAATCTCCTCTACGGTGTAGTAAATATATACCCTCCCTGCCTCGTCCAGCCAGCCGCTGCGCAGGGAAAGCCCCATGCAGTCAAGCAGCAGGCTGTATAAAAGCTTTGCATCCGTGGAAAGTCCTTTGAACGCCTCGCCGGTTATCAGCAGGCGGGGGACGCGGATAAAAGAATAGCTCTCGGCCTGTGCGCCGTAAAAATAATTAAAGTTCATGTTGTCTCCCTTTCGCAGATCACCAAATATCTGTACCGTCCGCCGCTGGCGTAGGGATGGCAGCTCATGAGGGTCAGCAGCTCCCGGCCCTCCTGTATGAGAATCTGCTTTATGTCTGTGGGTTCAATGATGCGAAGCTCTGTCACCGCGTAATCCATGGTCTCCCAAGGGTTTATGAGCTGTACTTCGTCGCCCTCTTGGAGCTTGTCTATGTCCAGAAAATACGCTGCCCCATTCCAGCCCCGGTGCCCAGCAATGACGCAGTTGGTGTTTTCCCCGCCAATGGGCAGGCTGGTCTGGCCCAGTACGGCAGCGCCCGCCGCCATGTTGTCATAGCTCGCCCCAAGGTATACCGGCATTTCCAGCTCAATGGCGGGGATGGACAGCACAGCGGCGACACCGCCGGCAAAGCCATACGCACCCAGGTCTATTCCCGCTTCCTCATAAGCCCATGAACCGGACAGTCCTTGCTGTCCCTCGGCATAAATTTTCTCGTTGTACTCTGCCATGGCGGAGTACAACTCCCCATAGGGCCTCGGCGTTTCCTCCGGAGGTATGACAGCTGGTCTGCTTGTCTCCAGCGGGACAACGAAGGCATCTATAAAACTCTCCGCTGCTTCCATTGATGCGCTCTCAAGCCGGGCTCCGTTCAGGCCGGGATAAAGCAGGGTAAAAAGCCCCGCAAAGAACAGCAGCACGGCGGCGCAGATTTCAATTCCTTTTGCCATGCCTGTTCCTCCTGATCCGGATCAGCTCATGGCAAACAAAGGCAGTCAGCAAAGCCGCCATGCCGTAACCGATTCCTTCCAGATACTGCCGTTGCCAGGAGGAGGATAACGGCTCCGTTTCTGCTTCGGCCTGCGCGGTTTCCGGTACATAGGGAACGCGGCTGCAATGCACCAGCAGCCGGTGAGTGTTCACCCCGATGGGGGTACAGGTTATGAGCGTCAGCCGGTCCTCACCCGGCGCAATGGACAGGCCAGCGGTTTCCTCCGGGCGCACGGTCTCCATGTTCTCCACCTCATAGGCCAGCACTTCATTCAGTACACGGATGTATACCATATCCCCGGCTTTCAGTGCGTGTAAATCGGTAAACATCTTCTGTCCCGCCATGCCGCTGTGCCCGGACAGCACCGCATGGGTGCTGCTTCCCCCGATGGGCAGGGAAGAACCTACCACATGGCCGATGGCATGTTCAAGGGTATCCGCCTCCGTGCCATGGGCAACCGGCAGGTTCACGGCAATGGCGGGAATCTCGATATAGCACATGGTTCCGTCCCCGTTCAGATTCAAAAGCCCGCTGTAATTTTCTGCGGCTGCATTGCGCTGACCGTCACTGAACGCCGGGGAAACGCCCCTGGCAAGCAGGACATTGTATGCCGCTGCCTCCTGCTTTGCTTTTTCAAGGGCGGCATCGTCCATCTGCTCGATGGCGGCGAAATACGCCGTCTGTACCCGGCTGCGGTGCCTGTCATAGAGGAAGTTGCTGATGACCGGGTATACGGTCACAAGGACGGCAAGGATCAGCAGCACGATCAATGCAATCATGGGTTTGCGGTTGTTCTCCATTTTCCCTCCTGAAAACAGGGGAGGCCGGGCCTCCCCACGAAATCCATCAGTAATTTTTCTTTTTGCTGAGTCTATAGATCATAAAGGCCGCCGCACCCATGGCCAGCACACCACCCACAGTGAACATCCATGTGCCATAGGAGCCGGTCTTGGGCAGCTCGAAGCCTTTGGTGTTGACCACGGTAAAAGGGACAAACGCATGAACGGAGCTGTTATCCCCTTTCATCTCAACCGCTTTGCCATTGAGCGTAGCAGCGGCGGTAAGCAGGGGCCGGTGACAGTTGGGGCAGGCTTCTCCCTCGGCGGCGGAGATCACAATTTGGATGCCGCCTTTGAGCAGGTTATAGTCCTTGTCTGTAGCGGTCTCGGTGGCTGTGTATGTATCGTCCTCCAGTCCCTTGATGACAATGCGCCCTTCCCGGGTGGGGACAAACTGGGTCGCCTGCTCCTTCCCGGCAGCATGCTCCGTCACATAGTAAACGCCATCGATCTGTCTGGCCTTCAAATAGTACCCGTCCGTGTCGTTGTGGAGGAGGAATTTCACATTTTCCAGCTTTCCTGCACCGTCCGAGAACTTCTTCGTCAGGTCGATGCCATAGCTGTAAACATGGGCATCACTTTTGAGGGTGTCAGTATATGCAGTGTTGCTGCGGCTCCAGGTGAGGGTGACGTTGTTGGGGTTGCCGCTGTCGCCGCAGACAAGCGCTGCCTCGGAATTCAGGGTGCAAGCGTAGGTGATCCGCATGGTGCAGTCTGAATAGCCGTGGTTCACATTGTCTGCGCCATAGACCGCTTCGCTGCCGTTGATCTCCGCAAGGCCGGTTTCCGTCATGGCGATGGTCATTCTCTGCCCGGCGGGCAGCTCGGAATATTCTGCATGGAACTTCCCGGAAGCCTCGTCCCATGTGGTCAAAAGCTCGGTACAGGCGGCGTCCTTATAAAAGGAGAGGAGCACATCGTTTTTGTTGTAAGTAATGCCTTTGGAAAGTTCGTCCACGAAGGTGTACTGGCTCAAGTAGGAAGCCTCAGAGGTAATGGCAGGCAGGGTGGAGAGGATCTGGTAGTCCACCCTGTCCCCGGCGGAGGCGCTGGCATTGGGGGCGTAGCCGTCCGCAATGTCATTGGTCAGGCCCTTGTTTTTCCCGGTATCGGCACTGGCTTCTCTCACGGCCTTTTCCAGCGTGGGCATCCCGGTTCTGTTTTTGGGGTAGACAGTCACATCATAATTCCACCCGCTGCCATCAATGGTAGTCATGGGCAGAGAGACAAGGAAGGGGTTGCAGGTGCTGGTCACATTCTCCGGCACCCTGGTTTCCACCACCAGATACAGTCCCAGTTCAAGGCCGGAAGCCTCGCTGTGCCCATATTCATCGGTGACGGGCATGGCCGTACCGCCGGTTTTTACATAGGCTTCCAGCTTGTTTTTGACCGTAGTCGCATTGCTGCTCAGGGCTGCCGCAAGGGCGTTATTCAGGGTATCGGAGCTAAAGCAGGCAAGGCCGTTTTCCGTGTGGTGGGCGTCATTCATGCCAAGGCCGATTGCGGCAAGGAAGGCGGTGTCTGTGAAGCCGTACAGAGTAGTGACCTTATGCTCACCGTTTTCATCGGCGCTGGAAGCCTGAAGATCCGCAATGCGCAGACAGGTAAATTCCACACCCTGAACCGCATAATTGCTCATAACGTCATTCACGCTCTGATCGTATATGCCGGTGGACACATAGGCGCCGGTGTCCCAGGCCCCGTCTGCCTCTGCTTTTGTCAGGTCATATTTATATAAGGAAAGGGAAGCGGTCTGGCCGTAGTCAATGGTGGTCCCTTCTGCGCTGGCCTGTACATGGAAGCAGCAGAGCATACAGGCAAACAAAATAAGCGCAAGCGCTTTATGTAGTTTCTTCAAATGTTTTCCTCCTTTTCGGTATTTGGACAGCAAAAAAGCTCATGCCAAGCATGAGCAGAATAAAGGGTGTGAAATTGATGCTGCTCCCGGTAAAGGGCAGCAGGGGGATGGCGCTGTCACAGACGGTGAAGCCGAGGTCAAGCCTGTCAGCCGATAGCGCCCCTTCAAAGATCGTTTCCGCCTGCAAGCTGTGGCCGGGCGGGGCCTTTGTCTCTGTAAGCCGGTACAGGGTATCTGTCACTGTCAGCCCAGAGAAAACGGCAAGGCCGGAATCATCGCTGCCCTGTTCCGAAACAGTCGTCCAGCTCTGCCCATTGTCCACGGATTTTTCAAGCAGGAATACGGCGCCGGGCAGAGCGCTTCCGTAAGCGTCCACCTTCTTTACCCGGATGCCGCCGGACAGGGGCGTGTTTTCCAGCGCTCCCTTGAAGGTGGTGCCGGAAGCGTCAATGTTCACTCCGTGCAGAGCCGTGTCCAGCTGGTAGCCGGGCAGGGCCTCGATCTCCCCGTACTGATAAAGCCCTTGTTCCAGCGCCGGAAACACCACCCTGCCGCTGGCATCCGTCTTGGCGCTTTGCAGAAGCTGGCCGCTGCTGTCGTACAGGCCGATGGTCACGCCTTCCAAGGGCTGTCCGGTGCTGCTGTCCGTTTTGAGAATTTCCAGGCTGCTTTTGTGGATGGGGTCATTGGCAACCGGGACTTCCACCACCTGCCCCGCAGTGGAGACCGTGACCGGGTGCTTTTCCCTGTCCGGGATGTAGCCCTCGATGGCGGCGGCCTCCCGGTAATAATACTGTCCCGGTTCAGCGGTAAATTCCAGCACACCGTGTTCATCGGTACGGCTGCTGTTAAGAAGCCGCCCTGCGGCATCGTAGAGTTCAAAGGTGACGCCGGGCAAAAAAACGCCCGTCTCCGCATCAGTCTTGATGATGCGGATGATACCCAGCTTGGGGGTGGGTTCCGGCAGCGTCACGGCAATGGCAGCGCTGGCGGCTTCCGTGCCGTTGCTCCAGGTGTAGGTCAGGATACGCTGCTGGTTGTAGTAGTCCGGGGCATAGAACACAAGGCTTGCGGTCGTCCGGTTGTCATAGGCGGTGATCTTCAGCGTAAAGTCTCTGGACGAATACCGGGACGGTATCCTTACGGTGAGCCTATCCCCGCTGTTGGCGGTGTAGCCTGAGATGCTGGAGCCGGGCGGCAGGGCGGATTCGTCAATGGTATAGCCCCAATCGCAATTCTCCAAATACACGGTAGTGGTAACTTCAAAGTAGTCTCCGCTCTCAGTCACAGTGGGAGAGCTCATCCATGCGCTGTGTTCGATCACGCTCTGGGTCCTGGCGCAGCCCACAAGGGCAATGCACCAGTTGAACAGATCCTCATAACCGGGAACAGCCCGGAAGAACTGGCTGTACCGGGTCAAGTCCATCCAAGCCAGAGAGCCGCCGCAGCCGCGTTCGGCTACCCAGAAGCGGATAGCGTTGGCTGTGGCATACCTGGCTTGATCATCGGTAAAACCGCCGGTGAAGTTGGGATAGCCGTTTTCCAGAATGGCCTGCAAGCCGATCATGGTGGTACTGTCATAGTAATTCCAGCCGCTGTCCTCGGTGTAGCCGGAATTGTAGGGGGAGTCCATGGAAGGCTGCAAGCAGTAGGCCACCTGTCCCGTCTCGTTGATGGTGTGCTGCGGGGTCATGATGTTTGTCCAGACCCCTTGGCTGGAAAAGGTCTGAAAGTAGGAAGCGGTGTTTTGGGTGGATATGGTGACATCTGCCGCAAGGGCAGCTGCGGGAAACATGCTGCCAAAAAGCAGCAAAGCGCAGAACAGCACAAGCAGCTGTCTGCGCCACAGGGATTTTCTTCTTGTCATGAAACCTCCTTTTTCTCGTTTTTGAGCCACTATTTAAGCTGGCAATCGCCTCCTTTCGGTTTCGGCTCACCCTTGATGGCGGTCATGCGTCCGGTCGCATAGGGGCAGCGGGCAAAATGACAGAACCCGTCGCTGCGGTAGGGCCGGTGATAGCGGCAAGTCCGGCACTCCGGGTGCGGCCCGTCCACGCCGCTGTCATAGTGGTCGCCGCCCGGCCTGCCCTGCATGAGACTTTCAAACGCCCGATGACCGCCATTGGTAAACTGCATGGCATCTCTCCTTTCGCTGGTAATTGGGCTTTGCGTTCTATATAAAAAATGCGCCCCACCGTGAAATAGGTCTCACGGTGAAACGCATATATACGCCCCAAATAATGAGTAGTATATTGTTGAAAATATAAAAAAAGTGTCGTATAATCAATAAAAACTTTGTTGTTGGAGGAACCTATATGCACTCCTACAAAATCAATATTGATAAAAAAGTTCTTCGTTTACTCGGTGCCCAACTATACGGAGATACACCTAGCATAATTTCAGAATTAGTTTAGAATGCTTGTGAGCAGATATTACAGCCGAAACTATAATGATGTCAACTTTGTCAGCCTATACGAAGCCACAATCAAACTTGTGATTTTATTATATTGAGGCAATTATTGTATTTGTATAACATGCACGATGGGCATCATGCATGGGTAATGGTATTTGCAAACCACTAAAGTCTACAAAGCTTTTCTTATCTGTGCTTGTGCCGTTTATTGATTACAGAACACTATCAGTCTTGCCTATTAAAATCACTCCGCCTATTCTTCCGCACAGGTATAGTTTTTCTACTGGTATCGCATAGACCCTGGCCTATAGTTTAGCCAACCCTGTTTCATGATTAAGCAAATTTAAACAAATTGATATGGAAGATGCATTGTGATACAATGATATAAAGTGCTAATCAAAAAATAGAGAGGAATAGCTAATGAGGAGATATTTCGCTACTTTTGCAATGTTATGTTCGATTGTTGCACTTGCGTTCGTTAAAGAACTTTCTCTAATAATCCGAATAATCTTGCTAATTGTCGCTTTTTTGGGTGCGGTTGATCAATTGCGTGAGGACTATAAGAAAAACCACGAAAACATTAGACTCTGCAAAAACCAATCTGAAATTGAAGATGCAATGGAAGAATTGGTTAGATCTCAGGGAAAAATCTGTATTATGAGTAGAGACCTTAGTTGGGTCAACACTGATATTAAAAAATTCATAGAGAAAAAAGGTACAAATATTCGAATATTTGCACAGGAGGAAAGCTCTCTTACAAAAGAACTCATATCAAATGGTGTTGATGTTAATTATTATGGTATTTATAAGTTTGAGCCTAAAACTCGTTTTACAATAATAAGATATAATCGGGCTGATCCTCAAGTCGCAATTGCAGAGACTTCGAGTGCATTAAAGAAGAAAATGTTTCAACATAAAATATATCAGACAGGGAATGATAGTTTTCAAGATAAATTTATATGTTCCCTTTCACTAGATTTAATGGAGATATGTAAGCTGGCTAGCGAGAGAGAAATGTATTGGCAAAGAGAACGGGAAAAATGGCAGAATGAAAGATAGGTTTATGAGAAAAAGAATCAGTCCTGTTAAACTCGAGGCGATATCCCAAGAATGGGACAAAGTTGGGCCAGCGCGCCATACTTTAATTGAGTCGGGCAAAGATGTTAGCTTTACAAAAATAACAGGTCCTTGCATTAAAGAAAGTCTGAAATCAATAAAGCACAATCATATACTTGATGTTGGCTGCGGGACTGGTTTTCTGACGAATGATTTGGCAAACATGGCAGACACTTGCTGGGGGATAGATTTTAGCAAAGAGAGCATTAAACTTGCTACAAAAAATTACCAGAAAAAAAACCTATACTTTGTTTGTTCATCAATAAAAGCGTTTAAATCCGATCAGCTTTTTGATGCTTGTATAGCGAATATGGTGTTTATGGATGATCCTGAGTGGAAGGATTCTTTGAATAACATTTTTAAACTTCTCTCCCCAGATGGAAAGTTGCTAATGACAATTACCCACCCTTGTTTTTGGCCAAAATATTGGGGATATCAAGATGAAGAATGGTTTAATTATTTAGATGAGGTTTTTATTCAAGGAACATTTTCAATTACCTTGGAAAAAGACATTGGAACAACAACCCATATTCACAGGCCTTTGTCGAGTTATATTCATACTATTTTAGAGCATGGCTTTATAATTGAAAAGATATTAGAATTGAGTGACCTCTCCACATCTCTCTCACCTGATAAAACAAACTATCCAAGATTCATTTTTATCCAAGCCGGAAAGGCTTTTCCCCACCCCAATTTATAAATACATGTAAAATATAATTTTGGCAGATGGGACTATTAACTGAACTTCAGCACAAGCCATGGGCTGCGTAGTCTCTATCAATTCACCCTACTGGACGAAGTGTGACGATTTTCACCCAATGTTTTCGAACGCCTGATGACTACCGTTGGTAAACTGTATGGCCTCTCTCCTTTCCTTGGTGTTCTGGCTTGCAATATATATTAAAAATGCGCCTCACCGTGAAATAAGTTTCATGGTGAAACGCATTGATGGCAGAGGATTAAAAAAGGGCCATGACTTACAGTTGCTTTTTAGTTGTTCCGCTTTATTTGCAACCTTGGAAATTCTATTATTTTGGGGGTAGACAATGTCCCCACAGGCAAATCAAGTAGATATTCAACTTCGGTCGGATTGATACTCAATCCATATGAATCAGAAAGTTCCTCCATAAATTCGTTTGGGCTAAAAACATTTTCTTGCAACAGCATGATTACTGATGTTTTGAGCAGAGCCGGACTTGCCGTAATAAGTGTATCATCCAGCGGTTCCTCTTTACGAAGTCCGCGTCTTTGCATAACCCGCATCAGATTTTGGTAATCGTCTGTCGAAATGATTCCAAGCTTCTCGGCGCGACGAATCATTGCCGCAATAGAGACTTTCCACTTTTTCTTTAACTGCTTATAGTATGTTATTGTTTGAGGTCCTCTTTCGGCATCCTTTCTAAAGGTTTCCTCCGGCAACAAGAAAGCGGCTGCAAAGTCGTTGGCTTCACGCTCTTTTTTCTTGAATTCTTCTCTGGAAATATCTTCAATATCTTCGCTCCATTCATGTAGGCAGATATGACCAAGCTCGTGAGCAATATCAAAATGAATTCGTGCCGCCGAAGTTTTGTTGTTGGAATATGCGATAATGTATGTGGAGGTATCGGCGGTTCCCATAAACTGACTAAATGCATCAACATCATTTGTGCTGGTAGAAAAGGATGTAACTAAAATACCATGTTGTTCGACAACAGAAATCAAATTATCTATAGGGTTTTTTCCAAGCCCCCACTCTTTTCTCAAAGCATAAGCCGCTTGTTCAGGGGTTGCATCATCTGGTAAGTCGATAGGGTCAAACGCAGGAAATTCCACATAGTCTTGTAGCAGAGAATAAATCTGCGAAAGGTACTCCATTTTTATGATCTGTTCACTACGGTATTTTTTGTTTGTTGTAAGCAGGGAGCGGAAATAAACTGTTCCGCTAGAAAATACATTGGAATATTCATAAAAGTATTTGACTGGAAAATCAAGTTCTTTGGCTAACCTTACAACAGCTTCTTTATCTGTGGGTTGGCTTTTAGAAATTTCATACATTGATAGGGTCTGCCGTTGGCATCCAACACGGTCAGCTAATTCGGCAACGGTTAGTCCCCTATAAATTCGCGCTTTTTTTAAGCGACTTCCATTAAAGAGCGTGTTCATGCTAGCGTTCCTCTTTCATTTTATATTGCTTGCTATTACACCATACATAGAGTACACTTTGTGAAACCACTATTGGTGTCGACCCAACTTGGGAAGTAATCAGCTGTCCTCTTTTTCTGTGATTTCTGACTCCCTCTGCTTGGGCCGGGACTTTTGACGGGCCACAGCCTTTGGTGAAAGACTGAGTCCTCGATTTGGCTGGTTAGCGGGTGCATTGGGATTTGTAACCTTTTCAACCACGGCACTTTCGTTTGCTGCAATATACTTAGACCAGTCCTGCTCGCTGTTCTGCGCAATGTCCAGAGACGGAGTTACCATGACGGCACGGATGTGTGTCAACTGATAACCAACAGTCTCAAACAAAACCAGCACATGATGGCGAACAACTTCTACATCACTTTCAAGGTCAGATAGCATAGTTTGAGCCAACTCTGCGAGCCGGTTTTCATCTGAAAAGATGTGAGGAATCAGGCAAAGTTGCTGTTGATCGGGTAGCAAATTTTTGTTGAACTGCTTTGCCAAAATATCAAGGTAATGCATATGTGTTCTCTTGTGTTGACGATTACGAAGCTCTGCAAAACGCTTTTCCCGCATGAAGGTGAGAATGCACTGCGTTGATTTTTCGTATACGACCAGCATTTCCCATGGGCCTCGATGCGTTCTTATTATCGTACAATTCTCGTCACCTAGTGTCTTGATGATGTTAGTGTTCAAAAGATCCCAAATTCTGGACGGAGTACTATTTCTCGTCTGAAGATCATGCTGGAGGATATCGGCGCGGATATCATCACCAACGGCATCTTCAACACATCGGACAATTTTTTCAATCAACTCAGAAGGAAAAGAAATCTCGTTTGCGTGCATGCTGCACCTCCTTAACTGTCTTGACGCAATTATAGGCATTTCGCATTAAAATGTCAAGAGCATTTTGAGATGTTTTTCGTTTTCCTCCGTCGTAGTAAGTATATTGTAAACTGCGCCTCATGATGAGGCGCAGTTCTTTTTCCGAAATCTCTGTTCCATTTTGCCGTGATTTTTGAGGAAACACTATGTAATTGGGGGAAATGGGCATGACAGCGTGACCTACGCGTCTGTACATGACCCCACCGAGGCCACCATTTTTCAATGCTTTGCGGGCTCAGTTGCATCATTGGGATACCTACACATGGGTCACGGCGCCCACAATCTTTCCGTTCTGGATCAGGGGGCTGCCGGACATGCCCTGGACGATGCCGCCGGTTTTTTCCAGCAGTTCCGGGTCCGTGACGCTGATCATGGCGTGCTGCCCGTTGCTGTCCCGATAGACCCGGTTCACCTCCACCGCATATTCCCCGGTATAGCGGCCGTTGATGGTGGAAACAATGGTGGCAGGGCCGGTGGCCAGCTGCCCGCTCTCCAGCTTCCGGGTGCCAAGGCTGCTGTAGCCCTCGCCAAAGATGCCGCAGTCGGTGTTCAGCGCAATGCTGCCCAGTACCTTGCCCAGGTCGGCACAGCCGTTGAGCTCACCGGGCGCCCCCGATGTGCCGGGGTTCACGCTGAGGATCTGGGCGTCACAGATGCTGCCCTGGCCTACCGGCAGCTGGATGCCGCTTTCCGAGTCGCTGATGCTGTGGCCCAGGGCGCCGTAGACGCCGCTCTCCGGGTCCTGAAAGGTGATGGTGCCGATGCCGGAGATGCCGTCCCGCAGCCACATCCCCAGCAGCCACTGCCCCTCGGCAGAGCAGGCGGGCCGCACCTCCAGCTCCATTTTTTTGTTCTCGCGTTCTATACAAAGCTTCACCGGCTGCCCGCCGGCCTCCTCCACCGCCGCGATCACGTCGGCGGCCTTGCTGACGGTCTTTCCGTTGGCTTTGATGATGATGTCGCCCTGGCGAATACCGGCGGATTTGGCCGGTGTGCAGACGCCGTCCGCCGTCTCCACTTCCGAAAGCCCCGCCACCAGGACGCCCTTGGTGCTCACCTGGATGCCCACCACCTGGCCGCCCACCAGCAGCTCCTGGGCAAAGGCCGGGGCGGACAGGCAGCTGGCGATCACCAAGGACCACAGCGCCGTTATAATTGTTTTTTTCATGCTTTCCCTCCCGCGCATTTCGTCGCATGATTCAGTATGTGCGTTGGGAGGACAAATTAAAGGCGGGGATGAATGTAAAAGCAGCTAGTATTTTACTATCCATCGGGGCGAATAATTCCCACGTGTCCACAAAAAACAAACCCGAAGCGTTTTCCTTCGGGTTCGTCTGCGAAAAAATTCCAATTTTCAGTTTTTCTTTTCTCTGCGCTCAGCGCCGCCCCTGCAAGCAAAAGGGCAGCTCCATGCGGTTTGCTTCCAGAAGCGCCTGATCCCGGAGAATGTGGTCCGCCGGGCCATCGGCCACGATTTTCCCCTGGGACAGCAGGATCACCCGCTGGCAGGTGTCCAGGATCATGTCCAGGTCATGGGAGGCAATCAGCTTCGTCTGGGGCAGGGTGTTGATGGTGTTGATGACGGTGCGGCGGTTCACCGGGTCCAGAGCCGTGGAGGGCTCGTCCATCAGGATGGTCTCCGGTGCCATGGTCAGAATGGTGGCAATGGCGGCCATCCGTTTTTCCCCGCCGGAAATTTTATGGTTATAGCGGTGTTTCAGCGCGGTAAGGCCCAGCTGGTTCAAAACCGCGTCCACCCGCTGCTCCGTCTCCTCCTTGCTCAGGCCATAGTTCCGGGGGCCGAAAATCATGTCCTCATACACCGTTGGCATAAACATCTGGTTATCCGAGTCCTGCAGCACAAAGCCGATCTTTTGCCGGATGGCGGGAAGGTTCTGCTTATTCACGGTCAGCCCGTCTACCAAAATCTGCCCCTGGCCGGAAAGCAGGCCCAGCAGGAGCTTCATAATGGTGGATTTTCCGGCTCCGTTTGCGCCGATCAGGCCCACAGACTCCCCGTTCCCGATGGTAAAGCTCAGATTTTCAACCACGGGGCGCTCCCCATCATAGGAGAAGGACACATTCTGAAATTCGATCATTTTCATCACCCAATCAGCAAGCCTCCCAAAAGGGAGGAAATATTGAAGCATCTCGCGCCCAGGAACAGGGCGATGCAAACCGCCGTGAAGGCCAGGCTGGACCGCCGGCACGCCGGGGCGTCGGCATAATAGAATTCCCCCCGGAAGCCGCGAAGGGTCATGCTGCTGTACAGCTCCTCCGCCCGGTCCATACTCCGCAGCAGAAGCTGCCCCAGGAAGGAGCCCCATGCGGAGACATGGATTCCCCTCTGTCCCGGCGCGCGCAGCTTATAGGCCTGGCTCATAACAGACGCCTGCTCGATCATCACGCCGATATAGCGATAGGTCAGAAGCAGCAGCGTGGGGATGAGCTCCGGCACATGAAGCTTTCGCAGCGCGGCGCAGATGGCGTCCATGCGGGTGGTGGCGATCAGCAGGAAAGAGGCCATCAGGGAAAAGACGCCTTTCATCATCAGCGTCAGCATGGACACAAAGCCGCCGGTAACGGTAAGTCCCCCCAGCTGCAGCAGCGGCGCATGATCCAGGAAGGGATTGGCAAGCCCCACAGCGCAGACCAGCGGCAGCACCACCCGCAGCTTGTAAAAGCACAAGCCCACGGAGATCCCCGCCGCCTGAAACAGCAGCACCGGGTACAGCACCATGACCACAAGACCGGAAAAATCATATTTGGGAAAGGATACCACCGTGACGATATAGAAAATCGTTACCAGCAGCTTGCACAGGGGGTTCAGCCGGTGGACAGGGGAATCCCCTGCGGCCAGGGCGTCCATCTCCCGCAGTTCATGCTGGGCCCGGGATAATTTGTCCATTTCCGTCTCCTTACGTAAACGATGAATCAATCGTCTGCGGCGTCTTGCGGAAAATTTGCGCCCTGATTTCGTCACTTTTTCTTGCAATACACAAAGTATTCCTGCAAAAAAGCGCCTTTATCAGAACACAAATTTTCTTGCAATCCACTCTTGCCGATTGAATCATCGTTTACTTACAAAACAACAATCGGGGACACCGGAACGGTGTCCCCGATGATTATAGCATAGTTCCTACGCTTTTTCAGCAATTTTTTTCCTGCGGAAGAAACCGCCGGCCACGCACACCAGAATTGCAGCGCCAGCCACCATGGCGGAGCCCACCAGGCCGGAAACGGAAGTCCCTGCGGCGCTGTCGCTATTGGCAAAGGCATAGTCCGGCAGGAAGGCTGTTTTTTCCTGAACCGCACCCAAGGCATCCGCTGCTCCGCTGGATATACCGTAGCTCTCTTCATCCAGACCCATGTTGGCGCTGTAGCCCGCTTCGGCATTGCCGAACATGGACCATTCCAGCCCATCGGGGTTAGCGCTGGCCACCAGACTGAGCCCGCCGCCCACAACCACCACAACAGCAGTCAGGACAGCCAAGGTAGCCCGGAGAGAGCAGCGGCCCTGCGCGCCGGCATCTCCCTTGTCCACATCCATCAAAAGCGCCGGCCGCGCTTCATAAACGAACAGCAACACAGCGGAGGTAATCAGCCCCTCTACCAGGCCGATGGCCAGATGGATCGGCTGCATAATGGCCACGAAGGCGGCAAAGGGCAGCTCGGTAACGCCGGAAACGGAGGTTTCCAGCACCACGGAAAAGGCGCCCAGCTGAAGGGTCAGCACGCAGCCGAGAATGGAGGCGAGAATAATCCGCATTCTGCCGGCCGCCCTGGCCCCCATAGCGTCAAACAAGCGGCTTCGCATCATGGGCCGCCACAGCAGATAATAGCCCACAAAGCAGCCGTAGAAGGCCATGTTCCAACAGTTTGCCCCCAGGGCCAGCAGGCCGCCGTCGGCAAAGAACAGACATTGTATGGTGAGAATCACCACCATGGACAGAAAGCCCGCCTGGGGGCCCAGCAGGGCGGAGAGCAGCATACCCCCGCAAAGGTGGCCGGAGGAGCCGGTTCCCGGAATGGTGTAGTTGATCATCTGCCCGGCAAAGACCAGGGCGGACGCAACGGCCATGGTGGGCAGTTTTGCCGCCGTCTCATCCTTTTGCAGGGTCTTCACGGAAGCGCCAACGGTCACTGCGGAAGCTGCGTACATGGTAGCGGCCACAGCCGGCGCCAGCAGCGCGTCTGCCATATGCATATTCATACCCCTCTCTGTTCTTAAGATGGTTCCATTATAGCAGTGGGAACGCGGCATTTTAAGCCCCCCGGGGGGATATTTTTCATAAAAATTTTTACTCTGTATGGATTTTGTTTGCGCATATTGCGCAAAAACAGACCCGAAGCTCGTCGCTTCGGGTCTGTGCAGAAAAAATCCGATTTTAATGCGCGCTGCCCAGGTAGCCCTCCAGAATCAGGCTGGCAGCCACGGCATCCACTGTCTTGCGGTGCTTCTTTTCTTTTTTTCCGGCGGCATGGAGAATGGCGTGGGCCTCAATGCTGCTGCGGCGCTCATCCCACAGCACCACCGGCAGGCCGCAGACTTCCTCCAGCAGAGCCTTGAACTGGCGGCATTTCTCCGCCCGGGGGCCCTCGCTGCCGTCCATATTTTTAGGCAGGCCCAGCACCAGGGTGCCCACCTCCCGGCTTTTTGCCTCCCGGCTGATCTGCTCCGCCAGGCGCTCCGGGTTCCATTCCGTCACCGTCCAGGCTTCGCCGCAGAGCATCCCCAGCAGGTCGCTGACGGCAAGGCCGGTGCGCTGATCGCCGTAATCGATGGCCATAATCCGCATCATCTCACCGCCTCAGTGCAGGTCGAAGCAGGCTCGGATGGCCCCCACGGAGTAGAGGGAGCCTACGGCGCAGACCATGCCGGTGTCCCCGGCGGCGTCACAGGCGGCGCCCACCGCCTCCGGGATGGCGGGGCAGACGGTGATCTGCTTGCCGTATTTTCCCAGCTTCTTCGCCAGCTCCTCTGCCGGCAGGGCCCGCTCACTCTCCGGCGTGATGCAGACATATTCGTCCGCCGCCCGGTCCAGGATCGCCAGGGTGCCGTCCACGTCCTTATCCGCCAGCATCCCCACCAGCATGACCCTGTGGTTTTCCCGGAAATAGTTTATCAGGTTTTCCACCACCGTCTCGGCGCATTGGGGATTATGGCCCCCATCCACCACGAAGGGGGGCTCGTCATGGATCAGCTCAAAGCGGCCGGGCCAGCTGACGGCGTAGATGCCGTGCTCCACGTCGCTCTGCTCCAGCTTCCAGCCCTTACCGCGCAACACTTCCACCACCTCCAGGGCGGTGGCGGCGTTCTTCAGCTGATGCTTCCCCAGCAGGGGCAGGGCGTACAGTTCCCCTTTGTATTCAAAGCTCTGGCCATAGAGACTGTCAAACTCGCTGTGAATCCGGTCAAAATCCGCAATGTGCACGCCGGCGCCCAGGGCGGCGCAGCGCTGGCGCACCACGTCCATCACGCTATCCTGCTGCCGGTAAAGCACGCAGTCACAGCCGGGCTTGATGATCCCGGCTTTCTCGGCGGCGATTTTTTCCACCGTGTCCCCCAGAATCTGGGTGTGGTCCAAGCCGATGTTCATGATCACCGCCGCCTCCGGCGCGGCGATGACGTTGGTGGCGTCCAAGCGGCCGCCCAGTCCCGTCTCCAGCACCACGATGTCGCACTTTTCCTGCTTAAACCAGAGGAAGGCAGCGGCGGTCATCATCTCAAACTCGGTGGGGTGATCCTCCATGGCATCGGCGGCAGGCTTCACCTGGGCGACGATCTCCGCCAGGGCCTCATCCCCGATGGGCTTGCCGTTCACCTGCATCCGCTCATTGAAGCGGGCCAGATAGGGGGAGGTGAAAAGCCCGGTGCGGTAGCCGCAGCATTTCATCACCGAGGAGAGCATGGCGGCGCAGCTGCCCTTGCCGTTGGTGCCGGCGATATGGATGAATTTCAGGGCGTCCTGGGGGCGGCCCAGCTTTTCCAGCAGCGCTGTGACCCGCTCCAGCCCCGGCTTGGTGCCCATCCAGGAGACGCCGTTGATATATTCCAAAGCTTCTTTATAATCCATATTTTTCTCCAGTCTGCATTTTCTTTTTCAATGCTATAGACTATAGCACCAAAAGCCTTGCACGGCAAGGGAAAAAGCTGCAAAAAAGTTCAAAAAAATGTTGACCTGGAGCTTTGCTTATGTTATAGTATGTCTTACCTGTCGGACGAGAGGTTTATTTTTTGTGCGCATTTTTGCGCCGGAAAATCCCCCGATCCATATACAGGGAGGCAATGCCCTCCCTTTGGAGGGTAAATAAAATAGGAGGTGCCGAAAGAATGGCTGCAGGCGCAAGAGTTAAAATCACACTCAGATGCGAAGAATGCAAGCAGAGGAACTACAACACGGTCAAGAACAAGAAGAACACTTCTGACCGTTTGGAGCGCAGCAAGTATTGCCCCTTCTGCAGAAAGCACACCAAGCACGTTGAGACCAAGTAAGTTCTGAAAGGATGCGTGAAAATGGCTGATCAAAAGAAACGTGGTTCCGCACCCGCTAAAGCCGTCACCGCCGTCAAGAAGGACGATACCAAGCCCGGCTTCTTTCAGAGAATCGGCAGATGGTTCCGTGAGATGAAGAGCGAATTGAAGAAGGTCATCTGGCCCACTCCCAAAGCGCTCAGCAAGAACGTGCTCATCTCCCTCGGCGTGATGCTGGCTTCCGCAATTGTTTTGTGGGGCTTCGATGAACTGGCAACCATGCTGGTCAACGCCCTCTTCACTCTGGCAGGTTAACCGTCATGGCTGAAGAGGCAAAATGGTATGTTGTTCATACCTATTCCGGGTATGAAAACGCAGTGGCCGCTGCTGTGATGAAAGCGGCAGAAAACCGCAGGATGACGGATCTGATCCGGGAAGTCAACATCCCCATGGAGACCGTTACCGAGTACACCGACGCCGGCGAGAAAACCGTTGAGCGCAAGGTGTTCCCCGGTTACGTGCTGGTGAAGATGATCCTCACGGATGACAGCTGGCATCTGATCCACAACGTCCGCGGCGCTACCGGCTTCGTTGGGTCTGACGGCAAGGCCGTGCCCCTGACGGAGCAGGAAATCTACGACCTGGGTGTCGAACGCAGAGAAATCGTTGTGGGCTACGGCCTGGGCGATGAAGTCAAGGTCAATGACGGCCCGCTGGCCGGCTTCCTTGGCATTGTGGACGAGCTGGAGCCGGATAAGAACCGGGTCCGCGTGGTGGTGTCCATGTTCGGCAGAGAGACTCCCGTTGATCTGGAGCTGGATCAGGTCGAAGTTATTAAACACTAAATTAAGAAAGAGGTGCTTTCCATGGCACAGAAAGTAGTTGGATACGTAAGATTCCAGGTTCCCGCCGGCAAGGCAACTCCGGCACCCCCCGTCGGCCCCGCTCTGGGCCAGTACGGCGTTAACATCGGTCAGTTCACCAAGGACTTTAACGAGCGCACCAAGGGCGACATGGGCATGATGATCCCCGTCGTCATCACCGTGTACTCTGACCGCAGCTTCACCTTCATCACCAAGACTCCTCCTGCCGCCCTGCTGATCAAGAAGGCCTGCGGCATTGAGACCGCCTCCGGCGTGCCTCAGAGAGACAAGGTTGCCACCATCAGCAAGGAAGATGTCCGCAAGATCGCCGAGCAGAAGATGCCTGACCTGAACTGCACCGACATCGAGTCCGCCATCAGCATGATCGCCGGCACCTGCCGTTCCATGGGCGTTGTCGTGGGCGACTGAGCCTGGAGACAAAGCCTAAACGTGGGAGGATTTATCCATCCGACTCAACCACATTATTAGGAGGAAAACAAATTGTTTAGAGGTAAAAATT
>JBJDXQ010000075.1:0-29117 GCA_051866745.1 Candidatus Limivicinus sp. | reverse complement strand
CCCAGGAAGGTGCGCAGATAGCTCTCCCGCTTATCCTCGGAGAACTGGCGCATCCACTCGATCAGGTCAAAGTCGCAGCCCTCAAAGTAGCTGTTGTGATCCTTGGGAAAGTAGGAGGGCGTAATGGAGGCGCCCCACTTGACGCTGCCGCTGTCCGGCTCCTCCTCGCCCATGAGGATTTTATAGAGCATGGTGACGGCCAGCTCGTTCTTGCCCACCAGGGCGATCTTGTCCTCCTTACCTACGATGAAGCTGATGTTATTCAGCAGCTTCACCCCGTCCACGGTCTTGCTGACCTCCGTGACGAAGAGCCGGTCCTTCCCCGGCTCCCGCTCCGCCTTGAAGCCCACCCAGGGGTAGCGGCGGTTGGAGGCGGGCATCTCCTCCACGGTGATCTTGTCCAGCAGCTTCCGGCGGGAGGTGGCCTGCCGGGACTTGGACTTGTTGGCGGAGAAGCGGGCGATAAAGGTCTGCAATTCCTGAATCTTCTGCTCCGCCTTCTTGTTCTGATCCTTCAGCAGCTTCTGCACCAGCTGGCTGGACTCGTACCAGAAGTCGTAGTTGCCCACGTACATCTTGATCTTGCCGTAGTCGATATCCACAATGTGGGTACAGACGTTGTTGAGGAAGTAACGGTCGTGGCTTACAACCAGCACCGTGCCCTCATAGTCCATCAGAAAATCCTCCAGCCACACCACGGAGGCCAGGTCCAGGTTGTTGGTGGGCTCGTCCAGCAGAATTACGTCCGGGTGGCCGAACAAAGCCTGGGCAAGCAATACCTTTACCTTCAGCCGGGGGTCGATCTCGCGCATCAGGCTCTGGTGGAGGCTGACCTCCACCCCCAGGCCCTGGAGGATGCGGCCCGCGTCGCTCTCGGCCTCCCAGCCGCCCAGCTCCGCGAATTCCTCCTCCAGCTCCGCGGCCCGGATGCCGTCCTCGTCGGTAAAGTCTTCCTTGTCATAAATGGCGTCCTTCTCCTTGCCGCAGTCGTAGAGCCGCTGGTTGCCCATGATCACCGTGTCCAGCACCGGGTAATCGTCATACAGGCTCTGGTTCTGCTTCAGTACCGACATCCGTTTTTTCGGCGCCAGGGTCACGCTGCCGGAGGTGGGCTCCAGCTCGCCGGAGAGGATTTTGATAAAGGTGGACTTGCCCGCACCGTTGGCGCCGATGATGCCGTAGCAGTTGCCCGGGGTGAACTGCAAATCTACCCGGGAAAACAGCACCGAGGAGCCGAACTGCATGGAAAGGTCGTTGACAGAAAGCATAGTATTCTCCGTTTCTTTTATATAGTCATAGTAATTGTTTATTATATGGGATAGCCTGTGCCCTGTCAAGCAAGGGCGGCGGCTTATTGACTTTTTCCAGGTTTTAGAGTACCATAAATTCGTTATCTCAATTCAGGAGACTGCCTATGAAGCTTCCCAGCGAACGTGTAAAAACCGAAAAAGGGCTGTCTGTCCTGGCCATACTGGTGATGGCCTGTTACTTCGCGGTTTTTGCCGTGATCAATTTCAAATGCTTCGCCCGCTTCTGCGAGCAGGATATGTATGCCGATACCCTGGTGGCCAAAATGATGTGGGAGCAGAAGAGCCTGTTCCCTCTGGGCTATGTGTTCGGCAACCAGCTTTATGTGGTGGCTACCCCGGTGCTCGCCGCCCTGTTCTATGGCCTCACCGGCAGCCCCAACACCGCCATGGCCCTGGCCACCACGGTGATGAGCGCCCTGATTATGCTCAGCTTTTTCTGGCTGCTGCGCCCCGTGGTGAAGCGGGGGATCAGCCTTGCCTGCGCTGCGCTGATGCTGGTGGCCTGCGCCTTTGGGGACAAGCTGGTAAACCAGGAGATGGGCCAGCTGCTGTTCATTCTCTGCAGCTATTACGCCTGCTATCTCATCACTCTCTTCGTGGTGCTGGGGGACTATACGCGCAGCGTGACGGACCCGGGCCTGCGGCCGCTGCCCCTGGTCTTTTCCCTGCTGCTGTGCTTTGCCACCGGGATGCAGAGCCTGCGGCAGACCTGCATCATGGTGCTGCCCATCCTGGCCTTTGAGGGCCTGCGGCTGCTGCTGGGCTTTCGGAAGCAGGGGAAGGCAATCTTTTGCTGCCGGAAGCTGCCCCTGCTCCGCGCCCTGGCCTATGCCTCCGCCAATCTGGCCGGTCTGCTTTTTGCGAAGCTCTTCCCCCTGCACCAATACACCATCTTTGACTCCGCCCCGGACAGCTTCTCCCAGCGGCTTTCTGATATTTATGTGGCCTTCCGGGATGTGGCCGGCTTTGGTTGGGCCGGGCCGGAGCACCCCTTTTTCATCCTGCTGCTGGCCTTTCAACTGGCGCTGCTGTTCGGTGCGTTGGCGTTGCAGCTGCGGCAAATCCGCCGCCCCAGCGCCCTTTCCGATTTGTGGTGGCTGCTGCTGATCAGCATCGCCGCCGTCACCGCCGCCGCCCTGCTTACCTCCCTTCGGATTCGGGCCGTCTATCTCTTTATGTACTATCCGCTGCTGGCCCTTTCTGTGGCCCTGGTGCTGGAGCAGGTCGGACCCCGGCTGCGGTGCACGGTATCCCTGGCCCTGTGCCTGCTGTCCCTGGCCAATCTGTATTGCAGCTATATCCCCTCCGTCCGCAGCGCCCTTGCGCCCCGGGAGGAGCCCCTGGAGCAGATCAGCGCCTGGGCGGTGGAAAACGGCTATGAGCTGGTCTACGGCAACCACAGTACCGTGGCCCCCGGTATCGCCGCCTATTCTGACGGCGCCCTGGTGGCGGGCTGCTGGGATGAGGAGATCATGTTCAAAGCGAAACCCTATTTGAACATCCAGAATATTTACAGCCTTGAGGATGTGGAGCGGGCCATTTTCGTCTTTACCCCCTGGGAGCTGGACTACGCCCGTGAGGCCGCCATGAACGCCGGGGCGGAGCTGACCTTCCAGGGCCGGTACGGCGAGCTGTCGGTCTATACCTCCACAGAGCAGCTGATGTATCCCCGCACCTATCCCTGGTTTGAGAAACAGTGGAACCTGGGTCAGTTCGATGGACCGGAGCAGAAAGAAACAGAATAAAGGGTCAAACAGAAAGGAGCCGCGGCAATTGTTTGCCGGGGCTCCTGTTTGCATATGCTGTTATTGGTTGAAATATCGGTTTGAATCTTCCGGGGCCTGCAGCCGGTCACTGGCACTGTACTCACGCAGCGGCGTACAAACTGTGATCTGATAGCTCTCAAACAGCTTTTCACGCCCCTCCAACTGGCACATCCGGTGTTCCACTGTGTTGCGCCAGCGTTCCACAGCTTCTTCACTTTCCCACACATTCAGGCTCAGCAATTTCCCCTGCTCATTGAGGCTGCTAAAGCGCTCTGCCCGCACAAAGCCTTCAAAACCGGCCAGCAGCGGCTTGAGCATAGCAGCCAGCTCCAAATAGCGCTTCATCCCCTCCTGGGTGGGCTTGACTTCAAACAATACCAAAACTTTGCTCATGAACGTCTCTCCTCTGTAAACAATAAAATCTTACACAAAGCTGCGGTCGATATCCACCACCGCGTAGCAGCTGGGCCAGGTGGCGTGGACCAGGGCGGCAATCTCCTTTTGCAGCTCCTGGTCGCCGGTCTTGCAGTTGGCGGGCACCAGCGCGTCGAAGATCAGGTTGGTGTGGGTGGGGCCGGGTACCATGCGGAAATCATGGATTTTGATCTCCGGGTCGATTTCCAGCAGCTTCTCCGCCACCGCCTGGCGCAGGGTAGCCAGCTGCTCATTGTCGCAGTCGATGGGGTCCATATGTATGGTGGCCAGGATGCCGAACTTCTCCCGAATCTCCCGCTCCGCCTGATCCACCGCGTCATGGAGGGCGAAGATATCCCCGCAGCCCTTGACCTCCGCATGGAGGGAGACGAAGCCCCGGCCGGGGCCGTAATCGTGCATGATCAGGTCGTGGATGCCCACAATCTCCGGGTGGGCCAGAGCGGTGTGCTCAATCTCCTTCACCAGTTCCGGGTCGGGGGCCTGCCCCAGCAGGGGAGAGAGGGTGTCCCGCAGGGCGTTGTACCCGGCGAAGATGATGAAGGCCGCCACCAGCAGGCCCGCCCAACCGTCCACATTCACATGGAACAGCCAGGCGATTCCCATGCTCAGCAGCACCACCGTGGTGGCGATGGCGTCGGAGAGGGAGTCGGTGGCGGTGGCCTGCATGGCGGCGGAGCTGATCTTCCTGCCCACCGCCTTGTTGTACAGGCACATGTAGAACTTTACCCCGATGGAAGCCAGCAGGATCACCGCCGGCAGCAGCCCCACATGCACCGGCTCCGGGTGCAGGATCTTGGTCAGGGAGCTTTTGCCCAGCTCAAAGCCCATGGCGATAATCAGGGCCGACAGCAGCAGCCCCGCCAGATACTCCACCCGGCCATGGCCGAAGGGGTGGTCCAGGTCCGGCTTCTTCCCGGCGATGGCAAAGCCCAGCAGGGTGATCACCGAGGACCCGGCGTCAGACAGGTTGTTGAAGGCGTCCGCCACAATGGCAACCGAGCCGGAGAGCAGCCCCGCGAAATATTTCCCCGCGAACAGCAGGATGTTGAGGAAAATGCCGTACACGGAGCAGAGGGTGCCGTAAGCCCGGCGCACCCCGGCGTCGGTCACATTTTCGCTGTCTTTAATGAACAATCTGGTCAGAAGTTTCAGCATGATTTTTTGCCTCTCAATCAAAATTCAGGTCGGTGACGTCAAAATATTTTTCTGCGAAGTCCACCTGTTCCACCCGGAACTGCCGGCCCCGGAGATAGTTTAAAATCCCCGCGTCGGTGGGGAAGGCGAATTCCAGCCGGTAGGAATACAGGGCCTGGCCCTTCTCCCCGAAGTTTTTGTTGAAGCGCTCGCTGCCGTATTTCCCGTCCCCCAGCAGGGGCCAGCCGGCATGGGCCATCTGGGCCCGGATCTGGTGGGTGCGGCCGGTGAGCAGCCGGCATTCCACCAGGGACAGCTTCCCTTTGCTGGTGAGGAGACGGTATTCGGTGACGGCGGTCTTGGCCCCCGGCTCCGGCCGGTTTTTCACAAAGACCTGGTTCTTCTTCGCGTCCTTGAACAGATAGTTCTCCAGCCGGCCGGCAGGGGGCTTGGGCCGGCCCTGCACGGCGCAGAGGTAGTATTTCTCAATCTCCCGGTCCCGGATTTTATCGTTGAGAATCCGCAGGGCCTCCGCGTTCTTGGCGGCGATGACGATGCCGCCGGTGTTGCGGTCGATGCGGTTGCACAGGGCGGGGGCGAAGGCGTTTTCTTCCTTGGGCCGCCATTCCCCCTTCTGGGCCATGTAGGCTTGCACGTTGGCGATCAGCGTGTTATAATCCCATATACCGGCACTGTGACACAGTACGCCGGGCTTTTTGTCCAGCAGCAGGATGTTTTCATCCTCGTATACGATGTTCAGCCTGGGGGTGCCCACCTTCAGGTAGGAGTTTTCCTCCCGGGGCTTTTCAAAAAATTCATCGTTGATGTAAAGCTGCAAAACATCCCCGGCGGCCAGCCGAGTATCCCGCTTGGCGCCCTTGCCGTTGAGCTTGATGCGCTTGAGGCGGATGTATTTCTGCAAAAGGGAATCCGGCAGCAGGGGCACCGCCTTGCCCACAAAGCGGTCCAGCCGCTGACCGGCGTCATTTTGACCAACGCGTAGTTCTTTCATAAAAAATTACCCTTATTCTTTTGCTTTTTTTGCAGTATACTATAGAAAATTACAGTTGACAAGTCTTGACAAGTAAACTATAATACTAGGGCGACTGTGCGAGGTGCTGTTATGCGACTGAACTTGAGAGAGATCATTGAGATACCCGGCGGCTCTGTTCCCTTCCGCTGTGAACTGGAGACAGAGAGGCTGGATTTTCCCTCCATTCAGGCCTATAAGGGCAAGCCTCAGGCGGAAGGCCGCGTGTATAACGAGGCCGGCGTGCTGCATATGGAGGGCGTGCTGCGCTCAGAAATGACCTGCATCTGCGACCGCTGCGGCACCGAGTTTGACAGCGAGAAGCTGACACAGTTGGATGCCACCATCGTGGAGAAAGAGACGGAGGAAAACCCGGAGCTTTTTGTGCTGGATGGGGATGAGATCGATCTGGATGAGATCCTTTCCACTCTCTTCATTCTGGACATGGAGACCAAGTTCCTCTGCCGGGAGGACTGCAAGGGCCTCTGCTCCACCTGCGGCAAGAACCTTAACCTTGGCCCCTGCGGATGCAGGAAACAAATTGATCCAAGATTTGCTGTGCTTGAGCAGCTTTTGGATAAAGAATGAAAATTAGAGCTGCTCAGAACAGCCGTTATCAGGAGGTGTCAACATGGCAGTCCCAAAAGGAAAAGTATCCAGACAGAGACGTGATAAGAGACGTTCTTCCGTGTGGAAGCTCACCGCTCCCGGCGTCGTAAAGTGCCCCAACTGCGGTGCTTTCTGCATGCCCCATCGTGCTTGCAAGGCTTGCGGTCAGTACAAGGGCCGTGTAGTCGTCAATGTTGAGGAGAACTAAAAGAAGCTTGAGGAGGAAAGGTGTTTGACCCTTCCTCCTTTTGCTTTGGTCGGAACAAGCGCGCACCGTTCCGTTTTCACGGTTTTCGTAAGAGCCGTGAAAACTGCACTCTGCTTCCTTGTTCCTCCCTTCCAAATTGAAACCGCTTCGCTGGGTTTTAATTTGGGGATGCGGAGGAGCGAGAGCAAACTTCATTCCGTTTCCGCGGTTAGCGTAAGAGCCGCGAAAACTGCATATCCGTTAGCTCATTCTTCCTTTCCAAATCGGACCCGCTTCGCTGGGCTCCGATTTGGGGATGCGGGGGAGCGAGAGCCAAAGGCTCCCCTTTCCAAGGGGAGCTGGCGCGAAGCGCCTGAGAGGTTCGTCTCCCACCCAAACCCATCACACAAACAGGCAGGAATTTATGGAAAACACCATCAAGTCCATTGACCCCACCAGCCCCCTCCATGGCAAGGCCCAAGCGGGGGATACGGTGCTGGCCATCAACGACAACCGAATACTGGACGTGCTGGACTATAAGTTCTTTGCCTATGACCCCAAGCTGGACGTGCTGCTGCGCCGCCCGGATGGGGAGGAGTATCACGTCCATGTGCTCAAGAACGAGGGGGGCGACCTGGGCCTGGACTTTGAAAGCTACCTGATGGACGCGCCCCGGCCCTGCGCCAACCGCTGCGTCTTCTGCTTCATTGACCAGCTGCCCAAGGGCATGCGTCCCACCATGTACTTCAAGGATGATGATGCCCGGCTCAGCTTCCTGCTGGGCAATTACATCACCCTGACCAACCTCTCCAAGCGGGAGATTGAGCGCATCATCGCCCTGCACATCAGCCCCATCAACGTCTCCGTCCACGCCACCGACCCGGCGCTGCGCCGCCAGCTGCTGCGCAATCCGAGAGCGGGGGAGTGCATGGAGATCATGGGCCGCTTTGCGGAAGCCGGCATCGTCATGAACTGCCAGATCGTCTGCTGCCCCGGCCTGAACGACGGGGAGGCCCTGCTGCAGTCTATGCGGGAGCTGGAGGCATTGTACCCCCAGGTGCACAGCGTTTCCATCGTGCCCGTGGGCCTGACCAAATTCCGGGAAGGCCTCACCCCGCTGACCCCCTTTACCAAGGAGCACGCCGCCGAGACGTTGGACATGGTGGAAACCTATGCCCAGGGCTGTCTGGAGCGCCACGGCAGCCGAATCTTCTGGTGCGGGGACGAGCTGTATATCAAGGCCGGACGGGAGACCCCACCGGACGAATTCTATGAGGAATACACCCAGCTGGAAAACGGCGTAGGGATGCTGCGCCTGATGGAGACGGAGTTTTCCTCCGCTCTGAAGCTGGGGGACGCGCCGGACGGCGTGCCCTTCTCCATCGCCACCGGCGTCTCCGCCGCTCCCTATTTCCAAAAGCTGCTGGATATGGCCAAAGAGCGCTATCCCCAGCTGGACGGCCGGGTCTATCCCATCGTCAACGACTTCTTTGGCCACAGCATCAACGTCACCGGGCTGATCACCGGGGGCGATCTGATCCGCCAGCTGCAGGGCCGGGACCTGGGAGAGCGGCTGTTTATCTCCCAGAACATGCTCCGCCGTGCGGAGATGGATTTTCTGGACGATGTGCCCCTGGAGCAGGCCAGCGCCGCTCTGGGCATCCCCATCTACCCCACGGAGCAGGACGGCTTTGCCCTGTGGGACGCCATGTGCGGCATCCTGCCGGAAGTCCGCCTGCCGGTGCGGGAAGGGAATAAAGAACAGTTTTACCGGTATAATCAGAATTGAGAAAGAAGATAAGGAGGGTTTGAATATGTCAAGACCTCTTGTTGCTATAGTAGGTCGCCCCAATGTGGGGAAATCCCTACTCTTCAACCGTCTGGTTGGCCAGCGGCTGAGCATTGTGGAAGATACGCCCGGCGTCACCCGGGACCGGCTGTACGCCGAGTGCGAGTGGTGCGGCAGAAAGTTTGACATGGTGGATACCGGCGGCATCGAGCCCAGCACCGACAGCGAGATTCTGCTCTTCATGCGGGAGCAGGCCCAGATCGCCATCGATTCCGCCACCGTCATCGTCCTGGTCACGGATATCCGCACCGGGGTCACCGCCGCGGACAAGGACGTGGCCAATATGCTGCTGCGCTCCCGCAAGCCCGTGGTGCTGGCCGTCAACAAGGCGGACTCCACCGGGGCCGAGGACCCGGCCATTTATGAGTTCTATTCCCTGGGCCTGGGGGACCCCATCGCCGTCTCCGCCGTCCATGGCCACGGCACCGGGGACCTGCTGGACGCCTGCCTGGCCCACTTCCCGGAGGCGTCGGAGGACGAGGAAGAGGCGGACTGCATCAAGGTGGCCGTCATCGGCAAGCCCAACGTGGGCAAGTCCTCCCTCATCAACCACATCCTGGGGGAGAAACGGCTCATCGTCAGCAACATGGCCGGCACCACCCGGGACGCGGTGGACACTTTGTTTGAAAACCAGTACGGCCGCTATATGTTCATCGACACCGCCGGCATCCGCCGCAAGTCCAAGGTGGAGGAGCGGGTGGAGAAGTTCTCCGTCATGCGTGCCCAGATGGCCATTGAGCGGGCGGACGTCTGCCTGATTATGATCGACGCCAGGGATGGCGTCACCGAGCAGGACACCAAGATCGCCGGCCTTGCCCACGAGGCCGGAAAGGCCAGCATCGTGGTGGTCAACAAATGGGACCTGGTGGAGAAAGAGACCGGCACCATGGAGAAGATGCGCAAGGACATCATGCGGGACCTGAGCTTCATGAGCTATGCCCCCATCCTGTTCATCTCCGCCCTCACCGGCCAGCGCACGGACCGAATTTTTGAGCTGATTAACTTCGTCAACGACCAGAGCAATATGCGCATCACCACCGGCATGCTGAACAATGTCCTGGCCGACGCCCAGGCCCGGGTGCAGCCCCCCACGGACAAGGGCCGCCGCCTGAAAATCTATTACATGACTCAGACCGGCATCAAGCCCCCCAACTTCGTCATTTTCTGCAACAACCGGGAGCTGTTCCATTTCTCCTACCAGCGCTACCTGGAAAACCAGATCCGGGCTGTCTTTGGCCTGGAGGGCACCCCTGTGCGCATCGTCATCCGCCAGAAAGGGGAAAAGGAATGATCGTCTACTGGCTGTTGCTGCTGCCAACGGCCCTGGTGGCTTATGTTTTCGGCAGCATGGATACCATGGTCCTGGCCTCCAACTTCGTCTTTCGCCAGAATCTCCGCCGCCTGGGTGAGGGCAACCGCTGGCTGTCCAACTTCCGGCGGATCTACGGCATCCCCGGCTTTATCAAGCTGGCGCTGGTGGAGGTCATCAAGGACCTGCTGCCCGTCCTGATCGGCGGCTGGCTGCTGGGCATCAAGGGCCACACCGATGTGGGCCGGGCCTTTGCCTGCTTCTGCCTGGTGCTGGGCCGGCTTTACCCGGTGTTCTATGGCTTCAAGGGCAGCCACGCCGGCATCGCCCTGGTGGTGGGCGCCTTTACCCTGAACAGCTCCGTGGGCGGTGCCGCCCTGGTGGTGCTGGCTCTGGTCACCTGGTTTGGCCGCTATCTCTCCCTGGGTGCCGTGG
Organism: Candidatus Limivicinus sp.; assembly: GCA_051866745.1. Taxonomy (GTDB): domain Bacteria; phylum Bacillota; class Clostridia; order Oscillospirales; family Oscillospiraceae; genus Limivicinus. The sequence goes on along the minus strand of JBJDXQ010000075.1, from coordinate 19,053 downwards.
CCGCCGCTGCCGTGGCCATGATGGTGTCCGTTCTGGTGGTGGATGGGGACTTGGTGCTGCGCCTGCTGGTCTTTTCTGCCGGCCTGATTCTTTTCAAGCATATCCCCGCCCTGATCCGCATTATCCAGGGGCGGGAATTCCGTTTCAGCCTGGAGGAGGACATCACCTACAAGCTGGACGAACGCTTCTGATCGGAGGGAATGACCGTGAGCCTGGAACTGATCCCCGGCTATGACCACCCGGAGGAAATCCTCTCCCTCTTTACCGAGTATACCCATATGCTGGTCTCCCATGACCCCAGCTTCCAAATCTATCTGGATATCCAGCACTATGCCGATGAAATCCGGGACCTGGAAGCCAAGTACGGCCGGCCGGAGGGCCGCCTGTACCTGGCCCTGTGGGAAGGGGAGGCCGCCGGCTGTATCGCCCTGCGGAGGCTGGATGAGCAGCGCTGCGAGATGAAGCGGCTGTACGTCCGCCCTGCCTTCCGGGGCCACAGGATCGGGGACGCCCTGGTTGACCGCGTCATCGGGGACGCCAGAGCCATCGGCTACCGGCATATGCTGCTGGACACCCTGCCCTTCCTGGAAAGCGCCATCCATATGTACCAGAAGCGGGGCTTTTATGAAATCCCCTGTTATAACGACAGCCCGGTGGAGACCACCATCTTCATGCAGTACGACCTGTGAAAAACATCCGCAGTCGCAGACTGCGGATGTTTTTTACAATTCACAGAATGTTCATGGCCGTTCCTGAAACTTTTTCAGCATAGCAAGCGTTCTATAAGTATATGCCGCGAAAAAACCATTTTTAGGAGGGAAACCATGAAACGAAGTATATCCCTGATCCTGGCTCTGACTCTGCTGCTCACCATGGCGGGCTGCGCCGGGAAAGCGCCGGAAACCACCCCAGTCCAGGGGAGTGTCGAAAACACAGCCCCCGCCGCTGCCGCCCCGGCCCGGATGCAGCCGGGCTATGTGCTACAGGAGCTTCCCGGCCCGGACTGGCTTTGGGACTGCTCTTACCTGATAGACGGCTGGGACACCTGGGGCGACACCATCTGGATCGGCCGCTCCGCCCTCGGAGCCGTTCCTGTCGTTGCCAGCTATGACACGCTGAACGATAGCTGGCAGCGCTATGAGCTGGACACCGGGGACGCCCGCTACCCCTATCTGGAGTGCATCTCTGCTGCGGAAGACTGCCTCTGGGTGCTGCTGAAGGAGTGGTACTCAGCGGAGGAGATGGCTGCCAGAAATTTCTCGGACGATAGGGATGACTATTATGTGCTGCGGCTGGATCTGACCACCGGAGACTCGGCGTGCAGCCGGGTGCCCTTCCAGGGGGACCCCAGCACCGAAAGCAGCAGCCTCATGTTCAACCGCCTGATTGCCGTGGATGGTGAGCGGGCACTGCTGACCAGTGAAGCCTCTGCCTATGTGATTGACACCCAGGCCAATATTCTTGACCAGCCGGAGCTCAGCCTGTCCGGTGCTGGCGACTATTACCGGGTAAACAATGTGCCCTATTTCTGGACGGAGTGGGGCTCTGCGCCGCTGGATCTGAATACCTTCAGGTTCGGCCCGGACATCGGCACTCAGTTGAACAGCCAGTTCAGCAGCAATGCTGGTCATTTCCTGCATACGGAGGAAAAGCAGCTCTTTGTCTATGAGCCGGCCACCGGGGAGGACAGCGCTCTTTTCAACTGGCTGGATGTGGCCCTCAGCTACCGCACCATGGGCGGCTGGTTCGGGCTGGAAAACACCCGGGGCGAAATTTTCTATCCCATGGGCAAGGGCCTGGTCAAGGTGACGGAGGGCATGGTGCCGGTGAAAAAGCCTCTGGTCCTGGCCTGCTTTGGTGACAGCAGCGGTGAAATGTACCAGTACCAGAACAGCAGCTTCTCCTGCTCGGAGGAGATGATGGACGCCATCGTCCGCTTCAACAATACCGATCCGGAGTACCGCATTGAGATCCGGCCTATTGTCTACAGCGGTGAGGCGGAGCTGAACCGCCTGCTGATTGAACTGGCCACCGCCGATGATATTGACCTGCTGGATACCAGCTTCCTGCCGGAGTCAGCCCAGTCCACCGGTCTGCTGGAGGATATGCTGCCCTACCTGGACGCGGATGACAGCATCAGCCGGGAGGACTTTGTTGCGCCGCTGCTGAACGCCATGCTGAAAAAGGGCCATTTGTATGCCTACACCACCAAGTTCACCATGCTGACCATTCTCACCGCAGCGGAGAACTTCCCCGGACGGGAGAACTGGACGGTGGAGAACATCCAAAACCTGATGGCGGAGCACCCGGAGGCGCTGCCCATCGTCCACTGGATGGACAAGGACATGCAGAAGAAGATTTTCACCTGGGCGGCCTCTGCGGAGTTTATTGACTGGGACAATGCAGCCTGCTCCTTTGACAGCCCCACCTTCTTACACTGGCTGGAGCTGCTCCAAACCCTGCCCGCCGGCGGGGAGTATGTGGATGCACCCAAGCTGATGATGCTCAGCTATGACCTGGCGAACGAGGCAGGCATTCAGGCACGGGATGCCATGGGTGAGGGCTATGTGGCTGCCGGCTTCCCGGAGACGGCGGGCACCGGCAGCTACTTCCTGCCCCTGGGCACCAGCCTGGATGAATGGCGCTACCCTCTGGGCGTGAACACCCAGCTGGGTATGATGGCTGCCGGCGGGCATAAGGAGGGAGCCTGGCGCTTTGTCCGCACTCTGATGCAGGGTGAGGAGGAGACCAATGTGATGTATGGCATTCCCGCCTTCAAAGCCGCCTTTGAGCGGGCGCTGGAGGGCAGCATCCGAAAGGTGTCCTTTGTGGGAAACGAGAATACGGATCTCTTCAATGCTCAGGACGCGGAACTTCTGCGCCAGCAGGTGTATCACAGCCAGAAAGCCGCCCACCTGGACCAGGCGGTTATCACTCTCATAGGAAATGAGCTGGACGCCTTCCTGGCCGGCCAGAAAACCGCCGAAGACGCAGCCCGGCAAATTCAAAGCCGGGTGGGCATCTATTTGGCCGAGCAGAGCTGAAAAGGGAGACCCCCAATAAAACCTGTCCCTGCCGCGGCTGCGGCAGGGACAGGTTTTTATATCATGATTATTCCGGTTTTTTCAGATCCAGCTTGATGGTCTCAAACTCCTGATTCAGCAAATCGAAGTAGTACAGCACCCCGGTCTCCACCGGGCGGCCGATCAGCATCTTCACGCACAGCGCCGCCTGCACTGAGGCGCAAAGGGAGGGCGCGAAGCTGAGCACGCTCCGATCCCGGAAGCTGACGCCCTCGGGGTAGAGCACATCGATCAGCCCGTCGCCGGGTGTGGAGATGGCCACCTGGGTCACCCAGCCGGAGATGGCCCCGTGAATGTAGGGCACCCCCACCTCCGTGCAGGCGGCGGCCAGCACCCGCCTTGCGGGGATGTTGTCCAGCCCGTCCAGCACCAGGTCGCAGCCGGAGACGATTTCCTTGGCGTTGTTCTTATCCAGATAGGAGCTGACCGGCTCCACCTCGATCCGGGGGTTGATGCGCTGTACCCGGGCCTCGGCGGCCTTGGCCTTGGAGCGGCCCATCAGCGGCTGCTCGCTGAGCAGTTGCCGGTTGAAGTTGCTCTCATCAAACACGTCCCCGTCCACCGCGCGGATGTAGCCCACGCCGATGCGGGCCAGAAGCTCGATCAGATACCCGCCGATGCCGCCGCAGCCAATAACGGCCACCCGTTTGCTCCGCAGCAGCCTGCACTCCTGATCCGACAGGGCCGGGATATTTCTCTCATAGCGTCTTTCCATTTTCAGCCACCTCCTACCGGCGGGAACAGGGCAACAATGTCCCCATCCTTTACTTCTGTGTCAGGGGTCTTGTGGAATCCGTTGATCAGCAAAATGGAGACTTCCCCCGCCGGGATATCCAGATGCTCAATGATATCTCTGGCGGTAGAAAAGCCCTGGCTCTCCAGCATGACCACCTTCTCCCGCCCTTGACGCAGCGTGGCAAACAGACGAACCTCGATCATGACTTCTCTCCTTTCCCGCGCCCGCCCGGGCGCGGCGTGAATCTATTCCGAAAGGGCCTGACCCTTACAGACAAAGTATAGCCGAAAAGAGATACGGAAAAAACAAAAGCAAATGGAAAAGGGTGGGGCCCTTGTCCCCACCCTTTCTCATTATACTTACTTACCCACGCATTCGTCAAGCCCCAGCTTCTTCAAAGTTTCGTCCGTGGGGAAGGCGTTGACCCAGCCCCGGGCCTCATAGTACTGAGGCAGGGTCAGCGGCAGCTGAGACACCATGCCCTTGGAGGGGCCGTTGACAATGGGGTCGTTCAGCAGGCGCTTGGGCAGCCGGTCATCCTCCGGCTTCATGCCTGCGGCCTTGTTGAACATACGCTCGATGTTGTAGATGCGGTCGCCGATCTCCAGCACCTGCTCCACGGTCCAGTTGGTGCCGGTGGCGGCGTTGAGCAGGTCGGTGTACTCCTGGGCGCCCATGGCGAAGGAGGTGAACAGGCAGTGACCCATGGAGTCAATGACGGCGGTCAGATCCTGGAAGGTCTTGGCCCAGGCGGCCTTGTCGTCGGTGACGGTGCGGTCCAGCTGCTGGGGCAGACCCAGCACCTCAGGGCTGATCATGTAGCCGCGGACGTGGCAGCCGCCGCGGTTGGAGGTGGCGTAGGTGATGCCGATGCCCTGGATGCCGCGGGCGTCGTAAGCGGGCATCTCCTGCTTCTTCACGCTCATGGAGATCTCCGGCATGCCGTAATGCTCGCACAGGCGGGCAGAGCCGCTGCTCATCAGCCAATCCAGCTCCGTCTCCGGGTTGCCCATCCGCTTGGTCCACTCCACCAGGGCCTTGGTGCTGCCCCACTCCAGAGGCACGCCGGCGCAGTCCTCTTCCTTGATGGCGCCCCGCTGGTAAAGCTCCATGGCGGCGGCAATGGTGCAGGGGGTGGAAATGGCGTCCAGGCCGTACTCGTTGCACAGCATGTTGCACTCGTCGATCACGTTCAGGTCGTTGTTGCCGCAGTTGGCGCCGTAGGCCCACAGCGGCTCATACTCCGGGCCGCCGGTGACATGGCCGTTGACGTTGATCACCCGGCCGCAGGCGATGGGGCAGCGGTAGCAGGCGCCGGGCCGAACCAGATACTTCTCTGCCAGGGCCTCGCCGGAGATGTCCTCCGCCTGCTCGTAATAGCTCTCCTGCCAGTTCCTGGTGGGCAGGGAACCCACATTGTTGATGATGTTCACCAGAATGGCGGTGCCCAGCTGCTTCAGGCCGCTGCTGGTGACGGGGTTTGCCATCAGCACATCCATGGCCTTCTTGGTGGCCTCCTTCAGGGCCTCCTCGTCGGCAATGTTGTCCAGCTTGATCCGGCTGGATTTCACCACGATGGCCTTCAGCCTCTTGCTGCCCATTACCGCGCCCACGCCGGAGCGGCCGGCGGCACGGTCCTTGTCGTTCATGATGGCGGCCAGCAGCACCTGCTTCTCACCGGCGGGGCCGATGTTCAGCACGCTGGCGGTGGGGCCGTGCTTCTCCTTGAGCTTGGTGTCCATTTCCTCGCTCATCATGCCCAGGTACTCCCGGGCGTCCAGCAGCTGGATCTTGTCGTCCTCAATGCTGATGTAGGTCCATTCGGGGGCCTGCCCCTCCACAATGATGGCGTCCCAGCCGGCGTGCTTCAGCTTGGCGCCCCAGATGCCGCCGGAGTTGGAGCAGGCGATCATCCCCGTCAGCGGGGACTTGGTCACCACCATGTAGCGGCCGGTGGAGGGGGCTGCCGCGCCGGTCATGGGGCCGGTGATGTAGATCAGCTTGTTCTCCGGGGAGAGGGGCTCCACCGTGGCCACACCCTCATCGTAAAGGATCTTGGTGCCCAGACCACGGCCGCCGATGAACTTGTGGGCCAGCTCCAGGTCCAGGGGCTCCACCTTGATCTCGCCGGTGCTCAGGTTGATGCGGGCAATCTTTTCGTAATATGCTCCTGCCATATGTATACCTCCATGTTGAATGTATAGGTTTCACTTCCGGGAGAGAGACTCCCCCTGTCCTGATGCTTCCATTATATCGCCCTTTTGCCCCTTCGCAAGTTCCACAAAGAATTTCCGCGCGAAACAGAATGAAACCATCCCAACTGAACTGTAGAAAATCCGGCAGCCTGTGCGAAATCGTGCGAAATGATATGAAATGCGCTCAGATGTTACAATTTAGCCCTTGTACAGCCCCTGTGGAAAAGCGTATAATATAGCCAAAAACTACAAAAAACTGGCAATTATGCCCAGCCGGAGGAATTATGGCACAAAACAAGTCCTTATCTACCCAGGAAGTTGCGGATATTCTCCATGTCAGCAAGTCCACCATCTATGACCTGATCCGCCGGGGCGAGATCAATTCCTATAAGATCGGCCGCAAGGTCCGCTTCACCCAGGACGATGTGGACGCCTATATCGCCCGCTCCCGCCATGAGCATTCCACCCAGCCGGTAAAGACCGTGGACACCGGTTCCACCCTCCTGACGCCGGCGGATCTGGGCGCGCCGGAGCTGATCATTTCCGGCCAGGACGTGGTGTTGGATATCCTGGCCAACTACCTCCAGCAGGAGGGGCTGTCCGCCGGGCGCACCTATCTGTCCAGCTTTGAGGGGCTGCTGGCCCTGTATCAGGACAAGGTGGATGTGGCCGCCAGCCATTTGTATGATGGCAGCGGCTATAACGCCGGCTTTGTCCGCAGCCTTGTCCCCGGCATCCCCGCGGTACTGGTGAATGTGTCCTACCGCAGCGTGGGCTTCTATGTCCGCCGGGGCAACCCCAAGGGCATCCGGGGCTGGGAGGATCTGGCCCGCCGGGATGTGAGCATCCTCAACCGCCGCCCCGGCTCCAGCTCCCGCATTTTGCTGGATGTGCAGCTCAAGCGCCTGGGACTGGCTGCAAGCAACATCCGGGGCTATGACAAAATCATGCGCTCCCACCTGACCATGGCCGCCGCCATCGCCGAGGGGGAGGCGGACCTGGCCATCGGCACGGAGCGAATCTCCCGCCAGATGGATGGCATCGACTTTATCCCCCTGCTGGAGGAGCGCTATGACCTGGCCCTGAAGAAGGAAAGGCTGGACAGCCCGCCGGTGCAGAAGCTGCTCTTGGTCATGAACCAGCCCGCCTTCCGCCGGGAGCTGTCCCGCTTCTCCGGCAACGACTACCGGGATTCCGGAAAAATCATCCAAGAGGTGTAAGATGCTCAGTGTGAAAACGCCGGAAGAAGTTCTGGCTTTGATTGAAGAAGAATTTGCCCCCCTGCCCGGCCGGGGGGAGACGGTCCCCCTCTCCGCCGCCATTGGCCGTGTGCTGGCGGAGGATGTGACCGCCGGGGAATATGTGCCCGCTTTTGACCGCTCCACCGTGGATGGCTACGCCGTCCGGGCCAGGGATACCTTTGGCTGCTCCGATGCTATCCCCGCCATCCTGAGCCTGACCGGCCAGGTGCTGATGGGCCAGGGGGCGGATAAGCCTCTGGCGCCGGATTGCTGCATCGCCGTCCCCACCGGCGGCGCCGTGCCGGAAGGGGCGGACAGCGTGGTCATGATTGAGTATACCGAGGACTATGGCGACGGCAGCATCGGCATCGCCAAAGCCGCCGCCCCGGGCCAGAACATGATCTTCAAGGGGGACGATGTGTATCCCGGCAAGCCGGTGCTGGAACAGGGCCGCCTGCTGACCGACCGGGACATCGGCGCCCTGGCCGCCATCGGCTGCGTTCAGGTGCCGGTGGTGAAGAAGCTCCGGGTGGGCATCATCTCCACCGGGGATGAGCTGGTGCCGCCGGAGCGGCAGCCCGGCCCCGGCCAGATCCGGGATGTGAATGGCCCCATGCTCCAGGCTTTGTTCGCCGCTGCCGGGGCGGAAACAGACTATTACGGCATCCTGAAGGATGAGGAAAAGCAACTCAAAGCTGCCGTAAAAGCGGCCGAAAACACCTGTGATCTGGTGGTCATTTCCGGCGGCAGCAGCGTGGGCGTGAAGGATGCCACCTGCCGGATCATTGAATCTTTGGGCACCCTTTTGCTCCATGGCATCGCCATGAAGCCCGGAAAACCAACTATTTTGGGCAAATGCGGCGGCAAGCCCATCGTGGGCCTGCCCGGTCATCCCGTGGCCGCCTATTTTGTGACAAAACTTTTCGTTTTGCCCCTTTTGAGCCGCTTAATGGGCCAAAAAGTGCAGACTTTTACGGTGACTGCCCGCCTTTCCGAAAGTCTCAGCGCCAACCACGGCCGGGCCCAGTACCAATGCGTCAAGCTCCGCCAAAGCGGCGATTTTCTGACCGCCTACCCCATCCGCAGCAAGTCCGGCCTGATCACCACCCTGGCCGGGGCCGACGGCTTTTTCTGCATCGGCCGGGACTGCGAGGGCCTGCCGGAAGGGGCGGAAATTCAGGTAATAACCCAATAAAAAACAGAGAAATCAAGCAATAGGAGAACTTTTTATGGCTTTTGAATATCTCACCAATGTGCCTCTGGAGCAGGCGAAAAGGGACTATCTTGCCCTGCTGGTGGAACAGGGCTACGCCCCCAGAACCCAGGTGATCCCGGTGCAGCAGGCCTGCGGCCGGGTCACGGCCCAGCCGGTCTACGCCCATATCTGCGCGCCTCACTATGCCGCCAGTGCCATGGACGGCGTGGCCGTCATTGCCGGGGACACCTTCGGCGCCACCGAGACCACCCCCGTCACCCTCCGGCCGGAGCAGTTCACCGTTCTGGACACCGGCGACCCCATCCCTGAGGACAAGGACGCGGTGATCATGGTGGAGGACCTTGTGAAAAACGCTGACGGCTCCATCACCATCCATGCTGCCGCCGCCCCCTGGCAGCACATCCGCCAGATTGGCGAGGACATCTGCGCCGGGGAAATGATTCTCCCCGCCCACATGGAGGTGAGCCCTTCGGCAATCGGGGCCATGATTGCCGGGGGCGTGCTGGAAATCCCGGTGATTTGTAAGCCCCTGGTGGGCATCATCCCCACCGGGGACGAGATTATTCCGCCCTGCGCCGACCCCAGGCCGGGGGACATCATGGAGTTTAATTCCTCCATCTTCTCCGCCATGCTGAAGCAGTGGGGGGCGGAGACAAAGACCTACCCCATCGTGCCGGACAAGTTCGATGAAATCAAGGCCGCTGTCGCCCAGGCGGCGGCGGAGTGCGACCTGGTGATTCTCAACGCCGGCTCCTCCGCCGGGCGGGAGGATTTTTCAGCCAGGGTCATCGGGGAGCTGGGCCAGGTGCTGTACCACGGTATTGCCATGAAGCCCGGCAAGCCCGCCATCCTGGGCTGTATGGGGGCGAAGCCCATCCTGGGCGTCCCCGGCTACCCGGTTTCCGGCATCATCGTGATCGAAGAGCTTTTAAAGCCCCTGATCGAATACTGGCTGAAGGCCGGCGCCGCCCCCGCAGCCACGGCCATGGCCACCCTGACCCGGCCGGTGGTTTCGGGCCTGAAATACCAGGAATTCGTCCGGGTGCGGATGGGCTATGTGGGCGACAGGCTGATGGCCTCCCCCCTCAGCCGAGGCAGCGGCGTGGTCTCCAGCTTCATGAAGGCCGACGGTATCCTCACCGTCCCCCAAGGGGTGGAGGGCTATGAGGCCGGGGAGCAGGTGCCGGTGCGGCTTTTAAGCCGGGAGGACAAGCTGAAAAACACCCTGGTGGTCATCGGCAGCCACGACCCGCTGCTGGACGAGCTGGCAAACCTGATGCATCTGGAGGACGGAAGCGTATACATGAGCTCCGCCCACGTGGGCTCCATGGGGGGCATCATGGCCATCCGCCGGGGCGAGGCTCATGCCGCCGGCTGCCACCTGCTGGACACGGAGACGGGAGAATACAACACCGCCTTTATCAAGAAATACTTCCCCAAGGGGGGCGTGAAGCTGCTGCGCTGCGTAGGCCGCCAGCAGGGCCTGATGCTGCAGAAGGGCAACCCCCTGGGCATCGAAACGTTTGCCGATATTGCCCGGCCCGGCCTGCGCTATGTGAACCGGCAGAAGGGCTCCGGCACACGGATTCTCACCGACTACCTCTGCAAAAAAGAGGGGCTGGCCCCGGAAGCCATCTACGGCTATGACCGGGAGGAGCTGACCCACACCAGCGTGGCCGCCCAATTGGCCAGCGGCTCTGCAGACGCGGGCATGGGCATTTACTCCGCCGCCCAGCTTTATGATCTGGACTTTTTGCCGGTGTGCATTGAGGAATATGACCTGATCATCCCCGACCACGCCTGGGACAGCCCCATGGTGCGCCAGATGGTGGCCACCTTGAAGAGCCCGGCCTTCCGGGAGAAGATCCTGGCCATGGGCGGCTATACCCTGGACCGCCCCGGCGAGATCATCGAAATCGACGGATGAAGCACTATGACGCGGTGGTGATCGGCGCGGGGGTGCTGGGCTGCTTCGCCGCCCGGAGCCTTTGCCGCTGGAAGCTGTCCGTCCTGCTGCTGGAAGGGGCGGGGGATATCTGCACCGGCATCACCAGAGCCAACACCGCCATCATTTATCCGGGCTATGACAACAGGCCCGGCAGCCTGAAGGCCCGGATGACCGTCCGGGCCAATGCCGCTTTCCCCCGGCTCTGTGAGGAGCTGGAAGTGCCTTTCCAGCGCTGCGGCTCCCTGATGCTCAGCTATGGGCCGATGGGGGATCGAGTTCTGTGGCAGAAGCTGGAGCAGGGGCGGGAAAACGGCGTGCCCGACCTGGAGCTTATAAGCGGGGGACAGGCGGAGGAGCTGGAATCGGGGCTGAAAAAGGGCGTAAGCACCGCCCTGTATGCCCCAGGCACCGGCACCGTGAACCCCTGGCAGCTGGGCATCGCCGCCTGCGAGAGCGCGGTGAAAAACGGCTGCGAGCTGCGGCTGAACAGCCCGGTGACCGCCATTGGGCGGCAGGGCAAAGACTATATTGTGGAGACGGCGGGGGAGAACTTTTCCTGCGCCGTGGTCATCAACTGCGCGGGGCTTGCCGCTGACCGGGTGCAGGAGCTGCTGTTCCCGCCCCGGATTCGCATTTACCCCGACGGGGCGGACTATCTGGTTATGGACAAAAACGCCCCGGCGCCCCGGCACATCCTCTTTCATGAGACGGAAGAAAAGGGAAAGGGCCTCACCGCCGTGCCCACGGTGGAGGGGAGCCTGCTGCTGGGGCCAAACAGACGGCCCCTTACCCAGCCCTATGCCGCCGAGCGGCAGGGGATAGAGGAACTGAAAACCCAGGCGGCAAAGCTGCTGCCTGGGCTGAATATGAAGTGGATGATCCGCAGCTTTGGCGCGGTGCGGCCCAATCCCCAAAGGGTGGAGCTGCGGGCGGGGGAATATGTCCCCACCGGCCGGGATATGGGGGACTTCCCCATCGACCGGCCAGAGCCGGGCTTTTTCAGCCTGATCGGCATCAAGACCCCGGGACTGACTTGCGCCGATGAACTGGGGCAATACCTGGCGGCCCAGGCGGCAGCCTATCTGGACGCCGAACCCAAGCCGGATTTTGACCCTGGACGCACCGCCATCCTAAGGCCTGCAGCACTGCCTTTTGAGCAGCGGAAGGCTCTGGCGGCGGCAGCGCCGGACTACGGCGATGTGCTCTGCCTGTGTGAGGATGTGAGCCGGGGAGAGGTCATGGAGGCCATCCGCCGGGGCGCCCGGGATGTGGTAGGAGTGAAGCGCCGCACCGGCGCGGGCCTTGGCCGCTGCCAGGGAGGCCGCTGCCGCCTGCTGATTGAGGAGCTTTTGGAGGAATACCGCCATGGAAAGCTGTGACGTGCTGATTGTGGGCGGCGGCGCCGCCGGCATCGCCGCGGCCAGGGCCGCGGCAGAACATTGCCGGGGCCGGATTCTGCTGGCAGAGCGGGGCGAAGCCCCCGGCGGGGTGCTGCTGCAATGCGCCCACCGGGGCTTCGGTGCCGGACTCACCGGGCCGGAAACCGCGGCAGAATTGATGAAAGACTTCCCACAGCGGGTAGAATTGTGGTATAATACCACGGTACTTGCTATAACAGCGGATAGAACTGCCCTTCTCTCCGGGAGGGACACCGGGCTGCGCCGGCTGGGCTTTCAGCGGCTGATCCTGGCCACCGGCTGCCGGGAGCGGCCCTTCGGCAGCCTGGGCATCGGCGGAACCAGGCCCCAAGGGGTATACACCGCCGGGCAGGCCCAGGCCCTGCTGAACCAGAAAGGCCGCCTGCCGGAGGGGCCGGTGGTGATCCTGGGCAGCGGCGATCTGGGGCTGATTCTGGCGGGGCAATTGTCCGAAGCGGGCCGCGATGTTGCCGCCCTGGTGGAGCAGAAAGCCCATTGCGGCGGCATGGCTCGGAACCGGCGCTGCCTGGAGCAGTACCGCATCCCGCTGCTCTGCTCCGCCACCGTCAGCCGCGTCTGCGGCGGGGCGGCGCTGGAGGGCGTCATGATAAAGAATCTGGCGACTGGGGAGGAGCGTTATCTCCCCTGCAAGAGCCTGCTGATCGCCGTGGGCTATGAGCCGGAGCGGGAGCTGGTCAAGGGCCTGGAAGGGGAAGAATGGCTCCAACTCTGCGGCAACTGCCGGGAAATCCATCCCATGATCGAGAGCGTTATCACAGAAGGAAAAACCGCAGGGGAGAGCCTGCGTGACTTGAGGGATACAATGACAGACAGATTTGGCAGAAACATAAGCTATCTTCGCATCTCGGTGACGGAGCTGTGCAACCTCCGCTGCCGCTACTGCATGCCCGAAGAGGGCGTGTGCAAAAAGCGGCATGAGGAGATGCTGCGGGAGGACGAGATGATCCAGGCGGTGGAGGTTGCCGCCTCCCTGGGCATTACCAAGCTGCGCATCACCGGGGGCGAACCCCTGGTGAAGAAGAACATTGTCTCCATCTGCCGCCGGGCGGCGGCGGTGGAGGGCATTCGGGAGGTCTGCCTTACCACCAACGGCATTCTGCTGCCGGAGCTGGCGGTGCCCCTGAGGGAGGCGGGCGTCCGGCGGCTGAACATCAGTCTGGACACTCTGGATGCGGAGAAGTATGCCTATATCACCCGCATGGGCAGCCTGAGCCAGGCGGCAGAGGGCATCCGGGCCGCCATGGACGCGGGCTTTGAAAAGGTGAAGCTGAACACGGTGCTGATCGGCGGCTTCAACGAGGAGGAGATCGTCCCCCTGGCGGAGCTGACCCTGCGCTACCCCATCGACCTGCGCTTTATTGAAATGATGCCCATGGTGGAGGGCGGCTTCGGGCCGGAAGCCTTCCTACCCAACACCCGGGTGCTGGAGGTTCTGCCGGAGCTGGAGGAGCAGCCGGCGGATGGCGGCGTGGCAAAGCTGTACCGGCTGCCGGGGGCCTTGGGCAGGGTGGGGCTCATTAGTCCGGTGAACGCCCACTTCTGCGCCGCGTGCAACCGCATCCGCCTGACTGCCGACGGCAAGCTGAAGCCCTGCCTCCATTCAGTGGAGGAATACAGCATCAAGGGCCTTGACCGGGAGGAAATGCGCACCGTGATGGAACAGGCCATTTACAACAAGCCCGCCTGGCACGGGGAGCTGAACGCACAAAACCCCAGCCACGCAGGCCGCAATATGAACCAGATCGGAGGCTGAACAGTATGGATTTCACCCATTTCAATGACCAGGGCCGGGCCAAAATGGTGGACGTGGGGGAGAAAGCCCCCACCCGGCGGACAGCCACCGCCGCCGCCCGGGTGCTGGTGAACGAAAACACCTTTGCCCTGATCCGCTCCGGCGGCATGAAGAAGGGGGACGTGCTCACCGTGGCCCAGGTGGCCGGGGTCATGGGGGCCAAGCGCACCCCGGATTTGATCCCCATGTGCCACCCCATATTGATGGACGGTATCGACCTGAGCCTGCACCTGGACGAGGCGCGCTGCGCGGTGGAGATTCAGGCCACCGTCTCCTGCGACGGCCGCACCGGGGTGGAGATGGAGGCCCTCACCGCCGTCAGCACCGCGGCCTTGACGGTGTACGACATGTGCAAGGCGGTGCAGAAGGACATGGTCATTACGGATATCCGCCTGATCAAAAAGACCGGCGGCGTCCACGGCGATTTTGAACGAAAGGAATGACAGACATGGCATACACAGCAGCAGTGATCACCGTCAGCGACAAGGGCTACCGGGGCGAGCGGGAGGACACCAGCGGCCCTAATCTCTGCGCCATCCTCCGTGAGCAGGGCTATGCGGTGAGCTACACCGCCCTGGTGCCGGATGAGCCGGAGATGATTCAGGCGGAGCTGATCAAGTGCGCGGACGAGCTTCACATCGCCCTGGTGCTGACCACCGGCGGCACCGGCTTCTCCCCCCGGGATATTACCCCCGAGGCCACCATGGCCGTGGTGGAGCGGCCCACCCCCGGCATCCCGGAGGCCATGCGGGCGGAAAGCATGAAAATCACGCCGCGGGGCTGCCTGTCCCGCTCTGCCGCCGGCATCCGCAAGCGCAGCCTGATCGTGAATCTGCCCGGCAGCAAAAAGGCCTCGGCGGAGAACCTGCTGGCGGTCATCGGCCCCATCGGCCACGGGCTGGAAATGCTTCAGGGCCAGGGCAGCGCGGACTGTGGGGAAGGCACCCCATCAAAACCGTAAGCGCGGCCATGGACTGTCCGCCTGTTTTCCATGATAATACTGCGGACGTGCAATGCACGCCCCTACGGGTGCACCCAAAGGGGGAAAGCCAAAGAAGAAGCCCTGCGACGCAAGTCGCAAGGCTTCTTCCACTTTTTGAAATTCTTTTTCTCCAATGAACAAAAACCGCCCCCTGAAACGTCTTATTTATGCCGGCGCAGAGAGACAGCCGGCGGGAAGGAGACCGAGACATGGACACAGCGCCATTGCGCACAGCCAGAAGCACCTATGACATTTACAGAGAACATCTGAACACGGTGTACCGTGTGGCGTTCACCTATATGAAAAATCCCTTTGACGCCGAGGATGCAGCCCAGGAAACCTTTGCCCGGCTCATCCGTTCCGGCCAGCGCTTCCGCACGCCGGAGAAGGAGAAGGCCTGGCTGATCGTCACGGTGTCCAATATATGCAAGGACATGCTCCGCCGCCACTACCGCAGCGACCGGAGCCTGGAGGACTATGAACATCTGGCGGCCCCGGCCCATGAGATTGACCAGACCATGGAGGCCATCCTGGCCCTGCCGGAAAAATACAAGACGGTGGTATACCTGTTCTACTACGAGGGCTACACCGCCCGGGAGATTGCCAAGCTGCTGGGGGAAAAGCCCAACACGGTAAGTACCCGGATAAGCCGGGCAAGACACTTGCTCAAGACCATGCTGGGAGGGGATTTTGATGACTAACAGACAGATCAGAGACGCATATGATAAAATCAACATTAGCCCCCAGGCCGCCGATGAAATCTGGCTGCGGGCTATGGAGCGCGCGGAAACGGAACCGCAGGAAAAAGGACCGGGGCCCGGCAAACACCGGAGCAAAACCCTCCGCCGCACCCTGCTGATGGCGGCGGTGATTGCCTCGTTGATGACGGTGACGGCGGTGGCGTCGGAGTTTTACGGCATCAAGACCGTGACCCGGGAGGACAGCCATCAGCAGCTGCCCATGGCCACTACCCTGCCCGACGGCAGCGTGGAAACCACCATGACCCCGGTGATGGAGCTGGGCGGCACCCGCCCCTACGACGGGCCGGACTGGGCCATGGAATGGGTCAACACCGCCCAGACGGCCTTTGCCGAATGGCGGGCGTATAAGGATGCCAGGATGAACGCTTTCTTTACGGAAAACATGCCCAATATTGCTTCCCGCTGGAAGGAGTATTTCCCCACAAATGAAGACTGGAAGTACGATGGACACTCTGTAGAGGATAATGGGGACGGAACCTATACCATTACCTGCTTTTCCATAGAACCTGTCCCAGGCACGGAATGGGAAAATATCTACGGCGAGATTATGTATGACCTTGAAAGCGTGCCCGATCCGGAGACCGCGATAACCGTAGATAAAGTGGAGATGGACGCCTTTAATGCTTTTATAGAATATCAGGCCAAGCTGGGCGGCTACGGGGGCTACCACCACATCTATGCCGTTTGGGACGGGGAGGAGGCCGCCAAGCTGGAAGAGATCGCCGCCAAATACGGCCTGATTCTCCGCAGCGGTGAGGTCACGGTGTTCGGCGGCGAGGGCAGCGACAACGCCGAGCTGAACCGGCAGCTCAGCGAAGCGGTGGGCACTGGCCTCATCTACCAGGAGGCACCGGAATTTGACCACTATTCCACCTTCGCCAGCGGCTCCTTCCAGTCCATGGCCTCCATCCCCCTTACCGATGGGCGGAAGGCCAGCACCTATATCTGCTCCACCGTCTATAACGAGATGGTGGACGGCTGGGAGGTGGGCGGCATCACCGTCCGGGAGGATGTGCCCATGGTGACCCGCAGCTATACCGCCGCCGACGGCACGGAGCTTGCCATTTCCCAGAATGACACTCAGGCCATCATTTATGCCTATCTGGACAGTTCCTATATCAACATCACCGTGACCATAGACAACTGGGTGGCCCCGGGGGTACAGGAGACCGACTTCCAGCTCAGCGAGGACACAGTCAACTATGTGGCGGATTTCATCAACTACAAAAACATCGGAAAGTAAAAGGAATGGACGGTCCGGCACCGTCCATTCCTTTTGCTTTATTGATTGCCGCTTTCCTTCCTGTCCAGCATCAGCTTGGAAACGGTCACCACCACGGCGTAGACCACGCCGCTGACGGCCCAGATGATCCAGGTCCTGTCCCAGACCTCGGTCACAAAGC
Source organism: Candidatus Limivicinus sp. (assembly GCA_051866745.1). GTDB lineage: Bacteria > Bacillota > Clostridia > Oscillospirales > Oscillospiraceae > Limivicinus. The sequence goes on along the minus strand of JBJDXQ010000075.1, from coordinate 2,257 downwards.
TGACCGCCAGGAACACCGCCGTCACCGTCAGCCAGTAGATGCTGGAGATGGCGCTCATGGTTCTGCTGCGGCTTTTTTCCCTAGGGGAATACTCCCCGGTTTTCAGCAGTTTTTTCATGCTGGCCCCCTGCACCGCCGCGGGAATCAGGAACAGCATCCCTACCCCCACCGTCAGCAGCAGGCAGCACACGGCCACCAGGGCCATAAAGTCGCTGCCGCCCATGGCGGCCAGAAACAGCCAGCAGGGGGACACCACGCACAGGGCCACGCCGATGATGAGGCCCCGGGTATAGGCGCCGCTGAATTCCTTCTGCCGTTCCCGCACCATGCCCAGAACGCCGTATTCGCAATCAAAGTCCTCCTCGTCCAGATAGGCGAAGGGCCGGTTTTTCAGCCCGGTGTGGATGAAGAGAGACACGGCCGCCGCCACTGTCAGCAGCAGAATCAGCATCCCGATCCCCGCCGCCTGATTTTCCGTCAGGGGCAGCAGGCCGTATTCACTGACCCCGCCCAAAAGAATCAAAGGCGCCGCCGCAATGATGCACAGGAAGGTGGCAATGGCGATGCGCCAGCCGGCAGTCACCCGCCAGGCCAGAAAGGCGTTGGCCCCCGCCATGCTCACCCGGTGCAGGGGCTGCTCCGCCTCGCCGGCGCTGTATTCCTCCTGCTCCAGCTCGTCCTTCAACAAGTAATCGGTGGTCACGCCGAACAGCTGGCTCATCTGCAAAACCCGCTCCAGATCCGGCACCGTCTGGGCGCCCTCCCATTTGGACACCGCCTGCCGGGACACCTTCAGCTTCTCCGCCAGTTCCTCCTGGGACCAGCCGTTTTTCTTCCGCAGGGTGATAATTTTGTCCGCGAGAATCATGTTTCCAACTCCTTTCCCCTTTCGCTTGTGCCCTCAGTATAGCCCATCCCCGGCTTGCATGCAAGCAAAGCGGGCTGTCAATTTGTCAACCGCCGGTTGGCAAAGCAAAATTCCCCCTCTCAGGCGCTGCGCGCCAGCTCTCCCCCAAGGGGGCGAGCCTATATGGGGATGGCAGTTGGTACGTATTGATGGGAGTGCGATGAGGATCGACGGATTTCCACCTCATCAGTCGGCTGCGCCGACAGCTTCCCCTCAAGGGGAAGCCTATGGAAGCTGACTCGCTCCCAAAAGCACCCCGAAGGCTGGCTGAGAGCTTCGTTCTCTTAAGGATTCTTAAGATGCCCAGCCCTTGACATCCCGGTTCGCCTCCTGTATACTCCAACTGTACCAAGCGACATAGTACAGTTAACACAGAACGGAGGTGCGGTTTTGATTCATATTAACTTCCGGGACGCCCGGCCCATTTATGAGCAGGTGAAGGACGGCTTCTGCCAGCTGATTCTCTCCGGGGCCCTGCCGCCGGATTATAAGCTGCCCTCGGTGCGGGAGCTGGCCTCCAGCCTGACCATCAACCCCAACACCATCCAGCGGGCCTACCGTGCCCTGGAGCAGGAGGGCTATATCGTCTCTGTCCCCGGCAAGGGCAGCTTCGTCTGCGACGGGGACCAGGCGGCCCGGGCCCGGCGGCAGGAGCTGCTGGACCGCTTCGACAAGCTGGTAGGGGAAATGGAGCAGCTGGGCATTCCGCGCCGGCAGCTGATCGAAATCCTGAAGGAGGGAGAGAACCAATGATCCAGGTAAATGATCTGATCAAAAGCTTTGACGGTTTCAAGGCCCTGGACGGCCTGAACATCACCGTGCCCACCGGCGCGGTCTACGGGCTGGTGGGCCCCAACGGGGCAGGCAAGTCCACCCTGATCCGCCATGTGGCGGGCATCTACCGGCAGGACGCCGGCCAGGTGCTGATCGAGGGGGAGCCGGTGTACGAAAACCCGGAAATGAAGGGGCGTATCGCCTATATCCCCGACGATGTGTTTTACTATACCCAGTCCACCATCAAGGACCTGATGCTGTTTTACCGCAGCATCTACCCCCGCTTCAGCCAGGAACGCTTTGAGAAGCTGGGCGGGGCCTTTGACCTGAGCCTGAGCCAGCCCATCCGTAAAATGTCCAAGGGCATGCAGAAGCAGGCGGCCTTCTGGCTGGCTCTCAGCCGCTGCCCGGACTACATCGTGCTGGACGAGCCGGTGGACGGCTTGGACCCGGTGATGCGCCGCCAGGTCTGGAACCTGCTGCTGTCCGACGTGGCGGAAAACGGCAGCACGGTGCTGGTGTCCTCCCACAACCTGCGGGAGCTGGAGGACGTGTGCGACCATGTGGGCATCATGA
>JBJDXQ010000074.1:0-29295 GCA_051866745.1 Candidatus Limivicinus sp. | reverse complement strand
CACCTGCCTTTTAAGCAGGGTGTCCGGGGTTCGAATCCCCGCTGGAGCACCAAAAAAACCGCCGTCAGGGCGGTTTTTTTGGTGCTCCAGCGGAGGATTTTTTCAAAAGCGTTCCCCTGCTGTTCTGAGCGGAACCGATTTATCTCAGATTGGTATATCCCATAAGGTATTCATCCACCTCGGCTGCGGCGGCCCGGCCCTCGGCGATGGCCCAGACCACAAGAGACTGCCCCCGGTGCATGTCGCCGGCCGTGAACACTTTTTCCACGTTGGTCTGATAATGCTCCGGCTCGGTGGTTACGGTGCGGTTCATGGCAACGCCGAAGGCTTCACATACATCCTCGGCACAGCCCGCAAAGCCTGTGGCGCCGATGAGAAGGTCACAGGGAATGGTCTCCCCGGCGTTGGTCCGAATCCCGGTGAGTTCCCCGTTTTTGGAAATCAGCTCCGCAACGGAAGCGGAAAACCGCCTCGGGTCCTCCCCGAATACCGCCTCCGCCTCCTGCTGGGCATAGTCCTGGGGGAGGGCTCCGGCCCCATTCAAATAATCGCCCATGGGGCGGCGCACCAGCTGAATCACTGACCGGCAGCCCTGGCGAAGAGCGGTCGCCACACAGTCGGAGGCTGTATTGCCGGTGCCGATGATGACCACCGCTTTCCCTTCAGCGGACGGAACAGCCGGCTCCTTGCCCAGCTGCTGGCGCTCTACCGCCCCATGCAGGAAGTCCATTGCGTAGTATACGCCGTTTACCCCCGCATGGTCGATGCCGATCTCCCTGGGCTTCTCCGCACCGCAGCAGAGAAGCACCGCGTCATACTCCCGCAGAAGCCGCTGCGCAATTTCCGGCCTGGCGGCATCCACGCCGGTGACAAAGCTGACGCCCTCGTCGGTCATGAAATCAATTCTCCGCTGAACCACACGCTTGGGCAGCTTCATATTGGGGATGCCATACATCAGGATGCCGCCGGCGTATTCATGCTTCTCGATCACCGTGACGGAGTGGCCCCGGTGGTTGAGCTGATCTGCCGCGGCAAGGCCGGCGGGGCCGGAGCCCACCACCGCCACCTTCTTGTCAGAATACTGCGGCGGGCAGCGGCGGGGCATTTTCTTTTCCTCGAAGGCCCGCTCAATGATGCTCAGCTCGTTATTATGAACCGTTACCGGCTGGCCGTAAATGCCGCAGATACAGGCCTGCTCGCAGAAGGCCGGGCACACTCTGCCCGTAAACTCCGGGAAATTGTTCGTCTTGAGGAGCCGGCTCAGCGCATGGTTGAAGTTGCCGTCCATGATCATGTCGTTCCACTCGGGGATCAAATTATGAAGGGGGCATCCGAAGGTTTTGCCTTCAAACTGCATGCCGGCCTGACAGTAAGGTACGCCGCAGTTCATACAGCGGGCCCCCTGCTTCATCCGCTCTTCCCTGGAAATGGGCAAATAGAATTCATTCCAGTCCTTCACCCGCTCCAAGGGCGCTCGCAGTTCATTTTCCTTTCTGGAATACTCCAGAAAACCTGTGGGTTTTCCCATTCTGTTCTCCCCCTTTCTTACTTTCTCGCCACCGCATAGAAGGCCTTGATTTCGGCCTCCTGACGGCTCATGCCCTGTTTTTCGTTTGCAAGAATGGCCTTGGTCATGCGGTCATAGTCCCGGGGCGTGATCTTTTTGAAGCGCGGGATGTACGCGTCAAAGTCAGCCAGAATCCGCTTGCCTTTTTCAGAGCCGGTCTCTTTGACGTGTTCTTCTATCAGTTCCCGCAGCTCCTGGATGTCCTGGGGATTTTTCAGCGTATCGATGGAGACGCCGCCCTTATTCATGCGCATATAGAGGTCGTGACGTTCATCCAGCACATAGGCGATTCCCCCGGACATACCGGCAGCAAAGTTCTTGCCGGTATTGCCCAGGATGACGGCCCGGCCGCCGGTCATGTATTCGCAGCCGTGGTCACCCACGCCTTCCACAACGGCGGAAGCGCCGGAGTTTCTGACGCAGAATCGTTCCCCGGCCACCCCGGCGATAAAGGCTTTGCCGGCAGTTGCGCCATAGAGGGCCACGTTGCCCACAATGATGTTCTGATCCGCTTCAAAGGCGCTGTCTTTCGGCGGATACAGCACCAGCTTGCCGCCGGAGAGGCCCTTGCCGAAGCCGTCGTTTGAGTCCCCTTCCAGCCGGATTGTCAGTCCTTTCGGGATGAACGCGCCGAAGGACTGGCCCCCACCGCCGCAGCAGCTGATCACATAGCTGTCCTCAGGCAGTTCATTCCCGCACTGGCGGGTGATTTCCGAGCCAAACAGGGTGCCGAAGGTGCGGTCCGTGGACGACACTGCCACGTTGAGCCTGCCTGCTTTTTTGCCTTTCAGGGATTTTGCGAGCTTATCCGTAATTTCCGCGCTCTTGGTGTCCTCCAGGTGGAAGTCATAGACCTGGCTGGGATTGAAGTGCGGCACCCGGGCCCCGTAGGGATTGGAGAGCAGCCCTGACAGGTCCAGGGTCTCCGCCCGGTGGGTGATCAGCTTGTCCCTGACGCGAAGCAGATCGCTTCTGCCCACCAGTTCATCCACGGTGCGTATGCCCAGAAGGGCCATATTTTCCCGCAGTTCTTCCGCGACAAAGTACATGAAGTTGATAACATATTCCGGCTTACCGGCAAAGCGCCTGCGCAGCTCCGGGTTCTGGGTCGCAATGCCTGCGGGACAGGTATCCAGATTGCACACCCGCATCATGCAGCAGCCCATGGCCACCAGCGGGGCTGTGGCAAAGCCAAACTCCTCCGCGCCCAGCATACAGGCAATGGCCACATCCCAGCCGGTCATCAGCTTGCCGTCGGCTTCGATAATGACCCGGGAACGTAGACCGTTCTGGATCAGGGTCTGATGTGCCTCGGCCACGCCCAGCTCCCAGGGGAGGCCCGCGTTGTGGATCGAGGTTCTGGGCGCCGCGCCGGTGCCGCCGTCATAGCCGGAGATCAGCACCACCTGGGCGCCGGCTTTGGCAACGCCGGCGGCAATCGTGCCTACCCCCGCCTCGGAGACCAGCTTCACGCTGATCCGGGCGTTGCGGTTTGCGTTTTTCAGGTCATAGATCAGCTGAGCAAGGTCTTCGATAGAGTAAATGTCATGGTGCGGCGGCGGGGAAACCAGGGTAACGCCGGGTGTGGAGTGTCTGGTGCGGGCAATCCAGGGATAAACCTTGGAGCTGGGCAGATGTCCGCCCTCCCCCGGCTTGGCCCCCTGGGCCATCTTGATCTGCAGTTCCTTTGCGCTGTTGAGATAAGCACTGGTAACGCCGAAGCGGCCGGAGGCAATCTGCTTGATGGCAGAGCAGCGCTCATCCAAAAACCGCTCGGGCTTCTCGCCGCCCTCGCCGGAGTTGGACTTGCCGCCAATGCGGTTCATGGCAATGGCCATGCATTCATGGGCTTCCTCGGAAATGGAGCCGTAGCTCATGGCGCCGGTTTTAAAGCGCTTTACAATGCTGTCCGCGCTCTCCACCTCCGAGAGGGGGATGCCGCCGTCGCTCGCGTACTTCAGTTCCAGCAGCCCCCGCAGGGTATGGGGTAAGTCCGCCTGATTCACCTGAGCAGAATATTCCTTGAACAGCGCATAGTCCCCTTCCTGCACCGCCTTCTGCAGCAGCTTGATGGTCATGGGGTTATACATATGGTGTTCCTTGCCGCTGCCGGAGCGCATCCGATGGGCGCCGCCGGAATTGAGGGTGGTATCGATGCCCAGGCCCAGCGGTTCAAAGCCCAGATTGTGGTTGAATTCGATTCCCTCGCCGATCTCTTCCAGGCCGATCCCATCCACCCGGCTTGTGGTATTGGTGAAGTAGCGATCCACCACCTTGCGGCTGATGCCCACGCACTCAAAAATCTGGGAAGCCTGATAGGACTGGATGGTGGAAATGCCCATCTTGGAGGCAATCTTCACAATACCGCTGAGAATGGCGTCGTTATAATCCGCGATGGCCGCGCCGGGGTCCTTGTCCAGCATGTTGAGGGTCACCATTTCCTCCACGCACTCCTGGGCCAGGTAGGGGTTGATGGCCTGGGCGCCGTAGCCGATCAGCGTGGCAAAATGGTGCACATCCCGGGGTTCCGCACTCTCAAGAATCAGGGAAACCGCTGTGCGTTTCTTCGTTCTGACCAGATAATGCTGAACGGCGGAAACGGCCAGAAGAGAGGGAATCGCCACATGGTTTTCATCCACGCCCCGGTCCGAGAGAAACAGGATATTCGCACCCCGGCTGTAGGCCCGGTCGCAGGCGACAAAAAGGCGCTCCACCGCGTTTTCCAGGGGCGTGCTCTTATAGTAAAGCAGGGAAATGGTCTCCACCCGGAAGCCGGGATTGTCCATGTATTTGATTTTCAGCAGCTCAACCGAGGTGAGGATGGGGTTCTTGATCTGCAGGACTTCGCAATTTTCCGGCAGCTCTTCCAGCAGGTTGCCGTTGGAGCCGACAAAGACCGTGGTATCTGTCACGATCTTCTCCCGGATTGCGTCAATGGGCGGGTTGGTCACCTGGGCAAAAAGCTGCTTGAAATAGTTGAACAGCGGCTGGTGCGCCTCGGATAAAACCGCCAGGGGAATATCCACCCCCATGGCGGAGGTAGGCTCGGCGCCGTTTTTCGCCATGGGCAGGATGGCGTCCTTTACCTCTTCATAGGTATAGCCGAAGGCCTTGTACAGCTTGTCCCGCTGCTGCTGGCTGTGTTTTTCCACCTTTTTGTTGGGGATGGGCAAATCCTCGATCCGGACAAGGTGCCCATCCAGCCACTCGCCGTAGGGGCTTTGGGATGCGTAACGGCTCTTAATGGTCTCGTCATCCACGATCCTTTTCTCCACCAGGTCCACCAGCAGCATTTTCCCCGGCTGCAGGCGGGACTTCTTCACAATATGCTCCGCCGGGATGTCGAGAACGCCCACTTCCGAGGACAGGATCAGATACTCGTCATCGGTCAGATACCAGCGGCAGGGGCGAAGGCCGTTTCTGTCCAGCACCGCGCCCACGCTGTCGCCGTCGGAAAAGACAATGGCGGCGGGGCCGTCCCAGGCCTCCATCATGGTGGCATAGTACTGATAGAAGTCCCGCTTCTCCCGGCTCATGCGGCTGTCATTGGCCCAGGGTTCGGGAATGGTCATCATCACCGCCTGGGGCAGATCGATGCCGTTCATCATCAGAAACTCCAGGGTGTTGTCCAGCATGGCGGAGTCGGAGCCGCTCTGGTCCACCACCGGCAGCACCTTGTCCATGTCCTCATCGGACAGCAGCGCGGAGTGCATGGTCTCTTCCCGGGCCAGCATCCGGTCCGCGTTGCCCCGGATGGTGTTGATCTCACCGTTATGCATGATGTACCGGTTGGGGTGGGCCCGCTCCCAGCTGGGGTTGGTGTTGGTGGAGAAGCGGGAATGGACAAGGGCCAGGGCGCTCTCGCAGTCCGGCGCGGTGAGATCGGCATAGAATTTTCTCAGCTGACCCACCAGGAACATTCCCTTGTACACGATGGTTCTGGAGGAGAAGGAGGCAATATAGCTGTTGTTGTTGGACTGTTCAAACTCCCGCCGCACAATATAGAGCTTGCGGTCAAAGTCCAGGCCGGGCTTTACGGTCTCCGGGCGTTTTACAAAGCACTGCCAGATGCAGGGCATACAGGCCCGTGCCTTCTCCCCCAGCACCTCCGGGTGGGTGGGCACCGTACGCCAGCCCAGAAATTCCATGCCGTTTTTCGCGACAATAATCTCCAGCATTTTCATCGCCTGGGCACGCTTGAGCGTGTTCTGGGGCAGGAAAAACATCCCCACACCATAGTCCCGTTCTTCGCCCAGATTCTCAATCCCTATGGTTTTTGCCGCCCTGAGCATCAGTTTGTGGGGCACCTGGATCATCAGGCCTACGCCATCGCCCACCTCGCCGGAGACATCCTTGCCGGCGCGGTGCTCCAATTTTTCCACGATCTTCAGCGCCCTGTCCACGGTATCATAGGTCTTTACCCCCTGAATGCTGATCACGGCGCCGATACCGCAGGCGTCATGCTCAAATCTGGGGTCGTACATGGGGCTGATCTTCTGCTGCTCAGGTTCAAACATCCCGAATCACCTCATAAGAAAGATTTTTTTAAGACGCCAATAAGCCTATGCAAAATGCATAGGCTTATTGGAAGTGAAAGGCGGAGAAAGCCGGCCTTTATTCCGCATCTGCCAGGGCTGCGTAGCCCTCCTCGCCGGTCCGCACCCGGATCACGTTCTGGACATTAAAGACAAAAATCTTGCCGTCGCCCACGTGGCCGGTGTACAGAGTCTGCTTTGCGGTGGCAATAACCTGTTCAACAGGCACCGTGGAAACCACGATATCAATCTTCAGCTTCGGAAGCAGAGACATGGTCATGGAAACGCCGCGGTAATACCCGGTGACGCCCTTCTCCGCGCCGCAGCCCATCACCTGCGTTACGGTCATGCCGGTAACGCCGATCTTCGCCATGGCTGCTTTCAGCTCCTCAAAGCGGCTCTGGTTGCAGTAGATGCTGACCTGGGTGAAGGGGCCGTAGCCCTGGATGGCCGCCGTGTCAGTGACAGGCACCGCCACCGCCATGGGAACGGACAGCTCCGGCGCAGCGGAAGCCGCGGGCGCAACCGCGCCTTCGGGCATGGTGTCCCGGATGGAGAAGCCGGTGTAAGCGGAGGCCAGGTTGTGCTCCGTCACATCCAGGCCCAGGGTTTCCTCCTCTGCGGAGACCCGCAGGCCAACGCAGGCCTTGATAATCAGGAAGGTGATGGTGATGGTCACAGCAGTCCATGCGGCAACGGAAAGGACGCCCAGAATCTGAATCCCCAGAAGCGTAAAGCCGCCGCCATAGAAAAGACCCACCAGTGTGTCATTGCCGGGGGCAGAAGTGGTGGCAAAAAGGCCGGTGGCAATGGTGCCCCAGATGCCGTTGAGGCAGTGAACAGCCACAGCGCCTACAGGATCGTCAATGCGCAGCACATAGTCCAGGAACCAGACGCCGAACACCACCAGCAGACCGGCGACAGAGCCGATGATCAGGGCGCCGAAGCAGTCTGTCACATCGCAGGGGGCCGTGATGGCCACCAGTCCCGCCAGAGAGGCGTTCAGGCACATGGAAACATCGGGCTTTCCGTAACGGATCCATGTAAAAATCATGCATACGACCGTTGCTGCCGCGGGGGCAACGGTAGTGGTCAGGAAGATGGAACCCAGCTGTTCCACGCTGGTGGCTGCGGCGCCGTTGAAGCCGTACCAGCCAAGCCAGAGAATGAAGCAGCCCAGGCAGCCCAGAGGCAGGCTGTGGCCGGGGAAGGCGTTGACCTTGACCACTTTGCCGCTCTCATCCTTTACATACTTGCCAATGCGGGGGCCAAGGAGCTTTGCGCCGATGAGCGCGGAGATGCCGCCCACCATGTGGATCGCGCAGGAGCCGGCAAAATCATGGAAGCCCAGCTGGGCAAGCCAGCCGCCGCCCCAGATCCAGTGGGCTTCGATGGGGTAAATCAGAGCGGAGATCACAGCGGAGTATATGCAGTAGGAGAGGAACTTGGTGCGCTCAGCCATGGCCCCGGATACGATGGTGGCCGTGGTCGCGCAGAAAACAAGATTGAATACAAAGTTCGACCAGTCGAAGCTTTCATAACTGGTGAAAATATCAAAACCCGGCTTACCGATCAGTCCCACCAGATCTTCCCCGAGAAGCAGATTAAAGCCGATCAGAATAAACACGATCGTACCGATGCAGAAGTCCATCAGGTTCTTCATCAGTATATTGCCGGCGTTTTTCGCCCGGGTGAAGCCGGTCTCAACCATGGCAAAGCCTGCCTGCATCCAAAAGACAAGGGCTGCGCCAATCAGAAACCAAACGCCGAATACCGTTGAGTTAATGGAACTCAATATCGTTGCATCCATAATGAAACCCTCCAAGAAAACGATTTCTTTCATCTTTTCCCTGCAGCTGCACAAAAAAACGGCGTCACTCTTCCACACGGAAGAGTGACGCCTTCGTCACGATGCGACAACTTTACCAGCAATCGCCCTGTCTGTCAAGCCGACAAAAAAGATTTGGCCAGTCAGGAAATTTTTTACAAAACCAGAGGCGATTTTTTGTATATTTTGCCTGCTGCTTTTATAACAGCGCCTACAGTACCGAATGATACCCAACTGCAAGGCCGCAGACGAAGAAGTCGTCTGCGGCCTGTGTTCTTTCCTTCGCATATTACGTCTGTTTGTATCTTGCAGTATTTTGTCGTTCGTGTTACACTGATTAAAATGACATTTCGCGTGCATTGGAACATAATCGATGAAATTGGTGAGGGGCTATGAAAACATCGGAAATCATCAATAACGCCTGCAGCGGACTGGGCATAACAAGAGCTGAGCTGGCAAAGCGGATGGGAATGTATCCATCTTCTTTATATCGGAAGATCACCAGAGAGAGCATGACATTGGAAGAACTCCAGAAATGTCTGGATGTCCTCGGGGTTGTCATTGAGTATAAACTCCGTTTTCCGGATGGCCACACCCGGGACTCACAGGAAAATCATGAGCTTCTTCTTGAAAAGCTGGCTCTCATGGAAACGGAGCTGGGCGCCGCCAGAAAAGCCTCGGAATTTCACAAAAAATCCTTGCGGGACCTTCGAACAGATCTGAACAGCGCGGTCGGGTACGCAGAACTTGGCGGCAAACATTGCCCAAAAGCCGAGGAGTATATGGCCAAGCTCCAATCGGTTCATGCCAAGATGGCGGCAACCATTGCCCACGCCTTGGGAGAGGAACCGGCGGAGGAACAGGAACCGGAAGAGCCGGAAAACACCGAGGCCTTAATCGGCAAGCGGGTTCTTGTTGCGGATGACAACGAACTGAACCGTGAAATTCTGAAGGAAGTGCTTGCCGATTACGGTCTCCTTGTGGAAGAAACCGCAAACGGCCGGGAGGCAGTTGAGGCCGTGAAAGGGAACGAGCCCAGCCATTACGACTTTATCCTGATGGATATTGAAATGGCCGTGATGGATGGATACGAGGCTACCGCAAAGATTCGAAGCCTTCCAAACCGAATCCGGGCAAACGTTCCGATTATTGCCTTAACCGTGAATACGGTCCCGGAAGACCGGGAAAGAGCGCTCAGCATTGGGATGGATGATTTTGTGGCTAAGCCCGCAAATTCAGCGCGTTTGCTGAGAAGTCTGGTTAAATTTCTGTGAGAATTGAGAATTCCCAGGGCGCCCCGGTTTTGCCAGAGCGGAAATCTTGATTCGGTTCTGATGGATATTTTAGAACAGCAAGGGGGGAACCATCGTGACCATGGAAGAGTGTTATCAGGAACTGGGAGGGAATTACGCCGAAGTTTGTAAACTGCTGCCAAATCCGGGCCTGATTGAGCGCTTTACTGCCCGCTTTCTGGACGATCCGAGCTTTCATGACCTTTGCAGAGAGATTGAAAACGGGAATCGGGCGGGGGCGTTCCGTGCTGCCCATACATTGAAAGGCGTATGCGCAAACCTGAGCTTTACCCGTCTGTTGGAGACAGTAAGCCGGCTGACGGAAGTGCTGCGTCCTGAAGCGGATGCGATTCCCGATGCTGCGGTCGCTCTTCTGGAGAATGTCAGGCAGGAGTATCAACATACCGTGGACACCATTCGCAAATACCAGGGGGAGCGGTGAGCAGCCCCCAGCAAACAGAAATAGGGCCTGCCGCAGAATAACAACTTCTGCGGCAGGCTCTTTCAGCTTGTCGAAAAAGTCCCATCGGGACTTTTTCGACCGCTTCAGCAATTCCGTTTTAAAAAAAGACAAATTCCTCTTGCAAAATGTTCCAAAAGTGCTATAATAGCAAATACGTAATACAAAATAATCGCATGATCAAATAACAGTAACACGGGAAACAGATTTCAATATGCCAATATGCTCTGGTTTGCGGTACGCTCCTGTACAAATTGTGCTCTTTGTGAAATACCCCTTTCTGCTTGAAGCCGTATTGCGCCATAAAAGCGAGAAGATGAGGATTAACAAAACGAGATAAAACAACAGAATCGACAAAGGAGGTTAATCTACATGAAACCAGAACCCGGAAACAATCCGTTCTCCTCTGCAAAAGCATTGCTTGTCTCAACACATGGGGAAGAAAAACAAACGGCGTATATGAGCGGCGTTCATATCCCTGTCGTATTGCAGGAGTTGCCTGACGTCGAGCGCGATTGTTCCGACGAGCGCGCATCTGCCGGCTGTTCCCAGAACGAGCTGATACATTCCCTTGCACAGATCCTGCTGGAGTGCGGGATTCCTGCCAGCTTAAAAGGGCATATGTATGTCCGCAAAGCCATTCTCCTGGAATACTGCAATGCAAATTACCGCGGGGCGGTTTATAAAGCCTTATATCCGGATGTTGCGTCTTATTTTCATACTACTCCTTCCAGGGTGGAACGGGCCATTCGGCATGCCATTGAAGTCGGCTGGTCCAGAGGGAATATTGAGGTACTGGAGAAGTATTTCGGCCACAGCACAAATCCAAACAGAGGCAAGCCTACCAATTCGGAGTTTATTGCAACCATCTCTGATTATCTGCAATTGCGATTCCCTGCCGGTGCCGTCATTGAGGACAGCAGGAATGGGCAAAATCAATTCCATATGTAAGCCCGGCGTATGAGGCTTACAGAATGCGTTTGCGTTCAGAGGCAAACCAGATCCGCGAAGCTTTGTGATTGGCAAAAGTTTAAAACGGCTTCGGATTGGTTCCGAAGCCGTTTTGTTGCTTGTCATACGGTCAGTTCTGCCTCTTCCGCAATCACTGTTTCCGCCAAAGCCAGGGCATCATCAATATGCTGGCAGAAATTTTCCCGACCCAATCGGTCCGCAAAGCCGCTCTTTTCCATCATGCGATAGGGCTGCTCATTCACATGGGAGAGGATCAGCCTTACGCCCTTCTTTTTGCAGGTCTCCAGCAGGGCTTCCATGGCCTGCATGGCAGTGGCATCCACTGCCGGAACGCCTCTCATGCGGATGATGAGGCATTTGGTAAAGCTCTTGAGGGTGATTTGCGCAATTCGGTCTGCCACGCCGAAGAACAGCGGCCCGGTGATCTCATATACCCGCACCTGCTGGGGCACGGTGCGCATCTCCAGGGCGTGCTCCGGGTCGTACTGGTCCGGATCGTAGACCCAGCCGCGGATGTTGGATTCATCGCTCATTTGCTTCATGAACAGGACGCAGGCAAACAGCATGCCCACCTCGATGGCCACCACCAGGTCAAACACCACGGTCAGCACAAAGGTGGCAACCAGAACCACAACATCACTGAGGGGGGCACGCTTGACCAGAATGACAAAGTTCCGCCAGCCGCACATATTGTAAGCCACCATGAACAGAATGGCCGCAATGGTGGGCATGGGGATCAGCGCCGCGTAGGGCATCAGCACCACCAGAACAACCAGCAGAACCAGGGCGTGAACCATGCCGGCAATGGGGGTGCGGCCGCCGTTTTTGATGTTGGCGGCGGTGCGGGCAATGGCGCCAGTGGCGGGAATGCCGCCGAAAAGGGCAGAGCCGATATTGCCGATGCCCTGGGCCACCAGCTCCATGTTGGAATCATGCCGGGAGTTGATCATGCCGTCCGCAACCACGCAGGACAGAAGGGATTCAATGGCCGCCAGGATGGCAATGGTGAAGCCATCCGAGAATTCGTTGCGGATGATATCCAGTGTCAGGTGCGGTACATGGAAGGCCGGCAGGGAGCTGCTGATGGTATACAGATCCCCTATGGTATTGACCGGCATATGCAGCAGCTTGACCATGAGAATGCCCGCAATGACAGCAACGAGGGAGCCGGGAATGGTCTTGTTGATATAGGGCCAGAGGATCAGAATGGCAAGACACACGGCACCCACGATTACCGCCTGGAAGTTGATGGTGCCGATGTTGGCAGCCACTGCCTCAAGCTTCTCGATGGTCTCCACCGCGGTGGTTCCCGCCGGGTAGCGCAGGCCCAGAAAATCCTTCAGCTGGCCGATCACAATGGTGACGGCGATACCGGCGGTAAAGCCGGTGGTAATGGTGTAGGGGATGAATTTTATGAGAGAGCCCAGACGGCAGACCCCCATCAGAATCAGGAGAATGCCGGCAATGATGGTGGCGGCGATCAGGCCCTCCATGCCGTTTCTGGCGACGATGCCGGCAACAATGGTGGCAAAGGCCGCCGTGGGGCCGGCGATCTGAACCCGGCTGCCGCCAAAGAAGGAGATCAGAAAGCCGGCAACGATGGCCGTGTAAATGCCCTGCTCAGGGCCAACGCCGGAAGCCAGCGCCAGGGCGATGGACAGGGGCAGCGCAATGATGGCCACAATAACGCCCGAAACAACATCCTTTGCAAACTGGGCCTTGGAATAGCCCTTCATAACCTTAAAAAGCTTTGGCTGCATACCCGGTTTTCTCATAATTCCACCTCATATTTTCTCAAAAGACGAGTACATACAGTAATACAGCTTTGCTTCCATGTCAAGGGAAAATGTTATAAAAAACATTTTTTTCGTCAATTGTACGCTATCTCGATCAAAACATGGAACTTCTGAAACAAAACAAACGCCGGACAGTAGTCCGGCGTTGTTTTTATGCTTTGGCTTACATGATAATGCAGTTTTTGGGGCAGGCCTCGGCGCAAGTGCCGCAGGCGACGCATTTGTCCTCGTCCAGGGTCCAGGTCTTGGCGGCCCGGTCCACAGTGAGGGCGCCTGCAGGGCACTTTCTGGCGCAGAGAGTGCAGTAGACGCACTTGGCCGGGTCGTTCACCGGCTTGCCGTCATCCCGGGGCTTGGGGGCTTCCGCCGCCGGTTCCGCCGCGGCGCAGGCCTCCGCCTTGGCGGGGGCGGCAGGAGCCGCCGGCTTCTTCCGGGGCGCCTTGATGAAGCTGCCGCTGACCAGCAGGTCCTCCTCCTTGGTGGCCACCATGTGGTAGTCCCCGGTGAACTCAATGGAGTGGGAGGAGCAGAAATCGGCGCAGGTGGCGCAGAAGGTGCAGGAGCCCAGGTTGAAGGTCAGAGTGATCTTATCGCCCTGATCGTCCGGCAGATGCTCCACCGTGCGGGTGATGGCGTTGCCGGAGCATACCCACTCGCACATGCCGCAGCCTAGGCAGCGGTCAGGATGATAGACGATGCGGCCCCGGTAGTTGGGGGCAGCCTCGCTGGGGACGGCGGGGTACATGGCGCAGCTGCTCTTGGAGAAGAGCTGGTGCAGCGCTTCTTTCACAAAAGGAAGATCCATTATTTCATCTGCCCCCTTTTCTCTTTCAGAATCTGGGTCGCCAGGGCCAGGCCGTCAATGACCGCCTCCGGCTTGGGTGCGCAGCCGGCCACGTCCACGTCCACATGGACGTACTTGCTGAGGGGACCTGCCACACTGTAGCTGCCGCGGAACACGTTGCCGGACTGGGGGCAGGAGCCCATGGTCACGATGCAGCGGGGTTCCGGCACCTGGGAGATGGCCCGCAGCACCCTGGGCAGGGACTGCTTGGTGACAGGGCCGGTGACCACCACGATGTCGGCATGGCGGGGGGAACCTGCCAGCTTGAAGCCCAGACGCTCCGCGTCATAGCGGGGAGTGAGGACGCTGACCAGCTCGATGTCGCAGCCGTTGCAGGAGCCGGCGTTGATGTGGAAAAGCCAGGGGGACTTGCCCATGCTTTCCTGAATAAGCTTCTTAAACATTGTCTCCCCTCCTTACAGACCGTACCAGGCCAGAACCAGGCTGATGAGTGCCAGGCCGGTGACCAGGGTCCAATAGAATTTGAATATCTGCTCGATCTTGAGGCGGGCGGTGATGGCGTGGACAAAGGAGATGGATACCGCCGTCAGCACCACGCACAGCAGGAACAGGATGATGCCGTCCAGGGCCACAATGCCGGTGCCCAGGCCGCCCAGGAACAGAGCAACGAACAGGCTGGTGAGGGTCAGCATCTTGATGGCGTGGCTCAGCTTGAACACACCCAGGGGCGCGCCGCTGTACTCCGCCAGCAGGCCCTCGCAGATCTCCGTCTCCGCCTCGGCAGCGTCAAAGGGATGGTTGCCGGTCTCACCGGGGATGATGAGCAGCATGGCAACAGCGGCGGGGATCATGCTCAGCTTGGTGATCAGGCTGCCGTTCATGGCCTGATAGGCGGCAATGTCACTGAGGGAGAAGCAGAGGCCGGTTCCCAGGGCGCTGCCCACGGTCTTGGCCACGGCCAGCAGCACCAGCACCAGGGGCAGCTCGCAGGAGATGATGGTAACCATCTCACGGCTGAGGCCCACACCAGCATAGGGAGAGCCGGAGGCCGCGCCGCCCAGGATGATGGACATGGCCGGGATCAGCAGCAGGTAGAGGATAACGATCACATCCGCCATGCCGGAGAAGGCGCTGAAGGAGAACACGGGGATGAACAGCTGGATCACCACCAGGGCCGCCAGACCCACCAGGGGCGCCATGAGGAAGGTGGTTTTGGAGGCGGAGGCGGGAATGATGGTCTCCTTGCCGCAGAGCTTGAAGAAATCATAGAAGGGCTGGAGAATGGGGGGACCCACACGCTTTTGCATCTTGGCCACCAGTTTTCTGTCGATGCCGCAGAGCAGCATGCCGGCCAGGAAGCAGAACAGGAAGCCGGGGAAGATGAGCACATAGCCCAGATACTGCAGGGCACTGATAACAATTGTCATGATTCCCACCTCCTTAAAGAACGATCAGGCTGAAGAGCAGCACCAGCGCCAGATCGACCACGGCCCAAAGGGCATAGTCGTTCACAACGCCGCTGTGCAGCCTGTGCATCACGTCAAAGTAGCCGCGCCAGTTGTGCTTGAAGCCCCAGAACAGGTCTCCGCCGCCAACCTGGCTGAACTCCTGGGCTTCGCCGCCGTAGAACAGCTCATACTTGCTGTCCACAGCCTCGCCGGAGCGCTGGCTCACCTTGTCATACTTGGAGGCCACAGCCACGATGGTGACGGACAGCAGGGCGATGCAGAGGATCAGCAGCCAGCTGATGGGCTCCCACACGCCCACATGGGCGAAGCTGACCGCGCCCTCGGCGGCCACGCCGGAAGCGTCAAAGCCCATGGCGCCGATATACTGCGCCACGCTGAACACAGCTCTCGCGGCAGGCTCGGTTATGTAAGTGGTGACCAGGTTGGGGAAGAGGCCGGTAAGCACGCACAGCAGGGCGAAGATGCCCATGGCAAAACGCATACCGAAGGGAACCTCTTTCACGTTTTCCAGCTCCTTGGGCAGCTGGCCGAAGAAGACGGACTGGCTGACCTTCACGAAGGAGGCCAGGGTCAGCACGGAGGTGACCAGGGCGATAATGGTGACCAGCAGGAAGCCGATGTTGCCGCTTTCCACCGCCTTCTGATAGGTAGCCTGATAGATCATCCACTTGGAGGCAAAGCCGTTGAAGGGCGGGATGCCGCTGATGGAGAAGGCGCCGATCAGAAACAGGACAGTAGTGTGGGGCATTTTCCTGGACAGGCCGCCCAGCTTGCCCAGGTCGGTGGTGCCGGTCTCATGGAGGACGGCGCCGGCGGCAAGGAACAGCAGGCCCTTGAAGAGGGTATGGTTCATGGCATGGTACAGGCCGGCAGACACGCCCAGGGCGGTGCACAGGCCAACGGCGGTGAGCACATAGCCGATCTGGGAAATGCTGTGGAAGGCCAGCAGGCGCTTGAAGTCATGCTGGGCCAGAGCCATGGTGACACAGATGAACATGCTGAGAGAGCCGATAAACACCAGCAAAAACTGCATGGTGCCCAGGTTCATGGTCTGGAACAGGAAATAGGTCAGACGGATGATACCATAGATGCCGGACTTGGTCAGCACGCCGGAGATCATCACGGAGATGGAGGCGGGAGCCGCGCCGTGGGCGTCCGCCGCCAGGGGGTGGAAGGGCACGATGAAGGCCTTGGTGCCAAAGCCCACGAACAGCAGCGCGAAGGCCACCTTGGTGGCGGTGTTCAGGTTGCCGGGGATCACCTGGGCCAGCTGGGCCAGGTTCAGGGTGTGGGCCTGGGCGTAGAGCATGGCGGTGCCCACCAGGATGCAGGTGGAGCCGATGCTGCCCACCACCAGGTACTTGAAGGCGGCTTCCAGCGCGCCCCTGGCGGTGTTGCGGAAGGCGGTGAGGGCCACGGCCGCGAAGGTCAGGATCTCCACCATGATGAACATGTTGAACAGGTCGCCGGACAGGACCAGGCCCATCACGCCGCCGCCCAGCATCAGGAACAGGGTGTAATACTCCCGCTCGTTATCGTCATGGCGCATGTACTGGATGGAGTACACGCCGGAGACGAAGACCGCGACAGACACCAGCAGGGCAAAGAACAGGCTGAGGGCGTCCACCTCCAGGGCGATGCCAATGGCGTAGCCGCCGGCGGGAACACGGCCGCCCATCCAGTAGGCAATGATCTCCCCGTTCCACATGACGGGCTTGACCAGGGCCAGGATGAAGGCCAGGGAGGCGGTGATGCTCAGCAGGGCCAGGATGTTCCGGACCGTGCGGTTACCGCCGAAAACAACGATAAGGAAAGCGCCCAAAAACAGCACCATAATGGCATAAATGGGGAAGTGCTGATAGCTGAGGGCATTGAAAACAGAACTCATCCGCGCAGCCTCCTTATCTCTCTGGTGTCAGTGGTGCCATACTGCTCCTCCAGCTTGATGACCAGAGCCAGGGACATGGCGGTGACACAGGCGCCGATAACGATGCTGGTCAGGGTCAGGGCCTGGGGAATGGGGTCAACAAAGAAGCTGGCAGGGTTCAGCTCCGTCCAGGTAAAGATGGGGGCGGTGCCGCCGGGATTGAAGCCGATGGATATAAGCAGCAGGTTCACGCCATAGTCGGCGATGGACAGGCCGATAACCGTTTTCACCAGGTTGTGCTTGGTGACGATGGTATACAGCCCCAGAGTAATGAGGAAGAAGGACGCGATATAATTAAGCATGATCATATCTTTTTACCTCACTTCTTCTTGTTGTCCACATCTTTACCCAGCAGCACGCCCAGCATGGACAGCACCAGGATGGACACGCCGGTGAGCACGTTGAGACCCACGGCCTCATCCATCAGGGAAATGGTGCCGGAGCTGTGGAGCGCGCCGATGGGGCCGTTGTCAAACAGCACGTTCTGGCAGAACTGGGCCCCGTAGACCACGCCCAGCATGGCAAAGCAGATGTAGGCAATGAGGGCCACACCTTCCAGCTTGCGCAGAATATCCGGCCGCATGGCACGGATGGTGCTGCGGTAGCCATGGCCCAGGTAGATCAGCAGCACGGCGGCCACCATCAGTACGCCGCCCTGAAAGCCGCCGCCGGGGGACAGGTGGCCGTGCAGGATGATGTAGAAAATATAGACCAGGGTCAGGGGGAGAATGGCATCGCAGCCGCAGCGCTGGATGATGCGCTTGACATGAATATTATTTTTCTTCATCGTTCTTCCCCTCCTTCTTGGTCTTTTTGGTAAAGAGAATGACGGTGGCGCCGGCCACGGCGGTCATCAGGATGAAGGCCTCGCCCATGGTGTCGTAACCACGGAAGTCAAACACCACGGAGGTGACGTCGTTGACAGCGTGGGTCTTATCCAGGTTCTGCTGCACAATGGCGGCAGCGGCGCCGTCGGCGGTGCTGTCATCATAGGAGGCGGGGTCCCGGCGCAGCTCATACACGGGGACATTGGCCTGGCTGCCGTCATAGGTGCGGGGCAGGGAGGCCATGGTCACCGCGGCATAGACGCCCACCAGCAGGAAGACGGCCAGGCAGACCCAGGTGAGAAATTTCTTCATTTATCGTCCCCTCCTCGCAGTTTCTTCAGCGTGACGATAAAGATCAGGGGGCTGAGAGCCGCGCCCACGGCGGCCTCGGAAATGGCCACGTCAGGGGCATGCAGCAGCAGGAACTCCGCCGCGGCAAAGATGCCCACCACGCCCAGGGCGATGACGGAGCTTAAAAGCTTTTCAAAGTGGACGGCCATCACAGCAGCCACCACCATGCCCACAATGATCAAAACATTCAGGACAACGATGATCTCACTCATTAAAATCCCTCCTGTAATCCTCGATCTCCATCTTCTTCCGGGGGCGGATGCCGGCCTGGTAAGCGCCCTTGGCAATGGCGTGGGCGCCCACAGGGTTGGTCACCAGCACCAGGCCGCAGATCACGCAGACCTTTACGGCGGTGGCGGCGGAGCCCATGACAAAGATGGTGTAAAGCAGGGCACCCAGGCCAACGCCCAGCACGCCCAGGGTAGTAATGCAGGTGCTGGCCTGCATACGGCAGAAGGTATCGGGCATCTTCATGACGCCAATGGTGCCGGCCAGGGCGAAGATCACGCCCACGGCGATCAGCAGGTCAATTATTATCCGCAGGATCGTCATCGTCATGATAGACCCACCTCCTTCTGTCCAGATATCTGCCCACCAGCATGGTGTTGATGATGCCAAGCATGGCGGTGATGATGGCAATGTCCAGGTAGATGCCTCTCCCGCTGTAGAGGGAGAAGAGCATCATTGCCAGGGAAATCAAAATGTCAGTGCTGTCGGCGGCCACCATACGGTCCGCCGCGTTGGGGCCCTTCACAAAACGGTAAAAGTTCAGCAGGGCCAGTGCGCCCAGGCACACGGAAAAAATAATCAGGTCTTTCATTCCCAAACCCTCCTGAGGCCCCGCTCCAGCCGGCCCTTGATGGCCTCGCCGGCCTCCTGGCCGCCGGGGAGCTTGGCGTCGATCCAGTGAACGTAGTAATAGGTCTGGCCCTCTTCCTCGGTGATCTCCATGGTGATGGTGCCGGGGGTGAGGGTGATGGCATTGGCCAGGGCTGCCTGACCGTACATACTCTTCAGGTCAACGGGAATCTTCACAATGCCGGGGTTCACGTTCTTGCAGCCGGTGAAGCAGCGCTTGGCTACATCCACGTTGGCCTTGATCAGTTCCACCGGGAAAATGAACAGCCAGAAGGCAATGCCGTTGATGAGCTTGACGGGGTTGAAGAACCAGCCGGCCTTCTCATGGATGTAAAACCGGGACGAGAACAGCGCCACTGCCAGGCTGACAACAGCACCGTAGATCAATTCCTGGCTATCCAGACTCCAGGTCAGCAGGATCCAGAAAACGTAGCACACCACAAAGGTGGATACCACGCCTGCGAATGTGGTCTTACGCAAGTTTGAAGCTCTCCTTTCATAGACGGGGCGTACCCTGTCTGTATTTCTGTATTTATTCGACCTTCAGGCTGTCCACAAAGAACTCCCTGCCGGCGGTCATGCGAATGGCGGTGCTGCCGCAGGTCGGGCAGCAGGCGGCTTTCCGCTCCACCGGGCCTTCATAGCCGCAGTCCAGGCAGCGGAAGGCGGCGGGCACGCTCTGAATGTCCAGCGCCGCGCCCTCGGCGATGCTGCCCTTGGCGGCAATGGGGAAGAATTCCTGAATACACGCCGGGATCAGGCCGGAGTATTCGCCCACCCGGAGGCTGATGGCAAGGACCTTCTGAAAGCCCTTGTCCTTTGCCTCCCGGTTGATCAGGTCGATAACGCTTTCGGTAATGGCAAGCTCGTGCATCTTACCGGTCCAGGCAGCTGAAGCAGGGGTCGATGCTGGCGATAATCAGGCCCGCGTCGGCCACAGTGTTGCCCCGGAGCATATGGGGGATGGTGGGGGTGTTCTTATAGCTGGGCACATGGACGCTGACCCGGTGGTTGTTGATGCCGCCGTCGCCCACCACCATGTGGCTCAGCTGGCCACGGGGAGCCTCATGACGGCAGACCGCCTGGCCCTCTTTGATCTTGGGCAGCTTGTTGCCCAGATTGATGGGGCCTTCCGGCAGGTTTTCCAGGGCCTGGCGGATGATCTTGATGCTCTCATAGCACTCCAGCACACGCACCAGCACACGGGCAAACACGTCGCCGCTGTCCACGGTGTGAACCTTGAAGTCAAAGTCGTCATAGGAGGAGTAGGGCGCGTCACGGCGCACATCAATGGCCACGCCGGAAGCTCTGGCATGGGGGCCAACGGCGCCCATGCGGATGGCGTCCTCCTTAGTCAGCACGCCCACGCCCTTGGTGCGCATGGCGATGGTCTTGTCGGTCAGGGCGATTTCGGCGATGCGGTCCAGGGGGCCTTTCAGCTTCTGGCAGGCAGACAGCAGCTCCCGCCGCAGGTCATCGTCAATATCCCTTCTCGCGCCACCGATGGTGACCATGGCGTAGTTGACACGGTTGCCGGTCATCTTCTCCAGCAGGTCCATCACCAGCTCACGCTCATCCCAGATGTGCATGAACATACTGTCATGGCCGATGATGTGGCAGGCGATGCCCAGCCACAGGAAGTGGGAGTGCAGCCGCTCCAGCTCGGCGGTGATGACGCGGATATACTGGCCTCTCTTGGGCACCTCCACGCCGTTGATGTTCTCCACGCACATGGCGTAGGTAAAGGCGTGGGAGTGGGAGCAGATACCGCAGACCCGTTCCACCAGAACCAGGGTCTGGATGGCGTTGCGCTCGGTGGCCAGCTTCTCAATGCCCCGGTGGTTGTAGCCCACAAAAACCTCGGCGTCCTTGATCACTTCCCCCTCGGTATAGAGCTTGGCGTGGATAGGCTCTTCCAGGGCAGGATGGTAGGGGCCGATGGGAACAATATAGCTCATTTTCCGTCTCCTCCTAGATTTTTCTCTACAAGCTCGCTGAGGGGCGTGACCATGATCTGGCCTTTACCCTGAGTCTCCAGCATATCCTCCGGCAGAAACAGCCGCTTGGAAGTGTCCAGACCCTCAAACTCCACGGCGAAAAGCTCGTTGAGCTCTCTTTCCGGCCAGGTAGCCGCGGTGTCATAGATGGCGCCGATGGAGGGCAGCACCGTCTCCCCCACCACGTGGTAGGACTCGATGGCCGGGTCCACGGCGTAATCATAGGAGACGTCCATCTGCCCATCGTTGTTGATGAAGCCGTGGATCATCACCAGATACCGGCCCTCCCTGCGCATCCGCTCGGCCACAGGCACCACCTGATCCTTGCTGATGTCAATTCTCTTGTACTCCTGCATTCATTTCACCTCTCGATGTTGTGCTTTTATATTAAATTTACTTGCTAACAGATTCTGGGAAGCTGGGCGCCGGAGAGCTTCTGCAAGACCCGGCTGCCGCCGAAGGCGGTGCGCATGGTCAGCTTGCCGGGATAGCGCTCCGTCACTTCGCCGATGATGGCGGCGTCAGTGCCCAGCTCGTGACTTCTCATGGCGGCAAGGACCTTGTCCGCATCCGCCGGGGCCACCACAGCCAGCAGCTTGCCCTCGTTGGCGCAGTACAGCGGGTCCAGCCCCAGCATGTCGCAGGCGGCCTGCACCTGGGGCCGCACCGGGATCTGGGTCTCCTCCAGCTCGATGCCCAGGGCCGTACCCTCCACAAACTCGTTGAGGGTGGTGGCTACGCCCCCTCTGGTGGGGTCCCGCAGGACCCGGACGCCGGGGGCGGCGCTGAGGATGGCTTCCGTCAGGCCGTTCAGGGCCGCGCAGTCAGAAGCGATGTCCCCCTGCATCATCCGGTTCCTGGCTAGCATCACCGCGGTGCCGTGGTCCCCCACGAAGCCGGAGACAATCACCTTATCCCCGGGGCGGATGTTTCCGGAGCTTAGCCCCGGATGGCGCAGGACGCCGATGCCGGCGGTATTGATATAGATACCGTCGCCCCGGCCTTTTTCCACCACCTTGGTGTCGCCGGTGACAATCTGCACGCCGGCTTTCTCACACTGGGCGGCCATGGAGGCCACGATCCGCTCCAGCTGGGAAAAGGGGAAGCCCTCTTCTATAATAAAGGAACAGCTCAGATACTTCGGCTCCGCGCCGCACATGCTCAGGTCGTTCACTGTGCCGCAGACGGAGAGCTTACCAATGTCCCCGCCGGGGAAGAACAGGGGGCTGACCACAAAGCTGTCGGTAGAGAAGACCAGCTTCTCGCCGCCGGAGACAATGGCGCCGTCTCCCAGTTCCCGCAGGGCCGGGTTATCCAGCCGGGGAAGGATCAGCTTTTCGATCAGGCGGGCGGTCTTTTTCCCGCCGCTGCCATAGTCAAGGCTTATGATTTCGTCCATTTCAGATACCTCTGTATTTATAGGCCGCGGCGCAGGCTCCCTCGGAGGAGACCATGCAGGGTCCCACCGGGTCCTCCGGCGTGCAGCGGCGCGAGAATATAGGGCAATCCTCCGGGCTGAGGCGGCCGCAGATCACGTCCCCGCAGCGGCAGGCCGTGGGCTTTGCCGCCGGGGCGGCGGTCAGGCCGAACTTCTTCTCCGCGTCAAAGGCGGCCAGCTCCTCTTTCAGGCCAAGGCCGCTGTTATCGATGCTTCCCAGCCCCCGCCAGAGCTCCCGCCGGGGTACAAAGCAGCGCTCCAGCATGGCCTGGGCCAGAGGGTTGCCCTCGGGCCGGACGGCACGCCGGTAGGCATTTTCCAGTCGGGGGCTGCCTTCCGTGATCTGCTTTGCCAGCAGGTACACCGCCAGAAGGATTTCCTCCGGGTCAAAGCCGGCGATCACCCCGGGCAGGCCGTATTCCTCCGGCAGGAAGCGAAAGCCCGCCTCGCCAATAATGCTGCCCACATGGCCGGGGCAGAGGAAGCCGTCCACCTGGAAGCCCTCCATGGCGATCAAGGTGCGCAGGGCCGGCTCCACGGTTTTCAGCATGGACAGGACGGAGAAGTTTTTGGCTCCTTCCTCCTGGGCCGTCAGCACGGCGGCGGCGGTGCCGGGGGCGGTGGTCTCAAAGCCCACGCCCAGAAACACCACTTCCCTGCCGGGGTTTTCTTTGGCCAGGCCCACCGCATCCACCGGGGAGTAGACGATCTCCACCCGGGCGCCCAAAGCACGGCGCCGCAGGAGGCTGTCCCCCGGGGTACTGCCGGGAACCCGGAGCATATCGCCATAGCTGGCGATGATCACATTTTTCTCCATGGCCAGTTCCAGCACGCCGTCAATGACTTCCGCCGGGGTGACGCACACCGGGCAGCCGGGGCCGGACAGCAGCCGGATGTTTCCCGGCAGCAGGCTTTTCAGCCCGGAGCGGGCAATGGCCATGGTGTGGGTGCCGCAGACCTCCATCAGGTTCATGGGCCGGTCACCCAGGGCTTCGATGGCTGCCAGGAGCTTTTGGGTGCCGGCGTTATTCAAGAGCGGCCTCCATTTCCTCCCAGGCCTCCAGGTCCGCCAGGGCCTGGCCCTCCGGCAGCCGCTCAATGGCAAAGCCGGCATGAACCATCACATAGTCCCCCACCTGGGGGTCTTTTATGAAATCCACCCGCAGCTGCCGGGTCATACCCATGGCTTCGCCGGTGGCGGTTTTTCCGTTGATCTCAATCAATTTCAGGGGTACGGCAAGACACATTTTCTTTCCCTTTCCATTTTGCGTTGGCAATCATCAGCTGCCCCAGGGCAATCCCCTCATCATTGGTGGAGACCCGGCTATGATGGTAGACCTGGAAGCCCTCGGCCCGCAGCCGGTCAGGCAGCCGGTGCATGATATACATATTCTGAAAGCTGCCCCCGGAGAGGCAGACCCGGTTCAGCCCGGTGTCCTCCCGGGCGGCCACGGCCATCCTTACGGCCATTTCCACCAGGGTGTTCATGAAGCGGGCGGCGATGACGCCGGTTTCCATCCCCTGCTGCCGGTCCCGGACGATGGCGCGGATCATCTCCCGCCAGTCAAACACCAGGGGGTGGCCGGAGAGCAGGATGGGGTAAGTCCCCCCATCGTCCTTCGCCGCCGCTTCCAGCAGGATGGCGCCCTGGCCTTCATAGCTGCAGCGGGTCTTGATGCCCAGGATGGCGGCCACGCCGTCAAAGAGCCTTCCCATGCCGGAGGACAGGGGGCAGTTCAGCCCCGCCGCCAGCATGGCCCGGTAAGTCTCCGCGGCAGAAATGGACGAGGTATCACAGCCGGCGGCAGACAGCAGACTGAAGGCCAGCCGGTCGATCTCTTTCGTGGCCCGGTCCCCGCCGGGCAGGGCCAGGGGCAGGATATGGCCGAAGCGCTGAAAAGCTTCATAGCCGCCGGTCAGGCACTCCCCGCCCCAGATGGTGCCATCGGGGCCATAGCCGGTGCCGTCCCACACCAGGCCGATCACTTCCCCCTCCAGGCCGTTGTCCGCCATGCAGGCGGCCAGATGGGCATGGTGGTGCTGCACCTGCACAAGGGGCAGGCCCAGGCTCTGGGCGTACTCGGTGGACATATAGTCCGGGTGCAGGTCACAGGCGGCAAGCGTGGGCTCGATGTCAAACAGGTTCTTGAAATGGGCGATCTGTTGGGTGTAATTCTCCAGGGTCTCCATATTCTTCAAATCGCCGATATGCTGGCTCTGAAACACATAGCTGCCCTTGGAAAGGCAGAAGCTGGCCTTCTGCTCCGCTCCGCAGGCCAGGATGCTTTGCAGCTGGCCCTCCATCCGCAGCGGAAAGGGCACATAGCCCCGGGAGCGGCGGGCAGGGTACTCCTTCCCTTCCAGCACCCAGCAGAGGGAATCGTCACAGCGGGTCTGGATC
This sequence comes from Candidatus Limivicinus sp., assembly GCA_051866745.1. Lineage (GTDB taxonomy): Bacteria > Bacillota > Clostridia > Oscillospirales > Oscillospiraceae > Limivicinus. Next base: position 4,772 of record JBJDXQ010000074.1, on the reverse strand, counting down.
TCCCGGTCATGGAGCAGGAAGCCGTCGGCAATGCCCTGCAGCTTTTCCAGGGCCTCGGCATTTTTGAAAAGAATGGGCGTATCCGACAGGTTGGCGCTGGTCATGACCAGCAGATCTATGTCGTCCCCAAACAGCAGGCAGTGCAGCGGCGTATAGGGCAGCATCACGCCCAGATAGCCGTTTTCGCTGAGGTAGTCCAGCCCCGGCTGCCGCTTTCCCAGCAACACAATGGGCCGGCGGAAGCTGGTGAGAACCTTTTCCTCCGCTTCCGACAGGCGGCAGATGCGCCGGACGCAATCCACATCCCGGCACATGAGGGCAAAGGGCTTTTCATCCCGCTGCTTTCTCCGGCGCAGCTCCCTGACCAGGGGTTCCTCATCACAGCGGCAGGCCAGGTGCATCCCGCCCAGGCCTTTGATGGCAACGATCTTCCCGGCTTTCAGCGCTTCCCTTGCCAATTCGATGCCGTCACCCGGGATTTCATTCCCCGCCTCATCCAGATAGAACACCCGGGGGCCGCAGCTTGCACAGCAATCCGGCTGGGCATGGTAGCGCCGGTTCTCAATATCGTGATACTCCCGGTCGCAATCCGGGCACATGGGAAAGCCGGCCATGGAAGTCTTGGCCCGGTCATAGGGGATGTCTTTAATAATGGTAAACCGGGGGCCGCAATTGGTGCAATTGATGAAGGGATAGCGGTAGCGCCGGTCCCTTGGGTCACGCAGCTCCCGCAGGCAGTCCTCACAGATGCCAATGTCCGGCGAGATCAGGGTGTTGCGGAATTCCTCCCGCTGGCTCTGACGAATCTCGAAGCCTTTGTAGCCCCGAAGTTCCGGAGAATAACTGGCCTCCATGCTCTCAATCACGGCCAGCACAGGAGCCTGCTCCGGCAGCAGCGCCACAAAGCGCTCCAGCGCCGGACGCTCCCCTTCCAGCTCCAGCTCCACGCCGGAGGAGGTGTTTTTTATGTAGCCGCTGAGACCGCAGCGGCGCACCAGCTTATGCACAAAGGGACGGAAGCCCACGCCCTGCACAATGCCGCGGATTTTTAAGCAAAGTCTTTCCACACAACTGCCCTCAAGGGATAGTTAGTTATTTATCAATCAAGATTATATTACCAAGGGATGTGCTTGTCAAAGCATTTTTTGCAATTCGCTACAAGAATTTCAAGATATAGCTATTATAATCCCCCATGTCCTTTTGTGCAAGAATAGTAATATTCTTAACACAATTTGTCAGAAATTGTTATTTCTTGCACAATTTCTCCCCCGAGGAGTACAAAAATGGGCAAAAGTTTGCGGCGGGCCGAGGCCCGCCGCATATGATTCTTATCGCGATGGTTTTTTATGGGAGGACCGCTCAGGCAGCGGTCTTCTCCTTGCTGCCGACAGCGGCATAGACATAGCCCAGCACCAGGATCACAATGGAAACGCCGTAGCACACCAGGGTAACGGTGCTGCCGTTGCTGCCGTCCACATTGGTGAAGAAGCCGATCATCTGGCCGGCCAGAACGAAGGCCATGACCAGGGGAGCCACCACGGTGATGCAGATCTTATAGAAGGTGCTGAAGAAGCCGGGCTTATTGCCGTTGACCTCATCCAGGATGTACTTGGGCTTCAGCTCCATGGCCACCATGATGGACATGAGCATGGCGCCCAGAGGCATTGCCAGACCTTCAGACCAGCAGTCCATGAAGTCCAGCCAGCAATCCATGAACACGGGGCTGCTCATCACGTCACGGCCGAACAGGGTGGCCGGGTCAATGCCGTTGGAGCCCAGGCCGCACCATGCGACTACCAGGGCCTCAATCGTGATGGCCAGGCTGACCCACAGGGTGACCTTGGTGCGGTTGCCTTCCTTGCCCTGCTCATGAGCCCGGTCAAGGAACAGCGTAGCGATAACCTCCATCAGGGAGATGGCGGAGGTAATGGCAGCGATGACCACCAGCAGGTAGAACACCACGCCAAAGAGGGGGCCAGTGGGACCCATGTTGGAGAACACATCCTGCAGGGTGATGAACAGGAGCTTGGGGCCGCCCAGGACCATGTCGCCGTTGGCGATGCCGCTGGCCATGGAGTTGGCAACGGCAGCGGGGATAACGGCCAGACCGGCCAGCAGAGCGATGATGGTATCGGAAACAACAATGATCAGGGAGTTCTTGGTCAGATTCTCCTCCTTACCCAGGTAGGAGCCGTAAGTAACCATGGCGCCCATGGCCAGGGACAGGGAGAAGAACATCTGGCCGCCGGCGCTGCCCAGAACCTTCACGAAGCTGGGGGCCTCGGGAATGAAGCCGGCAGAAACTGCGTAGCCGGGGACGAACATAAACTTCAGGCCTTCCACTGCGCCGGGCAGGGACAGGGAACGGATGATAACGATGATGAGCATCACGAACAGGGCAGGCATACCCACCTTGTTGAACTTCTCAATACCGCCGGAAACGCCGCCCTTAACGATCAGCATGCAGATGACCAGGAACAGCAGGGTGAATACGAAGCAGCCAAAGGGGTTGGTCAGCATGGCGCCGAAGGTGGCGCCGCCGGTGATGGCGCTGCCGAAGATGCCGCTGAGACCGAAGCTCAGCTCCGCCAGGTTCAGGGACATGTACTGCAGGCAGTAGCCGCCCAGAACAGAGTAGAAGCTCATGATCAGGAAGGGAGCCAGAACGCCCAGCCAGCCCAGCCATTTGAACTTCTTACTGGCCTTCTTGTAGGCGCCCAGCACGCCCCGGCCGGTCTTGCGGCCCAGGGCCAGCTCACTGACCATAATGGGCATACCCACAAATACAGCCAACAGCAAATAAACGATCAGAAAAGTAAAACCGCCGCCGGCGCCCATCTTGTTGGGGAAGCCCCAGATGTTGCCCAGACCGACAGCAGAACCAACAGCGGCCAGCAGGAAGCCTAAGTTGCTGGCCCATGAACCACGTTTGTTCTCCATAATAATCTCCTCTCAAAAAATAACAGCTACTTTTCATCCGAACAGTTGAGATCTCTCATGCGCAGGTTCATTATAACATTTTGCTTGCTTTTTTCATAGCTCTACATTATTATGTATGTAATGAGATTCTCTCATGGATGATTGTGGAATTTGTTCAGAATTTGACGAAAGAAAGCGATTTTTTAACAATGGATACAAAAAAAGTTCAGGCTCTTTTGGCTGCGATCGACCTCGGCAGCCTCACTGCCGCCGCTTCCGAGCTGGGCTACACCCAGTCGGGGCTGACTCACATGATGAATTCTCTGGAAAATGAACTGGGGCTGAACCTGCTTTTGCGCAGCAAGAGCGGCGTTCGGCTGTCTCCCGCCGGGCAGGAGCTGCTGCCGGAACTGCGCAGTCTGGCCGATGCGGCGGGTGCGCTGGATCTGGCGGCGGAGCAGCTGCGCCAGCGCAATTGCTCCACCCTGCGGCTGGGGGCCTATTCCAGCATCGCCCGCCACTGGGTGCCCCAGATCATGGCTGAATACCGCAAGGTCTGCCCGGACACCAAGGTTTCCCTGATCATGGACGGCCTGGTGGAGCTTTACAGCGCGGTACGGGATGACCGGCTGGACTGCATCATGACCAGCTATGATGAGTCTCTGGCCCAGGGCTTTGGCTGGATCCCCCTGTGGGAGGATGAGCTGGTGGCCGTGCTGCCGGAAAGCTTTCCCCTGGAGGGTGATGTGATGCCGGTGGAGCGTTTTGACGAGTCCCAGTTCCTCATGCCCTCTCAGGGTGCGGACACCTATATTCGCCCTATCTTTGCCGCCTCCCCCCGGAAGATCGGGCCGCACATCATCACCACCAATCTGGACGACGAATCCATCGTCTCCATGGTGGAGCATGGTCTGGGCGTCAGTCTGCTCTCAAGGCTGGTGGTCAAGGGCATGAACTATCAGGTGAAGATCGTCCCCATCTCCCCCAAGTACTTCCGTTCCCTGGGCATCATCGTCAGCGAGAAGCGTATGCACGACAAGAACATCCGCCGCCTGATCAACTGCTCCCAAAGCATCATCACCGCCAAGTACGGCAGCCCAGACTTATAATTGTGCTCCCCGCTCCATGGCTTCCGGCGGCTGCTTTCTCTGCCGTCAGCACGCCTGCTTCATTCTATGTTTCACCAGGCCGTTTATTCGTTTATGCGCCAAAAAGTACATATAATAAACCGTATACCACGCTGGCGGAAATACCGTAGACGATGACCGGGCCGGAGATGATGAACATCTTTGCCGCCGTGCCCAGAACAAAGCCCTCGGTTTTGAACTCCAGCGCCGGGGCCACCACAGAGTTTGCAAAACCGGTGATAGGCACCAGGGTGCCCGCCCCGGCAAACTTTGCCATGTCGTCATAGACTCCCAGGCCCGTCAGCAGGGCCCCCAGAAATACCAGACTGACGGAGCCGCCGGAACAGGCCGTTTCCTTGTCGATGCCCAGGGCCATGAAGATGTCAATCAGGGCCTGGCCCACCAGGCAGATAGCTCCGCCTACCAGAAAGGCCCGCAGCATATTCCGGCCGGACTTTGACCGGGGTGAATGGCTGTCGGTATAGTCTTTATATTCGTCGTTTGTCATTTTCATGTTGCTCGTCCCCCATCGGTTTATGATGTCATTATCTGCGCCTTCCCGGCGATTATACCCTCCACCGCCTCCGCACTGCAAAAAGCGAAAGGTTCCAGCAAAAAATCCTTGACAATTCTCTTTTTATGATATAGAATACCCCTTGCTGATAGAGAGCTGGACGATTGGCGCAGCTGGTAGCGCATCCGCTTGACGTGCGGGAGGTCACAAGT
>JBJDXQ010000073.1:0-88859 GCA_051866745.1 Candidatus Limivicinus sp. | reverse complement strand
CTTCCGGACAGGCCCTGTAATAAATGGAGTTACTGTGTTACGGACACCCGCCTTTGGCCACAGCGTTTTTTGTTATTTCTTTTTTCTTAAATCCCTCAGCCTTGGCAGCACCTCGTGGGAACAGGCCAGCACCATGCCGGCGATAATGAAGAAGCTCAACTCCCGCACGTCAGTGGGGGCCCGTTTATCGCTGCAGGCAGTGAAAATGACCACCTCGAACATACCGTAGAGCAGGATGCCCGTCAGGGGGATGGTAAGCATCTTGTCGGCCAGGCTGACCCGCTGATCTGCGGTGAAGAACAGGTGCAGCATGCGAATCACCAGCCGCAGACAGAAAAACACCACCAGTAAAAAGCCCAGCAGCCCCGTAAGCATAAAGGTTTCCAACAGGAAGTTGTGCATATGCAGGAAGGGGATGGGGAAGTCCACAAACAGATTGGGAATGCTCATCAGCTTGTCACTGAAGCAGCCCACAAAGATTCGTCGGGGCGAGAGCTGCAAGGTGGGGAGGAAGGAGGCGAAAATCTGCCCGCGTTCCGAGAGATTTGAAATGTCCGCGCTCAGATCCCGGTTGTCAGAGAAGTCTACGCCTTCGGTCACAGCACTGTCGTCTGTGGCTTCTGAGGTCTCAGCGGCCAGCAGGGAGGACACATCGGACATGAGGCCGGCCGTCCAGTCAAAGCTCTTGAAGGTCAGCGGGATGAACAGCGCCGCACAAAGCACCAGCACAGCGGCTTTCTGCCACAACTTTTTGACGGGAAGATACCGCAGCGCCAGCAGCATCACCAGCATGGCCACGCTGACAGAGGTGACCAGCTTCACCGTCCGGGAAAAGACCAGGGAAATGGCCACATAGAACAGCAGTCCAGCGATGACAATGGGGATGCGCCAGCGCTTGTTCCGGCAGGCAAAAAACTGATAGATCATCATGCACAAGGCAATGTAGAACCACAGGGAGGAAATGGTGCGGTTGGTGTTGAACACATTGATGTAGTGGATGTGCCATTGCTCATCCAGGCCGAAGAGCACACCCTCCGGCGGCAGATAGATATAGGTGCCCAGCAGGTTCACAACGATGGCCAGGGCGCCGGAAACAAAATAGAAAATCCCCACCGCGGCGCAGAAGAAATTCAGAAACCGGCGGCGCCCCTCTTTATCCAGCATGGGCCCCAGGCCCAGCATGGCGGCGCAGAGGAAGCGGGTCAGCACCAGGTCCGGCTCCCGGGCCATCCAGTGGTCGCCGTTCAGGAAGCGGGTAGCCATGAACCACAGCGCATAAAGGATGACAAGATTGACCTCAAAACGGCCGCCGGGCCTGTAATGGTAAAAAAACAGCGCCATGAAAGCGACAAGAATGATCCGCCCGAAAAAGCCGTACATTTCCGCCCAGTGCTCCGGCGCGGCAGGGCAGAGCATAAACAGGCAGAAGATAAAAAAGCCTGCCCCGGCGTTAAAGCCTCTCCAGCCCCGGCCCTCATCAAGCCTTGCGTAATTCAAAGGAATCCCTCCCGTCAGGAAATTGCGTCAAATGCCCAAGGCATTTTGAAATCGTGCGCTATTTATGGTACAGTGAACCCTCTTTGATCTTGAACCCACGGTAAAGCTGCTCAATCAGCATAACCCGGGCCAGATGGTGGGGGAAGGTCATTTGGGACATGCTCAGCTTCAGGTCAGCCCGGGCCTTCACCTTCGGGGAGAGCCCATAGGAGCCGCCGATGATGAAGCACAGCTTGGGTTTGCCGGAGTTTTCCCGCTGGGAAATCAGTTCGGCCATGGCCTCGCTGGGCAGGCCCTTCCCCTCCACACACAGGGCAACCACATAGCTGCCGTCGGGGATGGCGGCGAGAATATCCTCCGCCTCCTTATCCAGGGCGGCGCCGATCTCCTTGTCCGAAGGATTGTCCCCCAGTTTGATTTCCGCCGGCTCCATCAGCTGCAATTTGCAGTAGCTTTGCAGCCGCTTTGCGTACTCGTTGAAGGCCTCAATATAAAAGCGCTCCCGCATCCGGCCCACGCAGATGAATTTTACAGACAGCATCGGCAAGCATCCTCAACAGTTAAAGTCAGCCCGCCGGCAGGGGGCGCGCAGTGCAGCTCCACCGGCAGACCCATCAGCTGCTGCCGGACGGCGGAAAGGGCAATGTCCGGCCGGTTATTCTCCTTGCTCAGATGGCCCAGGACAATCTGCCTGGTGCCGTGCTGGCAGAGATAGCGGGCCAGCTTGCCGCAGTTCTCGTTGGACAGATGCCCCCGGTCGGAGAGAATGCGGCGCTTGAGATAAATGGGGTAGGGCCCGTAGCTGAGCATATCCACATCGTGGTTGGCTTCGATCAGCACCGTGTCCGCCCCGGTGAGGGCATTTCGCACCTCGTCGGTCACATGGCCCATGTCGGTAGCCATGGCAAAGCAGCCGCCGCCCTCCACCCGGTAGCCAACGCTCTCATCCGTATCGTGGGGGGTGTGAAAGGCCGTGACCTTGAAGCCGGCCAGGGCGAAGGCCTCGCCCACGCGGATGATGCGCAGGCAGGGCTCCAGCTCCGGCAGCATACCCCGCAGGCGGTTGGCAATGGTGTGGGGCGCGTATACGGGCAAAGCATGGTGCTTACACAGCATTTTCAGCCCGGAAATATGGTCGGAGTGCTCATGGGTTATGAGCACTCCAGAAACATCATGAAAATCCAGTGCCGCTTCCCGCAGCCCGGCCTGTATCCTGCGCATGGAGATCCCCGCGTCAATCAGAATATGGCTGTCACCGCTGCTGAGAAGCAGGCAGTTGCCGCTGGACCCGCTGGCAAATATAGAAAGTCTCATCAGCTGATGGAAACCACCCTGTCCGCATCCTCCGGCATGTCAGGCTCATCCACACATTCAATGTCTGCGCCCAGGGCCTTCAGCTTACCAACAAAGTTTTCGTAGCCACGCTCAATATAGCGCACATCCTCCACCACCGTGGTGCCGCTGGCGCACATGCCGGCGATGACCATGGCCGCGCCGGCCCGCAGGTCGCAGGCATGAACTGGAGCGCCGGTAAGGCGCTTGCCGCCCTCGATCACGGCCACCCGGCCGTCCACCTGAATCTCCGCGCCCATCTTCCGCAGCTCATTGGTGTATTTGTACCGATTGTCATAGACCCCTTCCGTAATCACGGAAGTACCATTGGCCACGCACATCAAAGCGCCCATGGGGGGCTGCATATCCGTGGGGAAGCCGGGGTAGGGCAGAGTCTTGATATTGACCCGGCGCAGGGTGCTGGCGCCCTTGACCAGCACGGAATCCTCATATTCCTGGACGATGGTGCCGGTCTCCCGCAGCTTGGCGCTGATGCACTCCAAATGCCGGGGGATCACGTTCTTCACCAGAACCTCGCCGCCGGTGGCGGCGGCAGCCACCATGTAGGTGCCGGCCTCGATCTGGTCGGGGATGATGGCGTAGCTTCCGCCGTGGAGCTTATCCACACCGTTTACCTTGATGGTGTCGGTGCCGGCGCCGCGGACGTCCGCGCCCATGGAGTTGAGGAAGTTGGCCAGGTCCACAATATGGGGTTCTCTGGCGGCGTTTTCAATGATGGTGCGGCCCTGGGCCAGGACGGCGGCAAGCATGATGTTCATGGTGGCGCCTACAGAGACCTTGTCCAGATAGATCCGCGCGCCGTGAAGACGGCCGTCCCTGGCGTCGGCATAGACAAAGCCGTTTTTCACATCCACATCGGCGCCCAGGGCGGTCATGCCCTTGATATGCTGGTCGATGGGGCGCACGCCGAAGTTGCAGCCGCCGGGCATGGTGGTCTTGGCGCTGCCGAAGCGGCCCAGCATGGCGCCAATCAGATAATAGGAGGCCCGGATTTTCCGCATCAGATCATAGGGGGCGTCCTGATACCGCACATTGGTGCAGTCAATTTCAATGGTCGATTTGTTGATGAACTTGATCTTTGCGCCAAGCTCCTTCAAAATGGTCAGCAGCATATCGGTGTCGCTGATCTGGGGGATGTTCTCAATGCGGCAGACGCCGTCTACCATAAGGGCGGCGGGGATAATCGCCACGGCGGCGTTCTTCGCGCCGCTGATCTCCACTTCACCGCGTAAGGCGGTACCGCCATGAATAATATATTTTTCCAAAACTTGCACCTTCCAAACCTGTCGGATGCCGGCCTCAGCCCATCCATAATATGCTGAGCCAAAGCCCACCAATTTCGAATTTTAACACAGAGATAGGTAATTGGCAACAGTTTTATTCTTTGGCCCGGTCTTTCAGCACCTTTTCCGCCTTCAAAACGGCAATAATGGTCTTTGCGTCTTCAATTTCGTTGTTCATAATCATCTGCTCCAGCGCCTGCAGGGAGTGCTTCTCCACGTTCAAAAACTCGCCCTCGTCCAGATGGCTCTCGCCGGCGTGAAGCCCCAGGGCCAGATACACATGCAGAAGCTCGCTGGAAAAGCCGGGGGAGGTGTAGAAGCCGCCCAGATAGATCAGCTCATCGGCGGTGAAGCCGGTCTCCTCGCTCAGCTCCCGCACGGCGCATTCCCTGTGGTCTTCGCCGTATTCCAGCTTCCCGGCCGGGGCCTCCAGCATCATGTGCCCGGCGGGATAGCGGAACTGCCGCACCATGTAACAGTTACCCGCCTCGTCCACAGGCAGGATGGTCACGCCGCCGGGGTGCTCCACCACCTCACGTTTGGCTTTGCTGCCGTCGCTGAGACGGACGTTATCCAGATGCACATCCACAATGATCCCATGATATTTGTCGTCCCTGTCGATGCACTGCTCAAAATAATCCATGGCAATGACCTCCCATAGCTAAGATAATTAAAATGATTTACATAATCAGTAAGTGAAGTATACCATATCCCGATGGAGATTGCCATATTTTTTCCGCCGAAACGCTTAAAAAAACGCAGGTAAAAACGCCGAAATATGGAGAGAAATTAAAACTTTAAAACAAAATAGTTACAATAGAGTTGCGGCGATAGCAATTCACAAATTTTTCTTTTATTCCGGGCGGCCTTGTGTTATAATCTCCCTGCTGTGTAAGAGAAGGGGAGTGAGCACTGTGCCCAGGCAGACCGGCGTAAAGGAGATCAGCAGCAACCGCAAGGCCTTTCACGAGTATTTCGTGCTGGAGCGCTTTGAAGCGGGCATAGAGCTTTTCGGGACGGAGGTCAAGTCCATCCGGGCGGGGCAGGTCAATCTGAAGGATTCCTTCTGCACCGTGAAGGATGGGGAGCTGTTCGTCCGCGGCATGCACGTCAGCCCCTATGAGCATGGCAACATCTTTAACAAAGACCCTGTCAGACCCCGCCGGCTGCTGATGCATAAGCGGGAGATCATGAAGCTGCAGGCCAGGATTATGCAGGACGGCGTGGCGTTGATCCCCCTGTCCCTGTATTTTAAGGACAGCCGGGTGAAGCTGGAGCTGGGCCTGTGCAAAGGCAAGAAGCTGCACGATAAGCGGGACAGCGAGGCAGACCGTCAGTCCAAGCGGGATATTGACAGGATAATGAAAGAGAGGAATTACCAATGAGCAATCCCATTGTTACCATTGAAATGGAAAACGGCGGCATCATCAAGGCGGAGCTGTACCCCGAGGTGGCCCCCAACACCGTCAACAACTTTATCTCCCTGGTGAAGCAGGGCTTTTATGACGGCATCATCTTCCACCGGGTCATCCCCGGCTTCATGATCCAGGGCGGCGACCCCAAGGGCGTCGGCTCCGGCGGTCCCGGCTACTGCATCAAGGGCGAGTTCCGTGCCAACGGCTTCAAGAACGAACTGCTTCACAGCCGCGGCGTTCTGTCCATGGCCCGCACCATGGCCCCCAACTCTGCCGGCAGCCAGTTCTTCATCATGCATGAGGACGCACCCCACCTGGACGGGCAGTATGCCGCCTTCGGCAAGGTGATCGAGGGCATCGAAGTGGTGGACGAGATCTGCAAGGTCCGCACCGATTATAACGACCGGCCCCGCATCAACCAGACCATGAAGACGGTCACCGTGGACACCTTCGGCGTGGACTACCCCGAACCCGTGAAGGAGTAATTTGTATTCACACGTGGTCATGTGCCATTGTATGTGATGGCACATGACCCGTTAAAGACTTCCTTTGAAACCCGGTGAAGCGGAATGGAGTCAGCTTCATAAAAACGTTACCAAAAACCAACTCGAAGCCCAGCGCAGCGGGTTCAAGTTGGAAAGGAAGATGGAGATGACGGATATGGAGCTTTACCGGCTCTTACGGAAACCGGTGAAGCGGAATGGAGTCAGCTTCATAAAAACGTTACCAAAAACCAACTTGAAGCCCAGCGAAGCGGGTTCAAGTTGGAAAGGAAGATGGAGATGACGGATATGGAGCTTTACCGGCTCTTACGGAAACCGGTGAAGCGGAATGGAGTCAGCTTCATCTGACGTACGGGGATGTAACGGTTTCGACGGGGGTGTGGAGGCAGGAATAGCGGGCGGATGCGCCTACCATCCTTAAAATGGGCAACTTTTATAAATTAAAGAACAACAACGATTCTGTTCTTCTCGCTGCTTAATTAGCGAGCGTTCCACCCGGGAGTACCACGGCCCGGGATGGGGCGTCGATTAGTGGTGAACGTGCGCCGGCAAAGCTTTGCGCCGGCCATGCATGATGAAGCTACCAAGTCCCTGAGAGTGACGGCTCTCGCCCGGACAAGGGAATGTAAATAACCGTCTGCGCCCGGAGAAGTTCCTGTTAAAACGCTTTCGGACGGGGGTTCAACTCCCCCCATCTCCACCAGAAAAAAGCACGCGAAAGCGTGCTTTTTTCAACGAAATTCGCCTCCGGCGAGTGAAATATTGCTTCGCAATGTGAAATAGCTTCGCTGTGAAATATTTGCTTCGCAAATGTCAGGCGAATTTTATTTCACATCGAGCAAAGCGAGATATTTCACAATTCACGCCAGTGGATTATTTCACATTTTGCGTCAGCAAAATATTTTACTAAAACTGTTGTGTAAACATAATTTATACGTTCTTCCGTTTTGCGTTTTGCGATTGACTTTCGCCCCCCTCTCATGCTATTATAAAGCCACAGGAGCGCTGTTAGCTCTTAAAGATTAGGTAAAACTAAAGCGTCAAACCGTCACTTGGCAGAGTGGCGGTTTTGTTTTACTCTGATGGTGATAGTATAGCGATGGAACTAGGGCCGCGACAGGCTCTTGAAAATAAACCTTTTGTACTTTTATCCATTGACCAAAGATGCATTGCCCCCCCACCTCTCAAAAACCCTCTTGCCCGCTGTGGCCAGCTATGGTAAAATGGGAAAAACAGGAGGTGCTTGTGATGAAAAAACTTATTGCCTGCGCAGACGCCTATCTGGCTTCCAGAGACTGGAAGATGGTGGCAGTGCTGAAGTTTTGCCTGCTGGCCCTGGGCCTGCTGCTGGGGCTGTGCGTTCCGTCCAGGCACAAGAAGAAGGCTGCCATTGCCGGCGGCGCGGTGTTCGCCCTCACCTACATCCCCCTGATGACGGACTTCACGCTGAGCGCGATCAAGACCCTGAAGGCCCCGGACCAGGAATAAAAGCAAAAAATTTCATCAGGCAAGTTCATTATAAATAAAAAAATATAGGAGGAGATTCCATTGGCACATTCTGACGTATACTTTACCACCTTCAAGGCCACCGGTCAGGAGAACCTGCTGAAAAAGCTGCACCGGCTGATGAAGACTGCCGGCTTTGAGACCATCGACTTCACCGATAAGTATGCCGCCATCAAAATCCACTTTGGCGAGTACGGCAACCTGGCTTTCCTGCGGCCCAACTATGCCCGGGTAGTGGCGGACTATGTAAAGGAACTGGGGGGCAAGCCCTTCCTGACCGACTGTAACACCCTCTATGTGGGCAGCCGCAAGAACGCCCTGGACCATCTGGACACCGCCTATATGAACGGCTTCTCCCCGCTGCAGACCGGCTGCCATGTGATCATTGCCGACGGCCTGAAAGGCACGGACGAGGCCCTGGTGCCCATCAACCTGGAGTACGTGAAGGAGGCCAAGATCGGCCAGGCCATTATGGATGCCGACGTGGTGATCTCCCTGTCCCACTTCAAGGGCCATGAGTCCGCCGGCTTCGGCGGCGCACTGAAGAACCTGGGCATGGGCAGCGGCTCCCGCTCCGGCAAGATGGAGCAGCACTGTGACGGCAAGCCCTATGTGAAGGAAGAGCAGTGCATTGGCTGCGGCTCCTGCCAGCGCATCTGCGCCCACAGCGCCCCCATCATTGAAAACCGCAAGGCCCATATCGATACGGATAAGTGCGTGGGCTGCGGCCGCTGCCTGGCGGTCTGCCCCAAGAACGCCATCAAGCCCACCTTCCAGGACTCCAACAAGCTGCTGAACTACAAAATTGCGGAGTATGCCTATGCGGTGTGCAAGGACCGGCCCTGCTTCCACATTACCCTGATCTGCGACGTCTCCCCCTGCTGCGACTGCCATGCCGAAAACGATATCCCCATCATCCCCGATGTGGGTATGCTGGCCTCCTTTGACCCGGTGGCCCTGGACCAGGCCTGCGTTGACCTGTGCAACAAGCAGCCTGTCATTGCCGGCAGCCAGCTGGACGAGCATCTGAAGGAGTTCGGCCATGAGGAGCATGACCATGAGCATTTCCACATGAACCACCCGGATTCTGAGTGGAAGACCTGTCTGGAGCACGCCGAGAAAATCGGCATGGGCACCAGAGACTACAAGCTGATTCAGATTTAAAAACTATATAAAGCAATATAAGTAAAAGCATCAAAGCCCCGGGTATCCGGGGCTTTGATGCTTTTTATAGATCTGCCGTATCCCGCAGCTCGATGATGGTGCCCTCCGGAGCAACCACCTTGCACAGCTTGCTGCCCAGCACCTCATAGACTGCCTGGCCGTTCTTGCAGCGGAAGTGATCGTAGCCGGCGGCGAGGATGCGCCGGGCCTCCGCCTCCACGTCCTCCACCAGAAAGCACAGATGGGCCAGGCCCTCCGATTCCTTGCAGGCGGGGGAAAACTGCCCGCCGGCCTTGGCCGTTTGCAGTTCGATCATGAAGCCGCCCGGTTCTCTGAGCCAGCTGTTGTAGCCCCGGCCGTGGAAATTGGCTGTCTCGGAAATGAGCTGAAACCCCAGAAGATCGCAGTAAAAATCTTTAGACAATTCGTAAGAATTTGTCTGTATGCAGACATGATGAATCAACATATTGTCCGTCCTTTTGTTATTTTTTAGATTATTATAAAACCATAAGCTGGCTATTTCAATAGCCGAAGCGGCAAAAAAGAAAGAATTTGAGAAAGGAAGTAAACAAAATGCTGAACGGAAAAGTCGCAATTGTCACCGCCTCTACCAGAGGCATCGGCTACGCCTGTGTTGAGACCCTGGCCAAGGCCGGGGCCAGAGTGTATATGGCCTGCCGCAACCTGGAAGTGGGCAACGAGAAGACCGCCGCCCTCTGTGCCCAGGGGCTGGACGTCAAGACCGTGTACTTCGAAGCCTATGATAAGGACAGCATCCTGAACATGATCGATACCGTGGTGGCCAATGAGGGCCGCATCGATATCCTGGTCAACAACTTCGGCGGCACCAAGCCCTACGACGACAAGACCATCTTTGACACCGACTATGACGATTTTGCCCGCTACGTGGAAGTGCATATGTCCACCGTGTTCCGGGCTTCCCAGGCTGCCATCAATAAGGCCATGGCCGCCCAGGGCTCCGGCGCCATCATCAACATCGGCTCCGTGGCTGGCCTGACCCCCGACGTCAGCCAGCTGGCCTACGGCACCTCCAAGGCCGGCATCATCCACCTGAGCAAGATGATCGCCTCCCAGGCTGCCGCCCTGAACATCACCTGCAACGTGGTCTGCCCCGGCATGACCGCCACCGAGGCCGTAAAGAACAACCTGACCCCCGAGTTCCAGGAGTTCTTCCTCAAGCACACTCCCATCCGCCGCATGGGCGAGCCCCAGGAGATCGCCGACGCGGTGCTGTACTTCGCGGAAGCCCCCTACACCACCGGCCAGGTGCTGGCTGTCCACGGCGGCTTCGGCATCCCCACCCCCGTCTATGGCGACATGCTGAGCATGAAGAACAAGCGCTGACAGACAGATTCAAACGGAAATATCTTCAGACCCCGCCGGGAAACCGGCGGGGTCTTCTGCATCTTGCGGATATCCCTTGACATTTCCGCCCGTTTGCGCTATATCTTGTTGCAGCATATAAAGGAAGAGAAAGATATGAAAGAAAATATTTACCAGCGCCCCGTGGCGGTGAGCCTGCTGGCGCTGCTGTGCTGCGCCATGTGGGGCAGCGCCTTTCCCTGCATCAAGCTGGGCTATGCAATGATGAACATCAGCGGCGCGGGCAGCCAGCTGCTCTATGGCGGCGTGCGCTTTCTGCTGGCGGGGCTGATGACCCTGGCCTTCGCCCGGCTGAGCCGCAATGGCCCACTGGGCCTGAAAGCCGGTGATCTGCCCGCCGTCTGCGGCCAGGGCCTGCTGCAGACCACTGCCCAGTATGTGTTTTACTATATCGGCCTTGCCCACTGCACCAGCACCAAGAGCGCCGTTATCAATGCCAGCTACACCTTTTTCGCCATCATCTTTGCCCACTTTATTTTGAAAGGTGAGCGGATGGACTGGCGCAAGACCCTGGGCTGTCTGCTGGGCTTCGGCGGCATCATCGTCATGAACATGAAAGGCCCCGGCCTGGGCGGGGAAGTCACCCTCATCGGCGAGGGCTTTATCCTCATCGGCTCCATCGCCTACGGCTTGGGTTCCGTCACGCTGAAAATCCTGACCCGGCGCCTGGACGCCACCCTCCTCACCGGGGGCCAGCTGGTTTTTGGCAGCCTGGTGATGCTGCTCATCGGCTTTCTGATGGGCGGGCGGCTGGAGGGCTGGACGGTCGCATCCGTGCTCCTGCTGCTATATCTGGCGGCGGTGTCCTCGGTGGCCTTTACCATCTGGGGCCTGCTTCTGAAATACAACCCGGTGAGCCGGGTCACCATCTTCGGTTTCAGCATCCCGGTCTTCGGCATCTGCTATTCCGCCGTGCTGCTGCACGAGCAGGCTTTCACTCTGCGGAACCTGGCGGCTCTGGCCCTGGTCTGCGTGGGCATCATTGTGGTCAACCACACCAGACCAACATCCAGGCAGGCGCGATAATTGGACTTGTTTTCATGGCCGTAAGGGTTTATAATATGAATATATTGTGTCATACCGGGAGAGAAATATGGAGAATAAAACCGAATGGGGCAGGGCCTTGGGCGATAAGCTCTTTGACCGCTGGCCCAAAACCGCGCAGGGAGAGCCGGAGACGCCGGCACTGCTGTGCAACTGCAAAAGTCTGGACCTTGGCGATGAGCTGAGGATCAATATGCTGGAAGCATATGGCATACCATGCTTGAAAATATATCCGGGAGACGGCAGTTTCGGCAAGCTGATCCTGGGCATGAGCGGCCAGGGTGTGGACATTTATGTGCCCCAGTCCCTGCTGGAGGACGCCCGGGCCCTGTGTGAAGCAGCGCCGGAAGCCGAATCAGACCAATTATAAAGGAGGAAATTACCATGGCAAGAAACTACAAGGAAGAATATCAGCATTGGCTGGACAGCCCCGCCCTCAGCGAGGAGGAATGGGCAGAGCTTAACGCCATCGCCGACGACGAGAAGGAGATTGAAAACCGCTTCTTTGCCCCGCTGGAGTTCGGCACTGCCGGTCTCAGAGGCACCATGAAGCTGGGCCTGCACCACATGAATGTGCACATCATCCGTCACGCCACCCAGGCTTTTGCCAACGTCATTTCCGCCGAGGGCGAGGAAGCAAAGCGCAGGGGCATCGCCATCGCTTATGACTGCCGCCTCAACGGCGAGACCTTCGCCCGGGAGGCCGCCTGCGTCATGGCTGCCAACGGCGTGCATGTGCGCATCTTTGACGCCCTGCGCCCCACCCCGGAGCTGAGCTTTGCCGTGCTGTACTACGGCACCATCGCCGGCCTGAACGTCACCGCCAGCCACAACCCCAAGGAATATAACGGCTACAAGGTCTACTGGGCCGACGGCGCCCAGCTGCCCCCCCAGAAGGCGGACGCCATCGCAAAGCAGATGGAAGCCATCGACATCTTCACCGGCTTCAAGACCTGCGATTTCGACGAGGCCGTCAAGAGCGGCATGATCGAGATTCTGGGCAAGGAGACCGATGACGCCTTCATGGAGCAGGTCATGGCCCAGGCCATCGATAAAGAAGTGGTCAAAGAAGTGGCGGATGAATTCAAGGTGGTTTACACCCCCTTCCACGGCTGCGGCTACAAGCTGGTCCCCGAAGCCCTGGCCCGGCTGGGCCTGAAGTACGTGTACCCGGTGGAAGAGCAGATGGTCATTGACGGCAACTTCCCCACCGTGGCAAGCCCCAACCCGGAGAACCCGGAGGGCTTCTACCTGGCGGTTGACCTGGCCAAGAAGGTGGGCAGCGACCTGATCATCGGCACCGACCCGGACTCTGACCGTATCGGCACCATGGTGCGGGTAGGGGATGAGTACAAGACCATCACCGGCAACCAGATGGGTGTGCTGCTGCTGGACTACATCATCCGCGCCAAGAAGTCCACCGGCACCCTGCCGGAGAATGCCGGCGCCCTGTCCAGCATTGTCTCCACCGGCATGGCAAGAGCCGTCTGTGAGGCCAACGGCGTCCACTTTGAGGACACCTTTACCGGCTTCAAGTTCATGGCGGAGCGGATCGCCGAGTGGGAAGCTGCCGAGTCCTATAAGTACATCTTCGCCTTCGAGGAGAGCTACGGCTACATGGTGGGCGACTACGTGAGAGATAAGGACGCTGTCACTGCCTCCATGCTGGTGGCGGAGATGGCCGCCTCCTACCACAAGCAGGGCATGACCCTGATGGACGCGGTCAACGCCCTGTATGAGAAGTACGGCCACTTTGCCGAGAAAACCCTGAACCTGGTGATGCCCGGCCTGGACGGCCTGCAGAAGATGCAGCAGCTGATGAAGGACCTGCGGGAAAAGCCCCCGGTGGAGATCGGCGGCCAGGAAGTCCTCCGCATCCGCGACTATGCCGACGGCAGCATTTTTGTGGCCGGCCTGGGCAAGGTGGGCAAGACTCCCTTCTGGGGCTCCAACGTGCTGTACTTTGAGCTGGCTGACGGCAGCAGCTTCATCGTCCGTCCCTCCGGCACGGAGCCGAAGATCAAGGTCTACCTGCTGGTCCGGGGCGAGAGCCAGGCCCAGTGCGCCGAGAAGATTGCCAAGTACAACGAGTTTGCAGATTCTTTGAAGAAGTGAAGCATTCATGAAGAAATTCCTGGACCTCTTCCTGGCTTTTGCCAGGGTGGGCGTCATGACCTTTGGCGGCGGCTATGCCATGATCCCCATTCTGGAGCGGGAGATTGTGGATAAGCACGGCTGGGCCACCAGTGAGGAACTGATGGACTACTACGCCGTGGGCCAGTGCACCCCCGGTGTCATCGCCGTCAATACCGCCACCTTCATCGGCCAGAAGCTCTACGGCACCCTGGGCGGCATTGTGGCCACTCTGGGTGTGGTGTTCCCCTCGGTGCTGATCATCAGCGTCATTGCCGGCATCCTCACCAACTTTGCGGATATCCCGGCGGTGCAGCATGCCTTTGCCGGCATCCGTGTCTGCGTCTGCGTGCTGATCTTCAACGCCGTCACCAAGCTGTGGAAGAAGGCCGTCACCGATAAGGCCAGCCTGGCGCTGTGCCTGCTGGTGTTTGTCCTCTCCATTTTCCTGGATCTGTCCCCGGTGCTGTTTGTGGTGCTCTGCGCCGCTGCCGGTATCTTCTTTACGAAAGTGGGGCTGAGAGGGAAATGATGCTGTATCTGCGGCTCTTTTATGAGTTTTTCAAGACCGGGCTCTTTGCCGTGGGCGGCGGCATGGCAACCCTGCCCTTCCTCTACGACATGGCCGATTCCACCGGCTGGTTCACCCATGGGCAGCTGGCGGATATGGTGGCCGTGTCCGAGTCCACCCCCGGCCCCATCGGCGTGAACATGGCCACCTATGTGGGCTTCACCGCCGGCGGCATCCCCGGGGCGGTCATCGCCACCCTGGGCCTTGTGACCCCTTCGGTGATCATCATCCTGCTGATCGCCCGGGTGCTCAAGTCCTTCCGTCAGAACCAGTATGTGGACGCGGCCTTCTATGGCCTGCGCCCCTGCTCCGTGGGGCTGATCGCCGCTGCCGGTGTGCTGGTTCTGAAGCTGGCCCTGTTCCATACGGAGCTGTTTCAGGCCAGCGGTGTCCTTACCGACCTGTTCAACTTCAAGGCCATCATTCTGGCTGTGGTGCTTTTGGTTTGTACACGTTATGGTAACAAGCTCAAGTCCCTGCACCCCATTGTTTTCATTGCTGCCTCCGCCCTGGTTGGCGTGCTGTTCGCGTTCTAAAGCAACAGCATGGAGAGGGCATAGGCCAGCACCATGCCAATACTGGCGCTGATCAGGCGTCCTGCGAAATGCAGGGCGCCTTTGATTTTGCTCCCGGCCAGCACCGCCAGGGTCTGGAAATGGACGGAAAGTCCGCCCCAGCCCAGAATCCCCGCCGCCAGCGCCATGTTCAGCGGCGTGGGGGCCAGGCCCCGCAGCGCCCCGGCGGCGCTGCCCAACTCCAGTACCCCAGTGAGGGCGGCATGGGTAAATTGCAGCTCCAGCCCGAAAGCGGCGGAGAGATGCCCGCAGACCAGGGAAAAGGCCCCGCCCGCGTCCAGCAGGCCCACCAGCACCGTGAAGCACATCACAAAGCCGCACACGTTCAGCAGTGCCCCCATGGCCTGCTTCACCGCCTCCGGCAGCGCCTGACTTATGTAAACCGAATCCAGCTGTAAGGGCGGAATCTCCCGGCAGTAATCCTTCTGGCGGAAGAACAGCCCCGTCAGCAGGGCGGAGAGCACATGGCACAGGTAGAGCAGCAGCCCGGCCTTGCCGCTGCCGAAGGCCCCGGCCCCCACCGCGCCGATGATGAAGGCAGGGCCAGAGTTGTTGCAGAAGGCCAGCAGGCGCTCACCCTCCCTGGCGGTGATGGCGCCGCTGCGCTCCATGTCGGCGATATAGGCCGCCCCCAGGGGGTAGCCCCCGGTGAGCCCGATCAGCAGCGCCGAGGCCCCGGCCCCGGTGACGCCGTAGACCCGGGAGGCCATGGGCGTCAGTAAGCGCCCCAGATAGCCCGGCAGCCCCAGCCGGTTTAAAAGCACCGACAGCACGAAAAAGGGGAACAGCGAGGGCAGAATCAGGCTCAGGCACAGCTCCACGGCGTAGCGGCAGCTTTCGATGACCTGGGCAGAGCACAGGGCCAGGGCGGCAAAGGAACAGAGACAGATGATAACGGCGAGACGGTTTTTCATGGCGCACCTCCTTGTCCATGTATCAAGCTATGACGCCGGGCATAGATATATACGGAATCGAGGTGAAGCCGGTGAAATGCAAAAGGGAGCTGCCCCAGGAGCTGGCGGAGCGGCTGGCGCTGCCGGAGGATGCCCTGCTGGGCACTGCCAAGCTGACGGTCACCGGCGGCAAGCGGCTGCTGGTGGAGAACCACCGGGGCGTCATGGACTATGGCCGGGAGCGGATTGTGGTGTCCCTGGGCCGGGGCAAGCTGAACATCAGCGGCACCGAGCTGGTGATTGCCGCCATGAACCGGCGGGAGCTGCTGATCAGCGGCCGGATACAGAGCGTGGAATGGGAGTGAAGATGGGCAGAATCTATGAAAAACTCAAGGGCAGGCTGGATGTGGAGGTCTGCGGTGCCTATGTGGAGGGGCTGCTGAACGCGGCGGCCCTGTCGGCCATTGCGCTGTGGGATATCCAGTGCGTGGATGACTGCACCCTGCGCCTGCGTATGTATGAGACGGACTATCCGGCTCTGGAAGCCCTGAGCCAAAAATGTATGTGTGAACTGAGGCCCATCCGTCTCAGCGGCGGCAGCCGGGACCGGAAGCTGCTGAGACGCCGGAGCTGGCTGCTTTTGCTTCTGCTGCTGATGGGGCTTTTGCTGTTTGTTTCCTCGCTGTTCATCTGGGAGATCGAAGTGGTGGGCAATGAGCAGCTTACCGACGGGCAGGTGCTGCGGGCCCTGTCCCGCTGTGGGGTGGACAGCGGCACCTGCCGCTACTCCGTTTCCGCCGACCTGGTGCGCAGTCAGATGCTCCGGGAGCTGCCGGAGCTGGCCTGGATGACGGTGAACATCAGCGGCTCCCGGGCCGTGGCCGTGGTGATGGAGCGGCAGGAGAAGCCGGAGATCTATGTCGAGAGCGCCCCGGCGGACATCGTGGCCGCCAGAACCGGCATCATCCGCCGCCTGTCCGTGGAGAACGGCAGGCCGGTGGTGCACAGTGGCCAGTCGGTACTGGAAGGGGAGACCCTGGTCAGCGCCGAGATGGATTCCCTGTCCAGCGGCAGCAAATACGTCCGCGCCAGGGCCCAGGTTCTGGCCGATACCTGGCGGGAACTGAGCGCCGTTTGCCTCGCCCGGGAGGAAGTGAAGCAGCCCAATCTCATCAGCCGCAGCCGCTTTGCTATCATATTCGGAAAAA
Organism: Candidatus Limivicinus sp.; assembly: GCA_051866745.1. Lineage (GTDB taxonomy): Bacteria > Bacillota > Clostridia > Oscillospirales > Oscillospiraceae > Limivicinus. The sequence goes on along the minus strand of JBJDXQ010000073.1, from coordinate 72,310 downwards.
GACGGATAAATCTTTATTTTGATAGTGGAAAAGCTATTGACGAGTGTGATAAAATCATTCATGAATATAAACTGGGCTCGGAGGGCCTCTTTGCCCTGCCGGTGACCTTGGTGCGGGAAGAACTCCGGGGCTACGATACGGAGCTTCAGCCCGCCTATGACCGGCAGGAGATGGGGCAGGTGCTCAGCCGCCTGCTGCTGGCCGATGTGAAGGGACAGGTGCTGGAAAAGAGCTTCACCGCCGCCGGGGGCGAGGCGCTGTATGTGGTCACCCTCCGCTGCCATTGCCTGGAAGATATTGCCCGGGTGGTCAGCTTTTAAGACCGCCTGAGAAAGGATACTACATGATAGAAAAAAGCATTGAAGTAGAAAGAATGGAACATGTGATCAGCGTCTTTGGCTCCTTTGACCAGAACCTGCGCATCATCGAGAATGAGCTGGGGGTCAAGGTGCTGGACAGGGACGACAAGATCCACATCTGCGGCGAGGCCGAGGATGTGCTGCTGGCGGAAAAGGCCATCAACGGCCTGCTGACCCTGGCCGCCAAGGGGGAGAATATTGACGCCCAGAACGTCCGCTATATTCTCAAGCTGGTGAAGGACGGGAAGGAGACCCAGATCAACCAGCTGGCCGGGGACGTGATCTGCATCACCGCCAAGGGCAAGCCCATCAAGCCCAAGACCCTGGGCCAGAAGGCCTATTGCGACGCCATCGCCAAAAACACTGTCACCCTGGGCATCGGCCCCGCCGGCACCGGCAAGACCTATCTGGCGGTGGCCGCCGCCGTGGCCGCCTTCCGGGCGGAGGAGGTCAACCGCATCATCCTCACCCGCCCCGCCGTGGAGGCGGGGGAGCGGCTGGGCTTCCTGCCAGGCGATTTGCAGAGCAAGGTGGACCCCTACCTGCGCCCGCTGTATGACGCCCTCTTTGATATGCTGGGGGCGGACACCTACCAGAAGTACCTGGAGCGGGGCAATATCGAGGTGGCCCCCCTGGCCTATATGCGCGGCCGCACCCTGGACGATAGCTTCATCATCCTGGACGAGGCCCAGAACACCTCCCGGGAGCAGATGAAGATGTTCCTGACCCGCATCGGCTTCGGCTCCAAGGTGGTCATCACCGGCGACATCACCCAGATCGACCTGCCGGAGGACAAGACCAGCGGCCTGAAGGTGGCCATGAAGGTGCTGGAGGGCATTGAGGACATCGCCATCTGCACCCTCACCGGCTCTGACGTGGTGCGCCACCGGCTGGTGCAGAAGATCATCGAGGCCTATGAGGTCTATGACAAGAAGAACCCGGCCGCGGCGCCGGTGAAGAAGCTGCCGCCGAAACGCTATAAGAAGGGATGAGGGACATGGAGCACGAGATCTATGTGAGCCGGGAAGTGAAGAACCTGGGCCATAACGAAGCCGCCGCTCTCATTAGGAAGGCCGCCGCCATGGCCCTGGCCGCCGAAGGGGTGGACACGCCCTGCATTATAAGCGTTATGTTAACCGACGATGCGGGCATCCACCAGGTGAACCGGGACTTCCGTGGGGTGGACAGGCCCACCGATGTGCTCAGCTTCCCCCAGAACGAGCTGGAGCCGGGGCACTTTGACCCGGCGGACTGTGAGCGGGACCTGGATACCGGCGCGGTGCTGCTGGGGGACATGATGATCTCCCTGCCCCGCTGCGAGGCCCAGGGCCGGGAGTTCGGCCATGGTTTCAAACGGGAGATCATGTATCTCACCGTCCACTCCGTTTTGCATCTGCTGGGCTATGACCATGTGGATGAAGGCCCGATGAAGGCCCGGATGCGCCAGCGGGAAAAGACCATCATGGGCGACGATATTTGAAGAATAATCATTACAGGAGATAAGCTATATGACAAAAGCAGCCATGATCACCATCTGCGGCCGGCCCAATGTGGGCAAGTCCACCCTGACCAATGCCCTGGTGGGGGAGAAGATCGCCATCGTTTCCAACAAGCCCCAGACCACCCGCAACCGCATCACCGCCATCGTCAACCGGGGAGATACCCAGTTTGTCCTGATGGACACCCCCGGCTTCCACAAGCCCAAGACCCGCCTGGGGGACTACATGGTCAATGTGGTGAAGGAGAGCGTGGCGGATGTGGACTGCGTGCTGCTGCTGGTGGAGCCGGTGGCCAGCCCCGGCCCTCAGGAGCTGGCGCTGATTGAGCGCCTCGGCCAGACCAAGGCCCCGGCCCTGCTGGTGATCAACAAGATTGACACCGTGGACAAGGCCCGGCTTCTGGAGGTCATGGCCGCCTACAGCGCCCTGTATCCGTTTGACGCCATCCTGCCCATCTCTGCCAGAACCGGCGAGGGGGTGGACGAGCTGATGGCGGAGCTGGAGAAGTACGCCCAGGAGGGCCCCCATTTCTTCCCCGAGGACATGATCACCGACCAGCCGGAGCGGCAGATCTGCGCGGAGCTGGTGCGGGAAAAGCTGCTGCGCTGCCTGGATAAGGAGATTCCCCACGGCACCGCCGTGGAAGTCACCAAGTTCTCTGAGCGGGACAACGGCATCATCGACCTGGAGGTCACCATCTACTGTGAGAAGGAGAGCCACAAGGGCATCATCATCGGCAAGAAGGGCGCCATGCTCCGAAAGATCGGGGAGCTGGCCCGCACCGATATCGAGGCCTTTATGGGCACCAAGGTCTATTTGCAGACCTGGGTGAAGGTGAAGGAGAACTGGCGGGATTCCATGGCCCAGCTACGCAACTTCGGCTTCAGCGAGCAGTAATTCAATTTTTTCCAGCATTTTAATCTGCCGCCTTTGCAGATACTAAAGGCAGAGGTGGTAGTATGAAAGAAGACCCCATCTGGCAGGCTTTCCGGGAGACCGGCGACCCGCTGTATTATCTCCTTTATAAAGCTGCCGAAAGAGCCGTAGAGAACAGAACTGCCCAAAACACCGTGGGGAGCCGGGGATAAATTCCCCGGGCTCAACGCCGAGGTATACATATATGTTTACGACAACCAACGCCCTTGTCCTGCGGGAAGTCCGGTACAAGGAGGCGGACCGCATCCTCACCCTGCTGACTTCCACCGACGGCAAGATCACCGTCAAGGCCCGGGGCGCCCTGCGCAAGGGCAGCAAAACCGCCGCCGCCACCCAGCAGCTGACCTATTCGGAGATGACCCTCTTCGGCAACCGGGGCAAATGGACGGTGAACGAAGCGGTGCTCAAAGAACCTTTCACCGGCCTGCGAACGGATATGGAGGATTTTGCCCTGGGCTGCTACTTTGCCGAGTGCCTGGAGGCACTCAGCGTGGAGGATCAGCCGGAGCCGGCCATTTTGCAGCTGGGGCTCAACTCTCTGTATGCGCTCAGCAATAAACTGTATCCCCCGGAGCAGATCAAGGCCGCCTTTGAGCTGCGGCTCATGTGTCTCACCGGCTACACCCCGGAGCTGAGCGCTTGTCCTGCCTGCGGCTGTCAGGAGATGGAGCAGCCGGTGCTGAGCCTGGAGCGGGGCAGCGTATTCTGCCGCGCCTGTGCCGACAGCCGGGACCAGCTGGCCCGCCTCTGCCCGGATTCCCTGGCCGCCCTGCGCTATATCGTCTCCGCCCCGGCAAAGCAGCTGCTCTCCTTCCATCTGGAAGGGGAGGCCATGCAGCGGCTCAGCGCCGCGGCGGAGCGCTACCTGCTGCTGCAAACCGAGCGGCAGTTTTCCACCCTGACTTATTGGAAAAACATAAGGATAAAATAAAGCTATGCGTTTTTTTGAAAAATCATTGATAACTCTGGAACTGCCTGCCGTGCTGGAAATGCTGGCGGCAGAGGCGGTGGGGGACACCGCCAAAGAGCAGGCCCGGGCATTGACCCCCTCCACGGAGCCGGCGGAAGTGCGCCGCCGCCAGGAGGAGACCACCGCCGCCAAGACCATGATGGTGGTGCGGGGCAGCCCCAGCTTCTCCGGCGTAAAGGACGTGCGCCCCTCACTGGCCCGGGCCGACCTGGGCGGCGCCCTCAACACCCGGGAGCTGCTGGATATCGCCCGGGTGCTTCAGTGCGCCCGGTTGGTGCGGGGCTATATTGCCGATGACACCGTGGGCAAAACGCCTATCGACCATCTGTTCTACGCCCTCCATGCCAACAAGTTCCTGGAGGAGAAGATCAGCACCTCCATCAGCGGCGAGGATGAGATTGCCGACGGCGCCAGCCCGGAGCTGGCCAACATCCGCCGCCAGATGCGGGCCGCCGCTGCCCGGGCCAGGGACTCTTTACAGAAGATCATCTCCTCGCCCAGCTATGCCAAGGCCCTGCAGGAGCCCATCATCACCATGCGGCAGGACCGCTACGTGGTGCCGGTAAAGGCAGAACACAAGGGGGCCATCCCCGGCCTGGTGCACGATATCTCGGCCTCCGGCGCCACCCTGTTTATCGAGCCTATGGCCGCCGTCAAGGCCAATAACGAGCTGCGGGAGCTGGCCGCCAAGGAGAAGCTTGAGATCGACCGCATCCTGGCGGAGCTGTCCGCCGACTGCGCCGAGCACCGGGACGATATCTCTGCCGATTTTGAGATTCTGGTGCGGCTGGATTTAATTTTTGCCAAGGCCAAGCTCAGCTATAAACTGAACTGCCAGAGCGCCGCCGGTGAGCCCGGGGGCATCGTTCTGCGCCGGGCCAGGCACCCGCTGCTGGATCAGGCCAAGGCCGTGCCCATCAGCCTGGAGCTGGGGGACAGCTTTGACACCCTGGTGATCACCGGCCCTAATACCGGCGGCAAAACCGTCTCCATCAAGACCATCGGCCTGCTTGCCGCCATGAACCAGTGCGGCCTGCACATCCCCGCCGACGACGGCAGCAACCTGCCGGTGTTCAGCCACATCCTGGCGGACATCGGCGATGAGCAGAGCATTGAGCAGAACCTCTCCACCTTCTCCGCCCACATGAGCAATATCGTCAACATTATCGAAGAGTGCGATGACCGCTCCCTGATCCTGTTTGACGAGCTGGGCGCCGGCACTGACCCCACCGAGGGCGCGGCCCTGGCCGTGGCGATTATCGAGTATTGCCGCCGGCGGGGCGCCGTCATTGCCGCCACCACCCACTATGCGGAGCTGAAGGTCTATGCCACCAACGAGCCGGGGGTGCAGAACGCCTCCTGCGAGTTCGACGTGGAGACCCTTCGTCCCACCTACCATCTGCTGGTGGGCATCCCCGGCAAATCCAATGCCTTTGCCATCTCCCAGCGTCTGGGCCTGGGGGAGGACATTATTGCGGACGCCCGCAACCGGGTCAGCACCGAGAGCGCCAGCTTTGAGGCCACCATCGAAAAGCTGGAGCAGACCCGCCTCCTGCTGGAGCGGGATCGGAACGAGGCTGCCGTGAAGCTGCGGGAAGCCCAGGAAAACGCCAAAAAGGCCGCTTTCCTGAAAGCGGAGCTGGAGGTGCGCCTGGACAAGGCAGACCTCAAGTCCCGCCGGGAGGCGGAGCGGATCATTCAGGAGGCCCGCAGCACCGCCGAGGAGGTGTTCCGGGAACTGGACGAGATGCGCAAGCGCGCCAACGAGCAGGAGGAGGCCCAGCAGATCAACGAGGCCCGCTCCCAGCTGCGCCGGAAGCTGAATCTCAGTGAGGAGGCCCTGAAAAAGGACCTGGAGCCTGCGGCCCCGGAACAGACTTCTTCCCGGCCTTTGAAGGTGGGGGACACGGTGCAGATCAAGTCCATGGGCATGAAAGCCACGGTCTTGTCCATCTCGCCCGACCGGGTGCTGAGTCTCCGGGCGGGGATCATGAACGTCACCGCCAAAGAGGACGAGGTGCTGCTGCTGGAGGGGGAGAAGGCCCCCGGCCCCAAGGCCGTGGCCAAAAGCAGCGCCGCCCAGCTGCGCTCCATGAGCATCGAACCCCAGATCGACCTGCGGGGCATGGAGAGCGTGGAAGCCGTCCTGGCGGCGGAGCGGTATATTGACAGCGCTGTCATGTCCCGGCTGAAAACCGTCACCATCATCCACGGCAAGGGCACCGGCGCCCTGCGCGCCGCGGTGCAGCAAATGCTGAAACGGAATAAAAGCGTAAAATCTTTCCGTCTGGGAAGATTTGGCGAGGGTGAGGCAGGCGTTACCGTTGTCGAACTTAAATAAATTTTGCCGCGGCGAAGCAAAATAAATGTTGAAAATAATGAAAGCTTCGAAAGCGGTTGACGATTTCCTGAAAATTTGTTAAATTAGTAAAGCAATATCGTTATGAAATAAGGAGTGGCAAGTATGATAACCAAAGAAGTAGTCATCAATAATCAGGTAGGTCTTCATGCCCGGCCCGCGACTTTCTTCATTCAGAAAGCCAACGAGTTCAAGAGCAGCATCTGGGTGGAGAAGGAAGAGCGGCGTGTGAACGCCAAGAGCCTCCTGGGTGTTCTTTCCCTGGGCATTGTCAAGGGAACCACCATCAACATCATTGCTGACGGTGCTGACGAGGACGCGGCTATCGCTACCCTGGCCGAACTCATTGATTCCGATTTCAACGAGTAATCTGATCAAATTGATAAAAACAGGCGCGTGAGCATCACGCGCCTATTTTTTGTGAACACCCCATATGCTGAAAATTCTTTGAATTCCCGTGAGGTCCATCATGAAAAAAGAAAATCTGGCAATTATAGAAATGCTGGTCTGCGCCACGCTGTGGAGCATTGCCGGCATCTTCATCAAACTCATCCCATGGAACGGCTTTGCCGTGGCCGGTATGCGCAGCCTCATCGCCGGCGCCACCATCGCCGTGTATATGCTCATCGCCCGGCACCGCTTCGTGCTGAGCAAAAAGACCTTTCTGGCCGGCGCGCTGTCCGCCTGTGTGTATACTTGCTTTGTCTGCGCCAACAAGCTGACTACCGCCGCCAATGCCATCGTTTTGCAGTTCACTTCCCCGGTGTTTATCGTCATTTTCACCGCCCTGATCTACAAGACCCGCATCCGCAAGGCGGATGCCGCCGTGGTCACCCTGACCCTGCTGGGCATCGCCCTGTTCTTCTTTGACCAGCTGCAGCCCGGCTATATCCTGGGCAACCTGGTGGCCATTGCCGCCGGTATGTTCATGGCCGGTATGTTCATGGCCGTGGGCGAGCTGGAAGGAGAGCAGCGCTTTTCCGGCATCCTCATCGGCCAGTGCCTGACCTTCCTGGTGGGCCTGCCCTTCATCATTGTCACCAAGCCGGTGTTTACCACCGCCGCCACCCTCTCCATCCTGACCCTGGGCGTGTTCCAGCTGGGCATTTCTTACATCCTGTATGTGAAGTCCTCCCGGTACTGCCCGCCCCTGGCCTGCTGCCTGCTGGGCGCGGTGGAGCCGCTGCTGAACCCGGTGTGGGTGCTGATCTTTGACGGGGAGAAGCCGGGCATCTTCGCCCTGATCGGCGGCGTCATTGTGGTGGTCTCCATCACCCTCTGGTGCATCTTCGGCAAGGAACAGATCACGGAAAGCCAGGAACCATAAAGTTTACATAACTAAAACGAGGTTAACAGTATGCTGGATACCCTGAGAGAAAAAGCCAATAATCTGCCCCTGCTGCCGGGGGTGTATATCATGCTGGATGAAAAGAGCGAAGTGATATACGTTGGCAAGGCCAAGAAGCTGAAAAACAGGGTCAGCAGCTATTTTCACGGGGAGCATCTGCCCAAGGTGCAGGCCATGGTGGACAAGGTGGCGGATTTCAATGTCATCGTGGCCGCCAGCGAGTTTGAGGCTCTGGTGCTGGAAAACTCTCTCATCAAGCGGCATAAGCCCCATTACAACATCCTTTTAAAGGACGACAAGGGCTATCCCTTCATCCGCCTGGACATGCGGGAGGAGTACCCCAGCATGAGCCTTTCCAACCGGGCCGCCAAGGACGGCGCCAAATACTACGGGCCTTTCGGCAGCCGGGGCCAGACCAAGAACGTGATCAGCACCATCAGCAAGGCCCTGCTGCTGCCGGATTGCTCCCGGAAGTTCCCCCGGGACATCGGCAAGGAGCGGCCCTGCCTCAACTACCATATGGGCGCCTGCCTGGGCTGGTGCCTGAAGGACAGCAGCGGCGAGGAATACCGCCGCCGCATGGGCCAGGCGGCCCTGATCCTGGAGGGCAAAAGCGGGGAGCTGCTGGAAGACCTGCGCTGCCAGATGGAGCAGGCGGCGGAGGAGCTGCGCTTTGAAAAGGCCGCCGAACTGCGGGACCGGCTGCGGGCGGTGGAGAATCTCTCCAACCGCCAGCGGGTCATTGCCACCGCCTTTGCCGATACCGATGCCATCGGCTTCTGCCGGGGGGCTAAAAGCTGCTTCACCGTGCTGCACTTTGTCAACGGCGATTTGGTGGGCAAGGACACGGAAATGATGGAGGAACCCCTGGAAGAGGACAGCGAGGCCATTTCCGACCTGGTGCGCCAGTATTACACCGCCCACCGGGGCGGCTGGCCTAAATCCATCCTGCTGCCCTGTGAGATCGAGGACCGGCAGGACCTGGAGGAACTGCTGAGCCAGTGCTCCGGCCGCAGAATGTATATCGAGACCCCCAAGCGGGGGGAGCGGATGCGCCTCATTGAGAGCGCCGCCCTCAACGCCCGGGAGGAGATCCAGCGCCGCACCACCGCGGCCCAGCGCCGCTCCAAAACTTTGGAGTGGTTGCAGAAGACCCTGGAGCTGGACCAGTTCCCGGAGCGGATTGAGGCCTTCGACGTGTCCAACCTGGGGGCCACCGGCATCGTGGCGGCCATGACCGTCCATGTGGACGGCAAGCCCTTAAAGCGGGACTATCGGAAGTTCCGCATCAAGGACCTGGAAATGCAGGATGACTATGCCAGCATGTACCAGGCGGTGTACCGCCGCTTCCGGCACTACGCGGAAGGGGACGAGAAGTTTGCCCCCCTGCCGGACCTGCTGCTGATCGACGGCGGCGACACCCATGCCGCCGTGGCCGTCCAGGCCCAGCTGGACCTGGGCTTCTGCGTGCCCACCTTCGGCATGGTGAAGGACGACCGGCACCGCACCCGGGCCCTGATTAGCCCCGAGGGGCAGGAGATCGGCATCAGCCAGAACCAGGCGGTGTTCGCCCTCATCGGCGGCATCCAGGAGGAGACCCACCGCTTCGCCATTGAGTATCAGCGCTCCCTGCGCAGCGAGAACTACGGCTCCACCCTGGACAAGATTCCCGGCGTGGGGGAAAAGCGCCGCAATGAGCTTATAAAAACCTTTAAATCCGTCAAGGCTATCCGGGAGGCCAGTCTGGAGCAGCTCCGGCTGGTGGTGCCCAAAAACACGGCCCAGGCGGTATATGATTATTTCCATAGCGGGGAGAGTGAAAAAACATGCGAGTGATCAGCGGCAGCGTCCGGGGCAGGCGACTGAAAACCCCGGAAAATTATGACATCCGCCCCACCACCGACAACGTGAAAGAGTCCCTTTTCAACATCATCCAGTTTGATATTGAGGGCCGCCGGGTGCTGGATCTTTTTGCCGGCACCGGCCAGCTGGGTATTGAATGCCTGAGCCGGGGGGCGGACAGCGTGGTGTTTATTGACCAGAGCCGGGAAGCGGTGAAGATCATCCGGGAGAACCTGAAATCCTGCGGCCTCAGCGCCCCGGTGCTGCAGCAGGAGGCTCTTTCCTACCTGCGCGGCTGCGGCAGCTTTGACCTGATTTTTGTGGACCCGCCCTATGATTCCGGACTGTACGAACCGGTGCTGAATGTGATCAATTCGGTTGACATATTGTCGGATGGTGGTATAATAGTTTGCGAATCTCGCAGGGAAACCCCCATGCCGGAGCTGGCCGCGCCCTATCATAAGCGCAGGGAATACTGCTATGGCAAGGTGAAGCTCACCCTGTATGTGAAGGAGAACACCTGATGTCTATCGCGATCTGCCCCGGCAGCTTTGACCCCATCACCCTGGGCCACCTGAATATTATCCGCCGCGCCAGCCGCATTTTTGACCGGGTGGTGGTCTGCGTCATGTTTAACTCCACCAAGACTTCCCCCATGTTCAGTGTGGAGGAGCGGGTGGATATGGTGCGCCGGGCTGTGGCCAAATACCCCAACGTCACCGTGGACTGCTCCGACGGGCTGCTGGCCGAGTATGCCAGGCAGTTTGATGGTGCGGTGGTGGTGAAGGGCCTGCGTGCTGCCTCGGACTTTGAATATGAGTTCCAGATGAACCTCATCAATAAGAAGATCAACCCGGAGATGGAGACCATGTTCCTCACCTCCAGCGAGAAGTACACCTTCCTCAGCTCTTCCATCGTGCGGGAAATGGCCCGGTACGACGCAGACCTGACGGGTCTGGTGCCGGATGAGATCATCGATGAGATTCGCGAGAAAGCCAAACAATGGAGGTTGGGCTGATATGGATAGCAACAGAAACGTTCTTGATCTGCTGGATGTTTTGTACGCCATGGTGACCGACGCCTGGAGCGTGCCCCTGGGCAACGACAAGTGCATCATCGAGCGGGAGAAAGCCGTGGCCCTGATCAATGACATCAAGGCCAGTCTGCCCAGCTCTGTGGCGGAGGCCCAGCGCCTGGTGGCGGCCAGGGACGAATTCATCGGCAACGCCAAGCGGGAGGCCGAGGCCCTGCGGAAAAACGCCGAGGAGCAGGCCCGCGCCATGGTGGAGGAGCAGGAGATCGTCCGGGTGGCCAAGGCCAAAAGCGCCGAGATGCTCTCTTCTGCCGAAGCCAAGAGCAAGGAGCTGCGCCGGGTGGCCAGCCAGTATGTGGATGACATCATCCGCCAGACGGTGGAGAGCCTGAACGGCGCGCTGACCACGGTCCAGACGGCCCAAAGCTCTTTCCGCAGCCTGGGCGGCCAGCCCCAGCCCAAGCCCCAGGAAAAAGCGGAAGCGGCCGAAAACATCCTGCCTGTCAGCAGCAACATCATCATTGAGCAGCGCAGGAGCGATGAATAACTACATATTGATCTTTTAATCCCTTGCCGGGCACGATCTTGTGTCCGGCACATTTTTTTGAAAATAAGGCAAGAAAAAGTCAAAATATAACAAAAAGTTTCACTTGCTTTTTCGAAATACTCCCCCTATAATGAAAGAGCAAAGTGGTTAGAAGTGGTGAAAAATGGTGTATTTTTCCATCGAAAGGGGGCAAACTGCGTGACAGGTGAATACCAGCACTCTCTTGACAGCAAGGGCAGACTGTTCATACCCGCCAAGCTCAGGGATGAACTGGGCGAGGTGTTTTTTATTACCCTGTCCATGGAGCGCTGCCTCTGTGCCTACAGCAGTGAGAACTGGCAGGCCTTTTCCGATAAGGTCAATGCCATGCCCTATGTGAAGCAGCGGAAGATGCGCCCCCTGTTTGCCCATGCCGCCCGCTGCGAGCTGGACAGTCAGGGCCGGGCCCTGATCCCCCAGAACCTGCGGGAATACGCGGGGCTGACCAAGGCCGTCACCGTGGTGGGCTGCAACAACCATGCCGAGCTTTGGGACAGTGACAGCTGGCAGGCCATCTTCCAGCTGGAGACCACCCCGGAGAACATCGCCGCCGTAATGGAGGAACTGGAATTTTGATGACCGAAGCCAAGCATTTTTCCGTGCTGCTCAATGAGTGCATTGAAAACCTCAATATAAAGCCCGGCGGGATGTACCTGGATGGTACCCTTGGCCTGGGCGGCCACTCTTATCAGATCGCTTCCCGGCTCACCACCGGCCGCCTCATCTGCATTGACCGGGATGAGACCGCCATCGAAAGGGCCGGAAAGCGACTTGCGCCTTTTGAAGATAAAGTCACCCTTGTCCACGGCAACTTTTCCGATGCCGCCCAGATTATCGACTCTCTCGGCATCCCCGGCGTGGACGGGATGCTTTTCGATCTTGGCGTCTCCTCGCCCCAGCTGGATGAAATTGAGCGGGGCTTTTCCTACATGGGGGACGCGCCTCTGGATATGCGCATGGACGCGGGGGACAGCCTCACCGCCTATGAGGTGGTGAACACCTGGCCGGAGGAGCGGCTGAACCGCATCCTGTGGGACTATGGCGAGGAGCGCTATGCCCGCCGCATCAGCCGGGCCATAGTGGAACACCGGGCCCAAAAGCCCATTGCCACCACCCTGGAACTGGTGGAGATCATCAAGGGTGCCATGCCTGCCGCTGCCCTGCGGGAGAAGCAGCACCCGGCCAAACGCAGCTTCCAGGCCATTCGCATCGCCGTCAATGACGAGCTGGGCGCCATCTCCCTAATGATGGAAACCGCCCCGGATAAGCTGAACAAGGGCGGCCGCCTCTGCGTCATCAGCTTTCACTCCCTGGAGGATCGGATCGTCAAATCCGGCATCGCCGCCCGGGAAAACGGCTGCACCTGCCCCCGGGAAGCCCCCATCTGCACCTGCGGCTTCGTGCAGACCCTGAAAAGCGTCAGCCGCAAGCCCATCCTGCCCAGCGCGGAGGAGCTGGAGCAAAACCCCCGCTCCCGCAGCGCCAAGCTGAGAGTGGCGGAAAGGGTATAGGCCATGAGCAGAATGAACGGCATTTTATTCCGGATCATCTGTATCGGCTTTTCCCTGGTGCTGCTGGTGTCTGCATTGCTGGGGTCCATCCGGCTGGCCGCACTGAATGAGGAGCTTACCGGGCTGGAGAAGTCGCTGAAAACACTGAAAGAAGAGAACCGGGTCCTGCAGGCCAGGGTGGAAAGCAGCCTGAGCCTGGAAGAGCTGGAGCGGCGTGCCACGGAAGAACTGGGCATGCAGCGCCTGAGTCCCGGCCAAATAATCTATATCGATCTGGGATAATTGTCATGAACCGCCGTGGGCTGAATATATTTATAATATATTCTTCCTTCTGCGGAGGTGACTATGGCACAGAAGACCCCGTCTCCCGGCCTGAAGCCGGGGCCCAGCAGACAGATGCTCCGCCGTACACTGTTTTTGATGGCAGTTTTCGGGATCGGAGCATTTCTCTTATTGCTGGCCAGATTGTACAAGCTGCAGATTATCGATCATGAAAAATACGAGAGCATGGCCATCGAGCAGCAGCTGCGCTCTGTGCCCAGCTCCGCCATGCGCGGCACCATATACGACACCAATAGGAACACCCTGGCGGTCAGCGCCTCGGTGGACAATGTGTATCTCAGCCCCCAGGAAATTGAGATGTATGGCGAGGACCGGGCCCTGATCGCCCGGGGCCTTTCCGAGATTCTGGGCATGGATTATGATGAGATTTACAAGAAATCCGGGCAGAAGGGCAGCTGGTATGTGACCGTGGCCCGGAAGCTGGAAAAGGATAAGGCCGATGAAATCCGGGCCTTCAAGAACCAGTACGGCCTCCGGGGCGTCCGCCTGGAGACGGACACCAAGCGCTACTACCCCAATTCCTCCCTGGCCTGCCACCTGATCGGCTTCGTGGGCACGGATAACTACGGCCTGGAAGGGATCGAGGCCAAGTATGACGAGGCCCTTTCCGGCAGCCCCGGCAGAACCGTCCGGGCCACCAACGCCATGGGGACGGAGCTGCTCTTTTCCCAGTTCGAGGAATATTACCCCGGCGAGGACGGCTTTGACCTGGTCACCACCATTGACGAGACCATCCAGTACTATGTGGAGAAGCACCTGAAGCAGGCCGTGGCGGATTACGACATTCAAAACGGCGCCGGCGCCATCGCCATGGATGTGAACACCGGGCAGATTCTGGCCATGGCCTCCCTGGGGGGCTATGACCTGAATGACTTCCTGGCCGTCAGCGAGGCGGACATGACCATCATCAATGCCGCCGAAACGGAGGAAGAGCGCGCCCAGCTTCTAAGCCGGGCTCAGGCCCGCCAGTGGCGGAACAAGGCCCTGTCCGACACCTATGAGCCGGGCTCCACCTTCAAGATCATCACCCTGGCCATGGCCCTGGAAGAGGGCGTGGTCAGCCTGAACGACAGCTTTTATTGCCCCGGCACTGTCAACGTCATTGGCCGCACCAGCCCCATCCGATGCTGGAAAAGCGGGGGCCACGGCAGCCAGAACCTGACCCAGGCGGCCCAGCATTCCTGCAACGTGGCCTTCGTGAACATCGGCCAGCGGGTGGGGGCGGAACGCTTTTATGACTACTGCGAGGCCTTCGGCTTTCTGAACATGACCGGCAACGACGACGAGAACCTCACCGCCACCACCGGCATTGACCTCTCCGGCGAAAGCGGCAGCATCTGGTGGAGCAGGAACACCTTCTGCTCCCCCCGGAACCTGTCCCAGCTGGCCGCCGCCTCCTTCGGCCAGACCTTCACCATCACGCCTCTGCAGCTGATCTGCGCTGTCAGCGCCTGCGTCAACGGCGGGAAGCTGATGCAGCCCTATGTGGTGCGGCAACTGCTGAACCCGGACGGCAGCGTGGCCTATGAGCGAGAGCCCAGGCTGGTGCGCCAGGTCATCAGTGAGGCCACCAGCCAGAAGCTCTGCCAGATTCTGGAGCAGGTGGTTGGGGACCCCAACGACGGTACCGGCCGCAACGCCGCCGTCACCGGCTACCGCATCGGCGGCAAGACCGGCACCAGCGAGAAGGTGAGCCTGGAGGCCCAGACCGGCCAGAAGGAATACATCGTCTCCTTCATCGGCTTTGCCCCGGCGGACGACCCACAGATCGCCCTTCTGGTGTTTCTGGACACCCCTTCCAATAAATCCGGCGTCTATGTCAGCGGCGGCCAGATGGCGGCCCCGGTGGTGGGCCGGATGCTGGCGGATATCCTGCCCTATATGGGGGTGGAGCCCAGCCTGCCGGAGGGCGCCGGGGATGACGCCTCTGTGCCCATGCTGCTGGAGCTGAGCCTGGAGGAGGCCAAACAGCGCCTGGCAGACTGCGGCCTGGACTGCCGCTGCATCGGCTGGGGCGACACCGTCACCGGCCAGCTGCCCGCCGCCGGCACCGCCATTGCTGCTGGCAGCCAAGTGATTCTCTATTTCAGCGACGCCCAGGTCTCCCCCAACATGGAGACGGTGCCGGAGCTGTCGGGCCTCAGCTATGACCAGGCCCGGGACACCCTCTCCCGGCTGGGCCTTTTCGTCAGCACCCGCAGCCCGGTGAACGCCGCCTCCGGCCAGGTGGTCAGCAGCCAGAGCGTCCCCGCCGGCACTGCCGCCAATCACGGCTGCATCGTGGAGGTCACTCTGATCGACGAAAACGAATCCCTTCTGGGAAAGTATTGACCGGAAGGGGATTCTGGTATAAAATACATTTTATGCGATTCTAAAGCGCAGAACGGAGAAATTATGAAGCTCAGAGATATATTGAAAGATTTGCAGGTCCTCTCCGCCTCCGCCGATATGGAGCGGGAGATCACCGGCATCTGCTATGACTCCCGCCTGGTGCAGCCCGGGGATTTGTTCGTTGCTGTCAAGGGCCTGACGGTGGACGGTCACCGTTTTATCCCCAAGGCCATGGAGCTGGGGGCCGCCGCCGTGCTGTGCCAGGATGTTCCGGCGGGGGAGGTGCCCTATGTGCAGGTGGCGGACTGCCGCTATGGCCTGGCCCTCTGCAGCCGCAACTTCTTTGGCAATCCGGCCTCGGAGATGACCCTTATCGGCTTTACCGGCACCAGCGGCAAGACCAGCTCTACTCTCATCATGAAGCATTTGCTGGAGCAGGAGCTGGGGGCCAAGGTGGGCCTGATCGGCACCAACGGCAATATGATCGGCCAGGAGCATCTGCACAGCGAGTTTACCACCCCGGAAAGCTATGAGCTGCACCGGCTGTTCCGCGCCATGAAGGACGCCGGCTGCACCCATGTGGTGATGGAGGTGTCCTCCCATTCCCTGACCCTGGAGCGGGTGGCTGGCATCCACTTTGATGTGGCCGTGTTCACAAACCTCTCCCAGGACCATCTGGACCTGCACGGCAGCATGGAGGAATATGCCGCCGCCAAGAAGAAGATTTTTTCCCAGTGTGACCGGGGCTGCGTCAATCTGGACGATTCCTGGGCGGATTTCATGATGCAGGGCGCGCCCTGTCCCATCACCACCTTTGCCGCGGAACGGAACGACGGGGATATTATTGCCAGGGACATCCGCCTTTCCGCATCCGGCGTGCGCTTTGCCGCCGTCCATGGGGATGAGCTGGCCCTGACCCGGCTGAACATCCCCGGTATGTTCTCTGTCCACAACGCCCTGGGCATTATCGCTGCCGCCGGCTGTCTTGGCATCGGCCTTGCCCAGTGTGCCGACGCGCTGGCCACCGCTCCCGGCGTCAAGGGCCGGATGGAGTCGGTGCCCACGGATGGGGACTACTCCATTATTATCGACTATTCCCATAAGCCGGACGCTTTGGAGAACGTGCTCAAGACCCTGCGCCCCGTCACCCGGGGCCGGTTGATGGTTCTCTTTGGCTGCGGCGGGGACCGGGACCGGCTGAAGCGGCCCATCATGGGCGCCATCGCCGCCGATCATGCCGACTATGTGATTGTCACCAGCGATAATCCCCGCACCGAGGAGCCCATGGAGATTATCAATGAGATCCTGCCCGGCCTGAAAAACAAGCGCACCCCCTATAAAGTCATCTGTGACCGGCGGGAAGCCATCGGCTGGGCTATTGACAATGCCCGCCCCGGTGATGTAATATTGCTTGCCGGCAAAGGCCATGAGGACTATCAGGTCATCGGCCATGAGAAAATCCACATGGATGAGCGGGAGATCGTGGCTGAGTACCTGAGCCGACGGTAAGCCCCGCCTCATCCGAAAAGAAATACAAAGCGCTGTCAGCGCCGTGCATATGGGAGAATACAATGACCATTAAACTGATAACCGCCTTCGTTCTGGCCTTCCTGTTTGCCACCGCCTTCGGTAAGTTCTATGTCCCCTGGCTGCGCCGCATCAAGGCCGGGCAGGAGATCAAGGAAAACGGCCCCGCCTGGCACATGAATAAATCCGGCACCCCCACCATGGGCGGCGTGATGTTCATCCTTGCGGCCATTCTGGTCTGCCTCACGGTCTGCTTTGAGGGGATGCTCCGGGGCGAATTCGTCAATGTTTTCATCGTCCTCTTCGCCTGCGTGTTCGGCGCCATCGGCTTTCTGGACGATTGGGAGAAGCTGGCCAAGAAGCAGAATCTGGGCCTGTCCGCCAAGGCCAAGTTTCTTTTGCAGCTGGTGGCCTCGCTGGTGTTTGTGCTTTTGATGCGCCAGATCGGCTATGTGCGCCCCAGCTTTTATCTGTTCTTTGTGGATAAGACCATCTACATGCCCGAGTGGCTGTATTTCCTCATCTCCTCCTTCATCATCGTGGGCACCGTCAACGCCGTGAACATTACCGATGGGATCGATGGTCTGGCCGCCAGCACCTCCATCCCCGTGTTCCTGTTCTTCGTGGCCCTGACTCTGGTGTTCGGTGATGAGTTTGAGCAGATGGGCTTCATCGCCTCCGGCATGGTGGGCGGCCTGCTGGGCTTTCTGGTGTATAACTTTAACCCCGCCAAGTGCTTCATGGGGGACACCGGCTCCCTGTTTCTGGGCGGCATGATCGCGGCCCTGGCCTATGGCTACAATATGCCCATCATGCTGATCACCCTGGGCTTCGTCTTTTTGATGGAGACCCTGTCCGATATCATCCAGGTTGGCTACTTCAAGCTGAGCCACGGCAAGCGGGTGTTCAAGATGGCCCCCTTCCACCACCATCTGGAGATGGGCGGCTGGCTGGGCCATAAGTGGAAAGAAAAAGAAATTGTTGCCCTGTTTACAGGCATATCTCTGGTGATGGCAATCATATCTTTTATTGTAGTGTTCAAACACTATATGGGATTGAGCTAATGATCGGGGAGGTGGGTATATGCGTTATGAAAGCGCCCGCCTCTCCGATTTTTCTATGCCGGAAGGTACCAAGCGGCAGAGCATGGACGCCGGCTTTTTTACCCTGGCCCTGATTCTGCTGGCTATGGGGGTGGTGATGGTGCTGTCCTCCAGCTATGCCCGGGCCTACTATGACCCCGGCAATGTCACCGGCGGCAACGGGGCCTATTACTTCCTGCGCCAACTGATCTTTGCCCTGCTGGGGGTGGGGGCCATGCTACTGGCCTCCCGGCTGCCCATGGGCTTCTACCGGCGCTACGCCTTTCATTTCCTGGGCCTGACCCTGGTGTTGCTGATGCTGGTGCCCATCATCGGCGTCAAGGCCAACGGCTCCCGCCGCTGGCTGGGGGTGGGCGGGCTGACCCTCCAGCCCTCGGAGCTAGCGAAGCTGGCGGTGATTTTGTCCTTCTCGCTGCTGACCTGCCGTTTCCAGGGGAAAATGCGCAGCTTTCAATACGGCATCTTGCCTTTTCTGGCAATCCTGGGTATAATAATCGGGCTGCTGATTCTGGAGCCCCATTTCTCCGCCTCCATCATCATTATCGTCATCGGCGGGGTGATGATGTTTTTGGGCGGTGTGGGCCTGGGCTGGTTCATCGCCGCTCTGGGTTCGGTCTTTGCCGCTGTCGCGGTGCTGCTGACCTTCTTCCCCTATGCTTCCAGCCGCATCAGCACCTGGCTGGACCCTTTTTCTGACCCCTCTGACCAGGGGTATCAGATCGTCCAGTCCCTGTACTCCATCGGCTCCGGCGGCCTCAGCGGCCTGGGCCTGGGCGGCAGCCGGCAGAAATTCCTGTACCTGCCGGAGGAGCATAACGACTTTATTTTTTCTGTGGCCTGTGAGGAGCTGGGCTTTATCGGCGCCGCCCTCATTCTGATTCTTTTCGCCCTGCTGATTCTCCGGGGCTATTGGATCGCCCTGCACCAGCGGGATCGCTTCAACTTCCTCGCCTGCGCCGGCATCAGCACCCTGCTGGCTATCCAGGTGTTTCTGAACGTGGCCGTGGTCACCAATCTGGTGCCCTGCACCGGCATCTCCCTGCCCCTTTTCAGCTACGGCGGCACGGCCCTGCTGATCCAGCTTTTTGAAATGGGCATTATCCTCAGCGCTTCGCGGGAAATTATCTAAACCAGAGACCGAGATTTTATCGAGAGCTTATATAGAGAAAGGACGTTTCTCCATGAAATTTATCTTCACCTGCGGCGGTACCGCCGGTCATATCAATCCTGCCCTGGCTGTGGCCGGGCGGCTGAAAGAGCTGATGCCGGACAGCGAGTTTCTCTTTCTGGGCGCCGAGGGAAAAATGGAGATGGACCTGGTGCCCCGGGAGGGCTATGCCATCAAGCCCCTGAAAATCACCAATCTGAGCCGGGGTAAAAGCTTCCAGGCTCTGACTCATAATATCGCGACGTTGAAAAATGTGGTGGTTTCTTACCGGCAGGCCAAGGCCATCATCCGTGACTTCCAGCCGGACGCCGTCATTGGCACCGGCGGCTATGTGTGCTACCCGGTGCTGAAGGCCGCTTCCCAGCTCCATATTCCCACCGCCGTCCATGAGAGCAACGCCGTCCCCGGTTTGACCACCAAAATGCTGGCCAAATTGGTGGACCGCATCATGGTGGGCTTTGAGGAAAGCCGCCAGTATTACCCCCAGCCGGAGAAGGTCATCGTCACCGGCACCCCGGTGCGGGGCCAGTTCGCGGCCTATACCAAGGCCCAGGCCAAGCGGGAGCTGGGTCTGGCCGAGGATGAAAAGCTGGTGGTCTCCGTGTGGGGCTCTCTTGGCGCGGGCCATATGAACGGCATTATGACGGAGCTGATCCCCCTTCTGGACGGAACCCAGGGCTTCCATCTGCTGCACGGCGCCGGGAAGATGTACTATCCCGGCGTGTGCGAAAAGCTGGCGGAGACGGCCCCGGACCTTGCCGCGCGCAAGGTGGACCTGCGGGAGTATATTTTTGATATGCCCCGGGTCATGGCCGCGGCGGACCTGGTGCTGTGCCGGGCCGGCGCCTCCACCATATCGGAGCTGACCTATATGGCGAAGCCCGCCATCATGGTGCCCTCTCCCAATGTGACCAACCACCACCAGGAGCGGAACGCCCGTGTGCTGGAAAAGGCCGGCGGCGCCAGGGTGCTGCTGGAAGGGGAGTTTGACGCCCGGTCCCTGCTGAACCTGGTGCGTGAACTGCTGGCCGATGAGGAAAAGCTCTCCGCCATGTCCGCCGCCATGGGCGCTCTGGCCGTGCCCGACGCCACCGATAAAATCTGCGGCATCGTCATGGATATTGCCAATCCGTAACAAGGAATCCCCTCCGTGCATAGAATGGTCTGATTTGAATGCACGGGGGGTTTTTCATGGACATATGGCACCTGAGAGGTGGAAACCGGCTGGAGGGGGCCTGTTTCGTGCAGGGCTCGAAGAACGCGTCCCTGCCGATTATTGCCGCCTCCATCATCAGCCCCACCCGGTCGGAACTGCTGAACGTGCCCCAGCTCCGGGATGTGGACGCGGCCCTGCGCATCCTGCGGCACCTGGGCTGTACCGCCGAGCAGTGGGGCAGCGATGTTTACATAGATTCTTCCGGCCTTTGCCGCAGCGCCATACCCCATTCCCTGATGGTGGAGATGCGCTCCTCCGTCATCTTCATGGGGGCGCTGATTGCCCGCTGCGGCAGCGCCAGGCTCAGCCTGCCCGGCGGCTGCCAGCTGGGCAAGCGGCCCATCGACCTGCACCTGGCCGCCCTGCGCCAGCTGGGGGCGGAGATCGATGAATCCGGCGGGGAGATCAACTGTCAGGCCCAGGAGCTCCATGGGGCCGATATCACCCTGCCCTTTCCCAGTGTGGGGGCCACGGAGAACATCATGCTGGCTGCCGTCCGGGCGAAAGGGGACACCGTCATCCGCGGCGCCGCCCGGGAGCCGGAGATCGTTGCCCTGCAGGAATATCTCCGGGCCATGGGCCTCAATGTCACCGGCGCCGGCAGCGGCACCATCTGCATCGGCGCCTTCAAGCCGGAGAAGGCCGTGAGCCACCGCATTATCCCGGATCGGATCGTGGCCTCCACCATCGCCTGTGCCACCGCCGCCACTGGCGGAAATGTTGAAATGCGGGGCGTGGATCCCAGTCATTTTTCTACAGTTCTCCACTTCCTAAAACTGGCGGGCTGTGATATAATGAACTCCAAACGCAGTGTGCGGATCAGGGCCCACGGCAAGCTCAATGCCGTTGGGGAGGTTTCCACCGAACCTTACCCCGGCTTTCCCACCGACGCCCAGCCTGTGCTGATGGCGGCGCTTTTGAAGGCCGAAGGCCGCACCGTGATCACCGAGAATATTTTTGAAAACCGCTACCGGCAGGTGCCGGAGCTGCAGCGCCTGGGGGCGGATATCGCCGTGTCCGGCCGGCGGGCGGAGATCTGGGGGGTGGATTGCCTCCACGGCAGCGCCCTCACCGCCACCGACTTGCGGGGCGGTGCCGCCATGATCGTGGCGGCGCTGGCCGCCCAGGGGGAGAGTACCGTTTTTGACGACGGCCATGTTACCCGGGGCTATGAACGCTTTGATATGCGCCTGCGCTCCCTGGGTGCGGATATTTACTTGGAATGTTGAAAGGATAGGCCAATGGCAAGAAGAATACACAAGAGAAAGACCGCTGACAGCCCGGAGCGTATGACCATCTCCCAGTACCTCAGCAGCTTCAGCGGTCCCATAATGTTCTTTTTGGTAGTCGTGGCTACCATATTTGTAATGAGCGTCTTTTTCCGTATCACCAATATCCAGGTGGAGGGGAACAGCCACTATACCGATGAGGAGATCATTCGGGCCATTGACATTGAGGAAGGGGACAACCTGTTCTTCTTTGACCGCTTTGCTGCCCTGAGCCGTGTTTTCGCGAAGCTCCCCTATATTGAGGAGGTCTCCGTTGAAAGAAGTTTGCCAAATAAGGTAATAATAACCGTGACGGAGAGCCAGGCCCTGGCCTATCTGGTGCTGGGGGACGAGCTGTGGACCATTGACCACAGCTGCAAGGTGCTGGGCAAGGCCACCGAGGAGGAGCTTTCCGGCCTTATTGCCGTGGAGGGCGTGGACCCTGGCACGCTGCTGATCGGGGAGCCGCTGCAGACAAAGGATGGGGACACCGAGCTGGTGGAATACCTGGCGGAGGTGCTGTACCAGTTGGAGGGCCGCGGCCTCTATACCCAGGTGAACAGCATTGATTTTTCCGATAAGAATAATGTGCTCTTCAGCTATGGGGACAAGTATACCGTCAAGCTGGGCGGGCCCGGCAAGACGGAGTATAAGTTCGGTATGCTGGTCTCCGTCATGTCGCAATTGTTGTCTGGGGACGTGGGTGTAATCGATGTCTCTGACGGCATGACAGCCCGTTTTCGCCCGGAGTAATCAGAGATTACAATTTATTTACAAAAGTTTTCTGAAAAATGAAAATAGAGCTTGACTCTTGCAAGAAAATGTAATAAAATACGACCATGAATCACAGAGAAATTTTTCGCATTTTTATGTGACGCAGAATATACAGGAGGGCAGAAGAATGGATTTCAAAGCTGAAGCAGGTCCCGAAAATGTGGTTACAATAAAAGTCGTTGGTGTCGGCGGCGCCGGCAACAACGTTGTTAACAGAATGGTCAAGGCCGGCACCCAGGGTGTGGAGTTTGTGGCCATCAATACAGACAGACAGGCGCTGGCAGTCTCCAATGCTGACCAGAAGCTGCAGATCGGCGAGAAGATGACCCGTGGCCAGGGCGCCGGCTCCGACCCGGAGATTGGCAAGCGCTCCGCTGAGGAGAGCCGCAACAATATCGCCAAGGCTGTTGAGGATGCGGATATGGTGTTCATCACCGCCGGCATGGGCGGCGGCACCGGCACCGGCGCGGCCCCTGTGGTGGCCGAAATCGCCAAGGACGCCGGCCTGCTCACCGTGGGCGTAGTGACCAAGCCCTTCAAGTTTGAGGGTAAGCGCCGCATGGATCAGGCCAACGCCGGCATTAAGGAGCTGCTGGGCCGGGTGGACTCCCTGCTGATCATCCCCAATGACCGCCTGAAGTTCGCCACCGACCAGAAGGTCACTCTGGCCAACGCCTTTGAGATCGCCGATGACGTGCTGCTGCAGGCCGTCACCAGCATCTCCAACCTGATCAAGAACACCGGCTTCATCAACCTGGACTTTGCGGACGTGAACTGCATCATGCGCAACGCCGGCTTCGCCCACATGGGCGTGGGCCACGCCGCCGGCAAGGGCAAGGCCGAGGAGGCTGCCCGCATGGCCGTTGCCAGCCCCCTGATGGAGACCTCCATCAACGGCGCCCACGGCGTGCTTATCAACATCACCGGCTCCGAGGACATGGACCTGGAGGATGTGGAGACCGCCGCCAGCCTGGTGCAGGAGGCTGCCCATCCCGATGCCAACATCATCTTCGGCGCCACCTTTGATGACAGCCTGGATGATGAGATCCGCGTCACCGTCATCGCCACCGGCTTTGAAGAGGGCGGTGCCGCCGCCCAGGCTGCCCCCGCCGCCGCTGCCACCCAGGCCGCGCCCCGGGCCCAGGGCCTGTTCACCGGCGCTGCCGAGAAGGCCGCTGCCGCCGCGCCTGTTGCCCCCGCCGCCGCTGAGCCTGCCGCTCCTGCCGCGGAGGAGGACCCCTTCGACAGCATCTTTAAGATATTCAACACCAAGTGAGCATATACTGCTGGTAAATAAACAACAGCCCGCCTTTTCTATGAAGGCGGGCTGATTGCCTTGGAGCGATGCTATGTTTTTCAAGTTCCGGCGCTTTGTGCGCTGCTTTTCACGGATTTATACCGGCCGCCGGCTGTCAAGGGCCTCGGCGGCGCTGTCCTATTACCTGACCATGACCTTCTTCCCCCTGGTCATCTGCCTGTATACCCTCCTGGGCAACAGCTATGACAAGGCCATGCGGGTGCTGGGCTTTGCCGGCAACATCATGGCCGCGGAGACCGTCAGCTTTCTGGAGGACTTCCTGTATTATGTCTCTGCCAATAACAGCATCGCCATGATGGCGGCCAGCATCGTGGTCCTGCTGACCTCCGCCTCTGCCGCCGTCCGTTCCCTGCAGGGCACCATCGGCGACTTGCAGGGCGGCCAGCGTTTTCAGGGCGCCCTGGGCTTTCTGTTCAGCCTGGTGTTCTCCCTGCTGTTTGTGGCGGCGCTGTATTTTGCCATTCTGGTCATGCTCACCGGCCGCAGCGTGATCGAGCGGCTGAACCAGTTCCTGCCCTTTGTGGACATCAGTCAGTCCTGGGGCTATGTCCGCTTCCTGGCCCTGGCCGGCATCGACTATGTGATCGTCTGGGCCATATATGAGGCCAGCAAACGCAGCTGGGACGGTTACCGTACCTGGCCCGGCGCCCTGCTCAGCACCGCCGCCATGGTGGTGGTCAGCATCGTCTTTTCCGTGTTCATCAGCGCCTCCACCAAGTACCCCCTGGTCTACGGCTCTCTGGCCTCTGTCATTCTCCTGATGCTCTGGCTCTATACCATCTGTATCGTCATCCTCTCCGGCGCCGCCTTCAATATCGTCATTCGCGACCTGAAAGCCAGGGACACCTATTAGGTGACCCCAGGCTCCCTTGTGTAAAGGGAGCTGGACAGGTTACAATTTGAAGTGCAACAGGAAATAAAAAAGGGACAATATGCAAACCTTAGTGTAAAATGTAGTTACCACACAAACAAACCACACAGAGGTGAGCATATTGTCTTACACACATTTTACACTGGAAGAAAGAAAATATCTACAAAAACTTTTGTCCGAAGGGGTGAGCCAGCGAAAAATAGCTGCTATCCTTGGGCGAGCCCCCTCCTCCGTCAGCCGTGAGATCCGCCGCAACAAAGCGCAATACAGGCCCCACGGTAAGCCCGACAATAAGTATTGGTACAATCATTGGCGCGCAAACAACCTGTATATCCGCCGCCGGAGAGAACAGGTAAGGGCTGCCCTGAGGCCCGGGACAGAAGAATGGGAGTTTATCCTTCATGGATTGCATCAGTTCTGGTCTCCGGAAGCCATCGCCGGCCGATGGCACACGCAGTTTCCTGATCGGAAGCCTCTTTGTGTTTCAACCATTTACCGGTACATAAGGCTGGGTAAATTCCCCAAAATCTCTGCTAAAGCCAACCTGAGGCGCCGTGGCAAGCGAATGATGCCCCGTACTTCCAGCTATAACAGCATCCAGCCCGACAGAACCATTCCCCAGTGGCCCGACGCCATCCTTAACAGAACCCGGATCGGGGATTGGGAGGGTGATACGGTATATGGTGCTGTCGGAAAGGGCTTGCTGGTAACCCTGGTAGACCGCAAGAGCCGCTTGCTTAGAATGGGGCTTCTCAAAAGCCGCAATGCCGAAGAAACAAGAAAAGTAATTGAAAGACTGCTGCAAGGCCTGCCGGTCAATAGCATCAGCCTGGATAACGGCTCGGAATTCTCCCAATTCCGTGAACTGGAAAAGTCCTTATCTACCCTTGTTTACTTTGCCGAGCCCCATAAGCCCTGGCAGCGTGGCACCAACGAGAACACCAATGATATTGTTAGATTTTTCTTTCCTAAAGGTTTCAATTTCAGGCTCATTACAGATGCTGATGTTCAACGCATTGAACATCTCATCAATAGTCGTCCCAGGAAATGTCTCAACTGGCTTTCTCCTTCTGAGGTCTTTTCCTCCTGTGTTGCACTTGCTTGACTTTCTGCCCTGTCAGCGAAGCTGACTGAGGGATTGTATTATGAAATGTTCCGAATTCTAATTTTGAAAACATTGAACTTTTCATTTACAACCCCTCCGTCAAAAATCAGAGATTTTTGCCACCTCCCCTTACACAGGGGAGGCTTTTTATAGGCTCCCCTTGCTAAGGGGAGCTGGCTTTTGCGCAGCAAAAGACTGAGAGGCTCATTCCCCACCGCACCCCGTCAGCACCGTAGGGGCGAGCATCGTGTCAAGAGAAACATGGGTAACACAGAGGGAAGAGAGATGGGTTACAGTTTTCGGATGTGGCGATTGACGAGTTTATTGTTGGCGGCATCGACAAGAGCGATCTTATAGTTGCGGTAAATCACAAGAAATGAATCGTTGTCGGTAGGGCGAATTTCCAATCTGGTGTCTTTCATGGTTTCACTCAAGTAAACTTGAACAGGCCCGAAACGCAGATATCCCCAGTTGTTGACCTTTACCAGCTTGGCGCCTTGGTCATACTCATACGGCTTGGGTTCAAAGTATTCCCGGCGGCTCGGCTGGTAAACCGATGCCGGTGGCTTCATCTGGAGTGCGCAATGTGGCCGAAGCTCATTATAACGCCAAAGCCACTCACGAAACAGCCGCTCCGCTGCTGCCAGATTTTGAGGAACTGTTTGCAGGGCTTCCTGCTTCAGTGTCCGATGAAAACGCTCAATTTTTCCCTGTGTCTGCGGATGCATGATGCGCCCGTGAATTGGCTCAATGTCTAAGTCCATGAGGAAACGCTCAAACTGTGTATATCCGCCGCGGAAACCGGAGAACTGTGCGCCATTGTCGGAAAGGATGGCGTCCGGTAATCCAAACTCCTGAAAAGTCAGAATAAAACTCTCTTTTACACCGCTTGCGGAACTTTTCGGTTCTACACGCAGACCATATCTGGAATGGTCATCCAGAATTGTCAGCGGGAAGCACCGTGTTCCGTCCCCAAGCAGGAAGTCACCCTTGAAGTCCGTCTGCCAAAGCTGGTTGCATTGCTCCCGTTCAAATCGCTGATACGGTATGTGCTTCTTGCTCTCCAATGGATCTATACAGCCGCAGCGCTTGAGTATATTGCCACAGGTCTTTGCGCTGGGAATCCCCTCACAACCTGCTGCCTCCAAAACAGCCTTGATCTTTCTCCCGCCCCAGGCAGGGTTGGAGGCTCGGACATCTAAGATGAGCTGCTCTGTCTCCCTGGCTGTTTTGGAAGGCTGCAGGTGCGGACAACGGCTTTGGTCACAAAGCTGTTGTCCTTCTGCTGCTCGTTTCAGCCACTTGTATCCTGTTTTTCGGCTGATCCCATATGCGCGGCACAGGGCGCTGATGCTCCCCTCGTTGTTTTCTACAGCCGCTACAAATGCTTTCCTTTGTTCCATCACAGTTTTTGTCTCCCACGGCATCTGACCCACTTCCTTGTTCTTCGGATGCCTTTTATTCTAACAAAAACTGTTACCTATGTCTCTTCCCTTCCTGTTACCTATCTTACTTCCCTATACACATCGCTCGTCCGCGAAATTCAGCCAAATGAAACAGGCGGACGGCCAATGGCCGCCCCTACGGGTATGGCATCGTTTTCCCGCCCCAATGGCTTCCCCTTGAGGGGAAGCTGGCGGCGCAGCCGACTGATGAGGTGGCCGTCCATCTGCTGTTTCCGGCGATAACGCAGCATTTCCACCTCATCCGCTTCGCTTCGCTCAGCACCTTCCCCTCCAGGGGAAGGCATGAAATAGGCGTTCCTTTTTCATAATAGTTCTTGAAAGCCAAACGCCCCTGGGCTGACCATGGTCAGCCCAGGGGCGTTGATTTTTTATTCCCAGGTTTTCCAGACCTCCGGGCAGTAGCCCACAGTGGCCTGCTTCCCGTTGCGGACAATGGGGGTCTTGATCAGATAGGGCACTTGAAACAGCTTGTCCAGCTTGGCTTCACTGCTGGCCAGATGCTGGAAGAGGGGATAATCCTGATCCCCGGTGTCCACCATGGCCTCCAAGCCCACGGCGTTTTTCACGGAGTTCAGCTCCCCCTGGCTCATGCCGAAGCGGAGAATATCCACAAACTGATACTTGATCCGCCGTTCCTTGAAATAGCGCTCGGCCTTTTTGGTGTCAAAGCACTTGGCCTTGCCGAATATCTGGATATTCACAGCCTTACACCTCGGTGATCACCGGCAGGATCATGGGGCTGCGCCGGGTGGTCTTGTACAGATAGCCGGAAATGTTGTTCTTCACCCGGCTCTTGATGGCGGACCAGTCGCTGATCTTCTGCTCCTCGCAGGCCAGCACGGACTCGATGGCCACCCGCTTCAGCTCCTCCAGCATACCCTCGGCCTCCTTTACATAGATGAAGCCCCGGGTGACGATCTCCGGCTCGGAAATCAGCCCCTTGGTGTCGCTGGAGTAGGGGAGTACCACAACCACCATGCCGTCCTCGGCCAGCTTGTGCCGGTCCCGCAGGACAACGCTGCCCACTTCGCCCACGCCGCTACCGTCCACCATGACGGCCCCGGTTTGCACGCTGTCGCCCAGCTTGATGCCCTTCTTGGTGATCTCGATGACGCTGCCGTTTTCCGCAATGACCACGTTTTTCGGCGCCACGCCCATCAGCTTGCCCAGCTCTGCGTGCTTGACCAGCATCCGATACTCGCCGTGGACGGGGATAAAATACTTGGGCTTGGTCAGACCCAGCATCATCTTCTGCTCCTCCTGGCAGGCATGGCCGGAGACGTGCAGCTCGGTATGCCGGTCGTAAATGACCTCGGCCCCCTTGTGGAACAGCTCGTCGATAACCCGGCTGATGGTGTTCTCGTTGCCGGGAATGGCAGAGGCAGAGATGATGACCCGGTCGCCCGCGTCCACCTTGATCTGCCTGTGCTCGGAGAAGGCCATGCGGTACAGGGCGGACATGGTCTCCCCCTGGCTGCCGGTGGAGATGATGACCACCTGGTTCCGGGGCAGCTTGTTCAGCTTTTCAATGTCCATCAGCACATTGTCAGGAATCTTCATATATTCCAGCACCGACGCCACATGCAGCACGTTCTCCATACTGCGCCCGGTGATGCCCACCTTGCGGCCGTACTTGGCGGCAATGTTGATTACTGTCTGCAGCCGGTGCACGTTGGAGGCAAAGGTGGTGATGATGATCCGCTTGTCGCAGCCCTTGAACAGCTTGTCAAAGCTCTCGCCCACTTTGCTCTCGGAGGCGGAGTGGCCCGGCACCTCCACATTGGTGGAGTCGCTGAGCAGGGCCAGCACGCCCTCGTTGCCCAGCTGGCCCAGGCGGGGAATGTCGATCATGCCGCCGGCGATGGGGGTCAGGTCGATCTTGAAGTCGCCGGTGTGAATCACGGTGCCCAGGGGCGTCTTGATGGCCAGGGCCACCGCGTCGGGAATGCTGTGGTTCACGTGGATAAACTCCACCGTGAAGCAGCCCAGCCGGAATGTGGCACCCGGCTTCTTGGTAAAAATCTGGGTGTTATACAGCAGCTCGTGCTCCTCCAGCTTCAGCTCCACCAGGGCCGCCGTCAGCGGAGTGGTGTAGATGGGGATGTCCAGCTCCTTGAGCACGTAGGGCACCGCGCCGATGTGGTCCTCATGGCCGTGGGTCAGAATCAGGCCCCGGATCTTTTCCGCGTTGGCCTTCAGATAGGTCACGTCTGGCAGCACGATGTCCACGCCGTACATGTCCTCATCCGGGAAGCCCATGCCGCAGTCCACAACGATAATGTCGCCGCCGAATTCATAGGCGGTCATATTCTTCCCGATTTCCCCCAGACCGCCCAGGGGAATAATTTTCAGTTTTGATACCATATATTTTCTCCAATCTTGTTGTCATATCCACTTATGTATTACCCTGGAAGTATAACCGGCTTCCGGGGCGTATTATACGGGGCTGCTTTACATTTCCGTGCGCCCCTCCAGCGCCCGGTTCAATGTGGCGTCGTCAGCAAATTCCAGGTTGGAGCCCACCGGGATGCCGTAGGCCAGGCGGGTGACCTTGATGTTGAAGGGCTTTAAGAGCCGGGAGATATACATGGCTGTGGCTTCGCCCTCGGTATCCGGGTTGGTGGCCATGATGACCTCCTCCACCTCGTCCTCTGCCGCCCGCACCAGCAGCTCCTTGATTTTGATGTCATCCGGCCCCACATGGCTCATGGGGGACAGGGCCCCGTGCAGCACGTGATAGGTGCCGTTGTACTCATGCCCCCGCTCGATGCTCAGCACATCCCGGGGCTCCGACACCACGCAGATGGTGCCCTTGTCCCGCCGGTCGCTGGCACAGATGGAGCACAGCTCCCCCTCGGTCAGGTTCTGGCAGACCTTGCAGCAGTGGACGCTGCTCTTGGCGTCCACAATGGCGGCGGCAAAGTCCCTGGCCTCGCTTTCCGGCAGACCCAGCACGTAGAAGGCCAGCCGCTGTGCGCTTTTGCGCCCGATACCGGGCAGGGAGGCGAATTTATCAATCAGATTTTCCAAAGATGCGGGGAAAAAGGACATGGTCAGTCTCCTAATCGTAAGAACTTATCGCAGGGCTTGGATGGCGGCTGCCCTGTCCGCCTTGCCGAAAACGGCGCTGCCGGCCACCAGAACCGTGGCCCCGGCTTCAATGGCCAGGGGCGCGGTGTCCGGGGCGATGCCGCCGTCCACCTCAAGCTGGCAGCAGAGGCCCTCACGGTCGATGATCTGCCGCAGTACCCGGAGCTTATCCAACTGCTCCGCCATGAATTTCTGTCCGCCGAAGCCGGGCTCCACCGTCATCACCAGCACCAGGTCAATATCCCTGATAAAGGGCAGCACGGCCTCCACCGGGGTCTTGGGCTTCACCGTCACGCCGGTCATTTTTCCCAAAGACTTCGCCAGGGCGATGGCGGCCCTGATGTTCTCCTCCGTGTCGGCCTCCACATGGAAATTCACCAGGTCGGCCCCAGTCTCGCAAAACTGCCGGGTGTAGCGGAGGGGCCGGTCGATCATCAGATGCACGTCCAAAAACAGGTCCGTGGCTTTCCGCAGGGATTTCAGCACCGGGATACCCAACGAAATATTGGGCACAAAACTGCCGTCCATCACATCGATATGCAGCCATTCCGCCCCGGCTGCCTTGACCTCGGCCACTTCCTGACCCAGCTTTGCAAAGTCCGCCGAGAGGATAGACGGTGCAATTTTAACCATGTTTTTCCGCTCCTTATCACCCAAACTTGTATTCCAACAGGCAGAATTTGGATATTCAATTTATTATACTACAGCTTCTCTTCCTTTGCAATAGTTCCTTTTCGTTGGGCGTTCAGGAAAGGAAATGTGAAAAACAGACACAATGCAATTCAAAACGGACACAGGAGAAAGCGCCTGAGCCACTTGACGGAATCGACAAATGGATATAAAATATCAGGATGAAAAGAAGTTTTTCATGGAGGAATCGACTTGTCAAAGCATAACAGAAAAAAGAAAAAAGTTGCGCCTGTCTACACCTTTGCCGGTGTGTGGCTGGCGGCGGCCTGCTTTCTGCCGCTGTACCGGCTGTGGGCGCTGCTGCTGACCCTTGGCCTTGCCGGTTTCTCCGCCTACCTTGTGGGCAAGCACGCCGGGAAGAAAGAGCGTGAGGCGGCCCAAGCGGAGGAAAAGCAGCCGGAACCGGCAAAGACCCCCGCCCCCCAGAAGAGCTACGGCCCGGAGATCGACCCCATCCTGCAGGAGGGGAACCGCGCCCTGGGCGAGATGGGCAGAATCTATATGAGCGTCCAGGATGTGGAGGTGCGCAAGAAGATCAACGAGCTGATGCGCATTACCGATAAGATCACCCAGGACGCCATCCATGACCCGGACGATATTCCCCAGATCAAGAAGTTCATGAACTACTACCTGCCCACCACCATCAAGCTGCTCAACGCCTATGACCGTATGAGTGCCCAGGGCATCGAGGGGGAGAATCTGGACAAGAGCATGAAGAGCATCAACGAGATGCTGGATCAGGCCATCGAGGCCTATAAGAAGCGGCTGGACTCCCTGTTTGAAAACCAGGCCCTGGATATCGAGACGGATATAGAGGTCATGAACCAGATGCTGGCCAGAGAGGGCCTTACCGGCGGCAAGGATTTTGAACTGTAAACGAAACGGACGTATAAGAAAGGACGAACTCATATGAACGAAGAGAAGAGCTACATCCCCTCCCTGACCCTGGACCCCCAGCCTGCCGCCGCTGCCGCTGCGGTGGAGGAGGCCCCCGCCCCGGCGGAAGAGAAGGCCCAGGCCCCTGCCGAGAAGCTGGCCCTGGATATGCTCAGCCCTGCCGAGCAGCAGGCTGTCCGTTCCTTCTCCCAGCAGATCGATATTACCAACACCGAGCAGGTGATGAACTATGGCAGCGGCGCCCAGAAGAACATTTCCGAGTTTTCCGATGCTGCCCTCAACACCGTCCGCACCAAGGACCTGGGTGAGGTGGGCGATATGCTGGGCGACCTGGTGGTGGAGCTGCAGGGCCTGAACTTTGACGCGCAGGAGAAGAAGGGCTTCCTGGGCCTGTTCAAAAAGGCCGGTCAGTCCGTGGCCGAGATGAAGGCCTCTTTCGACAAGGCCGAGGTCAATGTGGATAAGATCGTGGAATCCCTGGAAAAGCATGAGATCACCCTGATGAAGGACATCAGCCTCATGGATAAGATGTATCAGCGCA
Source organism: Candidatus Limivicinus sp. (assembly GCA_051866745.1). Taxonomy (GTDB): domain Bacteria; phylum Bacillota; class Clostridia; order Oscillospirales; family Oscillospiraceae; genus Limivicinus. The sequence goes on along the minus strand of JBJDXQ010000073.1, from coordinate 40,160 downwards.
ACCAGGAGTACATGAAGGAACTGACCATGTATATCCTGGCCGGCAAGCTGAAGATCCAGGAGCTGCGCGAGGTGGAGCTGCCCCAAATGATCGCCCACGCCAGGGAGACCAACCTGCCGGAGGATGCCCAGGCCGCCAATGACTTTGCCAACCTTATCGGCCGCTTCGAGAAGAAAATCCACGACCTGGAGCTGACCCGTACCATCTCCGTCCAGATGGCGCCCCAGATCCGCATGGTGCAGAACAATGACCAGCTGATGGCGGAGAAAATCCGCTCCTCCATCGTCAACACCATCCCCCTGTGGAAGAACCAGATGGTCATGGCCATGAGCCTTTACCATTCCGACCAGGCCATGAAGGCCCAGCGGCAGGTGACGGATATGACCAACCAGCTGCTGCTGAAGAATGCCGAGACCCTCCGTCAGGGCAGCGTCAGCGTGGCTCAGGAGGCCGAGCGGGGCATTGTGGACATGGAGACCCTGAAGAAGACCAACCTGGAGCTGATCGCCACCCTGGATGAGGTGCGCCGCATCCAGGATGACGGCCGTGCCCGCCGCGCCCAGGCTGAGGAGGAGCTGGGCCGCATCGAGGGCGAGCTGAAGAGCAAGCTGCTGGAGATGAAGGGCTAAGCCGCTTTGCGTAATTGAGGAGAGAAAATGAATTTCTTTAAAAGACCCTTTGTGGCGGTGCTGTTGACGGTTCTGATCGTTGTCTGCTCCACGCTGGTTTCCATCAACGTGAAGCTGGAGAGCAAGTGCGGCGCGGTGAGCGACATCTTTTATGAGGGCGTCCGCATCAGCGGGGTGGAGTATCCTGCCATGGCCGAGCCCATGAAGCAGCTTTGCGCCCTGACGGACGATATCATTCTCATCGCCAATAACTACGGCATCGACACCGGGGAGCTGTCCCAGCGGCTGGATGTTCTGGAGCTGGCCATGCAGTACAGCGCTGATGATGTGAATTATATCGGCAGCTGCTATGGGGATTATTTCAAATCCCTCCGCAGTGTGGAGAACCAGCTGCAAAGCACCGGCCTCAGTGAGCGGCACCAGGCCGCCATGGACGAATATTCCGCCCAGATCGAGACCTGCTCCGCAACCATCGCCCAGGGTGCTGCCGGCTATAATGAGAAGGTCCGCAGCTTTTTGAAAAGCTATGACAAGTTCCCCACCAGCTTCTGGGCTGATGTCACCGGTGCCTGGTTCCCCGACTATTTTAACGCGTGAAATCCAAGCAAATACAAGAGAAACAGAAGAGGTAAGAGATCGTGTCTATTGAAAAAGGCCGCGCCTATTTCCGGGCGCTGGGAATTGAGGACCGGGTGCAGGAGTTCACCGTGTCCTCCGCAACGGTGGAGCTGGCCGCTCAGGCCCTGGGCGTGGAAGGGGCCCGGATCGCCAAGACCCTGTCCTTCAAGACCGAGGATGGCTGTATGCTGATCCTGGCGGCAGGTGACGCCCGCATCGACAACCGCAAGTTTAAGGACAAGTTCCATATGAAGGCCAAGATGCTCTCCGCCGACGAGGTGCTGGAGCTGGTGGGCCATCCTGTGGGCGGCGTGTGCCCCTTCGGCATTAACGAGGGCATCCCCGTGTACCTGGACGAGAGCATGAAGCGCTTCACCACCGTGTTCCCCGCCGTGGGCAGTGCCAGCAGCGCCATTGAGCTGAATCTGGACGAGCTGTTTGAATACTCCAAGGCTTTGGAGTGGATCGACGTGTGCAAACTCCCGGAATAAACAGGAAATCTGGCAATCAAAGGAGCTGTGATTTCACAGCTCCTTTATCTTTATGACGTTCAAAGGTGATTGTATGAAAAAGCATTTGTTCCTCACCGGCCCCTCCGGGGTAGGGAAGACCACCATCATCAAAGAAGCCCTGGGGGCGCAGATCGCTTACGCCGGCGGCTTTCTGACTGAGCGGGTGACGGATGACAGCGGCGAGCTGCTGGGCTTTGACCTGCTGCCCACCGCCGGGTATGAGCGCTGGCAGATCCTGGACTATTCCGGGGAGAAGCCGGCAAAAGATAACGAGGTTTTCCGCAACCAGGGCGTCCGCCTGCTGAACGAGGCCGCCTATTACCCCTTCGCGGTCCTGGACGAGATCGGCGGCTTTGAAATGCTGATCCCCCAGTTTCGCAACGCCCTGGCGGAGCTGCTCAACAGCGACCTGCCCATCATCGGCGTGCTGAAAGGGCCGGAAAGCGCCTTGAGCATCAAGCGCCGCTTCGGCCTGGGGGACAAGTTCACCATGCTCACCGATAACCTCCGCACCGTCCTGACCAAAGACAGCGACACCGTGGTCCTGGAGGTGAAGGCCCCCGGCGACCCGGTGGCCCGCCGCATTGCGGAGACCTGGGCCAGAGAGTATGCCGGCCTATGACCTATGAGAACATTGTGGAGGGCCGCTTTCTTGCGCGGCCCAACCGCTTCATCGCCCATGTGGAGCTGAACGGCGAACCGGTCATCTGCCATGTGAAGAACACCGGGCGCTGCCGGGAACTGCTGACGCCCGGCGCCCGGGTGCTTTTGCAGAAGGGGGAAAACCCTGCCCGCAAAACCGCCTATGACCTGATTTCCGTCTGGAAAGGGGAGCGGCTCATCAACATGGACGCCGCCGCCCCCAACGCCGTCTTTGCCCAGTGGCTGCGGGAGGGGGGCCTGGGCTTTGTACCCACCCTGGTGAAGCCGGAGTGCACCCATGGAGACTCCCGCTTTGACTTCTACTTTGAGCGGGAGGGCAGGGGCTGCTTTGCCGAGGTCAAGGGCGTCACCCTGGAGGAGGATGGCGTGGTGCGCTTTCCTGACGCGCCTACGGAGCGGGGCGTAAAGCACCTCCACGGCCTGGCCCGCTGCGTGGCGGAGGGCTATGAGGCCTATGCCGTTTTCGTCATCCAGATGCGCCATGTGCGGTATTTCGCGCCCGCCTGGGAGAAGCACCGGGAATTCGGCCTTGCCCTGCAGGAGGCGGCTGCCGCCGGTGTGCACGTCCTGGCTCTGGACTGCGACGTGACGGAGCACAGCCTCGCCATCGCTGATCGCGTCCCCATCGACCTATCATCTCCCTGATTATGAACACTTCTTCGCTTTTCACGCTTACTTACTTCTTCGCTTTTCGCGCCTACTTACTTCTTCACTATTCACCCTTACTTATTACTTAAGTTGCATCCCCCCGGGGGGCTTGCAATTTATTACAGTAAAGTGTATATTGGGTTCAAACCATCTTTTGGAGGCTGGCAATGGAACATTCCCAAGACGAACTCTATTACCATGACCATGGTGACGGCGTGGTTCACGCCCATACCCACGATCATGAACATGACCATGAACATGACCATGAACATGACCACCCCCATGATCATGACCACGGCCACAGCCATACCCAGACCAAGGCGGTGCTGAACCGCTTGTCCAGGGCCATCGGCCATTTGGAGTCGGTCAAGCGCATGGTGGAGAACGGCCGGGATTGTACCGAGGTCCTGGTGCAGCTGGCCGCGGTGCGCTCCGCCCTCAACAGCACAGCCAAGGTCATTCTGAAAGACCATCTGGAGCACTGCATTGCCGATGCCTCCGCCAATGACGCCGACCAATTGGCCGCCCTGAATGAGGCTATCGATAAATTCATGAACTGAGACCAATTAAAAACCAAAGCCTTGCGCCCGCTTTCATGCCGGCGCAAGGCTTTTTTCGTTAAAGATGATAGGGTTCGTTCTGCTTCTGCCGCATTCTGGCCCGCAGCTTGGCCAGGGGCGAGCGCTTGAGGATGAAGGACTTCCCGCTCTTTTTTTCCACATAGTCCCGGAAAGCGCGGCAGTCCTCGTCCAGTTTCTCCTTGGGGATCATATAGCCGCCGTACTGGTCCCGGAAAATGTAATAGTATTGGAAATCTTCTCCCAGACCGTAGAATTGGGAGTAGGGCAGCAGTTGCTCCTCGCCCTCCTTTTCCGGCAAGGGACGGATGTGCATTCCGTCGTTATCAAAAAGAAATCTGGAGCCCGGGAAGCCTGTCCCCGCGGCCTTGATCTGCGCTGTCAGCTTGTGGGCCGTGCGGTTGGCCGAGGCGTAGGTGCTGGTGGTCAGATAGCAGCCGTAAGCAATGGCCAGGATGCTCCACCATTTTTCATGCATGATTACGCCCAGCAGCACCATTCCCGCGCTCAATATTGTCCGGGCCACCCGGTTGCTGCCGCAGAACAGGTCGTACTGCATATGGGCCAGTGCCTCCAAAGACTCCTCTGTGTGTTTCATTGTGATATCAAATGCAGCCATTGTATATCTCCATTGTACTTTAAGCTTGCAATCAATATAACACAGTCCGACGCAAAGTGCAAACACTATCGGAAGCAGAGGCCGGAAGGAATGTTAAACTAAAAATTTAAACAAAAAATTTTTCCAGACTTATGCGATATGACCAAAATGAAGGAAGCGGAAGGGATATCGGTTGACAAATTTGTTGATTATGCTATTATGTGCATGTAGGATTTCACAATTACGAAACATTTTGTTCTGCTTCCGGCACCGGGTGCCGGAATCCACATTTTCGGCTTGTTCCCCCTTTTTCCGGGCGTTTCGCTCCGGGGCCGTGGGGTGCGGAAGTTTTCATTGGAAGTAGCTGTCATATCGTGTCTGGCGTTGTTTGGGCTTGGCTTTTTCCTTGCGGAAGCGGGGGAGGGGCTGGGCTTAAATGCTCCGTGGCAGATGACAGACTTTATATCAAAATCTTTACACAAAAGGAGAAACGCTATGAAAAAATTCCTTGCAATGCTGCTGGCGCTGATGATGGTTCTGTCCCTCTGCGCCTGCGGCTCCAAGCCCGCTGCCGAGGCTCCCGCTGCTGAGGCTCCTGCTGCTGACGCCCCCGCTGCCGAGGCGGATCCCGCCGATGATTTCTATCTGGACATTAAGTTCTCCAACGTCTTCCAGCCCACCGAGTGGAACTACAAGGCTTCCGAGAAGCTGGCTGAGATGATCACCGAGAAGACCGAGGGCCACATCACCGTTACTTACTACGGCCAGAACGAGCTGGACTGCTACGGTGACTCTGTCACCCGTGCCGTCAACGGCGAGAACTGGATGGGTCTGGAAGAGCCCTCCCTGTTTGCTGACTATGCCGGCGATGCCGCCATGGTTATCGCTCCCATGCTGTACAGCAGCAATGCCGAGTACAACTATGTCATGGATTCCGACTTCGTCGCCAACCTGATCGACGAGCTGGCTGCCCAGGGCATCCACGTGCTGGACACCCACTATTCCTTCGGTTTCCGCTCCGTTGTCACCAACCTGAATGTCACCAAGCCCGAGGACCTGAACGGCCACGTGCTGCGTGCCACTTCCTCCGCTCTGTTTGCCAAGACTCTGGAGTGCCTGGGCGCTACCCCCAGCCCCATGAGCTTCACCGAGTGTCTGTCCGCCATCTCCTCCGGTGTTGTTGAGGGCTTTGAAGGCTCCGTCTCCACCCTGGCCGGTGCCGGCAACCCCTACGAGCTGGTGAAGAACGTCGCCTCCACCAACCACCTGATCGCCACCCGTTGGGTCTTCATCTCCGAGGACTGCTGGCAGAAGATCCCCGAGAAGTATCAGCAGATCATTGAGGAGTGCGCTTACGAGTGCGGCATGTGGGAGCAGACCATGTGCGAGGAAGATGAAGCCACTCAGATCGAGTTCCTGAAGACCCAGGGCGTCACCTGGAACGATGTTGACCTGGACGCTTTTGCTGCCGCCTGCGAGCCCGTTATCGACTGGATCGTCGAGGAATACGGCTCCAGCTATGAGGCCTATGATGAGCTGACCGCTCTGGTCGCTGAGTACCGCGCCAACAACGGCTGATTTGCCGCTTTTTACACAAGCAAACAATCTGTTCTGAATCAACAGGACTGCCCTTTTCAGGGCAGTCCATGTTGAGTATATAACTAGACTGACAAAAAACTGCGCTTTGACTGCCGACAAGAGAGTAGCGGGAGAGCGCGAGAGGGCAAGGCCCGTCTCGCAGTACAATAACCCGCCACAGAAAGTCCTTGATTTCAAGGACTTTCGAGCGAAGCAGCATTTTGCAATTTGCAAAATGCTTGGCGGTTGAAGCGGTCAAAGAAGTCCAAAATGGACTTCTTTGATAAGCTGATATAACGAAGCTTCGGCCCTTCATAAGCCGGACGCGCATTAAGGATTTGCCTATGAAAAAGAAAATAACGCCCAAACTCATACTCCAAAATCTTGATGCCATTATTACCGGGGTTACGCTTACACTCTGCGTGATCCTGGTCAACCTGAACGTGATTATGCGCTACATCCTCAACGCACCCCTTCAGTGGAGCGAGGAAGTGGTTACCAGCCTCTTTGTCTGGACTGTCTTTATCGGCAGCGCCTATGCCTACCGCAAGCACTCCCACCTGGGTGTGGACATTGTGGTCAATTTGATGCATGGCAAGACCAAGGCTGTGGTTCGGGATGTAATGGCAATTATTGAGCTGCTGATTCTCATCATGCTCACCATCATCAGCGCCCAGTATGTTTACAACCTCATCTATGTCCGCGGTGTGTTCAAGCCTGCGGTTACCGATGTTCTGCGTATCCCCAAGGCTTATACCGGCATTGCCGTGCCCCTTGGCTTCGGCGTGTCCACCCTGTACTCCATCTACTTCCTGCTGACGGAGCGCTTCCACATCATTAAACTGAAGAAAAAACCTGAAGAAGACGAGGGCTACCAGGTTGAAGGAGGGAATTACTGATGACTTTGACATTCATTGATATTATTCCCATTATCCTGGTGTTCATCCTTTATTTCTTGGGTCTTCCTATAGTTTATTCTCTGTTCGGCGCCACCTTCTTCTACTTCCTGGTTCTGGACCCCAGCACCAAATGCTGGCTCATCCTCCAGAAGGTTATGAACTCCACCCAGTCCTTCTCCATGCTGGCCATTCCGTTTTTCATTATGGCCGGCTCCGTCATGAACTTTGGCGGTATCAGTGAGAAGATGATGGACTTCTGTGAATGTGTCACCGGCCATATGAAGGGCGGTCTGGCGCAGGTCAACGTGCTGCTGAGTATGTTGATGGGCGGTTGCTCCGGCTCCGCCAATGCCGACTGCGCCATGCAGTCCAAGATGCTGGTTCCGGAGATGGAGCGCCGCGGCTATTCCAAGGCCTTCTCCGCCGCCATCACTGCCGCGTCCTCTGCTGCCACGCCCGTCATTCCTCCCGGGGTCAACCTGATCGTTTTCTGCCTGATTGCTCAGGCCTCTCTGGGCCGTGTGTTTGCCGCCGGCTATGTGCCGGGCATCCTGATGTCCATTTCCATGATGATCGTGGTGGCCATCATCGCCAGAAAACGGAATTACCCCACCACCCGGGATAAGTTCCCCCCTGTCAAGGAAGTGCTGCGGCAGGCGTTCATTTCCTTCTGGGGCCTGTTCTTCCCCTTCGGCATCATCCTTGGTATGCGCTTCGGCCTGTTCACGCCCTCTGAGGGCGGTGCTGTTGCCGTGCTCTACTGCTTCGTCATCGGCGGTCTTGTCTATAAGAAGCTGAGCCTGAAGAAGCATCTGATCCCCATCCTGCTGGATACCATTGCCGGCACCTCCAGCGTGGTTCTGATCATGGTCTCTGCCAGCGTGTTCGGTCAGTACATGACCTGGATCAACCTGCCCAAGATCGTCACCACCGCTGTGCTGAACCTCACCAGCAACAAATACGTTTTCCTCATGCTCTGCAACGTGATTCTGCTGCTGATGGGTATGTTCCTGGAAGGCGGCGCGGCCCTGATGATCATTACCCCGCTGCTGCTGCCTGTGGCCCGCAGCCTGGGTGTGGATACCTATCATTTCGGCCTTGTTGCCATCGTCAACATCATGATCGGCGGCATCACGCCTCCCTTCGGTTCCATGATGTTCACCACCTGCGGCATTACCGGCTGCCCCATCAGCGAGTTCCTGAAAGAAGTCTGGCCATTCATCCTGTGCCTCTTCCTGGTGTTGATGTTGCTGACCTTCTGCCCGGTGCTGATCACCATTGTGCCCGACCTGCTTTACGGTCCGGCTACCATCTGATTCCATCCATAAAAAGCAGACGGAAGTTTTCCGTCTGCTTTTTGTGTCTATAAGTAGTGGAAAGGCGAGGCAAAGCGGCTGTAAAAGCAACGCAAAGCGGCTGCAAAAGCAACTTAAAATCGCATAAAAAAACAGCTGCCTATGCATACAGGCAGCTGTTTTTTCTCTTCTCTTATCCAACAAAGTGGAGGCTCAGGGTCAGCAGAACGAAAGCCAGAGCGAACCACTTGGTGGCCTTTGCCAGCTTGGCGTCCAGTGTCTTGGCCTTGCCCTTGGACAGGAAGGTCTCCGCGCCGCCGGAGATGGCGCCGGAGAGGCCGGCACTCTTGCCGCTCTGCATAAGCACGATGGCGGTGACAGCGATGCCGGAGAGGACCTGGAGAACAGTGAGGATAATGGTGATGACAGACATTTATTTCAACCCTTTCAAAGTATACACGCTTAACAGCCACAAAAGTATACCATAGCTGTCCATAGAATTCAAGCCCTTTTTTCGCCTATATTTTGTGTATATAATTTGACGGTCATTGACAGAAAACAGGATATGATGGTAAAATGGTTCCGCAAATTTATGCGTAAATGGAGGTGCGCTTTGCCATGAAAGGAATCATACTTGCCGGCGGAAAGGGGACCCGCCTCTATCCGATGACAAAGGTTGTCTCAAAGCAGCTGCTGCCCATCTATGATAAACCCATGATTTATTATCCTCTGTCTGTCCTGATGCTGGCAGGCATCCGGGAGGTTCTGATCATCTCCACGCCGGAGGATCTGCCCAATTACCGGGCTCTGCTGGGGGACGGTCAGCGGCTGGGAATGCGCTTTGAATATAAGGTTCAGGAGCAGCCCCGCGGCCTTGCGGAAGCGTTTATCCTGGGTGAAGAATTCATCGGCGGCGATTCCGTTTGTCTGATCTTGGGCGATAATATTTTCTATGGCCAGGCCCTCTCTGACTATCTGCGCCGGGGCGCCGCCATCGAAAAGGGCGGCATGATCTTCGGCGTACAGGTGAAAAACCCCAGGGCCTTCGGCGTGGTGGAGTTTGATGAAAATAAGCGGGTTGTCTCCATCGAGGAAAAACCCCAGAACCCCAAGAGCAATTTCGCCGTGCCGGGCCTGTATTTCTATGACAACAGCGTAGTGGAGGTGGCAAAGACCATCCAGCCTTCTGCAAGAGGGGAGCTGGAGATCACCACGGTGAATAATGTTTACCTTCAGCGGGGCCAGCTGTTGGTGAGTCCCATGGGCCGCGGCATGGCCTGGCTGGATACCGGCACGCCTGAGGGGATGCTTCAGGCCTCCCAGTTCGTCGCTACCGTGCAGAACCGCCAGGGCTTCTACATCTCCTGCATTGAAGAGATTGCCTGGCGCCGGGGCTGGATCAATGACCAGCAGCTGCACGCCATCGGAACCGAGCTGAAAATGACCGATTATGGCCAATATCTCATATCACTTGTGGAAAAGGACTAATTACAGTTATGAAAAATATTCTTGTCACCGGCGGCGCCGGCTTCATTGGCTCCAACTTCATTCATTATCTGCTGAAAAATTATGAGGATATCTGCGTGGTCAACCTGGACCTGCTGACCTATGCCGGAAACCTGGACAACCTGAGCCAGGTGTGCGACGATCCCCGCTATCACTTTGCAAAAGGGGATATTCATGACCGGGCCCTGGTGGAGGAGTTGTTTGATCAGTTTGCCTTTGACACGGTGGTGAACTTCGCTGCGGAAAGCCATGTGGACCGCAGCATCACCAACCCGGATATCTTTCTCACCACCAATATCCTGGGCACCCAGACTCTGCTGGATGTGGCCAAGCGCCACTGGAAGCTGGACCCGGATGACAAGTATTCCTATGAATTCAAGGAAGGGGTCAAGTACCTCCAGGTGTCCACCGACGAGGTCTACGGTGCTCTGGGCGCAACCGGTATGTTTACCGAGACCACGCCCCTGGCTCCCAACAGCCCGTACTCGGCTTCCAAGGCTTCTGCCGACTTCGTAGTGCGGGCTTATAACAAAACCTATGGCATGCCGGTTAACATAACAAGGTGCTCTAACAACTACGGACCCTATCAGTTCCCGGAGAAGCTGATTCCTCTGATGATCAACAATTGCCTCAGCGGCAAGAACCTGCCGGTGTATGGCGACGGGATGCAGATCCGTGACTGGCTGTATGTGGAGGATCACTGCGCCGCCATCGCCACCGTGCTGGAGAAGGGCGTGGTCGGTGAGGTTTATAACATCGGCGGCAACAACGAGAAGGCCAATATCGACATTGTGAAGCTGATTATCAACAGTACAGGTAAGAGCGAGGACCTGATTGTCCATGTGAAGGACCGGCCGGGCCATGACCGCCGCTACGCCATCGACAACACCAAGATCACCACCCAGCTGGGCTGGGCACCCAAGCACACCTTTGAAACCGGCATGGCCAGCACCATTGAGTGGTATCTCAGCCACGGCGAATGGATGGAGAAGATCGTCTCCGGCGCTTACATGAGCTACTACGAGAAGATGTACGCCAACAACAAACTTTAAGTTTACATAATAAAAAACAGGCTGCACTTGCAGCCTGTTTTTTTTGTGATTTTCAGCAGCTTTGCAGCGGCTTTGAACCGCTTTTTACTTCTTGAAGCTGTCCTTCAGAGCAACGGAGCGGTTAAAGACCAGGTGCCCGGGCGTGGCGTCCTTGTTGTCCAGGCAGAAGTAGCCCTGACGCATGAACTGGAAGCCCTGGGAGTTCTTGCCGCGCTCCGGCATGGGAACCTTGGCCAGACTGGCCTCCACCTTGCAGCCGGTGAGGGTCACCAGGCTTTCCGGGTTCAGGTAGTCCAGGAAGTTCTTGTCCTGGGCGTCCGGCTCGGGATCGGTAAAGAGATAGTCGTAGAGCCGCACCTCGGCATCCACGGCGGTATCGGCATCCACCCAGTGGAGGGTAGCGCCCTTGACCTTGCGGCCGTCAGCCGGATCGCCGCCGCGACTGTTGGGATCATACTCACAGAGAATCTCGGTGACATTGCCGTTTTCGTCCTTGACGCAGCCGGTGCAGGTGACCAGATAGGCGCCCTTGAGACGGACCTCGTTGCCGGGGTAGAGCCGCTTGTATTTGGGGGCGGGGACTTCCATGAAGTCATCGGCTTCCACCCACAGGTGGCGGGAGAAGCTGATCTCACGGGTGCCGTCCTCCGGCTTGAGGGGGTTGTTCTCCACGGTCAGAAGCTCGCTCTGGCCTTCGGGGTAGTTGGTGACGGTGAGTTTCACCGGGTGGAGCACTGCCATGACCCGGGGGGCGTTGGCGTTCAGGTCATCCCGCAGGCAGCTTTCCAGCAGAGCCCAGTCCACGGTGGAATCCACCTTGGACACGCCGATGCGCTCACAGAACTCCCGGATGGAGGCGCTGGTATAGCCCCGGCGGCGCAGGCCGCAGAGGGTGGGCATACGGGGATCGTCCCAGCCGGAGACCCGGCCTTCCTCCACCAGGCGGCGCAGCTTCCGCTTGGACATGACGGTGTAATTGATGCCCAAACGGGCAAACTCTATCTGACGGGGCTTGATGCCAGGAATGGACACATTGGAAACCACCCAGTCATACAGGGGGCGGTGAGCCTCATACTCCAGGGAGCAGAGGGAGTGGGTGATGCCCTCCAGCGCGTCCTGAATGGGATGGGCAAAGTCATACATGGGGAAGATGCACCACTTGGTGCCCTGGCGGTGATGCTCAATATAGCGGATGCGGTAAAGCACCGGGTCGCGCATGTTGAAGTTGCCGCTGGCCAGGTCGATCTTGGCGCGGAGGGTGTACTTGCCCTCCTCAAACTCACCGTTTCTCATGCGCTGGAACAGGTCCAGGCTCTCCTCGATGGGCCGGTCACGCCAGGGGCTGATGGCGGGCCTGGTGGTGTCGCCCCGGTACTCCTTGAACTGCTCCGGGGTCAGCTCGCACACATAGGCAAGGCCCTTCTTTATCAGCTCCACCGCATATTCATAGGTCTGTTCAAAATAGTCGGAGCCATAGAAGAAGCGGTCGCCCCAGTCAAAGCCCAACCAGTGGATGTCCTCCTGGATGGCGTCCACATACTCGGTATCTTCCTTGGCGGGATTGGTGTCATCCATGCGCAGGTTGCAGATGCCGCCGAAGCGCTCGGCGGTGCTGAAATCAATGGTCAGGGCCTTGCAGTGGCCGATATGCAGGTAGCCGTTAGGCTCCGGCGGGAAACGGGTGTGTATCTGCATGCCATAGCAGCGGTTCCCCTCGGAGAGGTCCTCCTGCACAAAGGCGTCAATAAAATTTCTTGCGGTTTCGTCCATCTTCTCCATCTCCTTAGAAATATGCTTGTTCCATTATAAACGATAATACTGGTAATTACAACAAAAATGTGCTAGACTAATTGTACAAAAGACAGAAAGAAACAGAAAGGAACAAGAGCCATGGCGGACAGCTTTGACATTATCATTATTGGCGGCGGCATTGCCGGGGTTTCGGCGGCGCTGACCTGTGTCAGCAGGGGGAAAACGGTGGGCGTGATTGCCAACCCCTATGAGACCAGCAATCTTTATAAGGCGGAGAAGGTGACCAACTACCCAGGAATCAAGGAGATCAGCGGGCCGGCGTTTGCCGCCCTGCTGCATGAGCAGCTTCTGGAATGCGGCGCGGAGGAGATCCGGGGCCGGGCCCTTTCGGTGCTGCCCTTTGGGGAGCGCTTCGGCGTGGCGGTGGGCACCGCCTTCTATGAAGCGGGGGCGGTGATTCTGGCTGCCGGCATCACCCGGGAAAAGCTGTACCCCGGCGAGGCAGAGTTCCTGGGCCGGGGCGTCAGCTACTGCGCCACCTGCGACGGGATGCTCTACCGGGGGAAGCGGGCCGCCCTCATCGGCAGCGGCGAGGAAGCGGAACAGGACGCGGACTTTCTCCGCAGCGTATGCGGGGAGCTGCTTTGTTTCCCCGGCATCGGGCGTTATGAAATTCGCGGCGGGCAGCGGGTGGAAAGCCTGATTTATAAAGGCGAGGAATACCCGGTGGACGCGGTGTTCATCATCAAGGACACGGTTTCCGTCACCCAGCTGGTGCCGGGGCTGCGGTACGAAAAGGGCGGCATTGTCACCGGGCGGGACATGAGCACCGATGTGCCCGGGGTGTTCGCCGCCGGGGACTGCGCCGGCAAGCCCTATCAGCTGGCCAAGGCGGCGGGGGAGGGCAACATTGCGGCCCTGTCCGCCTGCGAGTATGTGGATAAGGCGGGAAAAGCCTGATTTATGCCGGAAAATGGCCCGGTTTTTGCCGGACAGGCTATTGACAAATCCTTACCTTTGGGGTAAAATTCGGTCAAATCGCTGTGAGAGGCAGGAGTACGCAGTTTGCGGATCTCAGAGAGGGAGCGGCAGGTGAAAGCTCCCGTGAGGCGCTGCGGAAGGTCGGCCTTGAGCGCCGGAAGTGAAGGCTTTAGCTGGGTAGCTTCGGCGGGCGGCTCCCGTTACAGGGCCTAGAAGTTCAGGGCTTTTGACAAGCCCGCGCTTTGAAGCGCCGCAGATTGCGGAATTCAGGTGGTACCGCGGTATTTTATCGCCCTGAAGCTATGGCTTCAGGGCGTTTTTCAGTTTTTTAGGAGGATGATATGATGCGCGAGCTCCCCAAGACCTATGACCCGAAAGCGGTCGAAAAGAAGATTTATGACATGTGGATGGAAGGCGGCTACTTCAAGGGCCAGATCGACAAGGACAAAAAGCCCTTCTCCATCGTGATGCCGCCCCCCAATGTGACCGGCCAGCTGCACATGGGCCACGCCCTGGACGCCACTTTGCAGGACATCCTGACCCGCTACAAGCGGATGCAGGGATATGCCGCCCTGTGGCTGCCCGGCGTTGACCACGCGGGCATCGCCACCCAGATCAAGGTGGAGGAAGTGCTGCGGAAGGAAGAGGGGCTGAGCCGCTATGACCTGGGCCGGGAGAAGTTCCTGGAGCGGGTCTGGGACTGGAAGCAGCAGTACGGCGACCGGATCGTGGAGCAGCAGAAGAGCATGGGCGTCTCCTGCGACTGGGACAGAAGCCGTTTCACCATGGACGAGGTCTGCGCCCGGTCCGTCCGGGAGACCTTCTGCGACCTGTATGAGAAGGGCCTGATTTACAAGGGCAGCCGCATCATCAACTGGTGCCCCAAGTGCCGCACCGCCCTGTCCGATGCGGAGGTGGAATACAAGGATATGCCCGGCGCCTTCTGGCACATCCGCTATCCCATCGAAGGCTCCGACGAGGAGTTCATCATTGCCACCACCCGGCCGGAGACCATGCTGGGCGACAGCGGCGTGGCCGTCCACCCGGATGATGAGCGCTACAAGCATCTGGTGGGCAAGAACGCCATCCTGCCCCTGGTGGGCCGGAAGCTGCCCATCGTGGCGGATGATTACGTGGAGCTGGGCTTCGGCACCGGCGCGGTGAAGATGACCCCCTGCCACGACCCCAACGACTATGAAGTGGGCCTGCGCCACAATCTGGAGCAGATCCAGTGCATCGACGAGGACGCCCGCATCATCAACGGCGGCAAGTACAACGGCATGGACCGTTACGAGGCCCGGAAGGCCATTGTGGCCGATCTGGAGGAGCAGGGCTATCTGGTAAAGACCGAGCCCTACAGCCACAACGTGGGCTGCTGCTACCGCTGCGGCACCGTGGTGGAGCCTCTCACCAGCCCCCAGTGGTTCGTGAAGATGGAGCCTCTGGCCAAGGCCGCCATTGAGGTGGTGAAGGACGGGCGCATCAAGTTCGTGCCCGAGCGCTTCACCAAGACCTATCTGAACTGGATGGAGAATGTCCACGACTGGTGCATCTCCCGTCAGCTCTGGTGGGGCCATCAGATCCCCGCCTGGTACTGCGCCGACTGCGGCCATATCACCGTCTCCCGGCAGGACGCCACCGAGTGCGAGCACTGCCACAGCAAGAACATCACCCGGGACGAGGACGTGCTGGACACCTGGTTCAGCTCCGCCCTGTGGCCCTTCTCCACCATGGGCTGGCCGGAAAAGACCGAAGAACTGGACTACTGGTACCCCACCAGCGTGATGGTCACCGGCTATGACATCATCTTCTTCTGGGTGGCCCGGATGATTTTCTCCGGCATGGAGCAGATGAAGAAGGAGCCCTTCCACACCGTGTTCATCCACGGCCTGGTGCGAGACAGCCTGGGCAGGAAGATGTCCAAGTCCCTGGGCAACGGCATCGATCCCCTGGAGATGGTGGATAAGTACGGCGCCGACGCCCTCCGCTTTAACCTGATTACCGGCAACTCCCCCGGCAACGACATGCGCTTCTATGTGGAGAAGTGCGAGGCCATGCGCAACTTCTGCAACAAAATCTGGAACGCCTCCCGCTTCGTGATGATGAACCTGCACATCGACAGAAATGAGCTGCCGGAGACGCTGGAGATCGAGGACAAGTGGATCCTCTCCAAGCTGAACACCGTGGTAAAAGAGGTCTGCGAGAATATGGACAGCTTTGAGCTGGGCGTGGCCGCAGGCAAAATCTACGACTTTATCTGGGACAGCTTCTGCGACTGGTACATTGAGCTGACCAAGCCCCGGCTCAACGGCGAGGATGAGGCCAAAAAGCGCTCCGCCCAGCAGGTGCTGCTGTATGTGCTCACCGAGATTCTGAAGCTGCTGCATCCCTTCATGCCCTTCATCACCGAGGAAATCTGGCAGGCGCTGCCCCACGAGGGCGAGGCCCTGATGATTCAGGACTACCCCGCCTACCAGGCGGCGCTGGACTTCCCGGAGGACGAGCAGAACTTTGAGATGGTCATGACCGCCATCAAGGCCGTCCGCACCCGCCGCAGCGACATGAATGTGCCGCCCTCCCGGAAGGCCCACCTGATCATCGCCACCGACAAGACCGCAGCCTTTGAGGCCGGGCGCAGCTACATCTGCAAGCTGGCCTACGCCAGCGAGGTCAGCGTCTCCGCCGCCGCCCCGGAAAAGACCGAGGGCATGGTCTCCGTCATCACCGACAACGCCCGCATGTTCATGCCTATGGCGGAGCTGGTGGACCTGGAGAAGGAGCGTGAGCGCATCGGGAAGGAGCTGGCTAACGCCGAGAAGCAGCTGGCCGGGCAGAACGCCAAGCTTGCCAACCAGAACTTTGTCACCCGCGCCCCGGAGGCGGTGGTCAACGTGGAGCGGGAGAAGAAGGCCAAGCTGGAAGCCCTCATTGAAAACCTGAAGCTGAGTCTTGAAAATCTTGGCAAATAAGTACGGTTTGCCTACGGTTTTCGACCGATTCCGCACCGAATAGAGATTAAAATAGCACTGCATCGTAAGGATGCGGTGCTATTTTTTTATCGCAGACAGGAGAGAGACAGGATGAATATCAACACAAGCTACGCCGCCGGCCGGCTGACCATTTTTCTGGCAGGAGAGCTGGATCACCACGAGGCCAGAAACGCCATCCGCACCATTGAGGAGCTGCTGGACGAATACATGCCCAGAGACTGCGTGCTGGACCTGTCGGGCCTCAGCTTTATGGATTCCTCCGGCATCGCGGTGATCATCCGGGTCAGCCGCCGGATGAAAACCCTGGGCGGGAGAGCGTGGATCGAAAACCCGGCAAAACAGCCCCAGCGGGTCATTGACGCGGCGGGGATCGACCGGCTGGTGCCGGTGGCGCTGGGCAAATAAAAGGAGGAGTGATCATGAACGAAACCAATTACATAAAGCTGGAATTCCCCAGCAAGAGCTGCAACGAGGCCTTTGCCCGCACCGCTGCCGCCGCCTTTGCCGCCCAGCTTGATCCCACTCTGGAGGAACTGGGGGACATCAAGACCGCCGTGTCCGAGGCGGTGACCAACGCCATTGTCCACGGCTACCCGGACACTCTGGGCCGCATTGCCATGCGATTTCGGATTATCAAGGGAAACACCCTGGAGATCAGCGTCCGGGACTGGGGCAAGGGCATCGCCGATGTGCAGCAGGCTATGACGCCCCTGTATACCACCGGCGGCGAGGAACGCAGCGGCATGGGCTTTACCATCATGGGCAGCTTCATGGACAAGCTGCGGGTGCGCTCTTCCCCCGGGAAGGGCACCACCGTGGTGATGCAGCGCTTCATCAGTCCCCGGCAGGGCAAGCGATGAGCGGAGACCTTTACGGGGACCTCCGCCGTGCCCGCCAGGGCGACCGGGAGGCGGCGGGGAAGCTGGTGGAGGAAAATGCCGGCCTGATCTGGAGCGTGGCACGGCGCTACTTCGGCCGGGGCGTTGACCCGGAGGACCTGTATCAGCTGGGCTGTGTGGGCTTTCTGAAGGCCATTGAGGGCTTTGACGAGAGCTTCGGCACCCGCTTTTCCACCTACGCGGTGCCGAAAATTTCCGGGGAGATTCGACGCTTCCTCCGGGATGACGGCATGGTGAAGGTGAGCCGGGGAATCAAGGAGCAGGCGGCCCAAATCCGCATGGCCCGGATCGAGCTGGAGCAGCGGCTGGGGCGGGAACCCACCCTGTCGGAGCTGGCCCGGGAGACCGGCATGAGCCCGGAGGATATCGCCTTTGCCGAGACTGCCACCGGCCCCGCCGAAAGCCTGCAGCGGGAGAGCGGGGAGGACGGGTTCACCCTGGAGCTGGTGCTGGGGGACTATGGCGCCGAGGAGAAGATGGTGGAGCATGTGGCCCTTCGCTCGGCCATTGAGCAGCTGCCGGAACGGGAGCGGCAGGTGGTGGCCCTGCGCTACTACCACGGTATGACCCAGCAGAACTGCGCCAGGGTGATGCACGTTTCCCAGGTGCAGATCTCCCGACTGGAGCGCCGGGCGGTGGAGCTGCTGCGGGAAAAACTGAAATGAAAAAGCTGAGCGTTTTGAGAAAGCAAAACGCTCAGCTTTTTTGCGCGGTATGGCGTTTTAAAGCCAGGAAGAAGCTTACATCCAGGCGTTCATATCCACGATGCCGGTAATGCCGTTGACCCGGCCGCTGTCGGTGAACTGCCACAGGTCATAGTGACCGGGATAATTGGGCAGGCGGGCGTTTTTGGTGTAGCTTGCCAGCCAGACGGTGTATTTGGTGAGGGAGCGCATATCCAGGTTGAACTTGAAATAGTTCTGCCCGGAGTAGACACCGGCCTCATAGCCGTGATCCATGACGGTGCGGCAGAAGGCGTTGATGATCACTTCCCGTTGGGTGTTGCTGAGCCGGTCGGCCCGGCCATGGGGATAGTCCCCGGAGTATTCCACATCGATGAAGATGGGCAGCTCCAACTCCGTGCCGCCCAGGCAGTCCAGCACATAGAGAGCTTCCTCCGTGGCTTCCGCGGGGTTGGTGGCGGTGGAGAAAAAGTAGACCCCCAGGTCGATGCCGGCATCCCTGGCTTCTTTCAGATTGCGCTGGAACCAGCGGTCATCATAGATCAGCCCCGTCTCCCAGCCCCGGCCGCCGGCGCGGAGAATGGCAAAATCAATGCCCTGGGCGGCCACGGCGGGCCAGGTGATGAACTTGTTGTAAAAGGAGACGTCAATGCCCAGCCGCTCTGCCTTCACACCGTACTGATCAAAGAAGTAGAGCTTGCCGTTGATGGTCTGCATCCCGGTGACCGGGGTGCCGTTCTGGTCGTAATAATAGGTGCTGCCGGCGATCTGCTGCCAGCCCAGGAGGGCGCCGGACTCGGAAACGGTGATGGGTTCCGGCGTGGCGCTGGGAACTGCAATCTCCTCCTCCGGCAGTCGGGCCAGACCCTCGGCCTCCGCCGGTTCGGCGGTGGCGGTGGTCTCCGGTGGGAGAAGGGGGGTGTCTTCCAGAATGGAAAGGATGCCGGGGGCCAGGATCAGGGCCACCAGCACCAGGGTCAGAAAGGGGAGGAAGATGAGAAGCAGCCGCTCGGTGCGGGGCTCCGCTGTTTTATTCCACAGATGTTTGATGCGCTTTTTCATTCTGTATCTCCGAAATTTTTATATACTACATAGTACCCAATCGGCAGGGAAAAGTCAACATGGGTATTATGGAAGCTGCCACTTGTTATATTTTTGCCTTTGTGTTAAAATCTTCGCCGTGCATGTTGATTTTTATGGAAACGGATAATGATTTGACGCCATGAATACGGATTTTGAAAGAAAGTACATAGAGGCCCGCAAGGCAGTGGTCGCGGAGGAGTTCGCGGCATTGAACCCCATGCAGCGGCAGGCAGTGCTGGCCACCGAAGGGCCGCTGCTGATTCTGGCAGGGGCGGGCAGCGGCAAGACCACGGTGCTGATTAACCGCATTGCCAATCTGCTGAAATACGGCCGGGCGGGAGACAGCGAGGAAGTGCCCGCCGGGGCCGATGAAAGGCAGCTGGAAATTCTGCTGCGGGGCGGGGAAGAGGCACAGCGCGTCGCGGCCCTGGACCCGGTGGCCCCCTGGCGCATCCTGGCCATCACCTTTACCAACAAGGCGGCGGGAGAACTGAAGGAGCGGCTGGAGCGGATGCTGGGGCCGGAGGCCAACGACATCTGGGCCTGCACCTTCCACTCTGCCTGTGTGCGCATTCTGCGGCGGGACGCGGAGCGGCTGGGCTTTACCGGCAGCTTCACCATCTATGACACGGCGGACAGCCTGAGCCTGCTGAAGCGCATTCTGAAGGACATGGACCTGGACGACAAGATGTTTCCCCCCAAGGCCATGCTGGGGGAAATCAGCCGGGCCAAGGACAGCCGCGTCGGCGCCGGGGACTATCTGGACAGCGCCCGAAAGAGCGGGGACATCCGCCGCATCCGCATTGGCGAGATCTACAGCGAGTATATGCGTCGGATGTTTGCCGCCAACGCCATGGACTTTGACGACCTGATCTTCTTCACGGTGAAGCTGCTGGAGGAGCAGGAGGATGTGCGGGCATACTGGCAGCGGCGCTTCCAGTATGTGCTGATCGACGAGTATCAGGATACCAACCACTTGCAGTATCTGCTCTCCTCTCTGCTGGCAGGGGGCTGGGGCAACATCTGTGTGGTGGGCGACGACGACCAGAGCATTTACAAGTTCCGGGGCGCCACCATTGAGAACATCCTCAGCTTTGAGCAGCAGTATAAAAACTGCCGCACCATCCGGCTGGAGCAGAATTACCGTAGCACCACCCACATCCTGGACGCGGCCAACGCCGTCATCCGCCACAACCAGGGGCGGAAGGGCAAGGAGCTGTGGAGCAACCAAGGGGCGGGGGAGCCGCTGGAGCTGTACGTGGCGGACAACGAAAACGACGAGGCCCAGTACGTGGCCTCCAAGATCATGGCCGCTTACGGGCAGGGGGCCAACTGGCGGGACCACGCGGTGCTGTACCGGATGAACGCCCAGTCCAACCAGCTGGAATATGCCTTCAAGCGCAACGGCATCCCTTACCGGATCATCGGCGGCACCCGCTTCTTTGACCGGGCGGAGGTAAAGGACGTGCTGGCCTATCTGAGCCTGATTGCCTCCACAGCGGACGATCTGCGGCTGAGCCGGATCATCAACAGCCCGCCCCGGGGCATCGGCGAGCGGACAGTGGAGCTTGTACGGCAGCTGGCTTCAGACAATGACTGCGCCATGTTTGAGATTCTCAGCCATGCGGACAGCTATCCGGAGCTGCAGCGCCCGGCCATCCGCCTGCGGCAGTTCGCGGGGATGATCAACGAGCTGCGGGCCTTTGCGGAGAACAACAGCCCGGACCGGCTGCTGGATGAGCTGCTGGAGAAAACCGGCTACCTCCGGGCGCTGGAGGAGAAGAACACCGTGGAGGACACCGCCCGGGCCGAGAACGTGCAGGAGTTGAAAACCAGCATTCTGGGCTACATGAAGGAATCCGGCGACGAGACCCTGGAGGGCTATCTGGCCAATGTGGCGCTGTACACCGACATGGACAACTACGATAAGGAAACGGACTGCGTGGTGATGATGACCATGCATTCGGCCAAGGGGCTGGAATTCCCCAGCGTGTTTATCGTGGGTATGGAGGAGAGCATCTTCCCCGGTATGCGGGCCATCGGCGAGCCGGAGGAGATGGAAGAGGAACGCCGCCTCTGCTATGTGGCCATCACTCGGGCCAAGGAGCGGCTGCATCTGGTCTGCGCACGGCAGCGAATGATTTTCGGCCGCACCACATCCAACCGGGTTTCCCGCTTCGTGGATGAGATTCCGGAGGAGCACATTAAGAAGAACATTCCCAAGGGCTACGGTTTCCGGGAGCGGAGCCGGATTGAGCAGGAGTTTGCAAGGCCTGCCTATACTACCAGCCGCCATACGGTGGCGGCGCCGGCGGCCAAGGCACCCACGGCTCCGGCCGCGCCCAGTTTTGGCCTGGGGGACAGTGTGCGCCATAAGGCCTTTGGCAGCGGCGTGGTCACCAAGCTGAGCCCCATGGGCGGGGATTATCTGATCGAGATCAACTTTGAGGGCATCGGCACCAAAAAGCTGATGCTGCGGGCCGCGGCCCAGCATATGACCAAGGAATAAGGAAAAGAGAGATATGAAAGGAAATGGATTGACCGGCAGGATCGCCCTGCTGCTTTGTGCAATGATTTGGGGCACCTCTTTCGTGGTGCTGAAAAACGCCCTGGACAGCATGGGCACCATGTGGGTGCTGTCCATCCGCTTTACCGTGTCGGCACTGGTGATGCTGGCGGTGGCGGGCAAGCGGATTAAAACCATCAGCAAGCGCTGCGTGCAGGGCAGCGCCCTGATGGGGCTTTGCCTGGCCCTGGCCTACATCGTGCAGACCTATGGCCTGGTGTTCACCACCCCCAGCAAGAACGCCTTCCTCACCGCCACTTACTGCGTACTGACGCCCTTTTTGGCCTGGTGGGTTTACAAGCGGCGGCCGGGCCTTGCCAATGTGATCGCCGCCTTCCTGTGCATCACCGGCATCGGCTTTGTATCCCTCAATGAGGGGATCGGCCGGGTGAACATCGGGGATATGCTGACGCTGCTGTGCGGCATCTTCTACTCGTTCCAGATCATCGTGCTGGAGCAGTACCGGGACAGCGGCGACGCCGTCACCATCTCCGCCGTGCAGTTTGCCACGGCGGCGGTGATCTGCTGGGTGGGGGCGCTGCTGTTTGAAGCGCCGCCGGTGAACGTGCCCCTGAACGCCTGGGGCGAG
The DNA here is from genome assembly GCA_051866745.1 of Candidatus Limivicinus sp. GTDB lineage: Bacteria > Bacillota > Clostridia > Oscillospirales > Oscillospiraceae > Limivicinus. The sequence goes on along the minus strand of JBJDXQ010000073.1, from coordinate 18,041 downwards.
ATCGCCTATCTCAGCTTTGTGTGCACCGCCCTCTGCTTCTTCCTGCAGGCCTGGGGCATGAAGTACACCAACTCCTCCGTGGCTGCCATGATTATGACCCTGGAGAGCGTTTTCGGCGCTCTGGCTTCGGTGCTGTTCTATCATGAGGTGATCACCGGCAAGATGCTGCTGGGCTTCGTGCTGATCTTCTTCGCTGTCACCTGCAGTGAGCTGAAGCTGCCCTTTTTCCGGAAAAAGGACGTTCAGAAAGCAAATACATAACAGACACAGCCCGCCCTCCGGCGGGCTTTTCAACTTGTCAAAAAACACTGTTTTACCGGCTACACCGGCGGATTTTGCCGGTTAAAGGCTTCCCCTTGAGGGGAAGCTGACGGCGCAGCCGGCTGATGAGGTGGTAAATAAAAACGTGGAAAAACAGTGATTTCCGTCAAAAACGAAGGATTTCCACCTCATCCGCCCAGTGTTCGCACTGGGCACCTTCCCCTCCAGGGGAAGGCTTGAAAAGAAATTCCCCTTCTTCGACATGTGGTTCTTTGACAGTCTCAAAGCCTGCCTTCCGGCGGGTTTTGTTCTGCCCCAACAAGGGTCTTTTGGTTTCAAAAAGTTTATGCTACAATGACGCTGGTGATAATGATGCTGTATGTGGAGCCGGATTTTTACGGAAAATTTCAATGCATTGCGGACAAGTGCGCCCATAGCTGCTGTCTGGGCTGGGAGATCGATATTGACGAGGATACGGCGGCGCTGTACGAAGGGCTGCCGGGGGAATTGGGGGAAGAGCTGCGGCAGAAAATGTGCCGGGAGCCGGAGCCTCACTTCTGCCTGACGGAAGAGGAGCGCTGCCCTTTTCTCAATGAGCGGGGGCTTTGCCGGCTGATTCTGGGCTTTGGGGAGGACGTGCTCTGCGACATCTGCCGGGAGCATCCCCGGTTTTACAATGATTTCCCGCAGCGGCAGGAGGCGGGGCTGGGCCTGTGCTGTGAGGAAGCAGCAAGGCTTCTTCTGGCCGGGGAGGACCCGCTGAAACTGGTTTTTGTTCAGGATGAAACGGGAGAAGGGGAGGAGCCGGAACTGATCGCTCTGCGGGGAAAGTTGTTTGCCATTCTCAGCGATTTCAGCCTGCCCATGGAGGAGCGGATCCGCCGCTGCTGCCGGGTGACGGACCTGGAGCCGATTCCCTTTGACGCCGCTTTTTGGCGGGACTTTTTCCTGGGGCTGGAGCGGATGGACGAAAGTTGGACAGCGGCGCTGCTGACGGTGAGAACGGACGAGCTGCCTCTGCCCGGCGATGCAAAGCACACCCGGCTTTTGCAATACATGCTCTACCGGCATTTCGCGTCTGCGGAGGACAGGGAGCAGGCGGGGCTGATTTTGCAGTTTTGCGTGCTGAGTCTGCGGCTGCTGTGGGCCATGGAGCAGAGCGGGGCGAAACTTCAGGAGCTGGTACGGCTCTGGTCGGCGGAGATTGAATACTCCGACGAGAACATCGGGGCGATTGTGGAGAGAATAAAATCTTTACATTTTCCAAAGGAACAGATATAATAATTCAGTTAGAAATAAGCTAAGAGGAAGTCGATTATGGCAGATTTGAGAAAAGAGATTGAGCGGAGAAGAACCTTCGCCATCATATCCCACCCGGACGCGGGCAAAACCACCCTGACCGAGAAGCTGCTGCTCTACGGCGGGGCCATTCAGATGGCCGGTTCCGTCAAGGGCAAGGCCACCGCCCGCCACGCGGTCTCCGACTGGATGGAGCTGGAAAAGCAGAGAGGCATTTCCATCACCTCCTCCGTGATGCAGTTTGAGTATGAGGGCTACTGCATCAACATTCTGGACACCCCGGGTCACCAGGATTTCTCCGAGGACACTTACCGCACGCTGATGGCGGCGGACTCGGCGGTGATGGTGATCGACGCGGCCAAGGGCATTGAGCCCCAGACCAGGAAGCTGTTCAAAATCTGCGCCATGCGGCACATCCCCATTTTCACCTTTATCAACAAGCTGGACCGGGAGGCCCGCAGCCCCTACGACCTGATGGAGCAGCTGGAAAACGAGTTCGGCATCGGCACCTATCCCATGAACTGGCCCATTGGCTGCGGCCAGGACTTCAAGGGCGTGTATGACCGGGAGAAGAAGGAGATTCTGGCTTTCAACGAGTTCCACCGGGGCCAGAGCAAAATCCGGGCCATCGAGTGCACCCTGGACGAGACAGAGAAGCTGGACGAGCTGATTGGCCCCCGGCTGCGGCAGAGCCTGGCGGACGACATTGAGCTGCTGGACGGCGCGGGCTATGACTTCGACATTGACGAGGTGCGCAAGGGAAGGCTCAGCCCGGTGTTCTTCGGCTCCGCCCTCAACAACTTCGGCGTGGAGCCTTTTCTGGAGAGCTTTTTGAAAATGACCATGCCGCCCCTGGCGCGAATCTCCGGGGACGATATCATCGAGCCTACCGACCCGGGCTTTTCCGCCTTCGTGTTTAAGATTCAGGCCAACATGAACAAGGCCCACCGGGACAGAATCGCTTTCATGCGCATCTGCTCCGGCCGCTTTGAGCGGGATAAGGAGTATTACCATGTGCAGGGGGGCAAGCCCCTGCGTCTGGCCCAGCCCCAGCAGCTGATGGCCCAGGAGCGGGCCATCATCGACGAGGCCTATGCCGGGGACATCATCGGCGTGTTCGACCCGGGCATTTTCTCCATTGGCGACACCATCTGCGAGAAGGGGAAGAACATCTGCTTCGAGGGCATCCCCACCTTCGCGCCGGAGCATTTCGCCGCGGTGGAGCGCATCGACACCATGAAGCGCAAGCAGTTTGAAAAGGGCATCATGCAGATCGCCCAGGAGGGCGCCATCCAGATCTTCCACGAGCCCTTCACCGGTGTGGAGGAAGTGATCGTGGGCGTTGTGGGCGTGCTGCAGTTTGAGGTGCTGGAGTACCGGCTCAAGACCGAATACGGCGTGGATGTGCGCCGCCGGGCCATGCCCTATGAGCTGGTGCGCTGGGTGGAAAATGAGAACATCAAAATCAGCGACCTGAATCTCACCAGCGACACCAAGTGGGTGCAGGATTTCAAGGGCAACAATCTGCTGCTGTTTACTTCCGAGTGGTGCATCAACTGGGCCTTGCAGAAGAACGAGGGCCTGGTATTGCGGGAATTCAACCGGGATTAAAATTAAAAGGAGGCTGCGCAATGGCGGAGAAGATCATGATCGAAGTGTTCAAAAAGAAGACCATGGAGGAGCTGAGTCAGGCCCTGGCAGACCCGGACGGCAAGTTGGAGACCGGCAGCGGCGCGGCGGCGGTGGCCTCTGTGGCGGCGGCCCTGCTGTGCCGGGCGGCAGCTGTCACGGCAAAGACGGTCAGCGGCAATGAGCGGCTGGATTACATCGCCCGCAATGGGGAGATCCTGCGCAGCTACATGGTGCATCTGATCGACGAGGACGTAAAGTGCCGCGGCCCCCTGAAGCGGGCCATCAAGGAGGGCGACGCCCGGAACATCGAGGCCGCCCGCCAGCCGGCGGTCAGCATCTGCGGGGAGATCCTGAACATGATGGGGAAGCTGCTGGAGCTGGCCCGGGAGCTGTGCCCCCTCTGCCCCAAAGAGGCCAGGCACTATCTGGCGGAGAGCGCGGAGCTGGCCATGGCCGCCGCCCGCACGGCCCGGAGCTACATTGTGGACATGGCCGCCTATTCCAGCGACGAGACCTACCGCTTTGTCACCCGCCGGGAGAATGAGCTGCTGCTGGCGCAGTTTGCCCCCATGGCGGAGGAAATCATCAAAAGCGTGGAAGCGTAAGTATAGTAAACAGGCAGATCACGGGGTCTGCCTGTTTTTGTAAAGTGGGTTGTGGAAATGAAAAAAGTCATTCTTGCGCCGGACTCCTTCAAGGGTACCATGAGCGCCCGGGAAGTCTGTGACATTGTGGGTGAAGAAGTGAAAAAATGCTGCCCGGACGCGGAGGTGATCTGCGTCCCCATGTCCGACGGCGGAGAGGGCATGAGCGAGAGCTATGTGTCCCTCATCGGCGGGGAACTGAAAACCAAAGAGGTGACGGGGCCCCTGGGCTGGTTTGTGGACGCGGAATACGGCATCCTGCCGGACGGCACTGCCGTGATGGAGATGGCCAGCTGCGCCGGGCTGCCCCTGACCAAGGGGAACCTTCAGCCCCTGCATGCCACCACCTGGGGCGTGGGGGAGCTGATGATGCACATCCTGGGCCAGGGCAGCAATCGATTCCTGATCGGCCTGGGGGGCAGCGCCACCAATGACGGCGGCATCGGTATGGCGGACGCGGTGGGCTATCGCTTCCTGGATGCGGAGGGACGGCGGCTGGCCCCCTCTGCCTGGAATCTGGCCAGGGTGGAACGGATTGTGCCGCCGGAGAAAATGCCGGAAATGACCGTCACCGCCGCCTGCGATGTGAACAATCCCCTCTGCGGCCCCCGGGGCGCGGTGGCTGTGTTCGGTCCCCAGAAGGGCTTGAAGCCGGAGCAGATCGGTCCCCATGACGAGGCCATGGCCCATTTTGCAGAGGTAATCAAAAGAGAGCTTGGCAAGGATGTGAAGGACATTCCCGGCGCGGGCGCTGCCGGCGGCCTGGGGGCCGGGATGCTGGCCTTTGTGGACGCCCAGCTGAAGCCGGGGATTGAGATGCTGCTGGACAGCGTGGGCTTTGACACCATGTTGGAGGATGCAGACCTGGTGATTACCGGGGAAGGGCGGCTGGACGGGCAGAGCCTGGCCGGCAAGGTGCCGGTGGGCGTGGCCCGCAGGGCGAAGGCAAAGGGGGTACCCTGCATTGCGCTCTGCGGCTGCATCGGGCCGGAGGCGGAGCAGGTGCGAAGCTGCGGGATTGACGCCTATTACGCCAGCTCAGACGGCAGCAGAAGCTTTGACGAGATTCAAAAGACCTGCCGGGAGGACCTGGCGGCCCTGGCGGCAAGGGTGCTGCCGGCGCATTTAACAAATGCTTAATTGCAAAAAGGACAGAGTTCATATATAATAAACCAGTTAATGAAGAAAAACGGCGGTGATTCACATGGATGATAAAATAGCGCAGTTGCAGAAAATGGTGCGGGAGAGCGACAATATTGTTTTCTTTGGCGGCGCAGGCGTGAGCACAGAAAGCGGAATTCCCGATTTCCGCAGCGTGGACGGTCTGTACAACCAGAAGTGGAAGTACCCGCCGGAGACCATATTGAGCCACAGCTTCTTTGAGCGGGACCCGGCGGAGTACTACCGCTTTCACCGGGAGAAGCTGGTGATCGACGGGGTGAAGCCCAACCGGGCCCATCTGCGTCTGGCGGAGCTGGAGGCGGAGGGAAAGCTGCGGGCGGTGATTACCCAGAATATTGACGGGCTGCATCAGGCTGCCGGCAGCAGGAACGTGCTGGAGCTGCACGGCAGCATCCTGCGCGCCTACTGCTCCCGCTGCCGCCGCCCCTACCCGGCGGAGGAGATGAACCGGGGGCAGGGCGTTCCCCGCTGCGTCTGCGGCGGCATCATCCGGCCGGACATTGTGCTGTACGAGGAGCCGCTGGACGACGATGTGGTGCGCCGGGCCATCGACTATATCCGCAAGGCGGAGGTGCTGATCATTGGCGGCACCAGCCTGAACGTGTACCCGGCGGCGGGCCTGATCAATTATTACAAGGGCGACAAGCTGGTGCTGGTGAATCTCAGCGAGACGCCCTATGACAACTATGCCGATCTGGTGATTCACGAAAAGATCGGCGAAGTGTTCAGCCGGATATAAGGAGTTAATCTATCAGATATGAGCAAGGGTAAACTGATCGTGCTGGAGGGCATTGACGGCAGCGGCAAGTCCGCCCAATACCGCCGTCTCTGCGCCAGAATGGAAAAGCAGAATATAGACTATAATCACATTGTGTTCCCCCGCTATGACAAGGAGAGCAGCGCTTTGGTGCGGATGTATCTCTCCGGCCAGTTCGGCAGTCACCCGGGGGATGTGAACCCCTACGCCGCCTCCACCTTTTACGCGGTGGACCGCTTCGCCTCCTACCGGGAGGACTGGGGAAAAATCTACGAAAACGGCGGCCTGATTCTGTCAGACCGCTACACCACCTCCAACGCGGTGCACCAGGGCTCCAAGCTGCCGGCAGAGGAACTGCCAGAATTCTTTGCCTGGCTCTACGACCTGGAGTATGGCAAGATGGGCCTGCCCAAGCCGGATATGGTGATTTATCTGGACGTGGACGTGGAGACCTCCCTCAGCCGCATGGCCCGCCGCCAGCAGAACACCAACACCAAGGCGGACATTCATGAGCAGGACGTGGAATATCTCCAGCGCTGCCTTATGACCGCCCGCCGGGCCGCGGACTACTACGGCTGGATAAGCATCGATTACCTGAAGGACGGCGTGGAGCGGGATGTGGATGAGAAGAACCAGGAGATCTTTGACATTATCCTGCGGGAGCTGGGAAACAAATAAGCAGAGGATGCGTCAAAAAAACAGGAGCATCAAATGATGCTCCTGTGTGAAGTGAACTCAGCAGCCGCAGCCGCAGTTGTTGTTATTCTCGCAGCCGCAGCCGCAGTTGTTGCCGCAGCCCCAGCTGTTGCCGCCGCAGCCGAAGAGAATGATGATCAGGATGATGATCCAGAGAGAGCTGTTACAACCGTTGCAGAACATAGTTTTACCCTTTCTCCGTGCTTTGATTTTTCAAATTCCCCGCCGCCTGCACGGGAAGCGGCGGCACATCCTTTGACCTGTGTAGGGGCGATTTCCCATCGCTCGTGCCATCATATGCGAAGATTGGTCCCGGTGCTACTGCCGGGCAAAGGAAAAGATGAATCATGCCGGGTGCTTTCGCCATGCCGCCGGGAAGCGCCCTGACCGATACCCCGGCGGCAGAATGGAGACCAGTATGTCAGGCGATATCGATAAAATCAATGAAATATTCCGCATCCATGACGAGCAGACGAAAAGCGAGGAGCCTGCGCCGGCGCAGCCGGAGATGCAGGGAAAGGCGGACAGAAAGACCGGCCGGGGAAAGACCTCCCCGGTGAAAGCGGTGGACGAGCTGTTTACCGATAAGACCGGAGAGGAGACCCACAATTACACCGGCGACGAGGAATCGGAGCGGGACTATCACCCGGTGCGCCAGAGCCAGGAATACCACTCCGGCTGCATGGGCGGAATCATGTACTTTGTGTTTATCGCCTGCGTCAGCGTGGTGTTGGCCTGCCTGGCCTGGATGGCGGCCAGCGATATGCTGGCGCTGAACAAGAAGGAATTCACCGCGGTGGTGACGCTGCCCATGTCCATCTTCCAGTCGGAAACGGTGGACACTTATGACGAGGAGGGCAACAAGACCGGCACCAAGCGGGTGACCCACGCGGACATGGACTACGTGACCAATGCCCTGAAGGACGCGGGCCTGATTGAATACAAGTGGCTGTTCAATATGTTCTGCAAGGTGTCCACCGCCAGCGAGAAGGTGAGCCCCGGGGAATACGAACTGAAATCCACCTTCGACTACCGGGCCCTGGTCCAGAATATGCGGGCCGGCTCCGCCTCCACGGTGACCATCGATGTGACGCTGCCGGAGGGCTTCAGTATGCACCAGATCTTCAAGCGTCTGGAGGAGAAGAACGTCTGTTCCTATGAGGAACTGATGGAGTCCGCCGCCAACGACAAGTTCAACTACAGCTTCCTTGAGGACCTTGCGGAAGGCGACGCCACCCGGCTGGAGGGCTTCCTCTTCCCGGATACCTATGAGTTCTATGTGGGGATGCAGGCCTCCAGCGCCATCAACAAAATGCTGGAGAACTTCTATTACAAGCAGACGGCGGAGATGCTGCAAAAAGCGGCGGATATGAATATGAGCATTCGGGATGTGGTGAATGTGGCCTCCCTGATTGAGAAGGAAGCCGCCAGTGATGAGGAGCGGGCAACCATTGCTTCCGTCATCTATAACCGCATCTACGCCAATATGCCCATCGGCATTGACGCTGCCATCCTCTACCCCTATCCTGACCATGAGGGCGCGCCTACGGCCGAAATGCTGGAGACCGACACCCCCTATAACAACCGCATGCATCTTGGCCTGCCGCCCACACCCATCTGCAGCCCGGGCCTGGCCTCCATCAACGCGGCGCTGAACCCGGAGAGCACCGGCTATTACTACTACGCCCTGGATACCAATACCGGGACCCATCGATTCTTTACCAATGAAACGGAGTTCAATAACTTTGTCGCAACACAGGATTACTCGTAACGAACTGGAGCTCCTGTCCCCGGCGGGGGACTGGGAGCGGCTGGAAATGGCCCTGGCCTACGGCGCTGACGCGGTTTACCTGGCGGGCAGCGAGTTTGGTATGCGCTCTGCCGCCGGTAACTTTAATAACGAGGAAATGGAAAAGGCGGTGGCCCTGGCCCACGGTCTGGGCAGGCGGGTCTACGTCACCTGTAACACCCTGCCCCGGGAAGAGGAGCTGAAGCGGCTGCCGGGCTTCCTGGAAGCCGCAGACAGCTTCGGCGTGGACGGACTGATTATTGCTGACCTGGGGGTTATGGGGCTTGCCAGGCGCTATGCCCCCCATGCCAGGCTCCACGTCAGCACCCAGCTGGGGGTTATCAACAGCGCCACGGCCTGTGCCCTCTATGATATGGGGGCGGACACGGTGGTGCTGGCCCGGGAGACGCCCATGGAGGATATCCGCAAAATCCGGGCCAACACCCCCAGGGACCTGCGGCTGGAGGCCTTCGTCCACGGGGCCATGTGCGTGTCCTTCTCCGGGCGCTGCCTGCTGTCCAACTACCTCACCGGCAGGGACGCCAACCGGGGCCAGTGCGCCCAGCCCTGCCGCTGGAAGTACAGCCTGGTGGAGGAGACCCGGCCGGGGGAATATTTCCCCATTGTGGAGGACGGGGGCACCTACATCATGAATTCCCGGGACATGCGGATGATTGAGCATATCCCGGAGCTGATCGAGGCGGGGATATCCAGCTTCAAGATCGAGGGGCGGATGAAGTCGGCCTATTACGCCGCCGTGGTCACCAACGCCTACCGCCACGCCATCGACGCTGCTCTCAAGGGGGAGCGGCTGGACCCGCTGTGGGTAGCGGAGACGGAGAAGGTGAGCCACCGGCCCTACTGCACAGGCTTTTATTACGGCCAGCCGGGGGAGCATTATTCCCAGGCCAGCTATACCACCGACGCCGACGTGGCCGCGGTGGTGGAGCGCTGCGACGAAGAAGGCAACGCCGTTTTGACCCAGCGGAACAAGTTCTGCCTGGGGGACCGGCTGGAGCTGTTGATGCCGGAAGGGGCGCCCATCAGCTTCACGCCGGAGCGTATGTTCAACGCCGAGGGGGAGGAGATTCAGGATACCCGCCACCCCATGATGGAGATACATATGCGCCTGCCCCGCCGCGCCCCAAGGCTTTCCATCGTCAGAAAATGTCGATGAAGGCTTGACAAACGGCGCGCTTGTGATAAAATTACAAAGTAAATTTCGGCTGTGACGAAACGAGCCGGCTCGGAACACTGCAGAGAGGGGCTGTATGCTGCGAGGCCCTGTGTTTTCTGACCCGGCGGCCACTTCTGAGCCACCCTGGGAGACCGGGGCGTATGCCTGCGTTAAAGGCGCATGAGATGCCGCATGGCGGCAAATCAGGGTGGTACCGCGAATCCGACCTTCGCCCCTGTATCGGGGCGGAGGTATATTTTTTATTGGAGGACAAAATGGAAAAATTCGGTTTGAACCAACTGCGGGAAATGTTTCTCAGCTTTTTTGAGACCAAGGGCCATCTGCGCCTGCCCAGCTTTTCCCTCATACCCCAGAACGACGCAAGCCTGCTGCTGATTAACTCCGGCATGGCACCCATGAAGCCCTACTTCAAGGGCGAGCAGGAGCCGCCCCGGCACCGGGTCTGCACCTGCCAGAAGTGCATCCGCACCGGCGACATTGAGAACATCGGCAAGACCGCCCGCCACGGCACCTATTTTGAGATGCTGGGCAACTTCTCCTTCGGCGATTATTTCAAGAAGGAGGCCATCGCCTGGAGCTGGGAATTCCTCACCTCTCCCCAGTGGGTGGGCATTGACCCGGAGCGGCTGTACCCCTCCATCTATGTGGACGACGACGAGGCCTTTGAAATCTGGAACAAGGACATCGGCATCCCGGCGGAGCGGATCTTCCGCTTCGGCAAGGAGGACAACTTCTGGGAGCATGGCGCCGGTCCCTGCGGCCCCTGCTCCGAAATCTACTATGACCGGGGCGAGCAGTACGGCTGCGGCAAGCCCGACTGCACCGTGGGCTGCGACTGTGACCGGTATATGGAGGTCTGGAACAACGTCTTTTCCCAGTTCGATAACGACGGCGAGGGCCATTATACCGAGCTGAAGCAGAAGAACATCGACACCGGCATGGGCCTGGAGCGTCTGGCTGTGGTGTGCCAGGGGGTGGATTCCCTCTTTGATGTGGACACGGTGATGAACATCACCAACAAGGTCAGCGAGATCACCCACGCCTACTATGGCAAGAGCCACAAGATGGATGTGTCCCTGCGGGTGATTACCGACCATATCCGCTCCGCCACCTTTATGATCTGCGACGGAGTGCTGCCCTCCAACGAGGGCCGGGGCTATGTCCTCCGCCGTCTGCTGCGCCGGGCCGCCCGCCATGGCAAGCTGCTGGGCGTCAATGAGCCTTTCCTGTATCAGGTGATTGACACCGTTATCCACGAGAACGAGGGCCAGTACCCCGAGCTGCGGGAGAAGCAGGCTTATATCACCCGGGTGGTCAAGACCGAGGAGGAGAACTTTGCCCGCACCATCGACGCCGGCATGAAGATCTTTGCCGAGCTGATGGCGGAGCATAAGGCGAAAGGGGAGAGCGTCTTCTCCGGCGCCGATGCCTTCAAGCTCTACGACACCTATGGCTTCCCCATCGACCTGACCATCGAGATGTGCCAGGACGAGGGCATGAGCGTGGACGAGGCCGCCTTCAAGGCCCTGATGGAGGAGCAGCGTGTCCGTGCCCGCAAGGCCAGAGAGGCCCTGGGTGACCTGGGCTGGGCCGGTATCGAGTTCGGCAAGGGCATTGCCGACACCCGCTTCGTGGGCTATGAGCAGGACAAGTGCAGCGCCAGGGTGCTGGCCATCGTGGCCGAGGGCGAAACCCGGGAGACCGTGTCCGCCGGGGCCGAGGCCATCCTGGTGCTGGATCAGACCGTGATGTATGCCGAGATGGGCGGTCAGGTGGCTGACCACGGCGTCATCGAGGCCGGGGACTTCCGCTTTGAGGTCAACAACGTGCTGAAGAACAAAGGCGGTAAGGTGATGCACTACGGCGTGGTGAAGTCCGGCTGCGTGAAGCTGGACGATACGGTGGAAGTTTCTTACTGCCATGAGCGCCGGGAGGCTGTGGGCCGGGCCCACAGCGCCACCCACCTGCTGCACAAGGCCCTGCGGGATGTGCTGGGCGACCATGTGCATCAGGCCGGTTCCCTGGTGGAGCCGGATTACCTCCGCTTTGACTTTACCCACTTCTCCGCCGTCACCGCTGAGCAGCTGCAGGAGGTGGAGCGGCTGGTGAACCAGGCCATCCTGGCCGGTTACGGCATCGAAGTGAAGGAGATGCCCATTGAGGAAGCCAGAAACAGCGGCGCCACCGCCCTCTTCGGCGAGAAGTACGGCGATGTGGTGCGGGTTGTGAACATGGGCGGCTACAGCGTAGAGCTCTGCGGCGGCACTCATCTGAACAACACCGCCAAGGCCGGCGCTTTCCACATCGTTTCCGAGGGCTCTGTGGCTTCCGGCGTGCGCCGTATCGAGGCCACCACCGGCGCCCGGACGCTGGCCGACCTGCACAAGACTCTGGATGAGCTGGCTGCCATCGCCGCCATGTTCAAGACCAACAGCGCCGACGTGATGCAGAAGCTGGAGCAGCAGGCCAATGAGCTGAAGGAGGCCAAGCGCCTGATCGAGCAGTACAAGGCCAAGGAGTCCGCCGGCGGCGCCGACGAGCTGCTGAAAAAAGCCAGCGATATCGGCGGCGTCCACGTGGTCACCTGCAAGCAGGGCAGCTGCGACGCTAACGCCCTGCGCCAGATGGGCGACGTGCTGCGGGATAAGGACAGCGCCGTTGTGGCGGTAATTGCCGCCGTCAACGGGGAGAAGATCAGCTTCCAGTGCGTCTGCGGCAAGGACGCCGTGGCCAAGGGCCTGAAAGCCGGGGACATCATCAAAAACATCACCGCCATTGCCGGGGGCAAGGGCGGCGGCAAGCCGGACTCCGCTATGGGCGGCGGCAACGACCTGAGTAAGCTGGACGAGGCGATGGCCGCTGTGGAGCGCTTTGTCAGGGAAAAAATATAAGGAGGAAAACCCATGAGAGATCAGGATTGCCTGTTCTGCAAAATTATTGCCGGGGAAATCCCCAGCACCAAGGTCTATGAGGACGAATGGGTCTACGCTTTCCGGGATATCAATCCTCAGGCCCCGGTACACGTGCTGGTGGTGCCCAAGGAGCACATCTGCTGCACTGACGCTGTGGATGAAAGCAACTCCCAGTATGTGGCCAAGTGCTTTGAGGCCGTGGCGAAGATTGCCAAAGCCGAGGGCCTGGAAAACGGCTACCGGGTGATCAACAACTGCGGCGCCGATGGCGGCCAGACCGTCATGCATCTGCACTTCCACATTCTCGGCGGCGTGAAGCTGGGCGAGAAAATGATCTGAAAAGAGCCGCAAGGGGCGCGATCCCTTGCGGCTTTTTTCTTCTGATGGTTTAGAAAATCAGGCACTTTTTGTAAAAGAAACGGGGTGGGGGATGAGAATACTTGCAAGAGCGGCCATGGCATATTCTGCCGCGATTTTTGCCGCCAACTACCTGCTGCCCCCGTCCTGGCTGCTGTATGCGGCGCTGCTTTCGGCGCTGATGGCGGCGGGGCTGATGCTGCCGGGGCGCAAATGGCTGCGGGGACTCTCCCTGTGCCTGGTGTTCTTTGCTCTTGGCCTGACGCATTTTCAGTGTCATTATGCCGGAACCGCCGCCAGGGCGGAGGCCTGCGACGGCGGGACCTACACGGTATATGGCGAAGTGACGGCTTACCCGGCGGTATACGACGGTTATTGCCGGCTGGAGCTGCGGCTTCTGGGGGAGGAGCTGCCCAAGGGAAAGGCCATCGTATATGACTATGATTTTACCGGCACCCAGCTTGCGCCCGGGGACCGGGTCCGTTTTACCGGCCGGGTGCGGACGGCGGACAAGCTGTACGGAGAGGATTACGACGGCTATTACAGCCGGGGAATCTATTGCAAAATCACAGCTATGGAGCCGGTCACCCTTTGCCAACGGGGCGGCGGCTGGCGCTATTTGCCGGTAAAGCTGAACCGGCTTCTGGCGGAGCGCATCAGCGGCCTCTTCCCGGCGGACTGCGCAGCCTTCCTGCGGGCCTTGCTGCTGGGGGATAAGAGACCGCTCTATGAGGATGAGGCCCTGGCCCTGACCATGAGCCGGGCGGGCCTGATGCACACGGTGGCGGTATCGGGGATGCATGTGGTCTTTTTGGTGGGGCTGATGCAATTTGTGCTTGGCGCCGGACGGAGAAGCGCCCTGACCGGCATAGGGCTGGTCTGGCTCTTTGTGCTGGTGACCGGGGCATCGCCCTCGGCGGTGCGCGCCGGGGTGATGCAAAGCCTGCTGCTGATGGCGCCGGTGCTGCGGCGGGAGAATGACCCGCCCACCACGCTTTCCCTTGCTCTGGCTTTGATTTTGCTGAACAATCCCTACGCTGCTGCCAGCGTCAGCTTACAGCTTTCTTTTGCCGCCATGGCGGGGATTCTCTGCTTCTGCGGGCGAATCTTCGGCTGGTTTGCCGCACGGTGGAAGGCGGTGGAGCGCCGGTTCCTGCCGCGCTACCTGATCGGAAACCTGTGCACTACCCTGAGCGTGCTGGCGTTTACGGCGCCGCTGACGGCGCTGTATTTTGGCTATGTCCCGCTGCTGTCCATCGTGGGCAACATCGCCGCGCTGTGGGCGGTGTCCCTCTGCTTTATGGGCGGGTGGATCGCCTGTCTGGCATCGCTGCTGCCGCTGCTGGGCCAGGGGCTGGCCTGGCTCTGTGCCTGGCTTGCCAGGTACATCCTCCTTGTGGCAAGACTGATCTCTTCTCTGCCGGGGGCAGTGGTTTATACGGAGACCAGGGGGCTATGGCTTTGGTTGGCGGCAAGCTATGGGCTGTTCCTCCTGTGCGGCCTGGTTGGAAAGAAGAACTGGCTGCGCTTCGGCGTGCCAGGCCTGGCCGCTGTGCTGAGCCTATGCCTGCTTCTGCGCTGTACTGCCTGGGATTATGCCAAGGGGCGGGACACCATCACTGTCCTCGACGTGGGCCAGGGGCTTTGCGTTGCTGCCATGGCCGGGGACAGCACCGTACTCATCGATTGCGGCGGGATCAACAGTCTGGACAATGCCGGGGAGCTGGCCGGCCGCTATCTGCTCAGCCGGGGCCGGTCCAGAGTGGATACGCTGGTGCTGACCCATTTTCATGAGGACCATAGCAATGGGGTGGCCATGCTGATGGAAATGGTGCCCCTGCGACTGCTTGTTGTGCCTGCCATGGTGGAAGAACTCCCGGTTGCTATTCTGGAAAGCGCCCGGCGGCATGGGGTGGAGATCACCTACATAGGAACGGACAGCCTTCTTTCTGTGGGCGAGGGAATCACCGCCAGGCTGTATGCTCCGGCTGAATATAGCCGGGGCAATGAAAGCTGCATGGCCGTACACCTGGAGGTGGGTGATTATAGGGCTCTGATCACCGGGGACAGCCCCATGGCGGAGGAGCTGCGGCTGACACGGGAACAGGAACTGACCGGCACGGAGCTGCTGGTGGCGGGCCATCACGGCTCCGCCGATGCCAGCGCTCCGCATCTACTGGCGGAGCTGGGCGGCGATACAGCGGTGATCAGCGTGGGCTTTAACAGCTATGGCCACCCGGCGGAGGAAACTCTTGAACGGCTGGCCCTTTGCGGTTATAATGTATACAGAACCGACAGAGACGGTACGGTGGAAATACGAATCGGGTAGGAAACAATTGTGGCGAAGAAATACGGAAAAGACGAAGAAAAGCTGAATTACGCGGCTGCGGTCAGAGAACTGAAGCAGCAGGGTCCGGCGCGGGTCTATCTGCTCTGGGGGCCGGAGGACTATCTGCGGGAGCAGTACCTGGTGCAGCTGAAAAGCATCTGCCTGCCGGAAGGGGACGACAGCTTCAGTTACCGGCGGATGGATGGGCCGGAGCTGGATCTGGACACACTGCGCCAGGCCATGGACGCCCTGCCCTTTATGACCGAGCGCAGCTTTATCGAGCTGCGGGATATGGACATCAACAAAATCAAGGAGGCGGAGGCCTTCTCGGCGCTGCTGCAGGATGTGCCGGATTACTGCGTGGTGGCCTTTGTACTGGGGGCGGACTATGAGCTGGATGGGCGGCTGAAAAGCGTGAAAGCCCTGCGCCAGGCGGCCAAGGAGCTGAAGTTCACCAATCAGTCCCAGGGCATGCTGACGGACTGGCTGGTGCGCCGCTTTGCCGCGGCGGGAAAACGCATCGAGCTGGACGCTGCCCAGCGGCTGATCTTCATCAGCGGGGAGCTGATGAGCGGCCTGATCCCGGAGATCGAGAAGGTGGCGGCCTATGCCAAGGGGGAGCGGGTGACTGTGGCCGATGTGGAGGCGGTGGCTAACCACATCCCGGAGGCGGTGATCTTTGACATGACGGAGTACATCGCCCAGAAGAAATACAATACCGCCCTCTCCGTATTGGCGGAGCTGCTGGCGGATAAGAACAACGAACCCATTGCCATGCTGGCCATGCTGGGGATGCAGATGCGCCGGCTTTATGCCGCCCGGCTGGCTATCGAGCAGGACTTGGGCAGCAAATACCTGATGGACGCCTGCGGCATCAAACAGGAGTATATTGCAAGGAAGCTGATCAATGCCGCCAGAGGCTACACCCTGCCCCAGCTGATCCGGGCGGTGGAGCTCTGCGCCCAGGCGGATTATAAAATGAAAAGCAGCGCCCAGGATTCCCGGGAGCTGCTGAAAGAAGTGGTGCTGCGGATCGCGGCGGGGGAAGAATATGCAGCGGATTAAAGAGGTCATCGTGGTGGAGGGACGTTATGACAAGAACACCCTCAGCCAGGTGGTGGACGCGGTGATCATCGAGACCGGGGGCTTCGGCATCTTCAACGACCGGGAGAAGCGGGCGCTGCTGAAAAAGCTGGCGGAGAGCCGGGGCCTCATCCTCATGACCGATTCCGACGGCGCGGGCTTTCTGATTCGAAACCACCTGAAGGGCTGCATCGACCCGGGGCTGATCAAAAACGCCTACATCCCGGACGTTTACGGCAAGGAGCGGCGGAAAAGCAAAGGCTCCAGAGAGGGAAAGCTGGGCGTGGAAGGGATGCGGCCGGAAGTGCTTCTGGAGGCCCTGAAACGCGCCGGCGCTACCTTTGAAGGGGACAGCGGCCGGCAGCAGGAAGGACGCATCAGCAAGGCGGACCTGTACAAAAAAGGTCTCAGCGGCGGGGCCGGCAGCGCCGCCCGGCGGCAGGCCCTGCTTTCCCGGCTGGAGTTACCGGCACGCCTTACCGCTGACGGACTGCTGGACGTGCTTAACGCCACCATGAGCCGGGAGGAATTTTTGGCCCTTCAGCTTTGAACATCCTCGATCAGCACCGAGGCCAGCACGCTGATCAGCAGGGTAGCCTGGGTAATTTCCATCAGGGCGATGGCGGTCATGTACAGCTCATACCGCTCCAGCATACTGCCGTTCCATTCCAGCAGCAGCGCGAAGGCGCAGAGCATCAGAAATGCCGACAGCTGCAGGCCCCGGCGGAATATGTACCAGGCCTCCGGACACATGGACAGCATCCGGCGGAGAATGGCTTTCAGTTTCATAAAAACACCTCAGCTCCAAGCATACACAGGAGCTGAGGTGTTTTCAATGCAAAGATTTTTCCAGAAGTCCTCAGGCTTCTTCCTGGGAAGCAAGCTCCCGCAGCCAAAGCCAATGGTCGTGAAGGGCAGCGTCATCGTCGTTGAGCCAGAGGGCGTTATACCCATCGCTGTATTTCACAGGAAGGGCGAACATCAGCCCAAGGCCCAGGCCGAGAATACCGGCGGAGAGGGAAAACAGTGTGAGAACCAGCATACCGCCGCTGATAAAATATACCCAGAGGAAAAGCAGCCCGGAAAGAAGGTTCAGGCAAATCCCGCCCAGACTGTAAAGAGAGAGGGGGAAGCAGCCATCCTCATCCGGCTCCGGCGGGCACATGACACAGCGGCAGAGCAGACCGCATTGGGCCAGAAGCCGGAAGCCAAAACGGAAGGAGACAAACCCGTACCCGGACAAAAGGCCGAACAACAGGTGGCCCAGCTCGTGGAGAACGATCTGCAAAACAAAGGCCAGAGCCAGGCACAGCAGCGCGGCCAGGGCCACCAGCAGCACAAGCGGCCAGGAAAACTGATTGGCCAGCTTGAGGAAATAGTCCGCAATTATCACACCCCAGAGGCAGCCCATGGCAAGGCCAAAAAGCAGATGCACGAAAGTGAAGCCGGAAGAAGTTTTGTTTTTCATATGCAAACTCCATTGATAAAGAAAATAAATATGAACAGGGAATGAAACTTTTGAAAACCGCAGGACAAAGCGGGAAGTTTGTGGTAAAATCAAAAAATCTTATAAAAGAAAACACCGGCCTGCGGCCGATGTCCCGGACAGAGCACAGCGGCTCCAATTTTGTTTGGCAGCTTGTCAAAAAGCCGGTAACAAAGGAAGGCTCCCTTGTGCAAAGGGAGCTGTCAGCGAAGCTGACTGAGGGATTGTTTTATGAAATGTCTCAGCTTCTCGGTAGCATCTTGAAAGTATTGGACTTTTCATTTACAACCCCTCCGGCAAAAATCGGTGATTTTTGCCACCTCCCCTTACACAGGGGAGGCTTTGGCTGGTCCTGACGAGGTGGCACTCCCGGCGCGATTCGAACGCGCGACCTTCCGCTTAGGAGGCGGATGCTC
>JBJDXQ010000072.1:0-31418 GCA_051866745.1 Candidatus Limivicinus sp. | reverse complement strand
CTACATTTATGCAGGCATAGCCTTGCTCTCCTCTGTTTAGTTTTCAGGGTACAGTACCTTGAGAATGGCCCGTTGGTCAAGTGGTCAAGACGGGGGCCTCTCACGCCCCAATCGGGAGTTCGACTCTCCCACGGGTCACCATATGCACCTTTAGCTCAGCTGGTAGAGCACCTGACTCTTAATCAGGGTGTCCAGGGTTCGAGTCCCTGAAGGTGTACCATCCTTGAGGATGAGCAATCATCCTCAAGGAATCCCTTGACAAGGGGAACTGAATAGTGTATATTTGGTATGTTCCAAATATAAGTTGGTGTTTTTAACGGTGAGGGTCCACCTGTTCCCATTCCGAACACAGAAGTTAAGCTCACCAGTGCCGACAATACTTGTCTGGAGACGGACCGGGAAGATAGGTCAATGCCAACACAAAAGGTTTGGCGCAAGTCAAACCTTTTGAATTTGCCTCCTTAGCTCAACAGGTAGAGCATGCGGCTGTTAACCGCAGGGTCGTAGGTTCGAATCCTACAGGGGGCGCCAATCAACGGTATTGCCGTCACGATATCGTGGCGGCAATACTTGTAAAATGGACCGTTAGCTCAGTTGGTAGAGCAGCCGGCTCATAACCGGTCGGTCCGGGGTTCGAGTCCCTGACGGTCCACCATTTTCTGCTTTGGTCCATCATTTTATTTCAAAATAAATATAGGGGAATAGCTCAGCTGGTAGAGCGGCGGTCTCCAAAACCGTAGGCCGAGGGTTCGAAGCCTTCTTCCCCTGCCAACAAAAGAGGACACCTTATGGTGTCCTCTTTTGTTGTTTATGGATGTTTTTGATAGTATATGTTACCTCAAGGCGTTTATCTCTGCCTGCAGCCGTTCGAGAAAGGATGCGGCGTGGGCGCCGTCCATCTGGGTATGATGGAACTGGAAGGAGACTGTAAGGGTGGTCTTGAAAAGGCTCCGTTTATACTTGCTCCAGATGGTAAAAGGGTTATTGAAGATGCCGCTGTACATGCCCACTGCGCCGTCAATGTTATATTGGGCCAGGGCAGAGGTCCCTACAGCCATACAGTCCGCCAGGTCGTGGTTCTGGCAGCTCTCCCGAACCCGAGCGGTAAGGGCCAGATAGTCCCGGTTGAACTGGGCCAGATCCGCGGAAAAGGGGATGTCGCAGGAGTTGATCCCGTTTTCTCTGTTCAGGACGATGGTGTTTACCGCCAGACTGTCATAGCAAATCAGCTTCTCGCCCACAGGGAGGGTATAGAACTCCTCAATGCAGCTGGCGGCTTTGCCGATGCACCAGCACATCAGCATATTGAATTTAAGGCCCTTTCTGCGGCTGCAGCGCAGCAGCCGGGTCACATCCAGGGTTTTAAAGAAAGTAAGCATAGGCATGGGCGCATGGAGCCACAGGGCATAGGCCTCCGCCCGCTTGGATTCCTGCGGATTGATTTCGGTCATAATATCTCATTCCTTAATGATATATAGCGATGCCCAAGCACTGAAGGGGAAATGTAAGGGAAAACTTTTGCCGGACACAAGCGCAGTTTTTATCTGATATGGAAAAGCGCAGAAAGAGAAACGGCGTCACCCTCCAGCCAGTCCATGAAGGAGGCCTCTTTGAGGGTACCCACCGCTTCTGCAACTAGTATAACGAATCGCTAGGAGCAAGTCAACAAGTATTTCCCGGTGGGAGTGCTGGATGGAGCTGCGGCCATGCATATGAGAAAACAGAAGACCCCTCTGACAGCACAAAGTCTGGAGTTACCGTTCAGGACGGAGTAACCAGGGGGTCAGAAGAATCTCCCTGTGCCAGTATATGCAATTTGGAACCAGAAGTCAAGAAGATCAGGTGGAGCGGCGTTTCCGTGCTTCTTAACGCTCCTGCATTGCAAAGAAAAGAGAGAGGGCTGCCAGTGATCGCCCAGAACTACTTACTGGGTAATGTAACAGAACCATCTCCCACAGGAAACCTAACACATGTTCGAGATAAAGTCAAGGAGGTTAAAGAAGAAAACACTTACAAATCAGCACAGAAACCAAATCGAAGCCCAGCGCGGCGGGTTCGATTTGGAAAGAAGGAGCGACGGAATGAGTGAGAGATGACGTTGACTTTGAAAAAACGTCGTCGCGAACGATATGCAGTCCGCGACGACGTGCTGTATTTGCCCCAAACGGTGCGTAGAGGCAGGGTATTTGCCCCAAAAGTACACCAGCAAAAGCCTTTATGAACATTTGACTGATTTCCGGAAAGAGGCAGAGCATTTTAACTGTTATAGAAAAAACGCACTTGAATTCTTCACGGGCTTATGACATACTGTTATGGGTGATAACATGAGCAGAACAGAGGAAAAAGAACTTAATATTACCCGTGTGATAAAGGTCGCACAGGAATTGTTCTTAAAAAACGGAATTGCCAACACATCGGTAAATACCATCGCAAGGGAGGCAGGGCTTGCCCCCATGTCGGTCTACCGATATTTCGGCACAAAAGACGAGCTTGTGAACAGAACATGGCAGGACGCACTCGTGACCTTTTACGAAGTGTTCATGGAACGGTACGCAAAAAGGGCAGAGGGACTCAAAACGGGCTATGAAAAATATAACGCCTGCATGGATGTGTATTTCGAGCTTTACATAGAATTTCCCGAATGGTACAAATACACTCTTGAAATGTTTGCCTCGGCATCGGATAAGCGCATATCCGAGACAAATGATATGAAAAAGGTCTTTTGGGATTATTGCGGCAGTGAGATACCCATCCCGGCGCTCAGGGCGATGAAGGAGGGACAGCTTGACGGCTCGATAAAACCTGAAATAAACATTATGGAGGTCTATCAGGTCATGCTGAATGCATATACCGCTCCGAGCATATTTCAGGACGGCACGGACGGAATAAGGCCGGTCGATATAGTTAGCTTCACAAGCCGTTTGATTGCAAACTTTATTAAGGCAGAATAAAATTTGAAAAATATATAGACAAAATTGATTTTATGTAACAAAAGGCGCAGAAACTTTCTTGATATATTGATAATATTTAAACAAGATAAGGTGTGCGCCTCTTTTTTTTAGTTGTTTTGTTAGTGGTACTAACAATTAAAATGAGGTGAACAAATGATAATCAATGATTTTAAAACCTTCATTCCATGCTGGGATACGCTCAGGGACGAGCACAAAAGGATGATAGCGGACAACATCGTTATCAGAACTTATACAGCCGGAGAGAGCATAATAATAAACCGAACACAAAAGGACGGAATGATATTTGTGCTCGACGGGAACCTGCGTGTATATCTCGCCTCCGATAACGGAAGGGAAATGACCTTTTTTAACATAAAAAGCGGTGGAGCGTTCTGCATTATGACGGTCGACAGGGCAAAAGAGGGCGACACCGTTCCGTGCCTGCAGGCTGCGCAGAAGTCCATCATGGCATATATTCCCCGTGAAGTTCTTGAGCCGATCGCCCTGAAGGTGCCGGAGCTGGCACGCTTCGTGTTCGATCTGGCTGCGGATATTGCGCAGGCGATAATAAACAGCAATCGATATTATTTTTTCAACACCCTTCGAGGCTGCGTCGCAAAGCTGATAGTCGACAGATGTGAGCCGGGAAAAGCCGAAATAAAAATAACCCATGAGGAAATTGCAAACAGTCTTGCATCTACAAGGGTCGTGATAAGCCGTGAGCTTGAAACGCTCGCTGAAATGGGCTTTATTGAGACGCACAGAGGAAGGATAAGGATCATTGACCGCAACGGACTTGAGACATTTGCAATGAAAAACCGATAGAAAACGGGAGTTTGTATGAGCACATACTTTATAGGAGCTCGCTGTGTGGGCTGCGGCGGATGCAATTCGGTTTGCCCGGCAAAATGCATAGATACAAAGGTGTTTCCTTTTCGTATTGACGAAGCACGCTGCACCTGCTGCGGCGCCTGCTTCAGCGCCTGCCCGCTGAGAGCCATTAAAAAGGACATTTCTGCATCGGAGTAATGCAGACAAAATACAATTATTTTAGGAGGAAAGAAAATGTATTACAGCAACGGCAACTATGAGGCATTTGCTCATCCGGAAAAGCCCGAAGGAATTGAGAAGAAAAAAGCTGTCGTAATCGGCGGCGGTCTTGCCGGTCTTTCGGCAGCCTGCTTCCTCGTTCGTGACGCACAGATGCCCGGCGAAAACATCACGGTTATGGAAGATATGCCGGTAGCAGGCGGCGCATGCGACGGTATTCTCAACATCGACAAGGGGTTTATCATCAGAGGCGGCCGTGAGATGGAAAACCACTTCGAGTGTCTCTGGGACCTTTTCAGAAGCATACCCTCCATCGAAAATCCCGAGGTATCCGTGCTTGACGAGTACTACTGGCTCAATAAGCATGACCCCAACTTCTCGCTGTGCCGTGTAACCGAGAAACGCGGCAAAGACGCACACACGGACGGACAGTTCGGCTTGTCCGACAAAGCCTGCATGGAGATCATGAAGCTGTTCTTCATGACCGACGATCAGCTCTACGGCAAGGCGATCAACGAGATTTGGACAGACGAGGTCTTCAACTCAAACTTCTGGACCTACTGGCGTACCATGTTTGCATTCAAGGATGAGCACAGCGCACTCGAGGTCAAGAAGTATGTGCACCGCTTCATCCACCATATAGGCGGTCTGCCCACGCTGAAGGCGCTGAAGTTCACGAAGTACAATCAGTACGAATCCATGATTCTGCCCATGATAAGCTACCTGCGTGACCACGGCGTAAACTTCATGTTCAGCACCACGGGCACAAACGTCATTTTCGACATTAACCATGCACGCAAGGTCGCCGTACGGATAGACTACGTTCAGGACGGCGAAGAAAAGAGCATGGACATCGACGAACAAACACTTGTTTTCTTCACCAACGGCTCAAACTGCTCCAACGCCACCATCGGCGATCATCACACTGCCCCCGGCTTCGATACATCTGTCACCGACAGCTGGAAAATGTGGCAGAATATCGCAGCACAGGATCCCAGCTTCGGCCATCCCAATGAGTTCCTCAAGGATCCCGAACTGACCCAGTGGGAGTCGGCAACACTTACCACACTCGATGAGGAGATCATTCCTTATATGGAAGCGATCTGCAAGCGTGATGTCAGAAGCGGCAAGGTCGCAACCGGCGGCATCGTCACCGCGCGTGACTCCGGCTGGCTCCTGAGCTGGACCGTCAACCGCCAGCCTCACTTCAAGGTTCAGCCGAAGGAGCAGTGCGTTGTATGGATTTACGGTCTGTACACCAGCCGTGTGGGCGATTATGTGAAAAAACGTATGCGTGACTGCACCGGCGAAGAGATCGCAAAAGAATGGCTGTATCATCTGGGCGTTCCCACCGATAAGATTGACGAGCTTGCCGCAAGAAGCTGCAACTGCGTCCCCGTAATGATGCCCAGAGTTACTACATACTTCATTTGCCGCAACAAGGGCGACCGTCCCGATGTCGTTCCTAACGGCTGTGTAAACTTTGCATTCCTCGGCAACCATGCCGAGACCTTCAGAGACACGGTATTTACGACCGAATACTCCGTGAGAACCGCCATGGAGGCTGTATACACACTCTGCCACGTTGACCGCGGCGTTCCCGAAGTCTTCAACTCGGTATACGACGTTCGTGTGCTTATGCAGAGCACAAAGAAGCTGATGGACGGCAGAAAGCTCACCGATATGAGTCTGCCTCTGCCGAAGTTCATCACAAAGCCCGTTATCAGGGCAATCCTCAGGAAGGTGGAGAATACCGAGATCGGAACGCTGCTCAAGCGTTACGAAATGGTCGACTTTGATCTCTGATTTACCGAAAAAAGCGGACTTAGGTATAATACCGAACCGATTTTTTGACCCCCTTTTCAGGCAAGCCCCGTCATTACGGCGGGGCTTGTTCCTTTGTTCAAAACAAATGAAGCAGCTTCCGCCTTTTGGCAGAAGCTGTTCCCTCACGCCGAATAAAAAAACAAAAACAGCCCCCACCTAAAGGTGAAGGCTGTTTTCGTATAGAATGCCAAATGTTATGCAAGTAATTCCGTCAATATAATTGTATTGCCGTTCAGCAGGTATCGAAAAAATGGTAAGCTTATCTATTCCATTATCCCACAGCACAAAATTTTTTAATATGGTCATTTCACATTCTCCTTTACGGTTTTGCAGGATGCAATCAGCATAACACGCAAAGATGCACATTTTGCAGAAAGGGTTTTATACGATTGTTCGTCAATGTAGTTTGTTCTATGGAGTAATTCAAGCCAATAGCCGGTTTCGCTTGCTTCCTTTAAGGCGATTTCCAGTTTGGAAATAAAATCCTTCTTGCCTTGAGCATATTGCGCTTCGTGGATATTTGCACCAATACTTGTACCGCTTCGTCCAATCTGATTAGAAATAATAGATTCGTGGTTGGATTTCAAATATTTAACAAGGTTTATAATGTCCACTGAAAAGGCCATAGAAAGCTCCGCAAGTTTATTTTCCTTCATGAAATCGCCTCCTTTTGTATAATTATAAAATAATTTTGTCAGTTTTAAATGATGCATCGGCTTGCCCGATATGATGTTATGCTTCGCATAATGATGCTGCTCATTCTATTCGCAATGATGCGATGTTTGCCAAAAGCATTAGTCGAAGCCGTCATCATTCACAAAGTGAACATCATTGGCATAGCCATCATCATTTGCCGAAGGCAAACATCATTCAAAAAGACCACATTTGTCTGGTAGACAAATGTGGTCTTTTTGTTGGCAGCGGGAGAAGGATTCGAACCCTCGTGCGCCTTCGGGCTGGCGCACGCTGATTGAAATGATGTGAGGGTTCGAATCCCATCTTACGATAATCAAAACAAAAAAAGGACTTCCGACAGTTCATCGGAAGTCCTTTGGCAGCGGGAGAAGGATTCGAACCCTCGTGCGCCTTCGGGCTGGCGCACGCTGATTGAAATGATGTGAGGGTTCGAATCCCATCTTACGATAATCAAAACAAAAAAAGGACTTCCGACAGTTCATCGGAAGTCCTTTGGCAGCGGGAGAAGGATTCGAACCCTCACATACGGAGTCAGAGTCCGCTGTGCTACCTTTACACAATCCCGCTAAACGCAAGAGCTATTATACATGGTTTTGCGGATTTGTCAAGCCCTATTTCTCCAATCTTTTTCAGAAAATCAATCTGTATTTTCTTCAGAGAAATAGGCCTGGGCGTCATTCAGGTAATGGCAGACCAGAAGATCAACACAGGCGCCGTAGCTCTTGAGGCCCAGCTCCTGGTCATAGCTTTGCAAAAGCCCCTCATGGACGGTGTTGGAGACGGTTTGGACGGGGGTCTCAAACTGCTGCCAGTAAGCATTGTTCAGGGCCATGTCCAGCCGGACTTCCCGGCTCAGACTCTTGTAAATCGGCTCCCAGCGGGCGTAATCGGCGGAATAGAGGGCGTTGCCCAGGTGTATGTAAGCCAGCAAGCAGGCGGAATAGCCATAGTCCAGGTCACCGGATTCCAGGCTGGAGAGCACGGCCACGAAATTGGCGTCCTGCTCCCGAGCCACACCCCGCTGATGGGCCAGCTCGTGGGCCACCGTGGAGGGGAACAGGCTCACCGGAAAATCGGTGTTCACGCAGGCCTCCCCGGTGAAGGGGAAGAAAAAGCCGGTGAAATCCAGATAACTGAGCCAGTGGGAGCTGGCGATGGCCTTGGCGCTGACCGCCGGGCCGGCAAGCCGGGGATGGAGTGCTTCCGTGTTGTTGTATATTTCCCGGGAACGGTCCAGAATGTCCCGCCGGTCCAGGGTGTAGAAGCCCTGGGCATCCCGCTGCACCTCTGCGCCCGATTCGTTGAGCCGGGCGGCAAAGTATCTGGTTACCGTCTCCAGCTCGTCAACCGAAATTTCCCGGCTCTCAAAGCCGCCAGTGGCGAGAAAGTCGTCGGCATAGTAATAGGTGCCCCAGAGGGCGCTGTAGCCGGCATAGACGAACAGGGCCGCCGAGATGGGCAGCATCACCAGCCGGTAGAGATTGCGCCACCGATCCCCCCGAATCAGCTTCACCAGCCGCCACACAAGCGCCGCCAGCAGGAAAAGGATGAAGCCCCAGATCAATACCTCCGCCGTGGAGTAATAGCCCAGCTTATCCCAGAGCAGGGCCAGCTTCTCGTGCATGGGGTGGAGAAAGCCCGACCCGATCCGGGCCATCAGGGGCTGGTTATCCCGCAGGGCCAGATGCAAAAGAATCACCACAGCACTGACCAGGGCCACAGTGTGGGCCACGGGGCACAGCTTATATACGGCCTTCAGGCCGATTTTTCTCTCTCTTGTTTCCATGCTCCCCATCATAGCACAAGCCCCGCCCCACTGCAAGGCACAAAGATTGGCAGGCAGGGGACGGGGCTTGGTTAGCCTTATGATTCGTTAACCCACCATATGGAAAAAGCCGAAGGTGAAGTGGGTATCACCGGGGAAGTAGCTCCCCTCCAGGAACATGGGCATGTCCTCCTGATCGCCCGCAAAATAGAGGGTGACAAAGGGCTGGTCCATCAGGTCCTTCATGAGGGTGTCCCCGGCGGGGGGCTGGGTGTCATAGCCGTAGTCCGCGTACTGGGTGCCGCTGATGGTGTAACCGTCAAAGCCCCAGTAATCATTGAGCAGGGTGCAATATTCCTCCAGCGTCATATCTTCCCGCATGACCCGCTCGAAGTTGTCATAAAAATAGAGCTTGCGGCCGTCCATGTCGATAGGCTCTTTGTCAAGCTGGGCGTCACCCTCCTGGGGGCAGGTGGCGATACTACAGGCGAGGGCCTTGCCGCTGTCAATGCTGACATAGAGGGAAACCCAGTTTCCCTCCTCGGTGCCGCAGCTGACCTGATAGCAGGGGGGAAGGATACGGTCATTGAAGGTGGTAGCTTTTTCGCCCGGCTCGGTTACGCCAAGATGGCTGGCTTTTACCGGGTCCAGATGATGGTGGGTGCTGAGCAGGCCCAGGTCATACAGCTCATCCAGGGCGGCCTGGGCGGCGGCGAGGGCGGCTTCCTGCTCTTCCGTGAGGGCGACTTCCGGCGCGGCGCTTGCTTCCACCGGTGCGGGGGCTTCGGTGACTGGGGGCGCATCCGCTGCGGCAGGCTGGGCCGGCGCGGGGGAAGTTCCGCAGGCGGAGAGAAGCAGCGCCGCGCAGAGCAGGAAACAGAGGGAACAATGCTTTTTCATAAAATCCATCCTTTCGTAAAAACCGTTTTGGTCGATACTGTTTTGACGAAAGATTTACCCCCATGGTTTCGAAAAACCGGCAGACAAGCTGCCGGTTTTTTCTGAAGAATTCTTAAGATGGATGCGGATTCTCGATGAAAGCCTGAAACCGGCCTATTTCCCCGCTTCGGGCAGGCAGTGCATATGCACCCGGCCCAGGAGCCGGAAGCCCTCGGCGGCGGTGCAGCCGCAGCGCAGGCCCATATCCGCCGAGCGCAGCCGCAGGTACAGGCCCAGGGCCTTGCTCTCGGCAGCCTCCGCCGGGAACTGGGAGCGGTGACAGTCAAAAATGGCGCGCAGCTGCTGCTCCAGATAGCCCCGGGTCTTCACATAGGCGCTGGGCTTTGCGGTCATGTAATAGGCCAGGGCCTCCACCGGGGCGGTGGAAGCGCCGTAGCCCTCCATGACGCCGGCATAGGGGGCCATGTAGGCCAGCTGCCCGGCGGCCCGGCCGCAACGCAGGTGATCCACATGACACTCGCTGCTGACGAAAGGGTCCGGGGCGAAGATGCAGTCCGGCTTAAAATCCCCGATCACAGCGGCCATGGACCGGAGCAGCTGCTCCTCGGTGTAAAAGCCGCCGTCGGACAGGTCCAGAAATCGCACATCCTCCACCCCCAGCGCCTTGGCGGAAGCCAGACTCTCCCGGCGGCGCAGGGCAATCAGGTCCTCCCGGCTGAGCCCCGCCGGGGCGGCGCCGTCGCCATAGCGGCCGTCGGTGCAGATGAGGAAGCAGACCTCCTTGCCCAGGTCCCGCAGCCTGGCGGCGGTGGCTCCCGCGCCGATCTCAATGTCGTCCGGGTGGGGGCCGATGAAAAGATAACGCTGAAAGCCCAGAAGCGCCGGCAGGGGCGCGGCAAAGCGCAGGGCAAGCTTGGTGATGCTCATACCGCCGCCTCGGCCTTGCGGCGCTCAATCTCCCGGCAGATGCGCTCATACTCCGCCTCGTCCAGCTTGTAGTGTTTCTTGTACAGCAGGTAGGACAGCAGCATCAGCAGCCAGGGCACGATGGTCATGGCGAAAAGCAGGCCCAGGTTCTGACCGGGGGCCACGCCCTGGAGCACGGTACTGATCTGGCTCAGCTTCTCGCTCTCGCTGATGAGCCCCTGGGTGCAGCTCTGCTCCAGGGTGGAAATCTGGTTGGTGAAGTCGGTGACGCCGAAGAGAATGTAGGTGAAGGAGGTGAGGGCCACCACCAGGGCGGAGCTGAGCTTGGTGATGAAGGGCCGCAGGGAGGCGATGATGGCCTCATCCCGGGAGCCGGTCTTATACTCACTGTACTCCACGGTGTTGATGATGGAGATCATCATGATCAGGTAGTAGCAGTACTGGCCGAAGTTGGAGAGCATGTAGCCCACCACGATACAGGCAAATTTCGCCGTGCCGGAGGCCATCATCAGGCCCGGGAAGAACATCAGGCAGTAGCCCACGGAGGAGATCACCATCATCAGGCCCATCAGCTTCTTGCGGGTGATGTGCCGGGAGATGGCGGGGTAGAAGATCATCAGAAAAGCGGTGGCGGACATGCCCACGGTGGTGAACAGGGAGTAAAGCCCGCCGGCATAGCCGAACTCGAAATAGATATAGGTGGAGCCCAGCCCGCCCAGCACCAGGTTCAGCCCGATCTGCTGGATGAGGAAGATGAGGGAGACCCACATCAGCTGGTCATTGGCGGCAATGGTGTGGAAAATTTTCTTGAAGCTGATGGGCGGCGCTGCCTCCTGCATATCGTCCCGCCGCTCCCGGGCGCCGAAGATGGTGAAGGCCAGGAACAGGGGCGCCAGAATGCTGACCACCAGGGCGATGCGGCCGTAGGCCACCGAGGCGCTGCCACCGATGGTCAGGGAGCCGGCGGTGAGCATGGGGATGAAGATGGAGGCGGCGGTGCTGCCGATGCCGGCAAAGAGGGTGGCCCGGGCGGTGAACTGGTTGCGGGCGTTGGCGTCGGAGCTGAGGGCCGGCACCATGCCCCAGTAGGAGATGTCATGCATGGTGTAGGTGATGGAGTAGAGGAAGTACATCAAACCGAAGAACCACACGAAGCCCCAGCCCTGCAGCTTGGTGTTGAACATCAGGTACACCACCACCGAGGTGCTGAGAATGCCGATCACCAGCCAGGGCTTGAACTTGCCGTAGCGGCTGCGGGTGCGCTCGATGATGTTGCCCATGATGGGGTCGTTCAGGGCGTCAAAGACCCGGGCCGCCACCATGATGGCGGTGATGGCGGTGAGCTGGGCCGCGGTGAGAAAGCGGGTAAACAGCACGAAGGTCAAAAGCTGGCTTGCGAACAGGTTATAGACCATGTCCCGGCCGATGGTGCCCAGGGGGAACATGATCAGGTTCTTTTTTCTCAGACGGGTATCTTCCATTTGCTTCACCTCAAAATTTCAATCTGGCACATGGCCATGGCGGCCAGAGCGTTTTCGTGGCTCTCCGGCGTGACGCCGGCGCAGCAGGCGGCGTCCACCTTCACCGGCAGCTCCGGCAGATAGGCCTTGATCAGCATGGCGTTGGAGATGACGCAGATATCGGTGCACAGGCCCACCAGGGTGACGGAGCCGATGGGCTCCTTTTCATTCATCTCCCGCAGCAGCTCCGCCAGCTGCACGGAGCCGAAGCCCGGCTTGTCCACCGCCTGGGTCCTGCGCAGGGCCTCCAGCTCCTCCCGGATCTGCCAGCCCTGGCTGCCCTGAATGCAGTGGGGCACCGGCAGCTTGCGGCCCTCCTGGGTGGTCAGATAATCGGCCTGATGGGTGTCCCGGGTGAAGAGAACCTTGCCCTGGAAGCCTTCGATTTTCTCCTTCACCTTCGGCACGATGGCCAGGGCCTCCGCCGTGCCCAGGGCGCCGTCAATAAAATCATTCTGCATATCCACAACGATCAGAACATCGTTCATAGCTCGTTCCTCCTCGGTATTCAGATAAAAACAGTTTATCACGCCGCTTTTCTTTCAGCAATAGGCAGCGGGAAACAATGCGTCAAAAAAGCTGGTTTCAAAGGAAGGCTCCCTTGTGTAAAGGGAGCTGTCAGCGAAGCTGACTGAGGGATTGCATATTATGAAATGTTCCATATTTTCAGTTATATCTTACAAATATTGAACTTTTCATTTACAACCCCTCCGTCAAAAATCAGAGATTTTTGCCACCTCCCCTTACACAGGGGAGGCTTTGACTGGTTTCCTGACAAGCAAAAGCGCACCCGGAAACGGGCGCGCCGGAATGCGTTATTTCTGCGGGATGATCTCGAGCCAGTAGCCGTCCGGGTCCTCAATGAAGTAGATGCCCATGGCCGGATTTTCAAAGCAGATGCAGCCCAGGGCTTCATGCCTGGCGTGGGCGGCTTCCATATCTGCCACGGTAAAGGCCAGATGATATTCATCCTCGCCCAGATCATAGGGGGCTTCCCGATCTCTCAGCCAGGTCAGCTCCAAAGTGAAGTCGCTCTCCCCATCCCCCAGAAACACCAGCTTATAGCTGCCGTCGGCAGCTACCTTTTCCCGCACCGGCTTCAGCCCCAGGGCCTGGTCATAGAACTTCAGACTCCGTTCCAGGTCCAGCACGTTGAAATTGAGATGATTGAATCGAAACATATCGGCGCTCCTTTCTCATGGTCTCTTTCAATTTACCATCCGCCGGGCGGATTGTCAATCGACAGGGGAGCCTTGCAAAAGACAGCGATTGGTTTTATAATCAATCCCGATTTGAACGATAGCGAGGTAAAGCCCATGGAAAAACTGAACGTCTGCCTTGTGAACGATTCCTTCCCTCCGGAGATCGACGGCGTGGCCAATGCCGTGACCAATTACGCCGCCATCATCAACGGCAGCCTGGGCGCGGCTACGGTGGTGACGCCCTCCAACCCGGAGGCCGATGACGCCGACTTTCCCTTTCCCGTCTGCCGCTATCCCAGCCTGGACACCACCCGCCTGGTGGGCTACCGGGCGGGCCTGCCCTTCTCCCCGGAGATCCAGGATACGTTGGAGGACGACGGCTTTGATATTATCCACAGCCACTGCCCCATCAGCTCCACCCTGCTGGCCCGGCTGCTGCGGGAGCGGATCGATGTGCCCCTGGTGATGACCTACCACACCAAGTTTGACATCGACATCGCCAACGCCATCCGCAGCCGTATTCTGCAGGAGGAGGCCAAGCACCTGCTGGTGCAGAATATCGCCGCCTGTGACGAGGTCTGGACCGTCAGCCGGGGCGCCGGGGAGAACCTGCGCTCCCTGGGCTATGAAGGGGACTATATTGTCATGCCCAACGGGGTGGATTTCCCCCGGGGCCGGGTGGAGGACAGCCTGATCGAGCAGGTGACGGCGGACTATGACCTGCCGGCGGAGCTGCCGCTGTTCCTGTTCGTGGGGCGCACGATGTGGTACAAGGGCATCCGCATCATCCTGGACGCCCTGGCGGAGCTGAAAGCCGCCGGGGAGGACTTCCGCATGGTCTTTGTGGGCGGCGGGGGTGACCAGGAGGAGATCATCGCCTACTGTCAGGATCTGGGCCTGACGGACAAGGTTTTCTTCTGCCCCGCCATCCACGACCGCAATTTGATCCGGGCCTGGTACTGCCGGGCGGATCTGTTCCTCTTCCCCTCCACCTTTGACACCAACGGCCTGGTGGTGCGGGAGGCGGCGGCCTGCGGTCTGGCCAGCGTGCTCATTGCCGGCAGCTGCGCCGCCGAGGACGTGACCGACGGCGTCAGCGGTTTTCTCATAGAGGAGAACAGCGCCGCCATGGCTTCCCGACTGCGGCAGCTGTGCGGTCACCGGGAGGCCATGCGGCAGGTGGGCCGGCAGGCCCAGCAGCAGCTCTATATCTCCTGGGAGGAGGCGGTGGGCCGGGCCTATCAGCGCTACGGCGCCGTCATCGACAATTACCGCCGGGGCCTTTACCCGGAGCATGAGCGCCTCAGCGACGATTTCATCCGGGCTATGTCCACCAGCATGGAGCTGTGGGACCACCACCGGGACCGGCAGCAGGCCCGGCTCCGGGAGCTGCGCCGGGAATACCGGGAGCTGAAAGAGGAAATGATCCATTCCCGCCAACGCATCAAAGAAAGCATTGCCCAGCATCTGGACCGCTTCTTATAGATACAAAACGAGGCACGCCTGAGAAACAGGGCGTGCCTCCTGGCTTATTCTCCCTTGTATTTCCTGCGTGTCGCCAGTCCTCCCCGGATGTGGCGTTCCGCCTTATTGATATCCAGAAGCTGCCGCACCTGCTTATACAGGGCCGGGTCAAGCCGGGGCAGGCGCTCTGTCAGGTCTTTATGTACGGTGGATTTGGAAATGCCGAACTGCGTGGCGGCGGAGCGGACGGTCGCCCGGTTTTCGATGATGTATACGGCCAGGTCGCAGGCCCGTTCTTCAATATTTGTATACAAATACACCACTCCCCATTCTCTCGTAGTCAATGTATATGAGCGGGAAGCGGGGGATATGTTCCGGCCCCGGGGTCGCCGGCAAAGATGAAGCAAATATGAATTCCGTTATTTTTATGTTTAATTTCTTTCTTAGAATTTGCCTGTAAGATAAGGCCATAAAACAAGAGGGGCATGAAAAAAGAAAGCCAGACAAAATACGGTCAGCCCCCAACCAAAAAAGAAAGGAAACGAAAATGATGAATAAGAATTACGCCTTTGCCCTCACCGCCGCCCTGAACGAGACCAGACTGCAGCCCAGGGACATCAGTGATGTGAACATCCAGAAGCAGGGGGAGCTGTTCTATGTCAGCTTCCGCACCGACTGGCAGCAGTACGAGTGCTATGTGGACGCGGCCAGCTTCCAGGTTCTGGGCCTGAACTTCATGCCCTGCACCGAGGAATGGTGCGGCAGCCTGGAATATATGGTGGCCTCCACCGTGGCCTGAGCCCGGGAACAACTGAGCACAATGAAAAAGCACCCCAACAGGGGTGCTTGAGTCTGTCAAAAAACCACACCGCGAGGAAGGGGGAACGCTTTCTCAAGCCTTCCCCTTGAGGGGAAGGTGCCCAGTGAGCACACTGGGCGGATGAGGTGGAAATCCTGCTTTTTTGACAGAAGTTTCTGCTTTTTCCCAGTTTTTTATTTGCCACCTCATCAGTCGGCTTCGCCGCCAGCTTCCCCTCAAGGGGAAGCCTTTGACCAGCAGTATACACTGGTACGGCATGTAAAACCGACTTTTTTGACAAGCTGAAGCACCCCAACAGGGGTGCTTTTTCATTGTGCCTCATTCCGGCACATCGGCGTTTAACTGGAAAAACTTCTCCAGGTAAATTTTATGGCTGAAGGCAATGATGGTGGAGCGGAGCATCATCTTTTCGTCGGTGTGGGTGACGCCGATGGCGTCAGGACTGCCCTTCAGGCCAAAGACGAAGGCCAGGATGTTCTCCAGCTCCTCACAGAAATAGTTATAAGCCTGCTCCAGCGTATAGGTCCGTTCCTGCACCCGGATAAAGCGCTCCAGACTGTCCAGACTCAGCACATTTTTGGCCACCGCGATGAAAAAAAGGTAGGCGATCTGCTCCCGGCCGTATTGTTTTTTCACCGGGTTTGCGATCAGCCCTTTTTTTACATAGTTGGCGATCATGGAGTTGGTGATACAGTTCTCCTCCAGCGGGTCCAGATACTGGGATATATATTTGGTGGTCTGCTCCAGATACAGCCCCACGGTGGGAATCTCCTGATAGCGGGGCAGACGGAAGTGGCGCTGCGGAATCGGATCAAGGCCAGCCATCCCCGGGCGGAGATTTCCATTCTGCCCTTTGCCGGGCTCTGTTCCTACTATGGGGAGAAGGGCGCCGTCCTGGCCGGCTTTGAGGACGCCGGAGCCTGAACAATAAAAATGAAAACAGCCAAAGGTCTGCAACGGACCTTTGGCTGTTTTGTTTGCCGTTTTTCAGATTTCGGTCATGCCCTGGGTGCGGCGGCTGACAAATTCCTTGCCCAGGGTATAAATCACCGCACAGGTGGGCACGCCCAGCAGCATGCCCAGGATGCCGAAGGCGCCGCCGCCGATGGTCACGGCAGCCAGCACCCAGATGCCCGGCAGGCCCACCGACTTGCCAACCACCTTGGGATAGATCAGGTTATTCTCCAACTGCTGCAGGATCACCAGGAATACAATGAACCACAGGGCCTTCATGGGGCTTACGAAAACAATGAGGAAGGCGCCGATGGCCCCGCCCACCCAGGCGCCGAAGATGGGGATCAGGGCCGTGAAGCCGATGACTACGGAGATCACCGGGGCGTAGGGGAAGCGGAAGATCAGCATACCCAGGCAGCAGAGACAGCCCAGGATCACCGCCTCGGTCATCTGGCCGGTGACATAGTTGGTGAAGCTTCTGTTCACCAGCGAAACCACGGACAGCAAGCGGTCGGCATGCTGCGGCTTCATGACGGCCCGGATGGCCCGGCGGCAGTTGCGGCCATGCTGTTCCTTCTGGCCCAGCACATAGAAGGAGACAATCAGGGCCATGATGGTATTGAAGAGCACCTTGACGATGGACAGGGTAATGTCGAGGGTCTTGTTGGCCATGGTGCCGGCATACCTGGTGATAATATCCGTGGCGGTACTGATGATCTTCTCCGTGTCCAGGTTCAGCTCCGGCAGATAGGCGCCGAAATGGGCAAGAAAGGCGGAAAGCTCCCGCCACCACTGCTCCACTTTTTCCACCGATTGGGGCACCATGGCGGAAATACTCAGGATCGTCTCCCGCAGCTGGGGGATCAGCACCAGGAACACCGCCGCCACCACGCCGGACAGCACCACCAGACTCAGCAGCAGACACACCGGCCGCTGCAGCCGCTGTTTCAGCGGGCTTTTACTTCTGCGCCACAGATGGTCCCACAGCCTTTCCAGGGGGCGAAGAAGGATATTGAGCACAAAGGCAAAGCAGAAGCCCAGCAGGAAAGGGGACACCAGCCCTAGAAGACGGTCAAGAATGCCGCCCACCTGGGCGGGGTTGTTGATCCCCCAGGCCAGCACCAGGGCAAAGGTGATCAGCAGCATCAGCCATCGTACATTTTTTCGGTTCAGCTCCAAACGAAACAACTCCCATAAAGTATGCAGTCAGTTTACCATAGGATAAATCAAGAAATTCTCAATAAAGTATTACCGTACTATAAACTTTTTGTTTCGCATCTGCGAAAGGGGCGCTTTCGATATTTTGACAAAGCCCGATGGGTTGTATAAATAGCCAAATAAGTCCATTCATTCAGGCCATGGTATATCAAAAGTGACAGGACGGGGCCAATTCGACAAAAGCATTGCCAAGCACAACAGAAGAAAGAGCGAAAAACTGTTCAAACCTACAAAAAAACGAAACCGGGGAAAAAATACAAAAAATGCATTGACATAGGCGTCGAGGCTTGCTAAAATACACTCACGGGTAAGGTTATTTATTTAACATTTACCCGTGTGCCGCGAGAGCGGGGCGGCGGCCCGGTACCGGTTCCTGCAGGCAAGGGGCGGCCGTCAAGTCTCCAGTAATACAGTGAAGCTGTATGTAGAAGAAAATGATGAAATGAGAAAGGGAAGAACTATGAAAAAGACTATCAGCATGATCCTGCTCCTGTGCATGGTTTTCGCTCTGGCAGCCTGCGGCGGCTCTCAGGCCCCCGCAGCCACTGAGGCTCCCGCAGCCGAAGCCCCCGCCGCTGAGGCTCCCGCAGCCGAGGCTCCTGCCGCCGAGGCCGAGTACACCCTGGGTATGGGCGTTGTCACCAGCTTCAACAGCTGCGACACCGGCAAGGCCCAGATCGACAACACTGTGGCCGCCGTCGTTACCGACGCTGAGGGCAAGATCGTCCTCTGCCGTATCGACTGCCCCCAGAACAAGATGGACGTGACCGACGGTAACGTCACCACCGGCAACGAGTACCCCACCAAGATGGAGAAGGGCGACGCTTACGGCATGGTCCAGTTCGGCAATGCCATCGCTGAGTGGGACGCTCAGACCAAGGCTTTTGAGGAGTTCGTCGTTGGCAAGACCGTGGCAGAGGTCGTGGGTCTGGAGACCCAGGAGCACAATGGCCACCAGGTCGCCGTTGACGAGACCCTGTATGCCGGCTGCACCATGGACATCACCGCTTTCCAGGCTGCTGTAGAGAAGGCTGGCAACGATCCCTGGGCCGTCACCTTCACCACCGCTGACGCCTTCACCCTGGGCGTGGCCGCCATCACCACCGATGCTGACTCCACCGTTCCCACCGCTGAGGAAGACGGCGTTGTCAAGATGTACACCGAGTTCGGCGCTGCTGTCGTTGGCGCAGACGGCAAGATCCTGGCCGCTCTGAACGACGCCATCCAGCCCAACATTGCTGTCAACACCGCCGGCGAGATCGGCGAGATCACCTTCAAGGGCACCAAGCGTGAGCTGGGCGACGACTACAACATGGTCAAGTTCGGCAACGCCATCGCTGAGTGGGACGCTCAGTCCGCCGCCTTCTCCGCCTACACCGTAGGCAAGACCGCTGACGAGGTCGCCGGTCTGGAGACCAAGGAGCACAACGGCCACCAGGTCACCGTTGACGAGACCCTGTTTGCCTCCTGCACCATGCAGATCACCGGCATGCAGGCTGTCATCGCCCAGGCCGCCAACTACGCCCGCTAAAACTTAGCGCAACAGAAAAAGAAATATGAGCTGATACACTATAGGAGATGAAGGTATTGAAAATAAGGGGCTGGGTGCTTTGCGCCGCCGTGCTTGCCCTCCTGCTGATGACGGGCTGCGCCGCGAAACCAACAAAGATCGAGCCTCAGGGTAAAGCCTACTTTACCTATTTCGATACCGTCTCCTATGTGTACAGCTATGCAGGAGATTCGGCAGAGCGGTTCGAGGAACGTTCTGCCGAAGTTTCTCATATTCTGGAAGAATATCACAAGCTCTTCGATATCTACCATGAGTATTCCGGCATCAACAACCTCTGCACCATCAACAAGCAGGCGGGGGGAGAACCGCTGCCTGTGGATGAAAAGCTGATCGCGTTTCTGGATGTGGCCAGGGACTTGTATGAAGCCACCGATGGGGAGATGAACGTGATGATGGGCGCGGTGCTCCGCCCCTGGCATGACTGCCGGGAGGCTGCTGCCGACGACCCGGAAAACGCCGCCCTGCCGGACAGGGACGCCCTTATGGAGGCGGCGAAGCACACCGATTTCTCCCTGCTGGAAATCGACCATGAGAATAACACGGTGCGCATCAGCGACCCGGCGGCCTCTCTGGATGTGGGCGCCCTGGGCAAAGGCTATGCCACGGAACGCGCGGCGGACTACCTTCGGGAGGACGGCGCCGAAAGCTATGTTCTGAACGTGGGCGGCAACATCCGCATCATCGGCGCCAAGCCCGACGGCAGCGGCTGGGTCACCGGCATCCGGGACCCGGCAGGCGGGGAGAAGGATTTTGCCATCAGCCTGCGCCTCAAGGACACGGCCTGCGTCACTTCCGGCGTGTATGAGCGGTATTTCGTGGTGGACGGCCAGCGCTATCACCACATTATCGATAAGGACACGCTGTACCCTGCCGGGTATTTTGCCTCTCTCACGGTGCTGACAAAGGACAGCGGTCTGGCGGACGCTCTCTCCACCGCCCTTTTCTGCATGAGCTATGAGCAGGGCCTGGCCCTGGTGGAACAGCTGGAGGGCGTGGAGGTTTTGTGGATCTTCCCCGACGGCGGGATAAAATATACCCAAGGCGTGGAAGCGCTGATTGAATCGAAGAACTGATTGAGTCGTAAATAATTTTGGAGGTAGGTGTGTTATGAACTTCAAAAAAAGCATATCATCCCTGAAACTGCCCCACTATAAGAGCACAGCGGCCAAGGCCTCTGTGCCTGTGGCGCCCCCCAGCGAGGTGCTGCTGCCCA
The DNA here is from genome assembly GCA_051866745.1 of Candidatus Limivicinus sp. Taxonomy (GTDB): domain Bacteria; phylum Bacillota; class Clostridia; order Oscillospirales; family Oscillospiraceae; genus Limivicinus. The sequence continues at coordinate 11,341 of JBJDXQ010000072.1, read as the reverse complement.
TGAACATGCACTCCGGCCAGGCGGCAGAGCCTGTTGTGGCCGTGGGCGATTATGTCCGTGTGGGCCAACTGATCGCCCGGGAGGAAGGCAGAAACTCTTCCCCGGTCTATGCCAGCATTTCCGGCACCGTAGCCGCCATCGAGCCCTATGAGAGCGAGCCGGGCAGAAAGACCCAGGCCATCCTCATCAAGGGCGACGGCAAGATGGAGGTGGACCCCAGCGTCCAGCCCCCGGAAATTCATGATCTGGACAGCTTCCTGGCCGCCGTGCGGCAGAGCGGCATTGTGGGTCTGGGCGGCGCGGCCTTCCCCCTGTGGGCCAAGCTGGACGCCATCCGCAAGGGCCCCATCAAGACCGTTCTCATTAACGGCGCCGAGTGCGAGCCCTTCATCACCAGCGACCACCGCACCATGGTGGAGCACAGCGACCTGGTGGTCAAGGGGGTTGCCCTGCTGAAGGAGTATCTCCACAGCGAGGAATTCATCCTGGGCATCGAGAACAACAAGCCCGACGCCATCGCCGAGATGCAGCGGGTCTTTGCCGACGACCCCTCTGTGGTGGTCAAGCCCCTGAAAAGCGTGTATCCCCAGGGCGCCAAGCAGGTGCTGCTGTACAACGCCGCCGGTCTTGTGGTGGGCGAGGGTCAGCGCCTGGCCTCTCTGGGCTATATCATCATCAACGTGACCTCCCTGGCCAAAATGGCCGAGTATATTGAGACCGGCATGCCTCTGGTGAGCCGCTGCCTCACCGTGGATGGCTCCGCCATCAAGGAGCCCAAGAACCTGGAAGCTCCCATCGGCACCCGCATCAGCTACCTGGTGGAAGCCTGCGGCGGTTTGAAGGAAGAGGCCGGCAAGGTCATCTTCGGCGGCCCCATGATGGGCAAGACCGCCTATTCCATGGAGCAGCCCATTGTGAAGGCCACCAACGCCATCGTGGTCATGAACAAAAAGGACGCCGCCGCGCTGGAGCCCTCCGCCTGCATCCACTGCGGCCGCTGCGTGGCCAATTGCCCCCTGGGCCTGAACCCCACCGCCTACGCCAAGGCCCTGGAGATCGACGACAAAATGGAGCGCTACGCCCTGCTGGATAAGGAGAAGGTCTCCATGTGCATGGAGTGCGGCTGCTGCTCCTATGTCTGCCCCGCTCACCGTCCCCTGGTGGAGAACAACCGGGAGGCCAAGCGCTTTGCCAGAAAAGTGAAAACCGAACTGCAAGAGCAGGAAAAAGAGAAAGAAGGAGGAAAGTGATATGGAGACCAATCTGATACTTTCATCCTCTCCCCATATCCATACCCGGGATTCTTCCCGGCGGATCATGCTGGATGTGATCATCGCCCTACTGCCCGCCGCCATTGCCGGCGTCATCATCTTCGGCGCCAAGGCTCTGGGTGTCATCGCCGCCTGCGTCATCACCGCCGTTGTCAGCGAGGCTCTGTTTAATCTCATCGTCCACAAGCAGCAGACTGTAGGCGATCTCAGCGCCGTTGTCACCGGCCTGCTGCTGGCCCTGAACCTGAGCACCAACGTGGCCATCTGGCAGTGCGTGGTGGGTACGGCCTTCGCCATCGTGGTGGTCAAGTGCCTGTTCGGCGGCATCGGCAAGAACTTTGCCAACCCCGCCATCACCGGCCGCGTGTTCATGCTGCTGGCCTTCTCCTCTGTGGCCGGCGGCGCCAAGCCCGCGGTGGTGGAGCTGGTCAGCTCCGCCACACCCCTGGAGCTGCTGGCCCAGGGCTCTGAGAATGCTCCCAGCCTGATGGAGCTGTTCCTGGGCCTCCATGGCGGCGCCATTGGTGAGACCTGCTGCCTGGCCCTGCTCATTGGCTTTGCCTGGCTGCTCTTCCGCCGGGTCATCAAATGGCATGTGCCCGTCATCTTCATCGGCACCGTCTTCGTGCTGTACCTGGTCTTTACCGGCAGCTTCCGGATGGCCCTTGCCGAGATTTTGGCCGGCGGCCTGTTCATCGGCGCCATCTTCATGGCCACCGACTATGTGACCAGCCCCATCACCCTGAAGGGGAAGATGGTCTTTGCCCTGGGCTGCGGCCTGGTGACCTTCATCATCCGCTACTTCTGCGCTTACCCCGAGGGCGTCTCCTTCTCCATCCTGGCTATGAACATACTGACTCCCTACATCGAGAAGTTCACTGCGAATACACCGTTGGGAGGTTCTAAAAATGGCTAAAAAAGAATTTTCCAAATCCATTGCGGTGCTGCTGGTCCTGTTTGTGCTCTCCGCCCTGCTGCTGACCGGCATCAACACCGTCACCGCCCCCCTGATCGAGGCCAACGGCGCCTCCGCCCAGTTTGAGCCGCTGTTCGCCGTTATGCCCGAGGCCCAGAATTTCGACGTGCTCTACAGTGCCCAGGACCCTGCCGCCACCACCCTGGTGGATGTGCCCGATACCGTCACCGGCGTCTACAGCGAGACCTCCGGCCTGGGCTACGCCATCACCCTTTCCACCTCCGCCGGCTACACCAAGGAGCCCATTGAGATGACTCTGGCCGTGGATGCCGAGGGCAAGATTTCCGCCCTGGAGGTCAACGCCTATCCCGAAAGCCGGGATGTGGGCGCGGATTATCTGACCAGCTTCCAGGGACAGGACTCCGCCCTGCCCGATGTGGGCCTGGTGGCCGGCACCACCTTCTCCTCCTCCGCCATTAAGAACGCCGTCAGCGACGGCTTTGCCGCCCTGATCAATAACGATCTGGTGGGCGCCGGCGTGAAGAGCGACGATCAGATTCTGCTGGAGCTGCTGCCCCAGGTTTACTCCGGCATCGCCAACAACGGCGTGGGCCAGTATGAGGAGGCCGAGGTCAATTCCGGCTCCATCCTCAAGGCTTTCAAGGCCCTCAACGGTTCCGGCTTCGGCTTTATCCTCAACGACGGCAGCGCCAATACCCTGGGCGTCTGGACCCTGGCCGGCGGCGCGAAGATCGTTGACCTGGAGGGCAATACCGTGGATAACGCCGCCCTGCTGGAGGAGATTAAGGCCTACGGCGCCGCCAATGCGGAGAACCTGGCCGATAAGGAAATCGCAAAGCTCCAGCGCATGGTGTCCGAGGGCGCGGAGATCACCGCCCTGCCCGTGGAACTCTATAACAGCGTCACCGGTGTTTACTCTATCCTGGACGGCGGCGCCCAGTTCTACGGTTTCGTGGCCCGCAGCTATGGCTACAGCAACCTGCCCATGGCTATCTACTACGTGCTGGATGTAAACGGCGCCATTGTCTCCATGAATGCCGAAGAGCTGATCTTCTACAAGGACTACTTCAACGCCTATACGCTGGATGAGCCCAGCTACAAAGAGGGCTTCATCGGCCTGACCGGTGACAGCTACACCGGTGAGCAGGCCATCATCGCCGGCGCTACCATGAGCACCGAAGGCGTGGCTACCGCCACCGAGGACGTTTTCGCCGCCTTTGCGGCAATCGCATAAAAGGAGGGGAACGGTATGAATGAAACCAAGAAAAGCCCCAAACTGCTGGAAGCCATAGGGGCAAACCCTGTGCTGGTCCTGCTTCTGGGTGCCTGCCCCGCCATGGCCCTCACCACCGATGTGCGCGCCGCTTTGGCCATCGGCCTGGCTGCCCTGGTGGTCATGGTGCTCAGCAGTGTGGTCATTGCCGCCCTGGCCAGGCTGATCCCCCAGGGGGCCCGGCTTGCCGCCTGCGTGCTGGTGACCACTGCCTTTGTCTCCGCCGTGGAGATGCTGATGAACGCATACCTGCCCAGTGTCTACAGCATGATGGGCATCTACCTGGCCGTCTGCGCCGTGAACCTGCTGGTTTTCGGCGCCGCCGAGAACGCCGCTGAGGCCGGCTTCGGCAAGGCCCTTGTGAACGCCCTGGTCACCGGCCTGGTGTTTACCGCCGTGATCCTGGTGGTGGCTGCCATCCGGGAGCTGTTCGGTTACGGCAGCTTTGCCGGCAATGAGATCGCCTTCCTGAAGGCCCATGCCGTGGTCACCCTGACCCAGCCCACCGGCGGCTTTATGATCTTCGCCTTCGTGGCGGCTGTGGTCAACAAGCTCTTCCCCGGCTGCTGCTGCGCCGCTAGGGGCACCGCCTTTGCCGCCGCCGGCCTGACGGATGTGAAATGCGCTGAGAAGGAGGAAGTCTGATGAAAGAGATACTTCTTTTGATCCTTGGTGGCGTGCTGGTCAATAACTACGCCTTTGAGAAGTTCCTGGGCGTTACCCCGCTGCTGGGCTACTCCCGGAAGGAAAACAAGCTGGTGGCGCTGGGCCTTTCCGTCGCGGTGGTGATGCTGCTGGTGGCCGCCATCGCCTACCCGGTGCAGGCTGCGCTGATAAACAGCGGCCTTGGCTATCTCCGGCTGCTGGTGTTCGTGGTTCTGGTACTGCTGGTGGTCTATGTGGTGGAGCTGCTTTCCAAGGCGCTGCTGCATCAGTGCCTGGGCGTGTACTTCCCGCTGATCGCTCTCAACAGCGCCGTGCTGGGCCTGGCCCTGGAAAACGGCGTCAAGGGCTACAGCTTTGGCCAGTCTCTGGCCGCCGCCCTGGGCGTGGGCCTGGGCTTCCTGGTGGCCCTGCTGCTGATGAGCGGCGTGCAGAGCCGCATTGAGGAAAAGCATATCCCCGCCGCCTTCCGTGGCCTGCCTATCAGCCTGCTGGCCGCCTCCATCATTGCCATGGTGCTGGTCGCCTTCAAATGAGCGCCAATCATAAAAAGAGATTTGTTTTTGATCTGGTTCTGATCGGGGGGCTGCTGCTCCTGGCCCTGGTGTGCTACCTGCTTTTCGCCGGGGGCAAGGGCGAGGGAAACGTGGCCCTGGTCTGCGTCAACGGCGTGGAGACCGGCCGCTACCCCCTGTTTCAGAATGGCCGCTACCCGCTGAACGGCGGCAGCAACATCCTTATCATTGAAAATGGCTATGCCTGGCTGGAGGATGCGGACTGCCCCGATAAGCTATGCGTCCGCCAGGGCAAGGTGCACCTGGACGGCCAGGTGATCACCTGTCTGCCCAATAAACTCACCGTCACCATCTGTGCCGATAACAGCGAAGTGGAGCTAATAAGCTGATGAAAACAAAAAAGATCGCCGTCCTGGCCCTTGCCATCGCCCTGGCCATGATCCTCTCCTTTGTGGAGAGTCAGATCCCCGCCTTTGTGGCCATCCCCGGCGTAAAGATCGGCCTTGCCAATATTGCCGTGGTCTTTGTGCTCTATAAGCTGGGCTGGAAGGAAGCGGTGCTGATCTCCCTGGTCCGGGTGGTCATGGTCTCCATGCTCTTTGGCACCCTGGTGAGCCTGTTCTACAGTGTGGCCGGCGCGGTGCTGAGCCTGACGGGCATGGTGCTGCTGAAAAAGACGGGCCTGTTTTCCACCGTGGCCGTCAGCGTCACCGGCGGCGTGCTGCATAATGTGGGCCAGATTCTGATGGCCTGCCTGCTGCTGGAGACCAATGTGATCGTGTATTACCTGCCCTTCCTGATTCTCAGCGGCGTGATTGCCGGCGTGGTCATCGGGGTGGTGGCGGCCATCATGGTCAACCGGGTCCAGGTGGAATGCTGACAAGCAAATAGGAAAAAAGATATGAAAACAATGCCGAAATTTGCGTTTCGGCATTGTTTTTTATATATTGTTATAAAAATATTTTGCCATGCGAAAAATATTACAACTATGCGTGCAAAACGCACTAGTAATCAAGGAAAAATCATGTAAAATACAAATAGATTCATCATATTATACAAATGATGCGGGGGATAAAAATGCAGGACGTGCTGAAAAATTTCCGCTTGCAGGGCGGCGTGGTAAGTTGTGAACCTTATGGCTGCGGCCACATCAACAGAACCTATCTTGTGGTGATGGACTGCGGCAAGCGCTATATTCTCCAGGGCCTGAGCACCGTGGCCTTTAAGGATATTCCCGGCCTGATGGAGAATGTGGGAGCCGTCACCCGTCACCTTGCAACAAAGGTCAGTGAGGAGCGGGGCTGCCTGCATCTGGTGCCCACGTTGGACGGCGCTGACTATTACCATGACGGCGCCCAGGGCTACTGGCGGGTCTATGACTTTGTGGAGGACAGCCTTTGCCTCCAGGCCCCCGAGACCCCGGAGGACTTTTATCAGAGCGCCGTGGCCTTCGGCACCTTCCAGCGCCAGCTGGCGGATTTCCCCGCCGAAACCCTGCACGAGACAATTGAAAACTTCCATAACACCCCGGACCGCTACGCCAAGTTCAAGGCCGTGCTGGCCGAGGACCGGCTGGGCCGGGCAAAGAACGCCCAATATGAGATTGAGGAATTCCTCAAGAGGGAGGCTGACGGGGCCACGCTGATGAACATGTTCCATGAGGGCAAGCTGCCCCTGCGCGTCACCCATAACGACACCAAACTGAATAACGTCATGCTGGACGCCCAGACCCGCAAGCCCCTCTGCGTCATCGACCTGGATACCGTCATGCCCGGTCTGCTGGCCTTTGACTTTGGCGATTCCATCCGCTTCGGCGCCGCCACCGCCGCCGAGGATGAGCGGGACCTGAGCAAGGTCTCCATGGACCTGGAGCTGTACCGCATCTTTGCCCAGGGCTTCATCAGCGCCTGCCCCCAGCTGACGGAGGCGGAGTATGTGAGCCTGGCCTGGGGTGCCAGAACCATGACCCTGGAGTGCGGCCTGCGCTTCCTTACCGACTATCTGGACGGCGACCACTATTTTGCCATCCACCGGGAGGGGCATAACCTGGACCGCTGCCGCACCCAGCTGAAGATGGTGCAGGATATGGAGGGCAAGTGGGAGCAGATGCTTGCCATCATTGAGGAGCTCCATAAGGCCTGAACCCAAAAAATTATGGGTGAACTTTCCCGCCGGATATGCTACAATTATAAAAAAGACGATAAAGTCAGGGACGGAGAGATGGTATGAACGTTCTCTTTAACAGCAACCGGCTCAGCGAGCTGCTGAACAATCTGCAATTACTGACGGGCATATGGGTGAATATTTTTGATGCCGACGGCAAGGACATCCGGCTTTTCGGCAACGCGTCGGCCTTTTGCCAGCATATCCAGGCCGACCCGGAGGGGCGCCGCCGCTGTGAGGACTGTGACGCCCGGGCGGTGGAGAAGTGCGCCGCCCTGGGCCGGGCCTACCAGTACCGCTGCCACGCGGGGCTGAAGGAGATCGTGGTGCCCATCTATGACCAGGGCGTGCCCATCGCCTACATGGTCTTTGGGCAGCTGCTGGACGATACCCCCCAGAAGCAGCAGTGGGAGGCCACGGTAAAGACCCTTGGCTGGTACGGCGGGGATATGCTGGAGCTGAAAGACGCCTTCAGCCAGATCCGCCAGTATTCCGAGCGGGAAATCAAGGCCTTTACCGAGATTCTGGAGGCCCTGACCCACTATGTGCTGCTTGAGGGCATGATCCATTCCGCCCAGTATACCGACCAGCAGAAGCTGGAGATGTACATCGACCAGCACTATATGGAGAAGCTGAGCCTGAAACAGATTTCCCGGGACCTGAACATGGGCACCACCAAGCTCTGCGCCGTGGCGAAAAAGCTCTCCGGGGACGGCAGCGTCACCCGCCTGATCTCTCAGCGCCGGGTCCAGGCGGCAAAGCGGCTGCTGCTGCGGGAGGATATCCCCATCTCCTCCGTGGCGGAACGGGTGGGTTTCAGCGATTATAATTACTTCACAAAAATATTTAAGGCCATCGAGGGTGTGACCCCCTCCGCTTACCGCAAGCACAACGGCCAGCATTGAACGCCTGCCGCGCAAATGTCACAAAAATATTTTGTAAATATGTATGAAAATTTACAAAAGAATGAATTCAAGATAAAATTACGCAAAGGCGAATGATTTTTTATATAAAATGTAAATTCTAACAAGTATAATAAACCCATGGCAAATAATGCTTGTGAAGGTTGACAGATGCTTAACAGAATCTTAGCGGTGGGCAGCCTTCCCATCCCATCCATCCGTAAGAAGAGCGGCAACGCTTTTCCGAATAAATTTTTTGTAAGGAGAAAAACGATGAAAAAGATTTTAGCACTGCTTCTTGCACTGACCATGGTCTTCGCTCTGTGCGCCTGCGGCGGCAGCTCCGCGCCCGCAGCCGAGGCTCCCGCAGCGGAAGCCCCCGCAGCTGAGGCTCCCGCCGGTGAAAAGGTCACTGTCACCATGATCGCCGCCCAGTACGGCCCCAAGACCGGCGACTGGTGGGTCGACTTCGAGAAGAAGTTCGAGGCCGCCAATGAGGGCATCGACCTGGTTGTGGACTGCGTCTCCTGGAACGACATTTACACCGTCGTCAACACCCGTATCGCCAACGGCCAGGCTCCCGACCTGCTGAATATCGACGTTTTCGCCGATTACCAGGCTGACGGTCTGCTGCTGCCCGCTGAGGATTGGTGCTCTCCTGAGACCTATGCCAAGTTCTACCCCGCTTTCCTGGACCAGTCCGTAGTTGACGGTGTCTGCTGGGCCGTTCCCGATCTGGCCTCCGCCCGTGCCATTTACTACAACAAGGACATCCTGGAGCAGGCCGGCGTGTCTGTTCCCACCACTCTGGAAGAGCTCGTCACTGTCTGCCAGGCCATCAAGGAGAAGTGCCCTGATATCTACCCCTGGGGCATTGACATGACCACCGATGAAGGCCAGGCTGCTTTCGCCTACTACACCTGGAGCTACGGCGGCGGCTTTGTTGACGCCGACGACAACTGGGCCCTGAACTCCGCTGAGAACGTGGAGGCCATCGAGTTCGCCATCGGCCTGGTAAATGACAAGCTGACCAACTCCGACCCCGCCAACAACACCCGCTATGACCTGCAGGATCTGTTCTGCGCCGGTAAGCTGGCCATGATGATTGCCCCCAACGCTCTGTCTCAGCAGGCTGGAGATGCTGGCATCAACTACGGCTTCGCTCCCATCCCCACCGTCGCGGGCGGCTCTGTTTCCGCCGGTGTTATGGACCGCATCATGTGCTTCGACAACGGCCAGTCCGCCGATCAGATGGCTGCCATCACCGCTGTTGTTGACGCTTTCTATGATGACGAGCCCTACTCCGAATGGGTTCTGATGGAAGGCTTCCTGCCTGCCACCTCTGCCGGCGGCGAGGCTTGTGCCGCTGCTGATCCCGCCATGGGCACCTGGATCGACATCGTTGGCTCCGCCAAGTTCTACCCCACCGCCAAGGCTGAGTGGGCCGATGTGAAGCAGGGCGTTATCGATGTGGAGCAGCAGGCTCTGCTGGGCGGCGACGTTCAGGAACTGCTGGATGCTCTGCAGGCTGAGATCGCCGGCTGATCACCGGATATCTGCAAACCACGGCATAATCTAGCATAAGAGGCGGGCCGGGCTTTTGGCCCGGCCCGCCTGAAACTGTCAAAAGCCGATGCTTCATGCGCCGAAAATGGAGCAGCGGGAGAGCGCGAGAGGGCAAGGCCCGTCTCGCAGTACAATGACCCGCCGCAGAAAAGTCTTGAATATCAAGGCTTTTCGAGCGAAGCAGCATTTTGATCAAATCAAAATGCTCGGCGGCCTCAGCTTGTCAAAAAGGTCCGGCAGGGACTTTTTTGACAAGCTGAGGCGGGCCGGGCTTTTGGCCCGGCCCGCTTTGATTGCAGCCATTTTCAAAGTGCTGCAAGATGGCGCTGCATTTTGAAAGCGGCTGCATTATTACGCTCGCTTATCCGCGCCCATTCTCAAGAAACAGGGAGGCACAAAAAGTGAAACAAAAAAAGCCTTATACGCTCCTGAATAAGACGGAACCCTACCTCTGGATTCTGCCCAGTATCATCCTGATGGCGATATTCATTATTGTTCCCATTGGATTCGTTTTCCGTATGGCCTTCAGCCAGGTCACGAAAGCCGGTCTGATCAAGGGCTTCTGCGGATTTGACAACTTTGTAAAGGTGCTCAACGGCGCCAAGTTCGGCATGGTTCTGAAAAACACCATCGTCTGGACCATCCTGGTCGTGGGTCTGTCCACGGTTCTGGGCTTCATTCTGGCGCTGATTCTGAACAATGAGTTCAAAGGCCGCAAGATTGCCCGGGCCATCGTGGTTTTCCCCTGGGCTACCACTCTGGTCATTCAGGCCTCCGTCTGGAAGTTCATCATCAACACGGACTACGGTGCCCTGAACACCCTGCTGAAAACGCTTGGCATCATTCAGCAGAATGTGAACTGGACGCCTACCCCCGAGGCCTTCTTCGCCTGGGAGATTGCCTGCGGTATCTTTGTTACCATTCCCTTCGTCTGTTTTACCGCCCTCAGCGGCCTGCAGAGCATTGACGCAAGCTACTACGAGGCTGCCACCGTGGACGGTGCCAACTACTGGAATAAGCTTTTCAAAATCACCCTGCCTCTGGTCAAACCCAGCCTGACCGTGGCTACCGTGCTGAACATCATCTATGTGTTCAACTCTTTCCCCATCGTCTGGACCATCACCAAAGGCGACCCCGCAAGCCGCACCGACACGCTGGTTACATATCTTTACAAGCTGGCCTTCTATAACGGCAAGCAGGGCGAAGCTGCCGCTGTTTCCGTCATTGGCTTCCTGATCCTGCTGGTCTGCGCCAGCGTCTATATGGTTTCCACCCTGAAGAAAGGAGATGAATAATCATGGCTGACAACCTTCGCGTGAACTGGGGCAAGCTTCTGAGCCGGATTCTGCTGTATTTTGCGGTAGTGTTCATCTGCCTGTTTATTCTGTATCCCTACTTCGTCATGGTCTGCACCGCCCTGAAGAGCCGCGCTGAGATTTTCGCTATGGACGGCACCATTTTCCCCAAGGTGACGATGTGGTCCAACTTCATTGACATCTGGAAGAAAGCTCCCATGGCCAAGTACATGGGCAACTCCATCATCATCGCCGCCGGCTCCACCGCCATCGCCATGATCTGCGGCATTCCTGCGGCCTATGCCCTGGCCCGTATGAAGTTCAAAGGCCAGACCGCTTTCCTGGGCTTCATCATCGTCTCTCAGATGTTCGCCCCGGTGGTTCTGCTGATCGGTATTTACAAGGTCATGCAAATCCTGGGCCTGACCAACTCCCTGCTGGGCCTGATTTTCATCAATGCCGCCTTTAACCAGGCCTTTACCATCTGGCTGCTGCGTGGCACCTTCATGTCTATCTCCGCCGAGATGGAGCAGGCCGCCACCATCGACGGCTGCAACCGGGTTCAGGCCATGTTCAAGGTGCTGCTGCCCGTTGCCGCTCCCGGCATTGTCACCACGCTGATCTTCATCTTCATCAACGCCTGGAATGAGTACACCGTGGCGCTGTGCCTGATTTCCACCGAGACCATCAAGCCGCTGACTGTCGGTATCAACATCTTCAACGGCTACAACATGATCGAGTGGCAGTATCTGTTTG
>JBJDXQ010000071.1:0-6346 GCA_051866745.1 Candidatus Limivicinus sp. | reverse complement strand
CTCATCAGTCGGCTGCGCCGCCAGCTTCCCCTCAAGGGGAAGCCTTTGACCGGCAAAATTTGCCGGTGCAGCAGGCAAAACAGGGACTTTTTTGACAAACTGAAACGCCTCCCTCGGTCTGAGGGAGGCGTTTGCACATTTCTATTCGTCCAATTTCAGCACGGCCAGGAAGGCCTCGGTGGGAATCTGGACGGTGCCCAGCTGGCGCATCTTCTTTTTGCCCTCTTTCTGCTTTTCCAGCAGCTTCTTCTTGCGGGTGATGTCGCCGCCGTAGCACTTGGCCAGCACATCCTTGCGCATGGCCTTGACGGTTTCCCGGGCAATGATCTTGCCGCCGATGGCCGCCTGGATGGGCACCTCGAACAGCTGGCGGGGGATGTTCTCCTTCAGCTTCTCACACAGCTTCCGGGCCCGGCCGTAGGCCTTCTCCCGGTGGGCAATGAAGCTGAGGGCGTCCACCTGGTCGCCGTTGAGCAGCATATCCACCTTCACCAGGTCGCTGATCTTGTACTCGCTCAGCTCATAGTCCAGGGAGGCGTAGCCCTTGGTGCGGGCTTTCAGGGTGTCAAAGAAATCATAGATGATCTCGTTGAGGGGCATCTCATAGTGCATCTCCACCAGCCGGGTGTCCAGATACTGCATGTTCTTATATTCGCCCCGGCGGTCCTGGCACAGGGGCATGATATTGCCCACAAACTCGTTGGGCGTAATGATGCTGACCTTCACATAGGGCTCATAGGCCTCGGCAATGGAGGGCACCTCCGGATAATTGTGGGGGTTATCCACCATGACCACGGTGCCGTCGGTCTTGACTACCTTATAAATGACGGAGGGCAGAGTGGTCACCAGCTCCAGGTCAAACTCCCGCTCCAGCCGCTCCTGGATGATCTCCATATGCAGCATGCCCAAAAAGCCGCAGCGGAAGCCGAAGCCCAGGGCCACGGAGCTTTCCGGCTCAAAAGACAGGGAAGCGTCGTTCAGCTTCAGCTTCTCCAGGGCGTCCCGCAGGTCCGGATACTTGGAGCCGTCCTCGGTGTAAATGCCGCAGTAGACCATGGGCCGGGCCGGCCGGTAGCCGGGCAGGGCCTGGCTTGCGGGCCGCTCCGCCCCGGTGACGGTGTCGCCCACCTGGGTGTCCGCCACGTTCTTAATGCTGGCGGTGAAATAACCCACGTCCCCGGCGGAAAGTTCGTCGCAGGGCTCCAGCCCCATGGGCCGCAGATGGCCCACCTCCACCACCTTGTATTTGGCGCCGGTGCCCATGAGCATGATCTCGCTGTCCCGGCGGATGCTGCCGTCCATGATGCGCATGAACACGATGACGCCCCGGTAATTGTCATACTGGCTGTCAAAGATCAGGGCCTTCAAAGGCGCCTCGGGGTCGCCTTTGGGGGCTGGCACGTTGGCCACCACATCCTCCAGCACAGCGTCGATGTTGATGCCGGCCTTGGCGCTGATCTCCGGCGCTTCCATGGCGGGGATGCCGATGATCTCCTCGATCTCCTCCTTGACCCGCTGGGGGTCGGCGGCAGGCAGGTCAATCTTGTTCACCACCGGCAGGATCTCCAGATTGTTGTCCAGGGCCAGATAGGTGTTGGACAGGGTCTGGGCCTCCACGCCCTGGGAGGCGTCCACCACCAGCACCGCGCCCTCGCAGGCTGCCAGAGAGCGGCTGACCTCGTAGTTGAAGTCCACATGGCCCGGGGTGTCGATCAGATTCAGGGTATAGGTCTCCCCGTCGGCGGCCCTGTAGCTCAGGCCCACGGCACGGGCCTTGATGGTGATGCCCCGCTCCTTCTCCAGGTCCATGTTGTCCAGGATCTGGTCCTCCATGATCCGCTGCTCCACCGCGCCGCATTTTTCGATCAGGCGGTCGGAAAGGGTGGATTTGCCGTGGTCAATATGGGCAATGATGGAAAAGTTCCGTATCTTCTTCTGGTCGATCATTCTGCTGCTCCTTTATTGCTAAATTCATCCAGGGCCATCCGGGCCTTGTCCATCAGGCTGTTCATCTCCCCCAGGAAGGCCCGGGCCGCCTCGGCGGTGCTTTGGGGGGCGTTGGGCTGCTGGCTGCGGCAGAGCAGGTAATCCGCGCTGACGCCGTAATAGTCGCAGGCTCTGCACACGAAGGCCAGTCCCGGCTCCCGGGCGCCGTTTTCATAGTGGCTCAGCAGGGCCTGGCTGATGCACAGGTCCTGGGCTGCCTGGCGCTGGCTGATATTCCGTTCCCGCCGGAGGGCCGACAGGGTTTCTGGAAAGGTTCTGTCCATGGTTTTCCGTCCTGTTTGTATAATTCATGTTCCGGATATTACAGTCTGTATATTATACCGGGGAAAAAACCCTTTGTAAATAGAAATTGAAGTAAATCCCAGTAAAAATCTTGAAAAAGACGGCAAAGCGTGGTACAGTAGTTTTTGGCAATCAAATAACAGTTCGGAGGTATTTGAACATGTTTGAAAATCTCGTAGAAATACTCAAGGCCAATCCCCGCAAGATTGTCTACACCGAGGGCTCTGACGCCCGCATTCTGGAGTCTGCTGCCCGCCTGAAGAAGGACGGCTTCCTGACCCCCGTGCTGGTGGGCAATGTGGAGGAAGTGAAGGCCGCGGCCGCCAAGGGCGGTTTTGATATTGAGGGTCTGGAGATTCTGGATCCCCTGACCTACCCCGGCATGGACGAGATGGTGGACACCATGGTGGAGCTGCGCAAGGGCAAGATGAGCGCTGAGGACTGCCGCGCCGCTCTGTCCAAGGGCAACTACTTCGGCACCATGCTGGTGAAGATGGGCAAGGCCGACGCTCTGCTGGGCGGCGCCACCTACTCCACTGCCGACACCGTCCGCCCCGCCCTGCAGCTGGTAAAGACCAAGAAGGGCGCCAACCTGGTCAGCTCCTGCTTCATCATGGTCCGCGGCGAGGAAATGCTGGCCATGGGCGACTGCGCCATCAACATCTCCTATGAGGACAAGCTGGACAAGGAAGGCAATGTGACCCTCACCGCCGCCGCCCAGCTGGCAGAGGTGGCTGTGGAGACCGCCAAGACCGCCAAGGTCTTCGGCATTGACCCCAAGGTTGCCATGCTGTCCTACTCCACCAAGGGCTCCGGCAAGGGCCCCGCTGTGGACCTGGTGCGCAACGCCACCGCCATCGCCAAGGAGATGGCCCCCGATGTGGCCATCGACGGCGAGATGCAGTTTGACGCCGCTGTCTCCCCTGTTGTGGGTCAGCTGAAGTTCCCCGGCAGCAAGGTGGCCGGCTACGCCAACACCTTCATCTTCCCGGAGATTCAGTCCGGCAACATCGGCTACAAGATCGCTCAGCGTCTGGGCGGCTTCGCGGCCTACGGCCCCATTCTCCAGGGTCTGAACGCCCCCATCAACGACCTGTCCCGCGGCTGCGACGCCGAGGAAGTCTACCAGATGTCCATTATCACCGCCGCCCTGGTATAATCTGGTACAAGCAGAACATAGAAAAAGGACAGGCTTCCTGCCTGTCCTTTTTCATAGGCTCCCCCTGTAGGGGAACCTATGAAAAGGTGATATTTGTCCCGTAGGGTGCGATACCCACATCGCGCCGCTCCAAAGCCTTCCCCTTGAGGGGAAGGTGCCGAGCAAAGCGAGGCGGATGAGGTGGAAATCCTGCGTTTTTGCCGGAAGTTTCTCTTGTTTGTTCCTGTCTGCCTCCCACCTCATCAGTCACGCCGGTGGCGTGACAGCTTCCCCTCAAGTAAACGCTGAATAAATCGCCTGCGGTGTCTCGCGGAAAATTAGCGCCCTGATTTCGTCACTTTTTCTTGCAATACACAAAGTATTCCTGCAAAAAAGTGCCTTTATCAGAACACAAATTTTCTCGCAATCCACTCTTGCCGATTGAATCATCGTTTACTCAAGGGGAAGCCTTTGGATTTTGTCCCTTTCAAAATAATTCGGAGGTGACCCATGCAGCGAGAAGAGTATATGGCCCTGGCCCTTTCCCTGGCCCGGGAGGCCGCCGAAAACGGCGAGGTGCCGGTGGGCTGCGTGATTGCGGATGCCGCTGGCAATATCATCGGCCGGGGCCGCAACCGCCGCCAGGAGCGGCCGGACGCCACCGCCCATGCCGAGGTGGAGGCCATCCGCCAGGCCTGCGCCGCCCTGGGGGACTGGCGTCTGGCAGGCTGCACCCTGTATGTGACGCTGGAGCCCTGCCCCATGTGCGCCGGGGCCATCATCAACGCCCGCATCCCCACCCTGGTTTTCGGCGCCCGGGAGGCCCTCACCGGCTCTTGCGGCAGCGTGATCGACCTGTTCAGCGAAAATTACGGCCACCGCCCCGCGGTCTACGCCGGGGTGCTGGGAGAGGACTGCGCTCAACTGCTGAAGGACTTCTTCCAGGGCCGGCGATAATCTTCCTCCCCGTCAAACCCTCTCCTCCCAGAGAGGGTTTTGTTAATATTGCACAATTTATTTTGTTTTCATTTGTGCTATTTAACAATTTATTTCCATTTTATCTCTTGACTTTCCCGCCAAAAAGGCTAAAATATGGACTTCGTTAGCGGGCAGTACTCCCTGCCCTGCTATGTATGTTCCGAGAGGAGGAAAGTTTTATGACAAGAGACATGACCACAGGTTCCCCCCTTGCGCGGATTCTCGCCTTCTGCGCGCCGCTGCTGGTGGGCAACCTGTTCCAACAGTTTTATAACCTGGCCGACAGTATCATCGTGGGCCGGCTGCTGGGCGTCAACGCCTTTGCCGCCGTGGGCTCCACCGGGGCGCTGAACTTCCTGGTGCTGGGCTTTGCCCTGGGTATCTGCTCCGGCTTCGCCATCCCCATTGCCCAGAGCTTCGGCGCCGGGGATGAGGAGGCCGTCCGCAGCCGCACCGGCCAGCTGGTCTGGCTGGGCCTGATTTTTTCCCTGGGCCTGACGGTGCTGACCTTCTTCACCACCGATGACATTCTCCACCTGATCAACACCCCCGCCGAAATTTACAACGACGCTTACAAGTACATCTTCATCGTCTTTATGGGCGCCGGGGCCACCATTCTGTACAATCTCAGCTCCAGCATCCTGCGGGCCCTGGGCGACAGCCGCACTCCCCTGCTGTTCCTGATCGCCGCGGTGATCGTCAACGTGGTGCTGGATATCCTGTTTATGGCCACCTGCGGCATGGGTGTGGAGGGGGCCGCCCTGGCCACCGTCATCTCCCAGGCCGCTTCCGGGCTGGCCTGCCTGCTGTACATCCACGCCAGGGTTCCGGCCCTGCATCTCAGCGGCAGCCACCTGCGGCCCAGCCTGCGGCGCATGGGCTATATCGCCTCCATCGGCGTACCCATGGGCCTGCAGTTCTCCATCACCGCCGTTGGCTCCATCATCCTCCAGGGCGCTGTCAACAGTCTGGGCGCCGGGGCGGTGGCCGCCGTCTCCGCCGGGTCCCGGGTGCACAACATCATGGCCGCCCCCATGGAGACCGCCGGCATCACCATGGCCACCTACTGCGGCCAAAACCTGGGCGCCGGGAAGCCTGACCGCATCCGCAAGGGCGTCATGGCCATCACCTGGGTCACCATCGGCTACGCCCTGCTGGCCTTCGGCGTGAACTATTTCGCCGGCACTTCCATTGCCTGCCTGTTCATGGACGCCTCCGAGACCGCCATTCTCGCCCAGGTGCACCGCTATCTGACCATCAACGGCGCGGCTTACCCCCTGCTGGTGCTGATCTTTATCTTCCGTAACAGCCTGCAGGGCATGGGCTATTCCAGCTCTGCCATGTTCGCGGGCCTGGCCGAGCTGATCGCCCGGTCCATCGTGGCCTTCGGCTTTGTGGGCCGCTTCGCCTTCGGGGCGGTGTGCTTCGCCAATCCCCTGGCCTGGCTCTTTGCCGATTTGATCCTGCTGCCCCTGTACGCAGTGAAGCTGCGCCGCCTGGATGTGCGCTTTGCCGCCCAGGCCCAGGAGGAGGACAGCAGCCTCACCTGCCTGCCCAGCCCCAAGTGCAAAAAGGCGTGAGTCATTCGTATAAAAGGAATGTTTTATGTGCCACGCCAGATTGTACCGCAGGCCAAAGGCTTCCCCTCGAGGGGAAGCTGGCGGCGCAGCCGACTGATGAGGTGGGCGGCAGGCACTGGCAAAAAGAAGAATTTTCCGTCAAAAACGCAGGATTTCCACCTCATCCGCCCAGTGTGCGCACTGGGCACCTTCCCCTCCAGGGGAAGGCTCTAGAACGCCTTAGCCTGCTTTAAGGACGGTTTTCTGACAGCAAACAAAAAAGCTGACCCAGAGATGGGTCAGCTTTTTTGTTTAGCTTGTCAAAGGAGCAGCCAAAGCCTCCCCTGTGTAAGGGGAGGTGGCAAAAATCTCTGATTTTTGA
>JBJDXQ010000070.1:0-6619 GCA_051866745.1 Candidatus Limivicinus sp. | reverse complement strand
GGATGCGCCAGTTCTCCGAGGATAAGCGGGAGAGCTATCTGCGCACCTTCCTGGGCCGGATGCTCTTCTCCGGGGACGATGTGTACAAGCAGGTGAAGGTGCTCTCCGGCGGGGAGAAGGTCCGCTGTATGCTCAGCAAGATGATGCTGTCCGGGGCCAACTTCCTGGTGCTGGATCAGCCCACCAACCACCTGGACCTGGAGAGCATCGCCGCACTGAACAACGGCCTGGAGGCCTTCAAGTACAACATCATCTTCTCCTGCCATGACCACCAGCTGACCCAGACCGTGGCCAACCGCATCATTGAGATCACCGAGGACGGCATCATCGACCGGATGTGCACCTATGACGAATATATGCACATCAGCGATCTGGAATCCGCCGCCCGGCAGTAACAGCATAACACAGACCCGCCGGGAATCTTGTCCCGGCGGGTCGTTTTTTGCTTTTATACCACCTGGAAAAGGTAGAATTTCAGGTAGTCCGTCTCCGGCACGTTCCAGAGGATGGGGTGATCCGGGGCCTGCTGGCGGGCCTCGATCTGCCGCAGCTCCACCCCCGCGTCCAGGGCGGCGGAGCGCAGCATCTTCACGAACAGCTCTGAGGGCATGAAGTGGCTGCAGGAGGCGGTGGCGAAATAGCCGCCCCGGGGCAGCAGCTTCAAGGCCCGGAGGTTGATCTCCTTATAGCCCCGCTCTGCCCGGCCCACGGTCTTGCGGGACTTGGTGAAGGCGGGCGGGTCCAGAATGATGAAGTCATAATCCCCCCGTTTCAGGCTGGGCAGCAGGTCGAACACATCGGCGGCCAGAAAGTCCATCCGCTCCTCCAGGCCGTTGCGCCGGGCGTTCTCCCGGGCCATGGCGATGGCGCTTTCGGACACGTCCACCGCGGTCACGTGCTCTGCCCCGCCCAGGGCGGCGTTGAGGGCGAAGGAGCCGGTATGGGTGAAGCAGTCCAGCACCCGGCGGCCTTTGGCCAGCTTCGCCACCGCCAGGCGGTTATATTTCTGATCCAGGAAGAAGCCGGTCTTTTGGCCGTTCTCCACATCCACGGCGTAGCGGATGCCGTTTTCCACAATCTCCGTCACCGGGCTTGCGGGGTGCTCATCGCCGTACCAGCCCTTATACTGTTCCAGACCCTCCAGGCCGCGGATAGCCACGTCGTTGCGCTCAAAGATGCCGGCGATCTGCTGCCCGTCGGCCCGCAGTACCTCCGGCAGCAGGCGGAAAAGCAGGGGCTTGATCTGCTCCATGCCCACGGACAGGGTCTGGGCCACCAGAATGTCGTTGAAGCGGTCCACTGTCAGGCCGGGGAAGCCGTCGGCCTCACCGAAGATCACCCGGCAGCAGGAGAGGTCCTCCCCCATCACCACCTTGCGGTAGTCCCAGGCGTACTGGATGCGGCGGCGCCAGAAGGCCTCGTCAAAGCTGTCGTTGGCGTTGCGGGAGATGAGCCGCAGGCGAATCTTGCTGCTCTGGCTGTAAAAGCCGGTGCCCAGGTATTTTCCCTTCTCGCTGACCGCGTCCGCCAGGCAGCCGTTTTGAAGCTCTCCCTGGCTGGAGAGAATCTCCCCTTCGTAAATCCAGGGGTGGCCCTGCTCCACCCATTGGGTACCCTTCCGGGTAATGGTGAAGCGGGGGTAGGCCCGTTCTGTTTTCATTCCGTCACCGCTTTCTGTTGATTTATCCGCACCAGTTTAACACAGCGCCGGAGAAAATAACAGCTTTCTTTTCTCTTTTTTCTGTGATATACTTTCTGCATATTTTGTCGATTCAAGGTGAGAGTATGGATAAGCGTTCGGCGGCAAGAATCAAATTGTTAACTTCCATGTGTATCTGGGGCAGCATTGGGCTGTTCGTGCGGAACATCCCCCTGCCCTCCTCGGTGATCGCCAATTGCCGGGGCATCATCGGGCTGCTGTTCCTGCTGCTGGTCATGGGGCTGAAGCACCTTCGTTTCCAGTGGCCGGCCATCCGGCGCAACGCTTTGTATCTGGGGCTTTCCGGGCTGATGCTGGGCTTCAACTGGATTTTGCTGTTTGAGGCCTACCGCTATACCACCATTGCGGCGGCCACCCTGTGCTACTATCTGGCGCCCATGATTGTGGTGGCCCTTTCCCCCTTTGTGTTCGGGGAAAGCCTGAGCGTGCGGAAGCTGCTCTGCGTGCTGGCGGCCCTGGGCGGCATGGTGCTGGTGTCCGGCGTTTTGGAGGGCGGTTTGCCCGATATCGGTCAGGTCAAGGGCGTGCTGCTGGGTCTGGCGGCGGCCTGCCTGTATGCCGCCATCGTGATCTGCAACAAGAAGCTCAGCGGCATCGGCGGCACGGAGCGGACGGCCATCCAGCTGGGCATTTCGGCCCTGGTGCTGCTGCCCTACAACCTGCTGACGGTGCAGGCGGATTTTGCCGCCCTCAGCGGTGTGGCGCTGCTCCTGCTGCTGGTGGTGGGCGTGGTACACACCGGCATCTGCTACTACCTGTACTTTGGCTGCATGGAGGATCTGCCCTCCCAGACGGTGGCCATCCTGGCCTATGTGGACCCGGTGGTGGCGGTGCTGCTTTCGGCCCTGGTGCTGAAAGAGCCCATGAGCGGCGGCATGTGGCTGGGAGCTTTGCTGATCATCGGCGCTGCCATCCTGCTGGAACTGCCGGGGAGAAAAAGAGAATAACAAGACCGTAGTAGCCATACAGGCAGGCAGTCTTCAAAGCCTTCCCCTGGAGGGGAAGGTGCCGAGCGGAGTGAGGCGGATGAGGTGGGAATGCCGCATTTTTTGAAAAGTCTTTATTTCCTTCTTTCCCCCGCCCACCTCATCAGTCAGCCTACGGCTGACAGCTTCCCCTCAAGGGGAAGCCTTTGCGCTGCTGCACATATTGTCCCAGCACATCGAAAGCGTCTTTTTTACAAACTGAATAGAAAACCGGCCGCCACAAAGGGCGGCCGGTTTTCTATTCAGAAGATAAGCTGCACCAGCAACATATAGCAGGCGGTGCCGCCCAGGATGCTGAGAATGGTGTTGCGCTTCCACACATGGAGCAGCACCACCACCGCGCAGGCGAGCAGCTCCGGGATGCCAAAGGGCGAGGCGCTCAGCTGCACATTCCGCAGGCAGTAGACCACCAGCATGGCCATGATGGCGCTGGGCAGCACCCGGCCCAGATAGGCAATAAAGGGAGGGGTCTCCCGTTTGCCGCCAAAGAGCAGGAAGGGCAGAAAGCGCAGGGCTACCGTCACCAGGGCAGCCACAGCGATGATCAGGGCAGCGCGGCTCATGCTTTTGCCCCCTTTCCCAGCCGGTACAGGCTCAGTCCCAGCAGGATCAGCAGCATAGCAGGCAAAAGAAAGCTTTCCGGCCCGAACAGCAGCAGACAGAGGACGCTCAGCCCCAGCCCCAGCAGAGCCGGGGTGTGTTCCTTTGTGCTGAGCCACTGCTCCGCCACCACGGAGACGAACAGGGCCGTCAGGGCGAAGTCGATGCCCTCGGTGCTGAAGGGCAGGGCCGCACCCAACAGGCCCCCCAGGATGCTGCCCAGCACCCAACAGGCCTGATCCATGGAAGAGACCAGCAGATAGAAATACCGCTGCTCCCCCGGCAGCAGTTCCGGCGGGTTGCAGACCAGGGAATAGGTCTCGTCAGAAAGGGCATAGATCAGATAGGGCTTGAAGGCGCCGGTAGTCTTGTACTTGTCCACCATGGAGAGGCCATAAAACACATGGCGCAGATTCACCATCACCGTGGTAATGGCGGCAGTCAGCAGGCTGGCCCCGCTGCCGATCAGCTCCAGCGCCACAAACTGCATGGAGCCGGCATAGATAAACACGCTCATGGCCCCGGCCCAAAGGGGGCCGAAGCCCCGGCTCTGCACCACCACGCCGAAGCCCATGCCGATGATCAGATAGCTGTACATCACCGGGAGGGCGGCGGTCAGGGCTTTTCTGAAAACTGTTTTATTCATTCTCTGTCTCTCGCATCAGAACTGGAAATAGATAAAGGGGTTCTCCCCGGTATAGGCCAGGCCCAGGGTCAGGCCCACGAACAGGAAAAAGACCAGCAGGCCGGGGATGGTGCTGAGCTTCACCTGGGGATAGAAGCCGTCGATGGGGCCGCCCAGCTTTCTGCTGCGGAGGGCGGCAGCCAGGGTGGCCAGGGCCACGCAGCCCAGGCCCAGGATGGCCCAGCTGCTGAGATGAATAACGCCCTGCTGCCAGGTGAAGATGGCCTTGAACACGGCCAGGGCGGTGGCAAAGGTGCCGGAGCGGAAGAACACCAGGCAGAAGCTGACATAGCTGAAGGTGCCCAGCACACACAGGCTGTTGACCAGAAGGCTGTCCCGCTTCTCCCGGCCCTGGGTGGCTTTCAGGAACATCTTGTGGACACAGAGGGCCAGGCCGTGAAGGCCGCCCCAGGTCACATAGGTCCAGGCCGCGCCGTGCCACAGGCCGCCGATGAGCATGGTTAAAAGCAGGTTCAGATACCGGCGGGCCGTTCCCTTCCGGCTGCCGCCCAGCGGGAAGTAGACATACTCCATCAACCAGGTGGAAAGGCTGATATGCCAGCGCTTCCAGAATTCGGTGACATTTTTGGAGATATAGGGCAGGTTGAAGTTCCGGGGCAGGTCATAGCCCAGGCACTTGGCGCAGCCCACCGCCATATCCGAATAGCCGGAGAAGTCGCAATAGATCTGGATGGAATAGGCCGCCACCGCCAGAAGCACCGTCACGGCGTGGAAGGCTGCCGGGGTATCATACACCGCGTCCACAAAGATGGAGATGTTATCGGCAATGACCACCTTTTTGAACAGGCCCAGGGCGAAGGCCTGGACGCCCTGCTGGAGATGATCCAGGCTGATGTTCCTGTCCTCGTAGAGCTGGGGAATGTACTCCCCGGCCTTGACGATGGGGCCGGCCACCAGCTGGGGGAAGAAGGCGATATACAGCGCCACATTCACAAAGCTTTTCTCCGCGGGAATCTTGCCCCGGTACACATCGATGGTATAGCTGAGGGACTGGAAGGTGTAAAAGCTGATGCCCACCGGCAGCAGAATGTTCAGGCTCCCCGCCCGGGCAATGCCAAACAGGGCGCAGAAGGAGTCCACAAAGAAGTTGAAATACTTGAAAACGCCCAGAATCACCAGGGGCATGACCACGCCCAGGGTGACCCACAGCTTTTTGCCGTTCTTTTCATAGGCGGCGGCGCAGACATAGGCCACCACCGTCAGGCCCAGCATCAGGAAACAGCACTTCCAGTTCCACCAGCCGTAGAACACGTAGCTGGCCAGAAGCAGAATCACATGCCGCAGGGAATTGACCGGCCAGGGCAGCAGGGCCTGGATTCTGTTCAAATTGGTCAGGGCCATCAGTCCGCAGACGATGGTAAAGAAGATCACAAAGGGCAGGCTATTGAATACCATGTCAGCCCTCCATTTCTTTTATGGTCTGGTATACGGCCTGGGCAAACAGCTGGTGACCCCAGCGGTTCATATGGCCCATACCGGGGGTGGTGTTGGCAAAGCCGTAGGGGAACTTGTGGTCCTCCCGGTACAGTGTCAGATAGCTGTCCGTCAGGTCAACAAAGAGGATGCCCGCCTGCTCACAGCCGGCGCGGAAGGACGCCAGGGCCTGGGGGTCTGTGTGGGTACTGCCGCTTCCGTCCGACTCGGCATAGACCGTGGGGTCATAGACGATGATGGGCTGCACCCCGTGGGTCCGGCAGCGCTCCGCCGCCGCGTCCAGGGCGCGGTACAGCAGCGCCTGCATCCGCGCCTCATCCTTCTGCGGCGCCACCGGGTTCTCCGTCGCCACGCCGGATTCCTGGGCCGTGTCCTTCATGTACTTGGTGTAAATCAGCCGCAGATAGGGAGCCCGCTGCAGCAGCTCCACCAGACCGCCGGTGCGGGAGGGAATGGGCGGAACCGTCCCCTCCACCAGTTCTTCCAATTCCTCCGTCTCAAAGCTGACGGTGCGGCTCTCGATAACCACATAGCTGCCGGGGGCATAGGTATCCAGGGCCGCCTCCAGATTGCTGAGGCAATAGATCAGGGTATGGCCGGAGGTGCCGATGTTATAGGTATACTTCTCCCCGGCAAAGAGCCGGTTCAGCACGGCGGCGGTGTTCTCCTCCGGGCCAACATTCATCCCCTCCATGTGGGAGGAACCCATCAGGAGAATATCAATCTGCTCCCCGGGACTGTAATCCAACAGGTTGTTGAAGCCGTCGTTATTGGTGCGGCCGAAGGCGAAGCCCTCGGTGCCCTTGCGGAAGAATTTGTGGCTCTCCCACTTGTACTCCGTGGCCCCGGTTTCGTTGGTAAAGTGGATGGGAACATTGAAATAAAAGCTGCACCACAGGCACAGCAGCAGCAATGCCGCCGCGCCGGCCACCGCTGCTTTTCCGATCCAGGTAAAAAGTTTCTTCATATCTGACCTCAATGCTTGGTTTATGACAGTTTATTATATCGTCCCGGGAAAAGTAAGTCAAGCAGGGATAAACAGGATAAAAAAACGGTGTTTCATTCCTGAAACACCGTGGAGACTGTCAAAAAACCATACTGCGAGGAAGGAGAACGCTTTTTCAAGCCTTCCCCTGGAGGGGAAGGTGCCCAGTGCGCACACTGGGCGGATGA
>JBJDXQ010000069.1:0-6755 GCA_051866745.1 Candidatus Limivicinus sp. | reverse complement strand
GGAGACACCTGGAACTCATAGCCCTCCCGGCGCATGGTCTCGATCAGGATGGACAGGCTCATTTCGCCCCGGCCGGCCACGTTGAAGCCGTCGGTGCTGCCCTCGATCTCGGTGACCCGCAGGGACACGTCCTTCAAAGTCTCCCGCATGAGACGGTCCTTAATCTGGCGGGAGGTGACGAACTTGCCTTCCCGGCCGGCAAAGGGGCTGTCGTTGACGGAGAAGGTCATCTCCAGGGTGGGGGCGCTGATCTTCACGAAGGGCAGGGGCTCCGCCGCGCCTCTGGCGCAGATGGTGTCGCCGATGGTCACATCGCCGATGCCGCTCATGGCGATGATGTTGCCGGCGCCGGCCTCGGTGACCGGCACCCGGTTCAGCCCGTCAAACTGGTAGAGGGAGACGGCCTTGGCCTTCACCGGCGCGTCATCGGGATTGTGGTAGTTGCAGACCTCGATCTCCTGGTTCTGGCGGATGATGCCCCGCTCGATGCGGCCGATGGCGATGCGGCCCACGTATTCGTTGTAGTCGATGCTGCTGACCAGCATCTGGAAGGGGGATTCGTTATCCATCTCCGGGGCGGGGATGTACTCCAGAATGGTCTCAAACAGGGGCTTGAGATCGGTGCCCACCACGTCGGGGGAGTAGCTGGCGGTGCCCTGACGGCCGGAGCAGAACAGCATGGGGGAATCCAGCTGCTCGTCGGTGGCGTCCAGATCCATCAGCAGCTCCAGCACCTCGTCCACCACCTCGTGGATGCGCTGGTCGGGCCGGTCGATCTTGTTGACCACCACGATCACCCGGTGGCCCATCTCCAGGGCCCGGCTCAGCACGAAGCGGGTCTGGGGCATGGGACCCTCCGCCGCGTCCACCAGCAGGATGACGCCGTTGACCATCTTCAAAATGCGCTCTACCTCGCCGCCGAAGTCGGCATGGCCCGGGGTGTCCACAATGTTTATCTTGGTATCGCCGTACCAGACGGCGGTGTTCTTTGCCATAATGGTGATACCCCGCTCCCGCTCCAGGTCGTTGGAGTCCATGACCCGGTCCACCACTTCCTGGTTCTCCCGGTACACGCCGGACTGCTTGAGCATCTCGTCCACCAGGGTGGTCTTACCGTGGTCGACGTGGGCAATGATGGCAACATTTCTCAGTTTATCCATAAATCTGCTCCCTGCCTTTTCCAAAATTCAAATATATTTCACACACAAACGGAAATTTTAACACCAGTCCCCTGCTTTTGCAATACTTTTTCCTGTGAACGGCCTGTAAATGTTGAAAAAAACAAAAGATGATGGTAAAATAAGCGCTGCATTATACAAACAGAGAAAAGGAAACAGCATGAGCGATAATTTTTTTGCCTATATCTCCCGTATGCGCTATATTGAGCGCTGGAGCCTGATGCGCAACGCCCTGCCAGAGAACATCCAGGAGCACAGCCACATGGTGGCCGTCATTGCCCACGCCCTGGGCGTCATCCGCCGGGACGTTTTCCATACCGACTGCGACCCCAACGCCTGCGCCGCCGCGGCTTTGTATCACGACGCGTCGGAGATTCTCACCGGCGATCTGCCCACGCCCATCAAATATTATAACCCGGCGATCAAAAATGCCTACAAGCAGGTGGAGGAAATCGCCTGCCAAAAGCTGCTGGCCACCCTGCCGGCGGAGCTGCGCCCCGCTTTCCAGCCCCTGCTGACGGAGGCGGAATATCGGGATATCGTGAAGGCGGCGGATAAGCTCTCCGCCTACATCAAATGCATTGAGGAGCGCCGGGCCGGCAACGACGAGTTCCTCTCCGCCGAGAGGCAGACCCGTGCCGTGCTGGAGCAGAACCCCCTGCCGGAGGTACAGTATTTCATGGCCCATTTTATCCCGGCCTTTGAGCTGACTCTGGACGAGCTGGGGACCATAGAGGAGTAATTGTTATGGAACAGAAGAAGATCGACCGCATCAACGAGCTGGCCCACCTGGCCAAGCAGCGGGAGCTGACGGAGGAAGAACTGGCAGAGCGCTCTGCCCTCCGGGCCGAGTACATTGCCGATTTCCGCCGGGCTACCATCAACGTGCTGGAGAACACCTATATCCAGACCCCCGACGGCAAGAAGCACAAGCTGCCGAAAAAGGGCGAACTTAAAGAATAAACTGAAATCGCCGCCGGATGTTCCGGCGGCGATTTTGTATTTTCGTTTATCCCAGCAGCACCACAGCCCGGTCCAGGCCGCTGGCGGTGCGCAGCCAGGCCTCCAGCGTCTGCTGCTCCCCAGCGGTGACAGCGCGGGAAGCCTCGGCGGTCAGCAGGGCGTACGCCCCTTCCCCGTCGCTCATGGGGCCGCAGGCACAGTCACTGAGCCAGGGGAAAATTTCAGAAGCGTCAGATGCAAGCTTTCCCCAGTCCGTCCCGGCGGAACCCTGGGCTTCCAGCTCCAGGATCCGCTCCTCCTGCTGCCGCAGCACCTCCTCCATCTGGCGGATGGTGCTCTCCTGCACGGCGATGGTCAGCTTGTCGGTGTCTGTCTCGCCCTCAAGGCTGCGGTTCTGCACCACATGGAGACTGTAGTCCTCCAGCCCGTAGTCCGCCAGCCGCTCCTGAAGCTGGGCGATCTTCTCATCGGAGACCGGCATACCCACCAGGGACACGGAGATGGTGCGGTCCATTTTGTCGGTGCTGCTCTGCACCACCTGGGTATCGGCAAAGACCAGCTCCTGGCTCAGGAACCTGGAGATGTTGCCGTCCACCACGGAGCTGTACACCGTTACCGCCCCCAGAATAATGCTGGGGATCACCGTGACCACCGTGATGGTCCGCACCACCCGGTGCAGCTTCCGGTGCTCCTTCTCGCTGAGACTGCTGCGGCTGGGCACCCGCAGGAGCTTGGTCACCGCCGCGGCGGACAGGGCAATAAACAGGGTGTTGATGGAAAAAAGATAGAAGGCCCCCAGCAGGAAACGCAGCTGCATGGTGGCGATGCCGTAGCCCGCGGTGCACAGCGGCGGCATCAGGGCCGTGGCGATGGCCACCCCGGGGATCACGTTGCCCTTCTTCTCCCGGGTGTTGCCGATGCCGCCGGCCAGACCGCCGAACAGGGCGATCAGCACATCCCATATGGTGGGCGTGGTGCGGGCGATCATCTCGCTGGTGGGTGCCGCCAGGGGCGTCAGGGAGAAGTAGATGGTGGAGGTAATCAGGCTGATTACCACCTGGGTGCCGAAGCGGGCGGCGGCCCGGCGCAGCATGGTCAAATCGCAGATGGCCAGGGAATAGCCCATGGTGAGGATTCCGCTCATCAGGGGCGACACCAGCATAGCGCCGATGATCACCGCCGTGGAGTTCACGTTCAGGCCGATGGAGGCGATGAGGATGGCCATGATCAGAATCCACATATTGGAGCCGTAGATGTGAGTGTTTTCCTCCATCATCTCATCCAGGGCCTCATAGCTCATCATGTCGCCCCGCAGGTCAAACAGATCGTGAAAATACTTTTTCGCGCCGCCCCGCCGGGAGACGGTCTGCTCCTTTGTTTCGTTCATTCCGCAGCCCTCCGCAAATGCCGCGCCGCCGCCCGGAGACGGCAGCGGCAGTTTTTTCTTATGAGCTGATCATATCGCAGGTCCAAGCCCCTGTCAATCCGCCGGCGCAAAATTGCACAGCGCTTATATCGACACCTCAGCGCCGGGATTGACATGAATCATCACGTGCTTCACATTGGGGAACTGCTGCTCCACCGCGTCGTGAACCCGCTCGGCGGTGTCGTGGGCCTCCAGCAGGGAGCTGCGGCGATCCACAGAGATCTCCACATCCACATAGACCTTGTTGCCGAACAGCCGGGTCTGCAGCAGGTCCACCTGCTCCACGCCATCCTGGGCGGAGATGAAGTCGTGCATCTGCTGCTCCACATCGTTGCTGCAGGAGGTGTCCAGCATTTTGCGCAGGGAGTCCTTGATGATGTCGTAAGCCACCTTGAGGATGAACAGGCAGATCACCACGCTGGCGATGGGGTCCATGATGGGAAAGCCCAGCTTGGCCGCCCCGATGCCCAGGAAGGAGCCGACCGAGGAAAAGGCGTCCGACCGGTGATGCCAGGCGTCCGCCACGAAGGCGGCGGAATCCAGCTTCTTCGCGTAGTACATGGTATACCAGTACATGCCCTCCTTCACCGCGATGGACACCGCCGCCGCCACCAGGGGCAGCGCCGTGGGCACGGCCAGCTGGGCGTAGTTCCCGCCCAGGAGCTTCTGGACGCCGGCCCAGCCGATGCCCAGGCCGGTCAGGGCCAGAATCAGCCCCAGCACCAGGGACGCTACGCACTCAAAGCGCTCATGGCCATAGGGGTGCCGGGAGTCGGCGCTGCGCTGGGAGAGCTTCACCCCGATGAAGGCGATTAGCGTGGCGAAAACATCCGACAGGGAATGCACCGCGTCCGACACCATGGCCCCGGACTTGCCTGCAATGCCGGCAAAGAGCTTAAAGGCGGAAAGCAGAACATTGCCGATGATGCCAACCCGGGATAAGCGATTGACGATTTTTTGATTGGTCATGAAGAAGTCCCTCCAAATGAAGTTGTTGTCTCCCGGCAGCTGCTGGAGGGTAAAAAAAGACACACCCCCGGAACATACCACTGTCCCGCAGATGTGCGTGTGCTCATTCTGCTGCCGTGCGAAACGGCCCAGCCCCATGACCCCAAGTAAACGCTGAATCAATCGCCCGCGGCATCTTGCGGATAATTTGTGCCCTGATTTCGTCACTTTTTCTTGCGATACACAAAGTATTCCTGCAAAAAAGTGCCATCATCAGAACCCAAATTTTCTCGCGATCCGCTCTTGCCGATTGCATCATCGTTTACTCAAAAGGAGGTTCATCGCCTGCTCAGTTTGTACTGTAGATTGCGCATATGCGTGTTTGCAGTGCAAAGAGATAAACTATCTGTACCACAAGTCCGCACTTTTGTCAAGCAAATGCGCGCAGGGTTTACAAAACCGAAACAGCTGCCCCCAAGGGGCGCGGAATGTACAAAAGCTGCGCCGGGTTATTCGCTATAAAAGAAATAGAAATTCGCCATAAAAAATTTTATGGCGAATTTCTTTATGCGATACAAAATCAGTTTTTGAAGAAAGCCACGGCAATAGCCCCGGGGCCGGCATGGGTGCCGATGACGCTGCCGATGCTGGTGTAGCGGAGCTGTTCCAGCCCGCCTTCCCAGAGCCGCCGGCTGTCCTCAATGTACTTGAGCAGCAGTGCGTCGGACAGGCCGGTATACCCCAGGAGCACCGGCTTGCTGAAATCCACACCGCCGGCCTTTTCGATCTCCTGCACCAACAGGTTGTTCCCCATTTTGGAACCCCGGGCTTTCCCCAACATCTGAATCTCGCCGTCGGTCACGGAGATCACAGGCTTGATGTTCAAAACCGCGCCGGCGAAGGCCACCGTTTTGGAGATGCGGCCGCCTTTTTTCAGGTATTCCAGGGTGTCCAGCAAGGCCACGATCCGAACCTTTTCCTTCTCCGCCTCCAGCCGCGCGGCAATCTCCGGGGCCTCCAGTCCCTGGTCCAGAAGCCGCAGCGCCAGCTCCACCAGAATGCCCCCGCCGATGGCTACATTGCCGCTGTCCACCACGTAGATGTTTTCGTAATCCCCGGCGGCGATTACGGCGCTCTGATAGGTGCCGGACAGCTTGGAGGACAGGGTGATCACAACGGCGCTTTCCCCGGCCTGCGCCGCTTTTTCATACGCGGCCATGAAGCCGGCAGGCGTGGCCTGGCTGGTGGTGGGGTGCACATCGGTCTCCACCAGCTTTTCATAGAAGGCCTTGTGGTCAATGGTGACGCCGTCAATGAACTCCTCGTCCCCGAAATGGACCGTGAGGGGAACCACACTGACCCGGGCCCTGGCCTCCGGCATCAGGTCGGAGGTGGAGTCTACAATAATTCTTGTTTTCATAACAGGCTTTCCTTTCTGGTCTTTGGAAACTTATTCCAAGTCCGGGATACCGCCGCTTTTGGCCACGGCGTCCAGACTGTCACTGATGATGGTCAGACTGCGGTAGAAGGAGAGACGCTCCTCTTCCGTCAGCCCCACGCTGACTTCTTCCAGCACGTAATTAATTTTGCCGGTAATCAGCCTGGCAGTGACATTACCCTTTTCCGTCAGGGTCAGAGGGCTTTTGTATCGCTTGGCGGACTTGGCCTCGCAACGCAGATAGCCCTTCTCTTCCAAGTATTCCAGCGCACGGGAAATGGTGGCCTTGTCTTCCTCGCAGCGCTCACACAGGTCAGTTGCGGTCAGGCCCGGGTTGGCATACAGGTAGTACAGGCAGGAGATATGGGCGCTGCGCAGGTCATATTCTGCCATCTCCTGGTTCTTGATCTTGCGGATGTTGCGGCTGATGCGGTTGACCAGCACGGTAAAGGTCTCAAAGCGATTTTCCATGAAAGCTCTCCTTGTTGAGATTTCAACAAACGGGAATATAACACATACTTGTTGAAATATCAACAAGTATGTGAAAACAGAAGGACTTCCATGAGCGGGTAAAATTGCATAAAAACCTGAGCAAGAGGATCGAGTGGCTTTTTCCGGTTCTTAGATCGCGTTTGCAGGCTCTGCATAAACTGGCAGAGGCTGCAAATACTATCACGGAAGACAAATTGAGCCAAAGGAGAAATATATATGAAAGCAACCGGCATCGTCCGCAGAATCGACGATTAAGTTATAATAGGAGCAAGGTCAGAAAGCCTTGAAAACACTGGTGTTTCGCTGATTT
>JBJDXQ010000068.1:0-6943 GCA_051866745.1 Candidatus Limivicinus sp. | reverse complement strand
TGGACGGCAAGCAGGCCGCCATCCTGGTGCCCACCACGGTGCTGGCCCAGCAGCATTATCAGACCGCGCTGCAAAGATTTTTCGGCTTCCCGGTGGATATCCAGGTGATGAGCCGCTTCCGCTCCGGCGCGGCGGCCAGCAAGACCCTTTCCGACCTGGCCACCGGCAAGTGCGACCTGGTCATCGGCACCCACCGGCTTTTGAGTAAGGACGTGAAGTTCAAGGACCTGGGCCTGCTGGTGGTGGATGAGGAGCAGCGCTTCGGCGTCACCCATAAAGAACACATCAAGGAGCTGAGCCGGGGCGTGGACGTGCTGACCCTGTCGGCCACCCCCATCCCCCGCACCCTGAACATGGCCATGAGCGGCATCCGGGATATGTCCACCATTGAGGAGCCGCCGGAGGACCGGTTGCCGGTGCAGACCTTCGTCATGGAGCATGACTGGGG
Source organism: Candidatus Limivicinus sp. (assembly GCA_051866745.1). Taxonomy (GTDB): domain Bacteria; phylum Bacillota; class Clostridia; order Oscillospirales; family Oscillospiraceae; genus Limivicinus. Next base: position 6,495 of record JBJDXQ010000068.1, on the reverse strand, counting down.
CATCGTGGCCGACGCCATCCGCCGGGAGATCCAGCGGGGCGGCCAGGTGTACTACCTCCACAACCGGGTGGAGGACATTGAACGCACGGCCAAAAAGCTGGCGGATTTGCTGGAGGGCGAGGTCAGCATCGGCGTGGCCCACGGCAAGATGGACAAGAACATGCTTGCCTCCGTGATGGACAGCGTCTCCAGTGGGGAGACCCAGGTGCTGGTCTGCACCACCATCATCGAGACCGGCATTGACATTCCCAACGTCAACACCCTCATCATCGAGGACGCGGATCACCTGGGCCTGGCCCAGCTGCACCAGATCCGGGGCCGGGTGGGCCGCTCCACCCGCAGGGCCTCAGCCTACCTCACCTTCCGGCGGGACAAGGTGCTGACGGAGGTGGCCGAGAAGCGGCTCAACGCCATCCGGGACTTTGCCCAGTTCGGCTCCGGCTTCAAGATCGCCATGCGTGACCTGGAAATCCGGGGCGCGGGCAACCTGCTGGGGGCGGAGCAATCCGGCCATATGATCGATGTGGGCTATGATATGTATATGAAGCTGCTCAGCGAGGCAGTGCTGGAGGCCCGGGGCATCCCGGTGCCCCAGCGGGCGGATTGCTCCGCCGACCTGGCGGTGGCGGCCAACATCCCGGACCGGTACATTCCCTCCTCCGAGCAGCGGATGGACATCTACCGCCGCATCGCCCTCATCCGCACCGAGGCGGAGGCGGACGATCTCACCGACGAGCTGATCGACCGCTTCGGCGATCCGCCTCCCGGGGTCAACGCCCTGATCCACGTGGCCCTGCTGCGGGGCGAGGCGGGGAAGGCCGGCATTACCGACATCTCCCAGAAGCAGGGCTACCTGCGCTTCACCGTGGAGGACTTTGATATGGAAAAGGTCTCCACCCTGTACGCCATGCCGGAATACAAGGGCCGCCTGCGGGTGGAGGCCGGGTCCAAGCCCTGTCTCAGCCTGCGCATCAAGAACAAGAACAGGGTCATTGACGAGGCCCGCCGCTTCACCGCCCTCTGGGCGGGGGACAGCGCGGCTTCGTGAAGAACCTGCAAATCAAAAAAGGAGAATACAAAGATGAAAAAATTTGTCGTACTGCTGGTGGTCCTGTGCCTGGCCTTTGCCGTAGCCCTGGGCTTTTTGGGCCGCAGCCCCATGCCCCTGACCGGGGACAGCGCCGAAACCCAGGAACCCGCCGCTGAGCCTGCCGCCGGGACCGCCGTCCCCGTGGAGGTGGAAACCCTGGACTATGAGGCCCTCTACGCCCTCCATGACCCGGTGGAAGTGGTCATGATTGTGGACGGCAAGGACGTCACCTGGGGCGAATACTTCAGCTGGCTGTACATGAGCGCCATGCAGACCGAGCAGTATTTCGTGGCCATGGGCAACTACGGCGTGCCCCTGAAATGGTCTGACCCGGTGGGTGAGGACGGCAGCACCTATGCCGATTCCGCCATTGCCGGCGGGGAGAACACCCTGCGCCAGCTGATGACCATCCTGGGCTATGCCGAAAGCCAGGGTGTGGAAGCCAGCCGGGAGACCCTGGACGCCGTCCAGGCCCAGCGGGAAAGCGACAAGCTGGCCACCGTGGGCGAGGAGGGCACCGAGGAGGACTTCGCCCAGTTCCTCCACAGCCTGTACCGCAGTGAGGATGCCTATCAGCGCGCGACCATGGCAAACTATCTCAATCTCCAGCACTATTCCGACACCTATGGCGCCAACGGTGAAAAGGTCAGCGACGAGCAGGCTCTGGGCTATCTGCAGGAGAACGGCTATCTCTACGCCAACCACATTCTGCTGACCACCATGGACCTCCAGACCGGCGAGGCCCTGGAGGAAGCCGCCGTGGCGGAGAAGGAGGCCCAGGCCCAGGCGCTGGCAGAGGAGCTCCAGGCTATCCAGGACCCGGAGCAGCTGGTGAAGCGCTTCCAGGAACTGAAGGAAGAATATGACGAGGACACCGGCAAGTTCACCTATCCCGACGGCTATGTGTTCCTGCCCGGGGAGATGGTGGCCGAGTTTGAGGAGGGCGTCAAGGCCCTGGCGGACTACGGCGTCTCTCAGCCGGTCAAGACCAGCTACGGCTACCACGTCATTCTGCGTCTGCCCCTCACTGCCGACACGGTGGTGAGCTATGACAGCACCGGCGCCGCCGTCACCGGCCGCAGCCTCTTTGCCAGCTTTGACTACGCCGCCGGCCTGGACGCCTACCTGGAGAATCTCTCCATGGAATATGTGGATGATTTCCAGGCACCCGATTTGAGCAAGTATGTAAAATAAATTCAAAACGCTGTGGCGAGGGTTTCCTCGCTACAGCGTTTTTTTCAGCTTTCCTATTATATATACAGTCGGGAGAAAAAGCAGGGCGAAGCCCATGTTCAGCAAAGGGATGATCTGGCTGGACCAGAGCTCCAGGCCTGTGGCGCTGCGGCCAATGAGCAGGGAACTGACAATCACCGCCAGGGCGCAGGGCCAGGTGAGCCAGCGGCCCTGGCGCGGGTCCAGAAGCTTTTTTCCGGTATAGGCCGGGTCAAACCGGAAGATCAGCCGCAGGCAGTGCTGGGCGCTCCACAGCAGCAGCGACACCAGCAGAAAATCCGGGAACAGCCACAGCATGGCCACCAGCGCCTCCACCCGCTCCACCGTGCGGAAGAACACCAGGTTGCGCACCATGACGAAGAAGGGCCGGTTTATTTTGGCGGTCAGCTCCGCGCCAAACATGCCGGTAATGGCGGTGGTCAGCAGGCACAGCAGCACCACCATCCACAGCAGCCACAGGCTGCTCTCTTTGGCTCTGCCGGAGCTCACCGGGCATTGCCCCTCCACAAAGCACAGGGGATACACCCCCACCAGCAGCACATTCACCGCCGCCAGGGAGCCCAGAGCCGCCGGCAGCGCGTCATTGACGGTAATGGGCAGCAGATTGCTGCTTTTGACGGAGGCAAAGGCGAAAAACAGAATCAGCAGCAGCGCCGCCAGCAGGATAGGCTTGATCAGCTGGGCGCAGCGGATGATGGTGCGTGGCTTGCCCAAAGCCGCCACCAGGCAGACCAGGCCCGTGGCCACGGTGAAGGCGGCGGGGCTGCTGTTGGGATAGATGGTGATGATCATGCGGTCCGCCCCGGAGCGGAGCACGAAGCCGGAATAGAGCAGCAGCCAGGCCGTTGTCAGGGCCAGGGCGCCACGGCCCAGCCTGGGGCCCAGGCAGCGCAGCATCAGCTCCTGCAGATTCTCGCCCTCCCGGCGGCAGTCCATAAAATCCGCGATAAAATGCAGATACAGCAGCAGGGGCAGCGCCGCGATCAGGGGCGTGAGCCAGGCCGCCCGCCCCGCGTACCTGGCGGAGGCCGTGACAAAATGACGCAGCGCCGGCACCATCAGCACCAGCGTGCCCAGGGAAAAGAGGGAGCGGCGGTTGGATTGATTGGGAGTATTCACAGCGATTTAGTCCTTCATGTCATTTGTGTGGCTCAACTGGCCGCTGACGGTGATCTGCAGCTCCAGCCCCGGCAGCAGCTCCGAAAAGCGCTGGCTCATCAGCCGGTAGTTTTCCGGGGATTTGCGCTCCACCTGGCCGGCAAGGCCCAGGAAATCGGCCTTCAGCTTCATGGATGTGCGCAGCAGGCTGCTGAGACGCTGGGATACGGCGCTTTCCAGCTGGGCGGTCAGGTGGTTGATATATTCGCTGCTGTTGCCATGCTGCCAGTTATCCGTTTCCAGCACCGACGCGCTGACCTGGGCCTGAATGTTCAGTCCCTTCAGCTGGCCCTTGCCGCCCCAGACCGGGACGATCTGGGCGCTGCCCTGGTTCAGCTCCAGCGAGGCGTTCTTGCCGTTCTTGTCTGTCACCGTGATGTCCGTTATGGGCAGGCTGCCGGTAAGAAGCCCCACGGCGACCGCCTCCTCCGGCTCGATGAATTTGCACAGCTTGCCATCCCGGATCACCGCGTAGCCGGCAGGCACCGCCATCAGCGGGTTCTCCCCCTGGGTCTTATCCTGGGCGTTCTGCCCCTCCTCCGGCTGGGGATTTTGCTCCTCTCCCTGCTGGGTGTTTTGTCCTTCGCCCTCCTGGGTATTCTGCTCTCCGCCCCCCTGGGCGGATTCACTCTTTCCGGGGCTGACGGACTCGGAGGAGGGCACGCATTCGACGGCGCAGACCAGGGCGCTGCCATAGCGCAGCAGGCTGTTTATGGTGTCGGCCACGGTGAACTCCCGGCTGTTGCTGGGGCTGGCGAAGCTCTCATGAACGGTCTGCATCACTTCGGAGATGCCCTTGCTGCTGTCGCCCACCTCCATCACCGCCTGGTTGGCCGTGCCGCCCCGGACGATGTACAGGGGAATATCGATGCGCATGGTGGGGGATTGGCTCACGTAGTCCAGAAAGGCGTCCAGCCCCTCCTCCGCCGCGGCTTCCCCCACCAGCAGATGGTTCACGTGGGAGAAGAAGATCTCCTCCTCGTAGGACAGCTTGTAGGCCCGGTCGATGGCGGCGGTGACCGTGCTCCCCTGGGCGCTCATCCGCCGGGGCCCGCCGCCGGAGGCCTCCGCCGCGGCCGCCATGGACACCTGCACCCCGCCCTTCTCCCGGTCGATCCCCATGGTCTGGACCACCATCAGCTGCTGAATCTCCCGGTAGTTGGAGTAGATGCTGCCGCAGCCGCTGAGGGCCGGGAGAGAACATATTGTAATAAGAAGAGAAAGGAAACGTTTCATTTTTGCCGCCTCTTATCCGGGGTGTTCAGGTTGGGGTCCCGGTATTTGTTCATGGGCTTTGGCAGCCGGATCAGCAGCCGCAGCAGCGGCAGGGGCCGGCCGTCGGTCATGGGCGCGGTGTAGTTGGTGCCGAAGCTGTCCAGGGACGCCAGATGCAGCAGGAACAGACACAGCACCAGCCCCACGCCGAACAGTCCCGCCACTGCCGCCGCCGCCACCAGCGCCAGCCGCAGCATCCGCACCACCGCCCCCAGATCCTGGCTGGGCAGGGTGTAGCAGGCGATGCTGGAGGTGGCCACAACGATGATGGCAATGGGGGAGACCACTCTGGCCTCCACCGCGGATTGCCCCACAATCAGTGCCCCGATGATGGAAATGGTGTCGCCGATGGGGTTGGGCAGCCGCAGGCCTGCCTCCTGCAAAAGCTCAAAGGCGATGATCATGCCGATGATCTCCAAAGCGGTGGAGAAGGGGACGTCCCGCTTGGCCTCAATGATGCTCAGCAGCAGCCGGGTAGGGATCATCTCCTGATGGTACATGGCCACCGCCACATACATGGCCGGCAGAAAGATGGCCAGAAGGAAGGACACATATCGCAGTATGGTCAGGAAGGTGGCCACAAGATAATGGTTGCAGCTGTCCCCGGTGACCTGCATGAAGTCCGCCAGAGACGCCGGCAGCATCAGCCCGATGGGCAGCCCGTCCACCAGCAGCCCCACCCGGCCCGCCATCAGCTGCATGGCGAAGCGGTCAGGCCGCTCCGTGTGCAGCAGCTGGGGCAGGGGGGACAGGGGCGCGTCCACAATGTATTCCTCCAGCGTCCCGGTGGCCAGCAGCGCGTCCACATCCAGCCCGTCCAGCCGCCGGGCCAGGTCCTCCACGGTTGCCGGGTCGGCCACGCCGTCCACAAACATTACCGCCACCTTAGTGTGGCTCTTGCGGCCCACGCTGCTCTCGATCAGCTTCAGCTTGGGGGAGCAGATCCGCCGCCGCACCAGGGAGGTGTTGATCCGCAGCGTCTCCACGAAGGCGTCCTTGGCCCCCTTCAGGGATTTTTCCAGGGTGGGCTCGCTGATGCCTCTGGTGTTGGAGGTGCGCACCTCAAAGCACACCGCCTGCCCGATTCCGTCCAGGATCACCGCGCAGTGGCCGTGGGTCAGGTCATCCACCACCTGGTCCATGGTCTCCCGCTGCTTGGCAGAGTAGTTGTAGGCTGCGCCCAGCATAATCAGCTCCAGGCACTGCTGCTCATTGGTCACGTTGCGGCTCCGGCTCAGCTGGGTCAGGGGCCGGATAATGTCCTCCGTCACCGCCGTGCCGGAGACAACCCCGTCCAGCCAGCACACCTGCAGACGGACCTTCTCCTCCAGGCCGAACAATATTTCCCTCGTTTCATAATCCCCGCAGCGCTGAAAAATATCATCCAGCCCCTGGGAGGAAAGAAGGCATTTGTACTCCGGCTGCTTCTGCTTATGGAAGCGCCGGCTCAAATCACGTGCATTGTCATACATATTGTGTAGTATTGCCCATTTACGCCGCAATATTTAGACACAGAAAAAATCTTTCAAAAAAAGCAAAAAAAGTGTTGACAAAAGGCAAACCCGGTGGTATATTAGCAAAGCGCCTTGAGGGAGAGCTCAAAAATGAGCTTCAAGAGCAAAAAAAGAATTAAAAAAATTCAAAAAACCTCTTGACAAACCCAAAACGGTGTGCTAAAATAAACAAGCTGTCCCGGAAACGGAGCAAGCGAGTGTACCTTGAAAATTGAACAATGTAAG
>JBJDXQ010000067.1:0-6967 GCA_051866745.1 Candidatus Limivicinus sp. | reverse complement strand
CCTGCGGCTGCCAGCTTCCCCTCAAGGGGAAGCCTTTGACCAGCAGAATCCACTGTTGCAGCACGGAAATGACAAATAAACTCCAGGGCGCTGTCCGTTTGGACAGCGCCCTGGGGTTTTCTTTTATTGAGAATTGGTTTCCGCCGGCGCGGATTTTTCTTTTTTCTTCTTCACGGCCCGGACAGTCAGGGTCCCGGCAGCCAGGAGGGCCAGGGCCCCGCCGCCGGCCAGAAGCGCCAGATTGGGCCGGCGTTCAAACTCCACCGCGCAGAAAACCAGGCTGTCATCCGTCAGGTCAAAGACCAGGTAGCTGCCGCTCTGCCGGGTGTCCAGCCTGGTCCACACGTCGCCGGAGCGGCTGTACAGGGTGATCTGGCCGTGCCTGGTCAGAAGCGCCGGCATCAGGTAGTGGACCTGGTATTTCCCGCCGCCCGTGCTGCGGTCAATGCTCAGCACCCACTTTTCCCGGACGGTCCCGTTTTCCAGCGCCGGGCCAGTGCCGGTGTACTCCCGCAGGCTCAGCTTGGCCTTGCTGTCAAAGTCGCCCTCCACAAGGACCAGAGACTTCTCTTCCACGCTGCCGGGGGCGTTGGCGGCCAGGGTGCCCTGGCGGGCGGTGTAGACGGCCTCCACGGTGTCGCTGAGGTAGAGGGCGGAATAGTCGTAGGGGGCCCAGCTGCCGGAGTAGCCCCGCTTTTCGGGGACTTCGGGCAGGTCGGCCGGGTCAATGCTGCCGCCGTAGGCAAAGGGCAGCTCCGCCACGGTTTCCCCGTCGGCCACGAAGCTGAGCTTCAACTGGCCAAAGTCCGGGGGCAGGCCCTCCCGCTTCAGAAGCTGGGCATAGTCTACGGCCTGGGCCTTCTCCTGATAGCTGATGCCGTCCACCGCGCCCAGGCTGGGGTGGCTGTAGACATTGTTGGTGATCTTACCGGCACTCATATCCGCCCAGCCGGCAATGGCGCCGCAGCAGGCGGTGACGCCATCCGCGGCGATCAGGGTGGCGCAATCGGTGATCTCGGTGCCGTAGCCGGCCACGCCGCCTACAAACTCCTGGCCGTCCAGCTCACACATGGCGTAGCTGCTTCTCACCAGAGTGATGGAGTTGCCGACAATGCCGCCCACATAGCCCCCCTCGGTGCTGTGCACGGCGCCGTAGTCCTGACAGTCTTCCACCAGGCCCACCTGGCACTGGCCGGCAATGCCGCCCACATTGTTCTTCTTGGCGGTGATGGGGGCGTAATTTTTATTCCCGCTGGCGATGCATTTGCTCTGGTAGGTGCTGCTGATCACGTTCTGGGCGGTGAAAATGCTCATCAGCTGGTTTTCCATGTCGAACTCATACTCGATGCCCATGTCACCGGCGATGCCGCCCACGTTGGTGTCACCCTCCACGGCGCCCCGGTTCACGCAGTCCTTCACCCGGCCGTCAGTACTGTCGGAAGGCTCCTTTCTGGATACGTCATCATACATATCCATCAGGTTCTGGCCGCTGAGGGCATTGGTCATCATGATGAGGACCTTGGAAAACTGCGACGCCACGGCGCTCAGCTCCCCGCCCAGGGAATGGGAGCCGATGCCCAGAAGGGAATTGAAATAGTCCATATCCTCCGACATCTGGTCCAGATTATCCTGCATGGTGTCGTTCAGCGTACCGTCGCCGATGTCGCCGATATCCGGCAGGCTGGGCCGGTCCGTCTCCTCCGGGGGCGCAGGCTCCTCATTGCTCAGAAGGACGATGCCGCCCTGATGCTCCTGACGGCCCAGCAGGACGATGCCGCCGGTCTTGCCCCGGTGGGCCACCGGCTCCGCAGCAGGCTCTGAAACGGGTTCCGGTTCCACAGCCGGTTCCGAAACGGGCTCCGGTTCCGCGGCCGGCTCCTGGGGCGGTGCAGGCGCGGGATCGGGCTGGGGCTCTTCTCCGCCGGTTTCTCCGCCGGTTTCTCCGCCGGTCTCTCCACCGGTTTCTCCATCGGTTTCTCCACCGGTTTCTCCGCCCGCGTCAGGGTCTTCCGGCAGTTCGGGAAGTTCCGGCAGTTCGGGGTCAGTGGGCCATTTCGTCAGCAGGTCTTCCAGGGCTTTGCCGGTGCTGTCTTTAATGTTGGTAAGGGCGGCGTGCATCTCGTCGCTGATGGTGCCGGCATTGGCCAGCAGGCTGCCGATCATGGCCTGGAGAGTCTGTATTTCGTCGGCCAGAGAGGCGGACCTCAGCAGCTTCAGGTAGGGCTCCATCTGGCCCACAATACCGGCCACATCCTTGCGACCGCAGATCTGGCCCTCGTTGGTGCAGCCGGTGATATAGCCGCACTGACGCCCGGCGATGCCGCCCACGTTATAGCCGTAGTGGGGGTAGCCCACGGCGCCGTAGTTGGCACAGCTTTCGATGCTGCCGGTGGAATAGCCCACGATGCCGCCGCTGTCGGAGACCACGTCGGTATCCTCGGCGCCGGTGAGGCTCATGTTTTCCACGCTGAGCTTTTGCAGCTCCAGCCCACCGGCGGAGATGCCGGTGTTGACCTGGGCGTGGTTCTGGCAGGCGCTGACGCTGCCGACGCTATAGCCCGCCACGCCGCCGGTGAAGCGTTTGCCGCTGATGGTGCCCCGGACGCTGCAATTTTTGATGTCGCCGTAGCTCTCCCCGGCGATGCCGCCCACGTAGTTTAGGCCGGTGACCTTGCCGTCAAAGGAGCAGTTATCGATCCTGCCGTAGCTGGTGCCCACCAGGCCGCCCACCTGGCAGCGGCTGTTATCCGGCTCCACCCGGCCCTCCAGCTTCAGGTTCCGAATGCTTCCCTCCGCCTGCAAGTAGCGGAAGAAGCCCTGATGGGAGCCATCGGTGGCCAGGACAAAGTTCTTGATGGTATGGCCGCCGCCGTCAAAGCTGCCGGAAAAGCTGGGGATGGGAGAAAAGGGGCGGCCCTCCAGGTCGATATCCGCATCCAGCTTTACCTGCAGACCCTGGGAATACTCCACCAGGGTGCAGTTGGCGGCAAAGTCCTTCAGCTCCTGGACGGTGGAGATATGTAAGGTCTCCTCCTGGGCATAGGCGCAGGGCAGAGCCAGGGACAGAAGCAGGGCCGCCGTCAAAAGCAGGGATAGACTTCTACGTTTCATCATGGGTCCCTCCTGTGATCTCCAGATTTTGCGGTTGGTTGTTTGCCGTTCCGATATCCACCCGGGCGTTCAGCTCACCCCGGAGGAAGCCGTGAACCTCGGCGTCGATGATACCGTTGAACTGGCCCCGGACACGGCCGTCCACCCGGATCAGGCCGCTGTGGCTCTGCACCAGGCCGCCCCGGTTGATGGTGAAGCTGGTCTTTCTTATGATGATATCTCCCGTCAGCAGGATCTGGGGCAGCACGCACATGACCAGGAAGATAGAGATGGTGGTGCCGGTGCCGATAAAGACGCCGATGCCGGAGATGATCTCGTTGGAGGTCAAAAGACCGATGGCCATGCCTGCCAGGGCCATCATGGCGCCGGAGGTGATGATGGTGGGAAAGGCCAGGTTCAAGGTCTCGGTCATGGCCTCCTTCAGGGGCATTTTCTCCTTCAGCTCCATGTAGCGGCTGGAAATCACAATGGCATAGTCGATGTTGGCGCCCATCTGGATGGAGCTGACGATCAGGTAGGTCATAAAGAACAGGTTGGAGCCTTTCAAATAGGGGATGGAAAAGTTGGTCCAGATACTGCCCTGGATGATGGCGATCAGCAGCAGGGGCAGACCCGCGGATTTGAAGGTGAAGATCAACACGATCACTACAAACACCACGGTGAGGATGCTGATGATCAGGTTATCCTTTTCAAAGGAGCTGCGCAGGTCGCTGCAGCTGGTGGTATCGCCCACCGCGTAATACTCGTCATAATACCGGGCGGCGATGCCGTGGATGATATCCAGGTACTGATAGCTCTCCTCCCCCTCGGTGGGCAGGTCCAGCATGACCACGATGCGGCTGTAGTCATCGCTCATCAGCTGTAGCCGGGCGTCATGAAGCTGCTGCTCCAGATCGTCCAGCAGGTCCTCGGTTTCCTGGTCCAGGTCAATGACCACCTCCTTGCGCTGGTCAAAGAGATAGCTGAACATGTCCAGCAGGGGCACCCGGTAGTTATCCAGGTTGGTGGCAATCTGGCCGTATTCGCTCAGTTCCATGGCGTAGCCGGTATAGAGCAGCTTTGCCACCTCAATATCCAGGCCCGCCACCTCGGAAAACTCCCTGGGCGTCAGGGCGGAGGTCAGCTTATAGCCGTCCAGAGCCTCAATATCCGCAAGGCCGGTGACGCTCTCCACCCGGGGCAGCTCCTTGAGCTCGGCGATCAGCTTTGCCTCCTTTTCATAGTCCCCGGCGGGGACAATAACCGCCAGCATATTGGACTTCTGGAAGGTGTCCTCAATCTGCTTTCTGGCCAGCTGCGTCTCGTTCTGGCGGATGGCGGTGACGGAATTGCTGGAATAGACGTAATTGGCCTTATGGGAGAAGAAGCAGGCGCAGACAATCAATGCCACAAACAGCACCGGCATCACAAAGCGGGTGGCATACACGGCTTTTCCCAAGAAGTTGATCTTGGGCACGAAGTTTCGATGGTGGGTCTTGTCGATCCAGCCGGAGAACAGCACCAGCAGGCCCGGCATCAGCAGAAATACCGACAGCATGCTCAGCAGGATGGCCTTGATGAGCACGGAACCCATGTCATAGCCCAGCCGGAACTCCATCAGGCACAGGGCCAACAGGCCGGACATGGTGGTAAGACTGCTGGCGAAAATCTCCGGGATGGCGTGACTCAGCGCCGCAATGGCAGCTTCCCGGGGTTCCAGCTGCTCCCGCTCCTCGGTATAGCGGTGGCAGAGAATGATGGCATAGTCAATGGCCAGGGCCAACTGCATGACGATGGCAATGGAGTTGGTGACAAAGGACACCTCGCCCATCAGGTAGTTGGTGCCCATGTTCAGCAGGGCCGCCGCGCCGAAGGTGATCAGCAGCACCGGGATCTCCGCATAGGTGCGGGAGGTCAGCAGCAGCACCAGCACGATGATGATCACCGCGATGATATCCACCACCAGCATCTCCTGGTCTATGATGGCCTCCAGGGGATTGCCCACCTCGCTGCTGAGATACAGGTCATAGCCGGAGAGGTAGTCCTTCACCCGCTCCAGGCCCGCCTCGCTTTCCGGGTCGTTATTCTCCCCCACAAAGGTCACGTCAAAGAGGGCGGAGGCGGAGGCGTAGTGCTTGGCGCTGTCGTCAAATTCTACGGATTTTACCCCTTCCAGCTGGCCCAGGCTGTGCTGCAGCTCCAGGGCCTTCTCATAAGTAATGTTGGCCACCATGACCTTGGCGGTGCCGAAGGTGGTAAACTCCTGCTCCATCAGGTCAAGCCCCTGCCGGGTCTCCGTATTGTCCGGCAGGTAGGCGGTGATATCGTCGCAGACCCGGACCCAGTTCCGGGAAAAGGCGCAGAATATGGCCGCGGCGGCAAAGATGAGAAAGAATACATTGCGCTTATCCACAATGACAGCGGCCACCCGCTCCATAAAGCTGCCCTGCTTGCCTGCTTTCAATCCGATCACCTCAAAATCAATGCTCTTGCATTGTACATTATACCAGCGGATTATTAAGAAAACAATAAGAAAACAATTAAACAAAAGAAGTCATATGACAAAAAATAAACCAGCCGGGCTCACACCCGGCCGGTTCATCGTTATGAAAGAGGAGAAAATGAAAAACTGCTACTTGCAAGTATAAGATAACAAAAAGATATTTCAGAAGTAACAGAAATTCTATTTCAGAATTGTTAAATATTATGTAAAGCTGTTCAGCGTGCCAGATATTCCCGCAAAGGCGCCAGTTGGGCCTCACCGTCCCGCAGGCCCAGGTCATACACCGCCTGCAGCTTGTCCGGGTCGCTCTCCACCCGGCCGATCTCGATGGGGCAGCTGGGGCGGATGACAAAATACTTGCCCTGGGCTTCCAATTCCTTCAGGCGGGCGACGCTGTCATTATACACATCATGCCGGTGCAGCAGCTGGTCCCGGAACTGGGGGTGGCGGCGAAAATACAGCTTGATGGCCCCGGCGGGCATGGGCTTCTTCCGATAATCCATGTCCCGGGTCAGGATCACCAGCTGCTTTTCATAGCCCATCCGCGCCATGGCATCGAAGGGGATGCTGTCGGCCACGCCGCCGTCCAGATAGCGGCGGCCCTCGATCTCCACCGGCCGGGAGACAAAGGGCATGGAGCCGGAGGCGCGGAGGATTTCCATATCGTCAAAGACGCTTTTCACCTGCATATACTCCGGCAGGCCGGTGTCCAGATTCGTCACCACGGCATAAAAAGGCACGCCGGAGGCCTGGAAAGCCGCATCGTCAAACACGTCCAGCTCCCGGGGCACGGTGCCATAGGCAAAGTCCTTGCTGAACAGGTCCCCGGTTCGGAGCAGGCAGCCCAGGCCCTGATAGCGCCGGTCCCGGATGAAGCGCTTGTTATAGCGGATGACCCGGCCCTCCTGCCCGGACAGGAAGTTGGGGCCGAACAGCGCCCCGGCGGAAACGCCCATGATCCCATCAAAATGCACGCCCTCCCGGTGCAGCACATCCAGCACGCCGGCGGTGTACATGCCGCGCATGGCGCCGCCCTCCAACACAAGGCCAGTTTTCATTCCCTTTTCCTCCCGGCAGTTTTTACGGCTATTTTACTCCCGGACTGTGAACATTTCAAGCAAGAGCCCTGCAACAGGGCAAAAAAATACTCAGTGCCCCAAGCACTGAGAAAAACAGCCATAGAAACGAAATAGCCCTTGACCGCTGCATCTTTCACCTACAACAGTCAAGGGCTATTTCTGGAAGTTCTTGGTATCTAACATCCTGGTTACCTCTCTTTCTACAGATTCGACGCCACACATTTGCGGCCCGTCGTATATATCAGAGGACTTTCCTTGATGAGACTCTCGGTCGTCCTTTCTGGCTATACTATAG
>JBJDXQ010000066.1:0-34917 GCA_051866745.1 Candidatus Limivicinus sp. | reverse complement strand
TTTTATTTGCCACCTCATCAGTCAGCCTGCGGCTGCCAGCTTCCCCTCAAGGGGAAGCCTTTGACCGGCAGAATACGCTGGTACAGCAAGTAACACAGACTTTTTGCCTATGCCTGCGGGAAGTCAAAAATTGTAACATTGCGTCCCGTCAAAAGTCATTGTATAATATTGCCTGTAAAAACCAATGAAAGAACGGAGGGAGCGGCCTTTCCTCCCTCCCCAAAGCCTGCCCCTGGTGGTTGCCTGGTATGACCGGGTCGGCCCATAAAAGGACAGATTGAAAAAACCACGAAGGACGTAATCTTTTTCAGGAGGGGTTATGAAAATAAACCATCACTATGGGGAAAGCTACGACAGCAATTTACTGGATTTTTTACTGTCGATCGGCTTTGCTAAAGAGGACTTACTGGAGGAATATTCACGGCTAATTGTATTCGACATCTATGACGACGATGAGCGGCTCCCCCTGATAAAGGAAAAATATCCGGACTGGAACCCGGCTGTATCTTGGTATGTATTCTCAGACAAAGAAATGGAGTCCGCAGACTGGTTTGTCCTGCGTTCCCAAAACTGGAAGCTGGAACCGGTGGACTTAAACAAAACATTTGATTTTGGGAACTGCACATGGATCGTGGAACAAGACAAGGAAGACCCCTACAGATATTATCATGCCCGGCAGGTGGCGCCTTACATTTTGAGTCGGCAGGTAAAATGGGGGCGCACCCAGTTTCTGTCAGCTTATACTGGCGAGATACAGGGACTATTTTGCAGCGATTTAGCCAGATCTGTAATAGAAAATGCCGGACTGAAAGGCTGCTCCTTTTCCCCCGTGCTGCGCTACAGGAAAGGCACTGAAATGCCGGATGTAAATCAGCTGGTTTTTGAAAACATAATACCTGATGATTGCGTAATGATGTACAGGAGTACAGGAACATGGCACTGCCCTGTATGCGGCAAACCTCAATATCTTGTCGATTCCCTCTCAAGACCTGTTATTAAGCTGCAGGCATTGGGCGACGAGGATTTCTACTCAACCACGAACAATCATTCCACTGACCCCAGGATGTATGCCGGCGCATTTTACATTGTTTCCAAGAGAGTTTATTCCGTCCTTAAAAAACACCAGTTGACGCGGAGCCTGGAATTTTTCCCACTGCTGACTTATTATGAAAGCGGAAGTTGATGGTTTTACTTACGATCCCTCCTCTGCCCTGTCTCTTACGCTAAATTTGGAATCTATATTGATTTAGTACATGTGATCGCGCGCTTATGCGATAAGGTGAAATATGAAAACAGAAACCGAACGCTTGAACACCTGCCTGCCCCTGGTGGTTGCCTGGTATGACCGGGTCAGGCGGCCCCTGCCCTGGCGGCAGGAACCCACACCCTACCACGTCTGGCTCTCGGAGATCATGCTCCAGCAGACCCGCATCGAGGCGGTCATCCCTTATTACCACCGCTTCCTGGCCCAGTATCCCACCGTGGCCGCCCTGGCCCAGGCGGAGGATGAGCGGCTGATGAAGCTGTGGGAGGGCCTGGGCTATTACAGCCGGGCCCGGAACCTGAAAAAAGCCGCTGTCCAGATCATGGAGCAATACGGCGGCCAGCTGCCCCAACAGGCGGCGGAGCTGAAAAAGCTGCCCGGCATCGGGGACTATACCGCCGGCGCCATTGCCTCCATCGCCTACGGCCAGCCGGAACCGGCGGTGGACGGCAACGTGCTGCGGGTGCTGGCCCGGCTGCTGGCTTCCGAGGAGGACATTGCCCTTGCCGGCACCAAGGCCCGCTTCACGGCTCTGCTGCGCCAAAGCTACCCCAGCGGGAAGGAGGCCGCCCTGTTGACCGAGGGCATCATGGAACTGGGAGAGACCATCTGCATCCCCAATGGGGAAGCCAAATGCGCCGCCTGCCCCCTGCAGGCCCATTGCCTTGCCCATGAGACGGATACCGTGGCCCGCTACCCGGTGAAGTCCCCACCCAGGGAGCGGCGGCTGGAGCAGCGGACGGTGCTGCTGCTGCGCCATGATGGCCGCTACGCCATCCGCAAGCGGGAAGAAAAGGGCCTTCTGGCAGGATTGTGGGAATTCCCCAATGTGCTGGGCTGTCTCAACCAGGCGGAGGCCGCCGCCTGGGCGGAGGCCCAGGGCCTGACCGTCACCGCCTGCGCCCCCTGTCCACCGGGGAAGCACGTCTTTACCCATGTGGAGTGGCACATGGATGCCTGGCTGCTGGACTGCGCGGAAGAAGCCGGGGACTTTCTCTGGAAAAGCCCGGCGGAGATCAGCGACGGCTTTTCCGTCCCCACCGCCTTCCGCTTCTGCCTGAAGCTGATCAACGGCAAGCGCCTGGGGGCAGGACACCATCATGGGGCTGCAGCAGAATGATCCGCTCTGCTGCAGCTCTTCTTTGCATAATTTCATCATCCGGCGGCAAACTAATCACGAGGTGAAGGAAATGGAAAGCAACATGCTCCCTCTTGGCCTTGGCATGGCCCTGGCCCAGAATGAGGCCGCCATGCAGCGCTTTACAGCTATGACGGAAGCGGAGAAGCAGGCCCTCATTCAGCAATGCCACCAGGTGCAATCCAAACGGGAAATGCAGCAGCTGGTCAACCAGCTTACAAGTTGAAAGGACGAGGTGAATTCATCATGCCCAAAAAAGGAATGAAACGCCCGGACTGGACCCATACCCAGCCCCATAATCAGGCAGAGCCGGTACCCCAGATTCAGGGCAAAGCCAAACAGAACAAGACCAAGGCTCGACCCATCGTCAGCGGCACCGGCGGCTCCAACCAGAAGGTCTTCCATACCGAGCGCCCCATCCCTTCCGATACCTACCCGGTCATTGACACGGACCTTGCCCGGGATAACCTGCAAAACGACGCCACCGCCGCCGACCTGAACGAACTTTAAGCCAGCCGCCCCCAGGGCGGCTTTTTTCATCAAATCAAATGGGAGGAACTTATGGAATCCATATGGTCACAGACCTGTCAGCTCCGGCAGCGGGAAGTCCTGCCCGGCGACTTGAAAACGGACATCGCCGTCATCGGTGCCGGCATGGCCGGCATCCTTATCGCCTCTGCCCTGCAGGAGGCAGGCCGACAGGTTATTGTCCTGGAGGCGGAGCGGATCGCCGGCGGCCAGACCCGGAACACCACTGCCAAAATCACCTGCCAGCACGGCTTGCTTTATGCAAAGTTGATTCAAACATTGGGCCCGGAGAAAGCCCGGCAGTACGCCCAGGCCAATGCCGCCGCCCTGGAGGAGTACCGGCGCATCATCGCTGCCCGGAATATAGATTGCGACTTTGAGCAGCGGGACGCCTACGTCTACGGCAGCAACGCCGCCCAGCTTCGTAAAGAAGCGGAGGCTGCTGCCGCTCTGGGCTTACCGGCTTCTTTTGTGGAGGAGACCAAGCTGCCTTTCCCCACCGCCGGGGCGGTCCGCTTCGCGAACCAGGCCCAGTTCCACCCGCTGAAATTTTTGCAGGCTATTTCCGAGCCTTTGACCATTTATGAAAACACCCCCGTTCAAAGCGTGGAGGAAAATCAGATCATCACGTCCCGGGGCCGGGTGCAGGCGGAGCAAATCGTCTTTGCCTGCCATTATCCCTTTGTCAACTTCCCGGGCCTGTACTTCGCCCGGATGCACCAGGAGCGCTCCTACGTCATCGCCCTGGAAAACGCTGCCCAGATGGACGGCATGTGGATTGGGGCGGAGCAGGGCGCCTATTCCTTCCGCAATTACGGCCCCCTGCTTCTCCTGGGCGGTGGGGGTCACCGCTGCGGGGAGAACAGTGCTGGTGGACGCTATGAACTGCTGCGGCAGAAAGCGGCCCAGTGGTACCCGGGCAGCAGGGAAGTGGCCCATTGGTCGGCCCAGGACTGCGTCACGGCGGACAGCGTCCCCTATATCGGGCCCTACGCCGCCGGCCGGCCCAACTGGTTCGTGGCCACCGGCTTTCAGAAATGGGGCATGACCTCCTCCATGGTGGCGGCCATGCTGCTGCGGGATCAAATCTGCGGGAAAGAGAACCCCTGGGCAGAGGTCTTTGACCCCGGCCGCTTCGATGAGAAAACCCTCACCGGCCTTGCCCGGGAAAGCGGCCAGGCTGTCAAGGGCCTGGCAAAGCAGCTGCTCCAGATCCCGGCGGAGGCGGCCAGGGAGCTGCCTCCCGGCCATGGTGGTGTGGTGTTCTGGAAAGGGAAGAAGCTGGGCGTCTTTAAGGACGAAAGCGGCGCCCTGTGGCCGGTGGATATCCGCTGCCCCCACCTGGGCTGCCAGCTGGAGTGGAACCCGGATGAGCTGAGCTGGGACTGCCCCTGCCACGGCTCCCGCTTCGATTACCGGGGCAAGCTGATCTCCGGCCCGGCCCAGGAGGAAGTAACCATAAAAACCTGAAAAATTCACACATTTATATGCAGAATTCTCCTTGCGTCTCCGCTGCGGCTTCGGTAAAATAAGGCCATAAGAGAACAGAAGGGGAGAAAGCAATATGAACGCAAACGCCATCGTCTACACTTCCAACACCGGCTACACGGCGCAGTATGCCGGCCTGCTGGGGAAAAGGACCGGGCTGCCGGTGTATTCCCTGGCCGAGGCCGGGGCGAAGCTGCCTGCGGGAAACTGTGTCATCTACCTGGGCTGGCTCATGGCCGGCAAGGTCCAGGGCTATGCCAAGGCGGCCAAGCACTATCGGGTCGCCGCGGTCTGCGGCGTGGGCATGGGCGCCACCGGCTCCCAGCTGGCGGATGTGCGCAAGGCCAACAGCCTGGGGGATGACCTGCCGCTGTTTACCCTCCAGGGCGGCTTCGACATGAGCAAGCTCAAAGGCGTCTACAAGCTGATGATGCTTGTCATGGCCAAGACCGTGGGTAAGTCCCTGGCCGCTAAGCAGGACAGAACCGCGGAGGAGGACCAGATGCTGCACCTGCTGACCCAGGGCGGCAGCTGCGTCAGCGAGGAGAATCTCCAGCCGGTGCTGGACTGGTTTTTAGAAAGCTGAACCCAATAAGCAAAAAGGAAGCTCGCACTGAAAAGCGCGGGCTTCCTTTTTTGCGTCTTTTACTTGTTCTGTGCAATGCTCCCCTCCCGGTAGGCCCGGATCAGGGCTTTGAGGGCAGCCCGGCGCTGCTCCAGATTTTTGCCGCTGTCGGTATCAGCGATGTAGCGGCGAACGGGGAAGGCCTCCACCGGGATGGAGTTGGACTCCATATCCGCGTTGTCTGCCAGCACCCGGGCCACGCCCTCAAAGGGCCGGTGGGATTTCAGCCGCAGCCCGTGGGAGTTGTAGATCAACGTGTAGCCGGCGATGCCGGTGGTGGGCTGGTAGGCCCGGCAGAAGCCGCCGTCGATGATAAACAGCTTCCCCCCGGCCTTGATGGGACTTTCCCCCTTCCGGGCCTTCACCGGGGTGTGGCCGTTGATCACCCGGCCCTCCTCCGGGTCCAGGCCGAACTCCCGCAGGATCATGGAGACCATCTCCTCGTTCTCCCAGTGCTTGAAATAGGGGTTCTTGGGCTCCTCCCAGGTGCTCTTATCGTCCACATAGCCGCGCTCAAAGGTGTGGAACTTCCGCCCGGAGAAGGGGCTGTCGCAGCCGCACCAGAGGTACCACATCATGTCAAAGGCGCTCTCGTCATGCCGCACCCAGGCGGCGGTGACCACCGCGTCCGCATAGTCCAGAAACTCCCTGCCGGAATACCACTTGCCCCCGTGGCGCACCCGGGCGAATTGCCCATCCTCGGTCATGGGGATGCAGCCGTGGAAAAGCAGGTTGCCGTTCCAGGTGAGATAGGTGCTGCCCTTTTGATAGATGAAGTCCAGATGGCGGCGCAGGGTCTTGCTCTCCCGGAACATGGAGACATATTCCTCCACCAGCGCCTGCTCCTCCGGGCTGAGCCGGTAGGGATCGGCCGGATCAATGGTGGGGAAGCGCCGGGTGTTCAGGGGATAGACCCCGCTGTCCAGCGCCACCGTGTAGTTCTGCCAGTCCACCCGCTCCAGCATCAGCCGGTCGTCCATGCCATAGCCGGGGTGCCGCTTGATGATCTGTCCCTCCAGCTTGGCGCCCAGCACGGTCAAAGCCTGATGCAGGGTTTTCTGCTCCGCGTCGCCGTAGACCCGGATGCAGAAATCCGTCAGCTGCCGCAGGGAGATACCATAATCCCGTTCCAGGGTGGCCTCGTTGTGATAGTCCACGCTGATGCGCAGCACCGACAGGACGGAGGCGGGGCAGCCGGCGCCGGCGCCCATCCAGAGAATATCGTGGTTGCCCCACTGGATGTCCATGTTGGGGTGCTCCATCAAAAGCTCAATGATGCTGGCCGGGTCAGGCCCCCGGTCGAAAATGTCCCCCACCACATGGAGCCGGTCCACTGCCAGACGCTTGATCAGCGTGGCCATGGCGACGATCAGGTTCTCCGCCGCGCCGGAATCCACAATGGCGGCGATGATGGCGTCGTGGTAGCGGAACTGGTTGGCGTCCTCGTCCCGCTGCATATGCAGCAGCTCGTCCAGCACAAAGGCCCACTCCTGGGGCATGCGGTGGCGCACATAGCTGCGGGTGTACTTACTGGAGAGCATCTCCGTCAGGACCCGCAGATGCTCAATGATGGCGCGCAGCGCGGCGTCATCCAGATCTCCCCGCTCCCGGAGAATGTCCAGCTCCTCCTGGGGGTAATAGATCACGGAACAGAGGGCGTGGCACTTGCTCTCGCCCAGCTCCTCCTGGAAAAGCCGCAGCACCTTTTCCAGAATGACGCCGGAACAGTTGTTGAGAATGTGGCTGACGGCGGCATACTCCCCGTGCAGGTCGCTGATAAAATGCTCCGTCCCCTTGGGCAGCGCCAGGATGGAGCTGAGGTTTATAAGCTCCGAGCAGGCAGCGGCCTCGTTGGGGTACTTCTCGGCCAGAAGCTCCAGATACTCCCGGTCAAATTCTCTCATGTCCTTCCCTCCGTTTTCAAACTTTCTTCACCGAATTGGTTCCTGTTTCCAGTATAATCAAATCCGCCGGAAAGTGCAACCGAAATCCTGTAAGGGAATTGTCAAATTTGCAGGTGATTGACAAATTCGAAAAACCGATTACAATAAACCGGCAAGCAAATGCGAACAGGAGAACCATATCATGAACAACAAAGAAGTCCGTGAGCTGAAGCGGAGGCTTCAGCCTGCCAAGAATAATATTACCCACCTCTACGGCTGCTACGTCAACAGCGCCACCCGGGAGGTGATTTCCCACTTTGACGAGCCGGTGAGCATGCTGGACGAGCAGGAGCAGAAGGCGTATTTTGCCCTGCTGAACAAATGTCTCTCCGGCGGCATGGGCAAGAATTTGATGGATGTGTCCTTTACTACCGAGCAGGTCCGCGACAGTGAGGAGCACCGCCTGCTGAGCCAGCTGCGCCAGACCCGGCTGGAGGACGAGACCCTTCGCCAGCGTCTCTGCGCCCTTCTGACGGAGAATCTCAGCTTTGAGGAGAAAAATTTCCTAATCCTCATGGCCTATGACGCCTATGACGTAAAGGCCGACAAGGAGGAGCAGGACAGCGCCGACGTGTTCCGTTACTTTCTCTGCTGCGTCTGCCCGGTGGTCACCGGCAAGGCGGAGCTGGGCTACCGCCACGATGACAAGCGCTTCCATAACGCCGTCATCAGCCAGATGCTCAAGCCTCCGGTCCTGGGCTTTCTGTACCCCGCCTTTGACGACCGCTGCACCAATATCTACGGCGCCCTGCTCTACAGCCGCAACGCCCAGGAGAACCATGCCGCCTTCGTCAACGCCGTTTTCAACCGCCCCGCGCCCATGACCGGCCGGGAGCAGAAGGATTGCTTTGACCAGCTGCTCTCCGACGCCATGGACGCCAGATGCAGCTTTGAAGTGATGCAGAACCTGAACCAGCAGCTCTGCGATAAAATGGCCGCCCATAAGGAAAGCGGCTCCCCGGAGGTGCTCTCCTTCACTGCCGAAGAAATGGGGGAGCTGCTGGAGGACAGCGGCACTGCCCCGGAGCAGGCGGAGAACTTTATCCATTCCTGTGAGGAGCGCCTGGGTAAAGATGCCGCCATTCTCCCGGCCAACATCTGCAACCCCCGGAAGATGACCGTGGAGACCGAGCAGATCAAAATCAGCCTGGACCCCCAGTACAGCTACCTCATCAAGACCAAAAAGGAAAACGGCAGGAAATACATCATCATCTCCGCCGACGCCGGCGTGGAGATCAACGGCGTTCCTGTGGAAATTGAATAAAATCAATTATGCAGAATCCACAAAGCGGCCCGGCAGCACCGGGCCGCTTTTTTCTTGCCCATGGGAAAACTGCTTAAAAATTTTTAATTATTTGTTAAATCCATTGAGCCTGACGCCTTTTTGTGTTATCCTAAGCCGGTACGAAAATAGTTTTAATTTTTGAAATAACCCGAAGGAAGGCATAACGATGCGCAAGATCCAGATCATGACCGATTCCGCCAGTGACATTTCCGTTGCCGACGAGAAGCAGCATAACATATCCGTGATCCCTTTCCCCATCACCCTGGGCGGCAAGAGCTATACCAGCCGCGTGGACTTTGATAATGAGGGCTTCTATGCCCTGCTGGCGGAGCATGACGATCTCCCCACCACCTCCCAGATCACGCCCTTCCAGTTTGTGGATATTTACCTGAACCAGGCCCGCGCCGGGGTTACGGATCTGATCCTGGTACTGATCAATTCCAGGGGCTCCTCCACCTATGACAACTCCGTCCAGGCCATCCGGCTTTTCCACGAGGATTATCCCGAATACCCGGACTTCCGGGTTCACAGCTTTGACGGCATGGGCTATAACGCCTGCTACGGCGCCCCCGTGGTGGAGGCGGCCAAAATGCTGGAAGCCGGCGCCGGCGTGGAGGAAATCTGCGCCTACCTGGAGGACATTCTGCCCCGGCGGCAGATTTACTTTGGCATTTATGATCTGAAGTACGCCGCCAAGTCCGGCCGTATCCCCACCGCCGCCGCCTTCCTGGGCAACAAGCTGAACCTGAAGCCGGTGATGAAGATCTTTGGCCGGGAGATCAGCACCGCCGCCAAATGCCGGGGGGAGAAGAACCTGGTGCAGAAGACCGCCCAGTTGAGCCAGGCGGATATGGAGCCGGGCACTCCTTACCAGCTGATCTATGGCTGCGATGAGAGCTGCCTGGAGGAGATCCGTGCCGCCATGAAGGAGGGCCTGGGCTATGAGGCTGACGGTATTTACCAGATCGGCGCCGCCGTGGCCGCCAACGCCGGCCCCAAGGTGGTGGGCGTGGCCTTTACCCGGAAGAAAGACTGAGCAAAATAACAATAGGGAGCAAATCAGGCCGGGCCCTCATGGCTCGGCCTTTTTCCCACCCGATTGCAAAGGCCTGCCAAACTGTGATATAATGAAGAAAAAAATTCTCAGGGAGGCAGTTTGCGCAATGAAGAACAGCAAAGAGAAACTGAAAAAGGCCCAGCCCTATAGCAATAAGACCACCCTCACCGTGTACCTGGTGCTCCGCGGCCTGATCATCCTGATCATGGTCCGTGCCGTGCTGCGGGGCAATTATGAGAGCGTGTTCCTCTGCGCTTTGTCCCTGGTGCTGCTGATCCTGCCCAGCATCCTCCAGAAGCAACTGTATATCACCCTGCCCAGCACCCTGGAAGTGGTCATCCTTCTCTTTATCTTTGCCGCCGAGATCCTGGGGGAGCTGGCCAGCTTCTATGTCCGGGTCCCCAATTGGGACACCATGCTCCACACCGTCAACGGCTTCCTCTGCGCCGCCGTGGGCTTTGCCCTGGTGGATATGATCAATCGGAACGAGCGCTTCTCTCTGAAGCTGTCCCCGGTGTACCTGGCCATCGTGGCCTTCTGCTTTTCCATGACCGTAGGCGTGCTGTGGGAGTTTTTTGAGTTTGCTGCCGACCGTTTCATCGGCCTGGATATGCAAAAGGACACCGTTCTCTCTGCCATCGGCTCCGTGACCCTTGACCCCACCATGAGTAACAAGGTGATCCGGGTGAAGGACATTGCCGACGTGATCATCGTCCATGCCGACGGTAGCCAGCAGGCCCTGGGTCTGGGCGGCTATCTGGACATCGGCCTGTTTGACACCATGAAGGACCTGTTCGTCAACTTTGTGGGCGCGGTGGTCTTTTCCGTCATCGGCTATTTCTATGTCAAGCAGGAGGGCAAGGGCAAGTTCGCCTCCCGCTTTATCCCCAGGGTTCCCGGCCCGGAGGAGGAAAAGAAGGACAGCCGGCCCTGAACTTTTTCAACGAAAATTTACCCTCACTTGATGTTGAATTGAAATTGGCGAGATACAATACGCAGCGATAAAATGGTTTACTGCGGGAGGCTAAGATGTTAAAGATACTGATTGCGGAGGACGACCGGGAGCTGCGGCAGCTCTTTGAGCATGTTCTGGTAAAAAACGGCTATTCTGTCCGGGGCGTGTCCGACGGGCAGGAGGCCCTGGACGCCATGGATGAGGAGTATTTTAATCTCATCATTTCGGACATTATGATGCCCGTTATGGATGGCTATACCCTGGTGCGCTCCCTCCGGGAAGCGGGGGATACCACCCCTGTGCTGATGATCACCGCCAAGGACGCCTTTGACGATATGCGCATGGGCTTCCTCTCCGGCACCGACGACTATATGGTCAAGCCCGTGAACGTGAACGAGATGGTGCTGCGGGTCAGCGCTCTGCTGCGCCGGGCCCAGATGATCAGTGAGCGGCGCCAGGTCATTGGCGGCACCACCATGGAGTGCGATTCTCTCACCGTCACCAACGAAAACGGCAGCATGGTTCTGCCCCAGAAGGAGTTCATGCTGCTGTATAAAATGGCCTCCTTCCCCGGCAAAATCTTCACCCGCCAGCAGCTGATGGACGACATCTGGGGCTACGACTCTGAGAGCGACACCCATACCGTGGATGTGCATATCGGCCGCCTGCGGGAGAAGTTCCGGGACAGCAAGGATTTCAAGATTGTCACCCTCCGGGGCGTGGGCTATAAGGTGGTGCGCCTGTGAAGAAGGATAGGCGCCGCCGCTTCTCCATGCGGCTGTATATGACCCTTCTGGTGCTGGTGGAGCTGGGCGTTATCGTGGCGGTCTCCGGCCTGGTGAGCTGGCTGGTGGCGCGTTTTGACATTCCCTATATCAAGCTGCCGCCGCTGGTCTGGTACCTGGTCGTCAGCATCGTCCTGGGCGCCGCCTTCACCTCTTTTATCAGCCGCTGGGTCTTCAAACCCATTTTCGCCCTCAGCCAGGCCATGGGCCAGGTGGCCAAGGGGGACTTCGATGTGCGATTGAATGAGGAACATCTTTTCGGCGATATTGAGGACATCTACCATAACTTTAACCTGATGACCCAGGAGCTGGGCAATACCGAGACCATCCAGACCGACTTTGTGGTCAATGTCTCCCACGAGTTCAAAACCCCCATCAACGCCATCGAGGGCTATGCCACTCTCCTCCAGGCGGAGGAGGACAGCAGTCCCCAGGACCGCCGCCGCTATGTGGAGAAGATTCTCTATAACACCCAGCGTCTGTCCAAGCTGGTGAGCAACATCCTGCTGCTGAGCAAGGTGGATCATCAGGCCATCAGCGCCCAGGGCAGCCTCTACCGCCTGGATGAGCAGATCCGCCAGTCCATCGTGCAGCTGGAGCCGGAGTGGGAGAAAAAGGACATTGACCTGGATGTGGAGCTGGAGGACCTGGCCTATACCGGCAATGAAAGCCTGATGCTCCATGTGTGGGATAATCTCATCGGCAACGCCATCAAGTTCAGCCCTCCCGGCGGCCTGGTTGGCATCAGCCTGAAAAGGGAAGGGGAGCAGGCGGTTTTCCGGGTGGAGGACTGCGGCCCCGGTATCGATGCGGCCTCCCTGGGCCATATTTTCGAA
Organism: Candidatus Limivicinus sp.; assembly: GCA_051866745.1. GTDB lineage: Bacteria > Bacillota > Clostridia > Oscillospirales > Oscillospiraceae > Limivicinus. Next base: position 23,013 of record JBJDXQ010000066.1, on the reverse strand, counting down.
AAGTTTTATCAGAGCGACAGCTCCCATAAGCAGGAGGGCAACGGCCTGGGCCTGGCCCTGGTCAAGCAGATTCTGGAGTTGTGCGGCGGCACCGTCAGCGCCGAAAACCTGCCGGAGGGCGGCTGCCGCTTTACCGTCAAACTGAATATCGCGCAGTAAAATCGTTGTTTATGCCAAAGCCCGGAGCCATGCCGGGCTTTGGCTTTTTTCAACAATTCTTGATAATTGCTTGAGCCTTTGTTGACAATAAGAGGGTAGACTGTGCGCAAAGAGAAAAAGGAGTAGATTACCCGTGCTCAAATGTATCCTGTACCTGGCGGTCATCGGTGTTGCCTCTTTTGTCATCGGCAGGCTCCTGCCCAAGTCCTGGCTTCATGAGGACCGCTTTCCCTTCCGTCCCTTCGCCTTTGAGCGGCAGGGGAAGCTCTATGAAAAACTGAAAATCAAGTCCTGGCAGAACAAGCTGCCGGATATGAGCCGCCTGTGCAAACACTGCATGCCCGCAAAAAAAATGAACGCCGATACCCTCTGGGAGCTGCCCCTGATGATCAAGGAGACCTGCGTGGCGGAGTTCATCCATCTTCTGCTGCCCCTGGCGGGGCTGTACTGCCTGCGCCTCTGGCCCGGTGCCGGCGGCGTCATTGTGACCCTTCTGTATTTCCTGGGCAACCTGCCCTTCGTGCTGATCCAGCGTTATAACCGGCCCCGGCTCCAGCGGCTCTGTGCCCTGCGGCAAAGAACGGTGGGCAAAAGAGAGGCCATCGCATGAATACCCTCATCCTCAGCTGCAACACCGGCCAGGGCCACAATTCCTGCGCCGCCGCCATCAAGGAGTATTACGACCACCTGGGCCAGCCCTGCGCCGTGGAGGACGCCCTGGCCTTCATCTCGGAGGGGATATCCGCCTTCATCTCCTGGGGCCATTCCACGGTCTACCGCCACCTACCCTGGCTGTTCCGCCTGGGCTACCGCTGGACGGAGCAGAACCCCGCGGTGTTTCGGGCCCATTCCCCGGTGTATAAGCTCCTCACCAAGGGGACCGGGAAGCTCTATTCCTACCTCTGCGACCACAGCATCGATGCCGTCATCTGCGCCCATCCCTTCGCCGCCCTGATGATGACCGAGCTTTTCAAGCAGCACCCCGGCTGCGTGGCCAGCGCCAACCTGGCCACCGACTATGTGTGCCACCCCGGCGTCCATGACACCGCCCTGGACCTGTACTTCATCCCGGATGCCGCCCTGGCCCCCAGCTTTGAAAGCCCCGGCATCCGCCCGGAGCAGATCATCCCCAGCGGCCTGCCGGTGCGCCAGATGTTCTATACCGCCTACCCCATGCCGGATGCCAAACACCTCATGGGTGTCCCGGAGGAAAGGAAGCACTTGGTAATGATGTGCGGCAGCATGGGCTGCGGCCCCATGAAGCGGCTGTCCCGGCAGATCACCCGCCAAATGGGCCCGGAGGTCACCCTCTCCATCGTCTGCGGCACCAACCACCGCCTGCATCGGCATCTGACCCGCCGCTACCGGGCCGACCGCCGCGTCCAGGTCCTGGGCTATGTGGAGGATATGTCCGCCCTGATGGACAGCGCCGAAGTCTGCCTCACCAAGCCCGGCGGCATCAGCACCACCGAGGCCGCCGTAAAGGCCCTGCCCATGGTGCTCATCAACGCCGTCTCCGGCTGCGAGCGGTATAACCTCTCCTATTTCACTGCCCTGGGCGGCGCAAAGACCGGCGCCGGCGTGAAGGCTCTGGCCCGGACGGCCCTGGAGCTTTTGAACAGCCCGGAAGAACAACGAAAAATGCGCGCATCCCTTGCTCCCATGGGGGAGCGGAACGCCGCCGAAATCATCTATACCCAAATGAAAGAGTTGGTGGAACAAAGAGAAAATGAAAACCCTGCCTCCTGCTGTTGACTACCGCGCTTTCCGTCTGCGCAAGATAAACGACGAAGCATACCGTCACCTGAAGCTGCTGCTCTATTGGCCGGTGTACGGCCTGCTGTTTCTGTATGTGGAGCGCTTCTACCCGGTGGCAAGCTACCATGTGATGCACTGTGCCCTGGATGATTGGATCCCCTTCAACGAGTGGTTCCTGCTCCCCTACCTGTTCTGGTTTGTGTTTCTGGTGGGCATGCACATCTACACACTCCTCTACGACCCGGAAGCCTTCAGGCGGATGATGCACTTCATCATCCTTACATACAGCGCCGCCATCCTTGTGTATCTGGTCTGGCCCACCTGCCAGAACCTGCGCCCGGCGGTCTTCCCCCGGGATAACCTGCTGACAGCCTTCATTGCCGGCTTCTATCGGTTCGATACCAATACCAACGTCTGCCCCTCCATCCATGTGATCGGCTCGCTGGCGGTGATGTTCACCGCCTGGCATTGCCGGGGGCTGGAGCATTGGGGCTGGAAGCTGTCCTTCACCCTGACCGCGCTGCTGATCTGTGTCTCCACCCTGTTCATGAAGCAGCACTCCGCGCTGGACATTCTGGCGGCCCTGCCCATCTGCCTCATTGCCTATAAGCTCTGCTTTGCCTGCCGCCGGGAGCGGCTACATACCCTTCGCCCGGAAAAAGCGAAGCCATAACAAAACCGCCGGCAGCATAAGCTGCCGGCGGAAATATTTTTCAGGATTTATTTGTTGATCAGCTCTTCGCAGACCTGGCCCAGGATACGCATACCCTTTTCGATGACCTCGTCGCTGCTGTTGGAGTAGTTGATGCGGAAGGTGCGCACATTGCGCTGATACTCGTAGAAGGGATCGCCGGGGCAGATGGCAACGCCCTTTTCCAGACCGGCCCGGTAAAGCTCCAGTGCGGTGATGCCTTCGGGGAGGGTGGCCCACAGGAACATACCGCCCTGGGTGGGGGTAAAGGTGACGCCGGCGGGCAGGTACTTGCGCATGCAGTCCATCATGAACTGGGCCTTCTGGTGGTAAAGCTCCTTGGTTTTCTCAATGTGCTTGTCGATGTCGTTGTCTGCCAGGTACTGGGCCAGCACCATCTGGCAGAAGATATTGGTGTGCAGGTCAGCAGTGGCCTTGTAGCCCAGCAGCTTCTCCCGCAGCGCCTTATTGCGGCAGCAGATCCAGCCGATGCGCATACCGGGGGCCACAATCTTGGAGAAGGTGCCCAGCATGCAGCACTGCTCGCCCAGCTCCGCGCCGAAGCTGGGGCTGGCCTCGCCCTCGAAGCGCAGCTCGCTGTAGGGGTTGTCCTCCAGCACCAGCAGGTTGCTGCCCTTGAGGATCTCTGCCACCCGGTCATGCACAGCCTTGGAGTAGGTCAGACCGGTGGGGTTCTGGAAGTTAGGGATGATGTAGATCAGCTTGGCGTTGGGGTGCTCCTTCACGGTCTTTTCCAGCAGAGCGCAGTCGATACCGTCGCTGTTGATGGTGACAGGCAGCACGGTGGGGTCGAACATATGGAAGGACTGCAGCGCCACCAGATAGGTGGGGTCCTCTACGATGATCTCGTCGCCTGCATCGATCATGGCAGCGCCAACCATGGCCAGGGCCTGCTGAGAGCCGTTGGTGATGATGATGTCATCGGCGGTCACGCCGTAAACGCCCATGGTCTCATAGCGCTTGGCCACCCACTCCCGCAGCGCGGGGTAGCCGGGGGTGGAGCTGTACTGCAGGGCGATGGCGCCCTTTTCGGCCAGAATCTTCTTGGTGGCCGCTTCCATCTCCGGGATGGGGAAGGACACGGGGTTGGGCAGACCGCCGGCAAAGGATATGATGTCAGGAGAAGCGGCAGCCGCCAGAATGCTGGCGGTGAACTCACCCTGGAAATCAGGCTTGGTTACCAAAGCAGACATTTTAAAAATCATGGGAAGGACTCCTTTCGATTATGACGGAAGCGTCTGGGATGTGCCCCAGCGGTAATGAAAAACAGTATATACCCAAAATCTGCATATGTAAAACAAGAAATGAAAAATTTGCAACAACTTTGTTGAAAATGCAGAAAAAATGGCTGATTGTGGCAATTCCCATGACAGACATAACAAAAACCAACCGCAATAGCAGGTTAAATGGTGCACAAACGGTCAAAAGTTTACATGGACTTTCTTGACTGACGCCCCATGGGAGTATACCATGAATACCATACTACGATGAAAGGAACTGCTATGAGGAAGCTTTTGCTCTGTTTTGCTTTTCTGCTTGTACTGTTCTCCGGGGCCTTCTGTGCCGGTAAGTTCTATGAGCAGCTTTACCCCGCCCCTGCTGCGGAAGCAAGCACCCCCACCCCGGTTTTGGAAGCGGAGGATACGGCGGCGTTGGCGCTGCCCCCGCTGCGGGACAAGCCCATGTCCCCGGAAGCCGCGGTGTTTCTGGGCCGCAACCGCCAGGTGGAGCAAGAGATCAGCGGCAAGCCCGGCATGGTGGGGCGGCTGGTGATCCCTGGCGTGGGCATCAATGTGGCCCTGTATACCGATGGGGAGGGGGCCACGGAAGCGGAGATGCTGCAAAATATCTGTGACCGGGAGGATGCTGCGGCCTTTTTCTGTGATGGCCTGGGCTATCTCATTGCCGACCACAATAACCAGGCCTTCCGGGTTCTGGACAGCGTCAGCCTGGGGGACAAGGCCTTTATCCTTCGGGGCCACAGCATTCTGTCCCTGGCGTGCGACCTGAAAATGGATGGCCACAACCATGGCAAGGGCATCGTGGACGCGGAGGGCAATTTCGTTTCCGCCCTCAGCGACTATGTCTGCTATACCTGTCAGGACAACTGGAACAACGTGAGCGTTGTCGGCTTCCGCGTTATCGATGAGGATTACGTAATATAATTAACATAATACTGTTAACATATTTTGATTTACGTAAATGAGTTTACATAATTAAAAACGACTTACTTCGACTTGTTAAAATTTTACTTGTGTTTTTCGCGCATATGCGCTACAATATGGCCGACAATTTAATAATGGGAGAAGAAGTTATTTTGTTGTAACGCCGTCCAAATGGATGGCGGAAGGAGAATGGCAATGAGAAAACAAATTCTTGCAGTTTTCCTGGCAATGGCGCTTATGGCGGGCTTACTCTGCGGCTGTGGAGGAGCTACAACCCAGACGCCTGCTGCCAGCGACGAAACTACAAATTCTTCCGGGGCGAAGCACGCCAATGAAATCGTGGTCGGCATCGCCCAGGACCCGGATGATAGTCTTGACCCTTACCAGATGGTTGCGGCAGGAACTAGAGAGGTCATGTTCAACGTCTTCGAAGGGCTGGTAAAGCCCAACGCTGACGGCGATTACGTCTGCGCGGTCGCCTCCGACTATGAAAAGTCTGCGGATGGCCTGACTTACACCTTCACGCTCAGGGACGGTGTGGTTTTCCACAACGGCCAGGGCTGCACGGTGGAGGACGTGCTCTATTCCTTTGAAACCTGCGCCGCTACCTCGGTGACCAAAGCCGTGGTGACGGCGCTTTCTGCGATTACCGATATTCACGCTGAGGGCAATACCATCATCATCACCCTGGACGCCCCCAACCCGGACTTCCTCAGCTACGTGTCCAGTGTCTACATTGTCCCCAAGGGCTATGACCAGCAGGCCACCGCCCCTGTGGGCACCGGCCCCTTCCGTTTTACCTCCCGCAGCGTCCAGGAGAATTTCATCCTGGAGCGCAACGAGGCGTATTACGGCCAGGGCGCCAGCCTGGATAAGGTGACCTACAAGATCTATGAGGACAATAACGCCCTCTTCACCGCCCTCAACAGCGGTGCTCTGGACCTTGTGGCCCACCTGACCGTGGACCAGGTGAACAACCTGTCCAACGGCTACCAGGTGCTGGAGGGTACCATGAATCTTGTCCAGGCCCTGTACCTGAACAACGCCGTGGCCCCCTTTGACAATGAGCTGGTGCGCCAGGCCCTGTGCTATGCCGTGGATGTGGACGCCATGCTGGAGCTGACTGCCGACGGCCATGGCACCAAGGTAGGCTCCTCCATGTACCCCGCTTTCGGCAAGTACTTTGATCCTGCCCTGGCGGAGAAGTATCCCCATGATGTGGAGAAGGCCAGGGAACTGCTGAAGGAGGCCGGCTACGAAAACGGCTTCAGCTTCACCATCACCGTCCCCAGCAACTACCAGCCCCATGTGGATACCGCCGTGGTTCTGGTGGAGCAGCTGAAGGAAGTGGGGGTCACCGCCCAGATTCAGCAGGTGGAGTGGAATACTTGGCTCAGCGATGTCTACAGCGCCCGGAACTTCGAGACCACCGTCTGCGGCTTTGACGCCAGCACCCTCAACGCCAGCGCCATGCTGGCCCGCTGGGTCAGCGACAACGGCAAGAACATGATCAATTACAACAACCCCCAGTATGATGAGGTCTTTGCCCAGGCCCAGGCCGCTGCCGACGAGGCGGAACAGACCGTTCTGTATAAGCAGTGCCTGGAGATCCTCAGCGATACCGCTGCCAATGTGTACCTGCAGGACCTGGCCGACTTTGTGGCCATCAATCCCGCGGTCCAGGGCTTCACCTTCTATCCCCTGTATGTGATCGACATGTCTCTGCTGTCTATTGCGGAGTAAAGCCCCAATGCCTTCCCCTGGAGGGGAAGGTGCCCAGTGCGCACACTGGGCGGATGAGGTGAAAATGCCTCAGGGATGCCTGCGGTTTCGCAGCATGCACCCCTTGGCTCCCCTTGCCAAGGGGAGCTGTCAGGTTCATCTCCACCACTTTGAAGCGGATGCTTCAAAGTGGAAAGGAAGAAGGAAGGAGCAGAATGCAGTTTTCCCGGCTCCTTCGGAAACCGGGGAAACGAAATGCAGCGAGTTTCTTCTGACGAGACTGAGAGGTTCGTCCCCCTTACGCGATTCCCCCACACCACAGAGCAAACAAAAAGAAAGAAGGGAGGCGGGGAGTATGAAATACTTTACCAAAAAAATCTGCACTCTCATTATTACATTGTTCATCGTTTCGCTCCTCGCCTTTCTGGCCTTTCAGGTCATCCCCGGCGACCCCACAACAGCGCTTCTCGGCACCGAGGCCACAGCCGAAGCCCGGGAAGCGCTGCGCCAGGAGCTGGGCCTTGACCAGCCTGTGCTGGTCCGATACTTTGACTGGCTTTTGAACTTCCTTCACGGCGACATGGGAACCAGCTATAACTACCGTATGCCCGTTGCCGATATGCTTTCGGATAAGCTGCCTATCACTGCTATTTTGACGCTGATGTCCTTTGCCTTTACGGTGGTCCTGTCCATCCCCCTGGGCATCTGGGCCGGCAGCACCAAAAGCCGGGCCCTGGACCTGGGCGTCACTGTCCTTGACCAGATCATCATGAGCGTGCCCCAGTTCTTCCTGGGTATGCTGGCCTGCTATGTCTTCGGCAATCTCTTCCGGCTCTTTGTCCCCGGCAACTTTGTCTCCTATACCGTCAGCTGGGGCGCCTGCCTGGGCTATATGGTGCTGCCCGCCCTGTCCATCGCCATCCCCCGCATCGCCATGACCGTGAAGATGCTCCGCAGCTCCATCCAGACCCAGCTGCAGCAGGACTATGTCCGCACCTCCCGCAGCCGGGGCAGCGGCAGAAGCAAAATCCTCCGCCGCCATGTGCTGAAAAACGCCCTCATCCCGGTGATCACCTTCCTGGCTGTCTCCGCCGCCGAGATCATGACCGGCAGCATCATTGTCGAGCAGGTTTTCACCATCCCTGGCATCAGCCGCCTGCTGCTGGCCAGCATCTCCAACCGGGACTTCCCCGTGGTGCAGGCCATCGTGGTGGTGGTGGCCGCCTGGATCGTCATCGTCAACTTCGTGGCCGACCTGCTCTATCAGCTGGTTGACCCCCGCATCCGCCTGCGCTGAGGAGGGTATGACCATGAAAAAACGTGCCAATGTCTTTCTCTGGGCCGGCGGCATCCTCAGCGGCCTGATGCTCTCTATCATCGTTTTGGGTTATTTCTGGACGCCCTATGACCCCACTGCCATGGATCCCAAGGCCAAGTTCTGCGCCCCCTGCCTGACCCACCTGCTGGGTACCGATAACTTCGGCCGGGATATTTTCAGCCGTGTGGTGGATGGGGCCGGCACCAGCTTCTTCATTGCCCTCTGCGTGGTGGCCATCGGCTGCCTGGCAGGCATTCTGATCGGCAGCCTCTGCGGCTATTACGGCGGCCTGCCCGACCTGATCCTTACCCGCGTCTGTGATTCCATCACCGCCTTTCCCGCCTTTCTTCTGGCCCTGGTCATCGTCACCGTGGCCGGCCCGGGGACGGAGAATATCATCCTTGCCCTGGGCATCTTGTTTATCCCCAGCTTCGCCCGTATCGTCCGCAGCGAGTTTGCCCGCTGCCGGGAACTGAATTATATCAAAAGCGCCAAACTTATGGGCGCCGGCGGGGCCCGTATCATGTTCCGCCATATCCTGCCCAACACCTTCCCGGTGCTTCTCAGTGCCGTCACCATCGGTTTCAATAACGCCGTCCTCAGCGAGGCCAGCATGAGCTTCCTGGGCATCGGCATCCAGCCTCCCTACGCCAGTCTGGGCTCCATGCTGTCTGACAGCCAGAGCTTTCTCCACAGCGCCCCCTGGTACGCTTTGGGCACCGGCGGGGCCATCGTGCTGCTGATCCTGGGCTTCAGTCTGCTCAGCGAGGGTCTGCAGCTGAAAGGGCAGAGGTGAAACCGTGGCCAATGTTTTGACTGTTAAGGACCTGCGTGTCCATTTTCATGACGCCGCCCCCGACCGCTTCGCCGTGGACGGCCTGAACCTCACCGTGGCCCAGGGGGAGATCATCGGCCTGGTGGGGGAGAGCGGCAGCGGCAAAACCGTCACCGCCATGAGCATCAGCGGCCTGCTGCCCCGGGAGAAAGCCCAGGTCAGCGGCAGCATCACCCTGGACGGGCACGAGATTTTTGCCTGCTCCGACCAGGAGATTCTGGATATCCTGGGGGATGAGCTGGGCGTGGTGTTCCAGGAACCCATGACCAGCATGGACCCGGTGATGCGCATCGGCCCCCAGATCGAGGAATGTCTGCAGAACCACCGCCGGCTCAGCAAGGCCCAGCGCCGCCAGCTGGCCCTGGAGGCCATGGCCCAGGTAGAGCTGCCAGAGCCGGAGCGGATCTACCGCAAGTATCCCCATGAGCTGTCCGGCGGCATGCTCCAGCGGGTCATGATTGCCGCCGCCATCGTCAGCCGCCCCAAGCTGCTGCTGGCGGATGAACCCACCACCGCCCTGGATGTGTCCGTCCAGGCGGAGATACTCACCCTGCTGAAAAAGCTGAACCGGGAGTCCGGCATGGCCATCATGCTCATCAGCCATGACCTGCATGTGGTGCGCAAGCTGTGCAGCCGGGTTGCCGTCATGCAGCGGGGCAAGCTGGTGGAGGACCGGCCCGTGGAGGACATCTTCCGCAATCCCCAGCACCCATACACCCAGCAGCTCATTGCCGCCATCCCCGGCCGTGACCGCCATCTTTTCTGAAAGGGGACCCACCATGGAACCGATCCTGGAGGTGAAAAACCTCAACGCCTATTATACCGAGGGCCGCAGCCTGTTGGGCGGCCGGGAGAAACGCCGCCAGGTGCTCCATGACGTGTCCTTCACCATCCAGCCAGGAGAGACCCTGGGCCTGGTGGGGGAGAGCGGCAGCGGCAAGACTACCCTTTGCCGGGCTGTGCTGGGGATGCTGAAGGACTATGACGGCAGCATCATCCACCACTCGGAAAAACCGCAAATGGTCTTTCAGGACCCTTTCAGCAGCTTAAACCCGGTGAAAACCGTGGGCTGGATTCTGGAAGAGCCGCTGAAAATCCAGACAAAGCTGCCGAAAAGCGACCGCAAAGCTGCCGTAAATGACATCCTTACCCAGGTAGGGTTGGGGCCGGAATACGCGGAAAGGCTGCCCAATGAGCTCTCCGGCGGCCAGCGCCAGCGGGTTTCCATCGCCTCCGCCGTCATCACGCACCCCAGGCTGGTCATTGCCGATGAGCCGGTAAGTGCTCTGGATGTTACCATTCAGGCACAAATCCTCCATCTTTTGGCGGATATGAAGCAAAAATATGACCTGTCCTATCTCTTCATCAGCCATGACCTGAACGTGATCTATCAGATCTGCGACCGGGTTCTGGTCATGCAGCACGGCGTCATCGTGGAGCAGAACAATGTGGAAGAATTGTTCCAAAATCCCCAGCATCCCTATACAAAACAGCTGCTTTTGGCCGCCGAATAGTTCGAAAAACCGCCGGATCGGTCCGGCGGTTTTTGCGCTTTTTTTGCAGGAATGAAAAACATTTTCCTGAAAACCGTGTCTTATAAGGTGAAAGCACAACGGGGAGGGAAAACCTTGGATGACGAAAGAATTATCGACCTGTACTGGCAGCGGAATGAGCAGGCCATAAGGGAGACGGATAAAAAATACGGCGCCCTTTGCTCATCCATCGCCTACGGTATTCTGGCAAGCCCGGAGGACACGGAGGAGTGCGTCAGCGACACGTATATGGCCGCATGGAACAGTCTGCCGCCCCAGCGGCCCCGGCTGCTGCGGGCCTACCTGGGGCGGATCACACGCAATCTCAGCCTGAACCGGCTGAGAAATGGAAGCGCGCGAAAACGGGGCGGCGGAGAGCTTGACCTGATCTATGAGGAGCTGGAAAACTGTATCGCTGCGGAAAGCGGCCCTGAGAAATGTCTGGAGGAAAAAGAACTGATTCGGGCGGTGGAGGCATTTCTGGCAGGCCTGCCCCGGGAGGAGCGGCTGATGTTCCTGTACCGCTATTGGCTGGCCCAGCCGGTGACGAAGATTGCGATGCGGATGGGCTGCAAACCGGGGCGGGTCAACAGCGCCCTGTACCGCAGCCGGCAGAAGCTGAGAGACCATCTGGAAAAGGAGGGACTGCTGTGAAAGCGGAGAATTTGCTGAACGCCATAGGCGGCGTGGGGGATGCATTTGTGGAGGAACTGCTGGAACACGCGGAGAAAAACCCGGTGCGCGCCGGCAGCGCACGAATCAGAAAGACGCTGCGGACGGCACTGCTGGCGGCAGTGATTGCCGGGCTGCTTGCGCTGCTGAGTATGGGGGCCTACGCGCTGAATGTGTTCGGAATCAAAGACCTTCTCTTGGCCGGCGGCCGGGAGAAAATCTACCTCTCCCGGCAGGGCCTGCAGGACAGCAAGGAGTTTCAGGCATACCAGGAGTTTATGGCTTTCTATGACGACTATGTGGCCCATGACTACTACGGCGACCAGATGCCCCAGGAGCAGGACGAATGGATGCGCCGGCATGAGAGAATTTATTTTGTTTACACCCAGCGCCTGAAGGATAAGCTGCTGGAACTCAGCGACAAATACGGCCTGAAGCTGAGAAACGACGTGTATGAGGACAGCGGCGCCCAGTGGTGCTATACTGCCCTGGGCCTGGAGGACTTTATTGACGATCCCCGCTTTGCTGAGGATGACGCGGCCTTTCTGGCTTATGATGACGGCAGCTTCCTGATGCAGATCGGCTGGAGCGGTGCATCAGGGGATTATCTGGACTGCACGATCACCAGAAATGTAAAGGGCTACTTCTCCCAGGGCTATGGGGACTTTGGGGCGGAGGAAATGGTCCGGCAGTGGAATTACACCTCCGGCAAGGGGACGGAAGTGACCATCTTCTGGGGGACGCTCCACTTTTACATTGTCTATGACGGGCCGGAGGCCTTTGTGGTGGCGAGCATTGCCCGCTGGGTCAATGATGAAGCTTTCAGCGAGGAAGTGGTCACCGCCGTTGCCGACGCCATTGATTTTGCGGCTTTGGGCAGCGCGTCCCAAGTGGACCTGAGCCTGGGCAGGAACCGTTCTGTGGGGCCTGTGCGGGCGGACGCACAGATGCAGGAGCGTCAACAGGTAATCGAAGGGCGGAAACGGGCGGAGCTGGGCCAGTGGCTGGAAAACTACAACGGCCTGGAATTTCGGGTGGACAGCATTGAGCGCTCCGAAAACCTTCAGGAAGAGGGCTGGCGGATGGATCAGTTCATCCCGGACAGCATGGGCTGGATTGACGGCGTATACTACACCTACCCGGATTGGGCAGATCCGGAGACAGGAGAGATGAAAGAGGGGCTTTGCCTGATCACGGTGGATGTGACGGTAAAAAACACCAACCTGGAGGAAAGCACCGCTGACCAGACATGGAACAACACCGGCGTCAACAATTTCAGTAATTGTCTGCTGTTCCTGGATTTCGCGGCCATCAGCGACGGCGTATTTTGCCAGGTCACAAAAGGGGCAGACGCCTGGTCCGGCGAAAATCCTATCCCGGGGCAGACCGCTTTTGTTCACATCGAACCGGGGGAGACCATCAGCTACCGGCTGGCCTATATCGCCCCTGTGGCGCTGGAGAATATGGTGTTCTTCACCTTCGATTCCTGTCTGCCGCTGCCTTCGGAAAAATAAGAAAAAAAGATTGCCGCTCCTTTACGGAGCGGCAATTTTTTTGTGGATAAGAGAAAATCAGTGTTCTTCCCGTTTGCGTTGGGATTCCTCCAGAATCTTCTGATAGGTCTCCTGACTGATGTCATGCTCAATCTTGCAGGCATCTACAGCGGCGGTCTCCGGCGAGACGCCCAGCTGCACCAGAAACTCCGTCAGCAGCCGGTGACGGGCATAGATATCCTGGGCGATTGCCAGCCCCGGGGGCAGCAGGGTGATGTAACCCTCGGCATCCATCTCAATATATCCATTCTCCCGCAGCCGCTTCATGGCAATGCTGATACTGGGCTTGGAGAAGTTCATCTCCCGGACGATATCGATGGAGCGCACCTGACCCAGGCGGTTTTTCAAAATCAATATGGTTTCCAGATAATCTTCTGCCGATTCGTGAATATTCATAGCTGTCTCCATTCCGCATACCTGCGGTGTGTTTTGTAATAAGGCTAACACAAATACAGACAATTTGCAAGTTTTTTACACCACCCCCAGGGCCTGTGCCCTGATGGAGAACAGAGCAAAAGACCTTATCTGAAAGGGGAGAACCTTGAGAAATGGAAAACGGTATGGTATCATGATAATCAGTATGACTTACAGGGAGGTATGCCCCTTGACCATTGACGCGGATAAAAACATAAGGAAGCTGGCCCGGCGCATCATAGAGGACGCCGGCCTGCCCTACACGGAGGCCCAGCTGAAGGAAATCCCGGCGATCCTGGCAGCCAAGAGCCGATACTTCTGGTGCATCGATAACCAGGAGTTTGACCTGATGCCGGATGTGTTTACCAAGGAGGGCTTTCAAACCTTCTGGGGCGGGCGTCCCGGCTTTAAGGACCGGCTGGCCCAGGCGGAGCAGAACCGGCACACCTGCGGGGAGGACATGGTGCCCATGCACTTTGGCTATAACCAGATCATCCGCTTCACCGGGGAGGACAGCTGCCAGCTGCTGACCAAAATGCACGACTACCACACCTATAAGGACAACGGCCAGACCTACTCCGGCTTCGGCCTGTACGTGGATGACCTGGTGAAATGCCCGGACGGCCGCTGGCGGATCAAGACCTTGCGGCTGAGCTACCGGCTGCTGGACGGGGAATTGCGGAGAAAAAGCTGAGGGGTAGGCTCAGGGATCGGAGGAGTTTCAGGATGTCATGCGTATTGGCAGAGCCCATCCAAATCGGTAGGATGGCGCTGAAAAACAGAATGGTCATGGCCCCCATGGGGGTGACCGTAGGGAACATGGACGCATCCACTGTGGACTATTTTGTGGAGCGGGCCAAGGGCGGAGCCGCCCTGATTTTCTGCAACGTGAAGGGCTCGGACAGCTTCGAGTCCGTGGATCATTCCATCTTCTTCACGGCGGAGACGGAGGAGCTGTTTCGCCGGATCGTGGAGCACAGCCACAGCTACGGCTGCATGGTGGGCGCCCAGATCATGCCCGGGGACGGGCGCATCGGCGGGGCCAGCACCCGCTATAAAGTCCCGGTCAGCGCCAGTCCGTGCAGCTGGATGCACGCGCCCAAGCTGAAATGCCACCAGCTGAGCCTGGAAGAAATCGCCCTTCTGGAGGCGGACTACCGCCGGTCTGTCCAGGCGGCCCTGCGCTGCGGGGCGGACTGCGTGGAAATCCATGCCTACGGCGGCTATCTCACGGACCAGTTTTTGACCCGGCGCTGGAACACCCGGACGGACGGCTACGGCGGCAGCCTGGAGAACAGGGCCCGATTCCTGAAGGAGCTGATCCAGATCTGCAAGGAGGAGGGCGGAGCCGGCTTCCCTGTGATTGTGAAGTTCACCCCGGACCACTATATGGAAGGGGAGGGCTACCGGAGCATGGAGGAGGGCCTTGAACTGGCCCGGCTGATCGTCAGCTATGGGGCAGACGCCCTGCATGTGGACGCGGGCTGCCACGAGAACTGGTTCCATGCCATGCCCCCGGCGGGCATGCAGATGACCACCCTGCAATCCCGTTCCGCCAAGATTATAAAGGCGGCGGTGGATGTGCCGGTGCTGACCCATGGCCGCTTTGGCAACGTGGCCAAGGCGGAGGCGGCGCTCATGAACAAGGTGTGTGACCTGGCGGTAATCGGCCGGGGCCTGCTGGCAGACCCCCAGCTGCCCAACAAGGTGCTCTCCGGCAGGCCGGAGACCATCCGCCCCTGCATCTCCTGCAACGAGGGCTGCATCGGCCGGGTCTATGCCGGGCAGCAGGCCAGCTGCGCGCTGAATCCCCGCTGCGGCCATGAGGACGGCAGCCGGGACATCCCCAAGACGTCCCGGCCAAAGCGAATCCTGGTGGTGGGCGGTGGGCCAGGGGGCTGCATGGCGGCCATCTATGCCCACGACGCAGGGCATCAGGTGGAGCTTTGGGAAAAGACGGGCCGCCTGGGGGGCAACGCCCGCTATGCCTGCAAGCCCTTTTTCAAGCGGGATATGCACAGTATGCTGCGCTACTTCGAGCGGGAACTGAGCCTGCGGGGCATTCCTGTGCGTTACTATAGGTCGGCAACGCCGGAGCTGGCGGCGGCTTTCGCCCCGGATCATATCATCTGGGCTGCCGGCGGCCGGCCGGTTCTGCCCGCCTCCATCCCCGGACTGGCGCTGCCCAATGTGTATCCCGCCACCCAGGCCCTGGATGACCTGTGCGACGTGGGGGATCGGGTCGTGGTAGTAGGCGGCGGCCTGGTGGGCGTGGAATGCGCCCTGCAGATGGACATGTGGGGCAAGCAGGTCAGCTGCATCGACATGGCCAGAACTATCCCCTCGGAGCCGGGCTTTAAGATGAACGACATGCTGATGAAGCAGTACATGGACAAGTCCGGGGTCAGCTTCCTGCCCGGCACCAGGCTGAAACGGATAGAAGAGGCTGGGCTGTGCTGCCGCGTCACCGTGGAGAGCGTGGGGCAGGAGCGCAGCCTGGACTGCGACACGGTGCTGCTGGCCCTGGGCTTCCTGCCCACCGCGGACCAGGCGGAGCCTTTCAAAGCCATTGCCCCTGTGAGCATCATAGGGGACAGCCAGAGCCCCAGGAAAATCCTCTTTGCCGTGGAGGAAGCCTGTGAAGCCGTGAGGGGACTGTCGTAAACAAGGAGCAATACCGGCTGGCCACAGGCTGGCCGGTATCATTTATACAATCAATTGTACACCAAAACGCGGGAGAAAAGAGTGGTCTCAATTCCATAGCCGGCAGTATGGCAAAGTTGAACAAGTTTCGTTATCCGGGCATTTCAAACTAAGAGCAAAACACCTATTTTTCATAAGGAAAAGAAAGGCTTCTTGACAAAACATGGGGGATTCTATATTATAAAATCGTTATGCAGAGTTGTGCACATGGACGAAAGATTTGTGCTGAATTTACTTTTGCCGGGGTGCGGAAGGAGACGTTGACATGGAGGCCGTTCGGGAACAGATCTTCGACCTGCTGATTGAAAACGTGATGCTGGTGAACGTGTTTAATGACTCCGTTGCACCGGCCTGCATCGGCATTTCCGGCAAAAAAATCCAATATATTGGGGAAGCCCAGGCTTCATGCAAGGCAGCTGATACGATAGACGGGAAAGGTCTGTATGCGCTGCCTGGTTTTATTGATTCCCATATGCATCTGGAGAGCAGTATGCTGCCGCCCCAGGCCTTTGCCTGCCGTGCCCTGGAGTGCGGCACCACCATGGTGGCGGCGGATCCCCATGAGATCTGCAACGTGCTGGGGCCCAAAGGGGTCTACGCCCTGATGGAGGCTGCCTCCGGCACGCCGCTGAAGGTGCTGATGCTGGCCCCCTCCACCGTGCCCTCGGCCCCCGGCTTTGAGGGCAGCGGCTGCGCTGTGGGGCCGGAGGAAGCGGCAGAGATGCTGGCGCATCCGGGTATCTTTGGCCTGGGTGAAGTGATGGACTTCAACGGCGTGGCCGATGGGGAGGAGCATATTCTCTCTGTCATTCGCCAGGCCAGGGCGCGGGGCATGATGATCGACGGCCACGCGTCGGTACTGACCGGGGAGCGGCTGCAGCGCTTTGCCGCCGCCGGCATCGACAGCGACCATACGGCGGCCAATCCGGAACAGCTGCGGGAGCGGCTGGCTCTGGGCTTCTGCGTCCAGGTTCAGGAATGCAACCTCAGCGCCGGAATGGTACAGGCCATGAATGAACTGCCCGTTTCCAGCCGTGTCTGCCTGGTGACGGACGATGTGCCCCTGGACAAGCTGATGCGTCAGGGACAGCTGAACCATGTGGTGGCCCGGGCCATTGCACTGGGCTTGGAGCCGCTGCGGGCCATCCGCTTTGCCACCATCAATGCCGCCGACCGGCTGCGCCAGTATGACACCGGCGCCATTGCCCCCGGCAGGCTGGCCAATATCCAGCTGGTGCGGGATTGGAAGGCTCCCAAGCCGGAGCTGCTGGTGGTGGAGGGCAAAGTGATCCTGGAGGGTGGCAGGCTGAATTTCACCCCCCGGCCCTGCGACCTGTCCGCTCTGCGGGAGCATCCCATGCTGGTGAAGGAGGTCCGGGAGGAGGATTTCTTCATCCCCGTGGCGGCGAAACCGGCGGATGCTTGGGCAAAGATTAACATAATCAAATATAATGGCAGTGGTCACAGAACACAAAAAGTTTTGCGGAATCTGCCTTTGTGTGATTCTCAGTTGGGAAGAACGGTTGACATAACCGGATTGTTTAAGGTGGCGGTCTTTAACCGCTACGGCCTGGACCGGCATGCCCTGGCCCTGATCGACGGGATGGTGGAGCTTGACGGCGCCATTGCCCTGACCTATGGCCATGACGCCCACAACCTGACGGTGTACGGCGGCGATGACGGGGATATGGCCCTGGCTGCCAACACCATACGCCGGATGAAGGGCGGTATGTGCGCGGTCCAGGGGGGAGAGGTTCTGGCCCGGGTGCCCCTGCCCCTGGGGGGGCTGATGAGTCAGGAGCCGGCGGAGGTGCTTTCCGGCCAGGTGGAAGCGTTCCTGGAAGCCTGCCGGAAGATCGGTCTGAAGTATGCCAATCCCATCACCTTCTTGACCCTGATGCCGCTGGCGGTGTCCCCGGAGATGAAATGCACTGACCTGGGGCTGATCGATGTTGTGAACAAATGTAAGATCCCTCTTGTGGAGAAATGCTATTGATAAGGAGCGTGGAATATGCGAAAGAAACAGGCTTTTCTGCTTGCCCTGCCGGCGGTGTTGGCGCTGACGGTGTTTTTCCTGGCGCCCATGCTGTATATCCTGATAAAGACCCTGGCCACCAATGGCCTTTCTGACTTCGTCCGCTTCTTTACCGACCCCTTTTATCTGGACATTCTGTGGACCACAGTGCGGGTGTCTCTGGTGTCTACCCTGGTGTCCCTGCTGCTGGGCTATCCCACGGCCTATTACATGGCCCGCACCCAGTCCCGGATGAAAAAGGTGATGATGGTCATTATCCTGTTTCCCTTCCTGGTCAGCGCAGTGGTGCGCTCCTACGGCTGGATGGTAATCCTGGGCAAGAACGGCCTGCTGAACCAGTTCCTGCTGGGGCTGGGCCTGGTGCAAAAGCCCCTGTCCATCCTGAACACGGAAACAGCGGTGATTATCGGCATGATCCATCTGCTGATCCCTTACATGATCCTTTCCCTGGTGGGCGTGCTGCAGAGCATTGACCCCAATGTGGAGTACGCGGCCTACAGTCTGGGGGCCAACCCGGCGGAGACCTTCTGCAAGGTGATCTTCCCCCTGAGCCTGCCGGGTATCATCTCCGGCTGCGTGATGGTGTTCACCATGAGCATGACTTCGTATGTGACGCCCAAGCTGCTGGGCGGCTCCAAGTTCCGCATGATGGCCACCATGGTGGTGCAGGAGATCAACGTCAGCTTTGACTGGGGCGCGGCCTCGGCCATCAGCTACATCCTGCTGGCGGTGATTTTGCTGATTCAGGTGCTGGTGGTGCTGTCCACCGCCGGATATATGAAGAGACTGGGGGGCGGCAAGAATGCGTGAGAAAAGAGTAAACATCTTCTGTACCATTGTGGCGATTCTGGTGATGCTGTTTCTGATCGCGCCGCTGGTGGTGATCGTCATTGCCTCCTTCACGCCTACGGCAGTGGTGGTGTTCCCGCCCAAGGGCTTTTCCCTCAAGTGGTATGAAAACATTTTCAGCTCCTCTACCCATTTTATGGAGGGATTGGCCAACAGCCTGAAGATCGGCCTGCTGGCCACGGCGCTGGACATCCTGCTGGGCGTCACGGCGGCTTTGTCCGTCTGCCGGCATGACTTCAAGGGCAAGAACGTCTTGCTGAATTACTTCACTTCCCCCATGTACGTGCCTTCCGTGGCTTTCGCCTTTGTGCTGTTGCAGGTGTACAGCCAGATCGGCGGCATTCCCGGCGCGGTGCGGATCTTCATCGGCCACTTTATCATCATCCTGCCCTACATCGTCCGCAACACCGTCTCGGTGCTGCATGTGTTCAACTGGACGCTGGAGGACGCGGCCACATCCCTGGGGGCAAACCCGGTGCAGGTGTTCTTCAAGATCACCATCCCCGTGGCCAAGCCCGGCATCCTGGCCGGGGCGCTGCTGGCCTTCCTCTATTCCTTTGACGAGGTGGCCCTCAGCAGCCTGCTGTCCACGCCCAAATTCATCACCCTGCCCATCCGAATCATGAACTATATGGAACTGACCTTTGACCCCACCCTGGCGGCCATCTCCACCTTCCTGATTGCAGGCTCTCTGGTGCTGATTTTGCTGATGGATAAATTCGTGGGGCTGGACATGTTTGTGAAATAAGGAGGAAGCCATGGCTACACTGGAACTGATCGGACTTACCAAGCGCTTCGGGAAT
Organism: Candidatus Limivicinus sp.; assembly: GCA_051866745.1. Taxonomy (GTDB): domain Bacteria; phylum Bacillota; class Clostridia; order Oscillospirales; family Oscillospiraceae; genus Limivicinus. Next base: position 3,783 of record JBJDXQ010000066.1, on the reverse strand, counting down.
TTTACCGCCGTTGACAATATGAACCTCAAGGCCGCCGACGGGGAGATGATCGCCCTGCTGGGCGGCAGCGGCTGCGGCAAGACCACCACCCTGCGGATGATCGCCGGCTTTGCCGAGCCCACGGAGGGCAGCATCCTGGTGGATGGGGCGGACGTGGCGAAAATCCCGCCCTACAAACGGAACATCGGCATCTTCTTCCAGAACTATGCACTGTTTCCCCATATGACTGTTTTTGAAAACGTGGCCTTTGGCCTGAAGCTGCAAAAGCTGAAAAAGCCGGAGATTGCCCAGCGGGTGGCGGAAATCCTGGCCCTGGTGAAGCTGACGGGGCTTGACAAGCGCTATCCCAGAGAGCTGTCCGGCGGCCAGCAGCAGCGGGTGGCCCTGGCAAGGGCACTGGTGACCCGGCCCCATATCCTGCTGCTGGACGAGCCCCTGTCCAACCTGGACGCCAAGCTGCGCATCGAGATGCAGGTGGAAATCAAGCGCATCCAGAAGGAGCTGGGCATCACCACCATCATCGTCACCCATGACCATGAGGAGGCCGTCTCCCTGGCTGACCGGGTCATCGTGATGCACGAGGGCAAAATCCAGCAGATCGGCAGCCCCAATGAGATTTTTGAACGGCCCTGCAGCGCCTTTGTGGCGGATTTTATGGGCTTTTCCACCTTTATCCAGGGCACCATCGGCCCTGAGGAGGGCGAGAAGCGCCCGGTCAGCTGCAGCGGCAAGCTGCTGTATGTGCCCAGCGCTGCGGCGGAGGGCATCGAGGCCGGCAGCCCGGTGACCCTGGCTGTCCGCTCGGAGAACATCCAGTTGGTGGCGGAGGAAGGGGAGAACACCCTGCCCGGCACCATCAGCGCCGTCACCTATAAGGGTACCACCACCCGTCTGGAAGTGACGGGCTGCGTTGCGGAGACGGTATGTCCCGCTGTGAATGAATATACCCAGCGCCAACTGGGAGAGACTGTGCTGGTGCACATCCCCGCCCAGCGGATCTGTGTATATAAAAATGTTTGACTTTCTAGGAGGAAAGAAAATGACACTGAAGAGAATGCTTGCCATGCTGCTGGCACTGACCATGGTGTTCGCGATGGCCGCCTGCGGCAGCGGCGAGAAGCCCGCTGCCACTCAGGCTCCCGCTGCCGAGGCTCCCGCTGAGGGCGAGGCTGACGGCGCACTGGACTTCGGCGGCGCCGAGCTGGTTGTCGCTACCTGGGGCTGGGCCGAGGCCGGTCTCAAGACCCTGGCTGCCGATTTCGAGAGCCAGTATAACTGCACCATCGTTGTTGACCCCACTTCCGGCAACGGCGACCGCCTCAACAAGCTGATGGCCGAGAAGGCCGACCCCACCGCCGATGTGGCCCTGCTGACCAAGAGCTTTGCCGAGACCGGCATCCAGAACGACCTGTTCGAGAAGCTGGACACCAATATCGTCACCAGCCTGGACGAGCTGTATGATTTCTGCGTGGATGAGAAGGGCTACGGCCCCTGCTACTCCCTGTGCCGCTACGGCATCATGTACAATGCCGACGCGCTGGAGCAGCTGAATCTGCCCGCCCCCACCTCATACCAGGACCTGTTTGACGACCAGTACGCCGGTATGGTGGCCCTGCCCGACATGACCTCCACCGCCGGCCCCTACATGCTGGTGGCTATGGCTGAGGCCATGGGCGGCAGCCAGGAGGACGTCAGCGCCGCCATGGCTCTGATGCAGGAGAAGAAGGACAACATCAACCTGTGGTACACCGCTTCTTCCGACGTGGTCAACGCCTTCACCACCGGTGAGGCCAACATCACCGTCTTTATGGACATCAATATGCCCGGCCTGATCAGCAGCGGCATCAATATGCAGTGGGTGGACGCTTCTGAGGGCTCCTTCGCCGCTCCCGCCACCGTTGAGGTGGTCAAGAACTGCAAGAACCCTGAACTGGCCCAGCTGTTCGTGGAGTACCTGATCTGCAACGATACCCAGAACAAGATCGCCGAGGTTCTCAATGAGGCCCCTGTGAACAAGAACGCCGCCATGGCCGACGAGCTGAAGACCTACCTGGCCTTCGGTGAGGAGTCCATGAACGCCCTGAAGGAGTTTGACGACGCCTACATCACCACCGCCAAGGGCGAATGGATCGACACCTTCCAGCGCACCGTGGCTGTCCAGTAATCAGAGCCAACCAAAAATCAGAAAAAAACGGAGCAGTTATGCTCCGTTTTTTTCTTGGGACGAATTGAGGAAACTGTGAATTGAAATTAAGGACGGCGGAGCGTATAATAACAGGGAAAAGGAGGAATTTCCGTGAAATATGCGTTGACCAATATGCATCTGCTCAGCGGCAGAGAAGACATGAAGCCCCAGGACGGCCTGGCCGTACTGGTGGATGGTGAGAAAATCGTTGATATCGTGGCGGAGAGCGCTGTGCCCGCGGAATATGCAACGCGGGATCTGGGCGGCCGGTATCTGATGCCGGGCCTGATCAATCTGCATGTGCACATTCCGGGCAATGGTAAGCCCTCAAAGAAGCCCATGGACGCCAAGAAGTCGGTAAAGATGATGACCAGCTGCGGCCTGGCTCGGAAGCTGGTGGAAATTATATACAAGAAATATGCCAACACGGCCTTGCTCAGCGGCGTGACCACCATCCGTACTGTGGGCGGCCTGGAGAGTTACGACAGCAAGCTGCGGGACAAGATCAAGCAGGGGAAGGTTCAGGGCCCCCGTATTCTTGCCAGCAACATGGCCGTCTCTGTTCCCGGCGGGCACATGGCCGGCTCTCTGGCCTATGAGGCCACCACGCCGGAGGAGGCTGCCGCTTTCGTGCGGCAGATCGCGGAGGACAAGCCGGACCTGATCAAGCTGATGATTACCGGCGGCGTGCTGGACGCCGAGCAGAAGGGGGAGCCCGGCGTGCTGCGGATGCAGCCGGCGCTGGTGAAAGCGGCCTGCGACGAGGCCCACCGCTTGGGCCTGCAGGTGGCGGCTCATGTGGAAAGCCCGGAGGGCGTCCGGGTGGCACTGGAAAACGGTGTGGACACCATTGAGCATGGCGCAAAGCCCGATGAGGAGATTCTGCGGCTGTTCAAGCAGCGGGGCGCTGCCCTGGTGGCCACTCTTTCCCCGGCCCTGCCCTTTGCCCTGTTTGACCGGGAGGTAAGCAACTGCACGGAGATCGCTCAGTTCAACGGCAAGATCGTCTTTGACGGCATCATTGACTGTGCCAAGGCCTGTGTGGTGCAGGGGATTCCTGTGGGCTTGGGCACCGATACCGGCTGCCCCTATGTGACCCACTACGGCATGTGGCGGGAGCTGGTTTATTTCAGCAAGTTCTGCGGCGTCAGCAATGCCTTTGCCCTGTACACGGCTACCTGCCGCAACGCGGAGATTGCCGGGCTGGGCGATCAGCTGGGCACTGTGGAGCCGGGGAAGCTGGCAGATCTGATCGTGACCGAGGGCAACCCGCTGGAGGATCTGCAGACTCTGCGGAATGTCAGCATGGTTGTGACCGGCGGAAAGATCATCGATCACCCCAAGGTAAAGAAAATGCCTCAGGTGGAGCAGGAGCTGGACAAGTTCCTCTGATCCCCAACGATATACGAAAGCCGCAGACTTCGTTCTGCGGCTTTTTCAATTTATCAAAAAAGACCATTTTATATTCTGCACCAGTGGATTTTGCCGGACAAAGGCTTCCCCTTGAGGGGAAGCTGGCGGCGCAGCCGACTGATGAGGTGGCAAGTAAAAACTTGGAAAAAGCAGAAGCTTCCGTCAAAAAAGCAGGATTTCCACCT
>JBJDXQ010000065.1:0-7310 GCA_051866745.1 Candidatus Limivicinus sp. | reverse complement strand
CCGGCATCGGCGGCCAGACCGGCCTGAACCTGGCCATGCAGCTGGAGAAGAAGGGCGTGCTGAAGGAGTGCCGTGTGGAACTGCTGGGCACCAGCAGCGAGAGCATTGAGCGGGCCGAGGACCGGGAGCTGTTCAAGGAGCTGTGCCAGTCCATCGGCGAGCCCACCATTCCCTCCGAGATCACCTACGACCTGGAGCAGGCCAAAAAGGCCGCGCAGGAGATCGGCTACCCTGTGGTGCTGCGCCCCGCCTTCACCCTGGGCGGCACCGGCGGCGGCTTTGCCAACAACGAGGAGGAGCTGGTGGAGATCGGCCTCAACGCCTTCAAGCTTTCTCCCGTCCATCAGGTGCTGATCGAGAAGAGCGTCAAGGGCTATAAGGAGATCGAGTTTGAGGTCATGCGGGACTCCAACGACCATGCCATCACCATCTGCGGCATGGAGAACGTGGACCCCGTGGGCGTCCACACCGGCGACTCCATCGTGGTGGCCCCCATCATGACCCTCAACGACCATGACCTGAAAATGCTCAACGACAGCGCCATCAAGATCATCCGGGAGCTGAAGATCGAGGGCGGCTGCAACGTCCAGTTCGCTCTGAACCCCAACTCCAGCGAGTATTACCTCATCGAGGTCAACCCCCGGGTGTCCCGTTCCTCCGCCCTGGCCTCCAAGGCCAGCGGCTACCCCATCGCCCGTGTCACCGCCAAGATCGCCGTGGGCATGGCGCTGGAGGAGATCGGCATTGCCAACACCAACGCCGCCTTTGAGCCCAGCCTGGACTACGTGGTGGCCAAGATGCCCCGCTTCCCCTTTGATAAGTTCGCCACCGCCCCCAACAAACTGGGCACCCAGATGAAGGCCACCGGCGAAGTCATGGGCATCGGCGCCAATCTGGAGGAGTGCCTGCTGAAATCCGTCCGCTCCCTGGAGATCGGCGTCTGCCACTTCCACCTGGCCAAGTTCGACGATATGCCCACCGAGGAAATGCTGGCCTATATCGGCGAATTTCGGGATGACAACATCTTTGCCATTGCCGAGCTGCTGCGCCGGGGCGTGGGGATTGATCAGCTCTATGCCATCACCATGATCACCCCCTTCTTCCTGGAATCCATTCAGAAGATCGTGGCTATGGAAAAGACCCTGGCCGCCAACGCGGGCAATACCCAGCTGCTGGAAGACGCCAAGAAGATGGGCTTCAGCGACAAGTATATCGCCAAGCTCTGGGGCAAGACGGAGCTGGATATCTACAAGCAGCGGAAGTACTTTGACCTCTTCCCCGCCTATCCCATGGTGGATACCTGCCACACCAACGCCTACATCCCCTATTTCTACTCCTCCTATTCCTTCCCCAACGCCTCCCGCCTGGGGGAGAAGAAAAAGATCGTGGTGCTGGGCGCCGGCCCCATCCGCATCGGCCAGGGCGTGGAGTTTGACTATTCCACCGTCCACGCCGTCACCACCATCAAGAAATCCGGCTATGAGGCCATCATCATCAACAACAACCCGGAGACCGTCTCCACCGACTATACCACTGCCGACAAGCTGTATTTCGAGCCTCTCACCACCGAGGATGTGATGAACATCATCGAGTTTGAAAAGCCCGAAGGGGTCATCGCCTCCCTGGGCGGCCAGACTGCCATCAACCTGGCCCAGCCGCTGATGGAGCGGGGCGTGAAGATCATCGGCACCGACTGCCAGGCCATCGAGCGGGCCGAGAACCGGGACAGCTTTGAGAAGATCCTGGAGGAGCTGAACATTCCCCAGCCCCAGGGCCAGGCCGTCACCAACATTGAGGACGGCGTGAAGGCCGCCGAGGCCATCGGCTACCCGGTGCTGGTGCGCCCCAGCTTCGTGCTGGGCGGCCGGGCTATGCAGATCGTGGCCAACGAGCAGCAGCTGCGCCAGTATTTAAAGACCGCCGTGGAGGTGGACGTGGATAAGCCGGTGCTGGTGGATAAATACATCATCGGCAAGGAGATCGAGGTGGACGCCATCTGTGACGGCCGGGACGTGTTCGTCCCCGGCATCATGGAGCTGGTGGAGCGCACCGGCATCCACAGCGGCGACTCCATCAGTGTCTACCCCACCTTCAGCATCTCTGACAAGGTGAAGGGCATCGTCCTGCAGTACGCAAAGAAGCTGGGCCTGGGCATCGGCATCGTGGGCCTGTACAACATCCAGTTCATCGTGGACCGGAACGAGAAGGTCTATATCATAGAGGTCAACCCCCGCTCCTCCCGCACCGTCCCCTTCCTGTCCAAGGCCACCGGCTACAGCCTGGCGGATATCGCCACCGAGGTCATCCTGGGCAAGAGCCTGAAAGAGCAGGGCATCTTCGATATCTACCCCAAGGAGAAGGACCGCTGGTACGTGAAGGTGCCGGTGTTCTCCTTCAACAAAATCCGTGGCCTGGACGCCTACCTGTCCCCGGAGATGAAGTCCACCGGCGAGGCCATCGGCTATGACGACAAGCTGAACCGTGCCCTGTACAAGGCCCTCCAGGCCTCCGGCACCCACCTGCAGAACTACGGCACCGTGTTCGCCACCGTGGCCGATAAGGACAAGCAGGAGGCCCTGCCCCTGATCCGCCGCTTCTACGACCTGGGCTTCAACATCGAGGCCACCGAGGGCACCGCCAAATTCCTCAAGGAAAACGGCATCCGCACCCACGTGCTGAAAAAGCTGCGGGACGGCAGCGACGAAATTCTGGAGGCCCTGCGCCAGGGCCACATCGCCTACGTCATCAACACCCAGGACATTGGCTCCCTGGGCCAGATGAGCGACGGCTATAAGATTCGCACCGCCGCCACCGAAAACAATGTCACCATGTTCACCGCCCTGGACACCGTGAAGGTGCTGCTGGACGTGCTGGAGGAGACCACCTTGCGCATCTCCACCATCGATGCCTGAGGGACGGCATGAAACAGGAAATTTTTGAAATAATCGAGAACCGCCCCCTGAACAGCCAGGTCATGCGCCTGCGCCTTCGGGGGGACACCGGGGCCATCACCCGCCCCGGCCAGTTCGTGAATATCAAGATTGACGGCTGCTTCCTGCGCCGCCCCCTCTCCGTCTGCGATTGGGACGGGGACAGCCTGACAGTGGTTTACCGCATCGTGGGCCGGGGGACGGAGCAGCTGACCCGGATGCAGAGCGGCAGCCTGGACTTGCTCACCGGCCTGGGCAACGGCTTTGACCTGGCCCCGGCGGGGGACAGGCCCCTGCTGATCGGCGGCGGCCTGGGCTTCACGCCGCTGTATGCCCTGGCAAAGCACTTGATCGCTGAGGGCAAAACGCCCCAGGTGCTCCTGGGCTTTGCCACGGCGGAACAGGCCGTTTATGAGGAGGAGTTCAAAGCCCTGGGCTGCGCCGTCACCCTCTGCACCGAGGACGGCAGCCGTGGCCGGAAGGGCTTCGTCACCCAGGCCATGCAGGGCCTGGACTACAGCTATTTTTACACCTGCGGCCCGGAGGCCATGTTCAAGGCCGTCAATGACTGCGCGGTAACATCCGGCCAGTTCAGCTTTGAGCAGCGCATGGGCTGCGGCTTCGGCGCCTGCATGGGCTGCTCCTGCGAGACCCTCTACGGTGTCAAGCGCATTTGTAAAGAAGGCCCGGTGCTGCGGAAGGAGGAGATTCGATGGCAGACCTGAGCGTGTCCCTCTGCGGCATTACCCTGGATAACCCGGTGATCCCCGCCAGCGGCACCTTTGGCTACGGCTATGAGTTCGCGGAGCTTTACGACATCAACATCTTGGGCACCTTCTCCTTCAAGGGCACCACAAAAGAGCCCCGCTTCGGTAACCCCACCCCCCGCATTGCCGACTGCACCGCCGGCCTCATCAACGCCGTGGGCCTGCAAAACCCGGGCGTGGACAAGGTGATTGAAGAAGAACTGCCAAAGCTTAAAAAGGTTTTCCACAAAAAGGTGATGGCCAATGTCAGCGGCTTTTCCGTGGAGGACTATGTCTATAGCTGCCGGAAGCTGGATCGCTGTGACCAGGTGGGCTGGCTGGAGGTGAATGTCAGCTGCCCCAATGTGCATGGCGGCGGCATGAGCTTCGGCACCTGCCCTGAGGCGGCGGCGGAGGTCACCCGGGCGGTAAAGGCCGTGTGCCATAAGCCGGTGATCATCAAGCTGACCCCCAATGTCACCGATATCGTTTCCATCGCCAAAGCCTGTGAGGAAGCCGGGGCCGACGGCCTCAGCCTCATCAACACCATGCTGGGCATGCGCATCGATCTGAACACCCGCAAGCCTGTGGTGGCCAACACCATGGGCGGCTTCTCCGGCCCGGCCATCTTCCCGGTGGCCCTGCGGATGGTGTACCAGGTTGCTCATGCGGTGAACATCCCGGTGATCGGCGTGGGCGGCGTTGCCAGCGCGGAGAATGTGATTGAGATGCTGCTGGCCGGGGCCACGGCGGTGGAGGTGGGAGCTGCCAATCTGGTGAACCCCTTCGCCTGCCGGGATATCATCCAGGCCCTGCCCGCCGCAATGGAAAAGTATAACATCAGCGCATTGAAAGAGATTATAGGAGGATGCAAGCATGGGTAAAGATGTGATCGTCGCCTGCGATTTCAGCAGCAAGGAGCAGGTGTTCACCTTTCTGGACAGATTCACCGGGCGCAAGCCCTTTGTGAAAATCGGCATGGAGCTGTACTATGCCGAGGGGCCGGAGATCGTCCGCCAGATCAAGGCCCGGGGCCACAAGATCTTTCTGGACCTGAAGCTCCACGATATCCCCAACACCGTGAAGAAGGCCATGGCCGTGCTCTCCGGACTGGATGTGGATATGTGCAATGTCCATGCCGCCGGCACCTCCGCCATGATGAAGGCCGCCCTGGAGGGCCTGACCCGGCCCGACGGCAGCCGCCCCCTGCTGATCGCCGTCACCCAGCTGACCTCCACCGATGAGGACAGCATGCGCCGGGAGCTGCTGATCGACCGGCCTCTGGACCAGGTGGTCATGTCCTACGCCCGGACCGCCAAGGAAGCCGGGCTGGACGGCGTGGTCTGCTCCCCCCTGGAGGCGGGGAAGGTGCACCAGGCCTGCGGCGACGGCTTCGTCACCGTCACCCCCGGCGTCCGCTTCGCCGATGGGGACGTGGGGGACCAGAAGCGGGTCACCACCCCGGAGAAGGCCAGGGAGCTGGGCTCCGACTATATCGTGGTGGGCCGGCCCATCACTGCCGCCGCTGACCCGGTGGCCGCCTATGAAAGATGCGTAAAGGAGTTTGTTGGATAATGGAAGCTATGGAAAAAGTCATTGCGAAAGACCTTTTGAAGATTCAGGCCGTGTTCTTCCGCCCGGATGAGCCCTTCACCTGGGCCAGCGGCATCAAGAGCCCGGTGTATACCGATAACCGCCTGACCCTCACCGCCCCGGAAGTCCGCCTGGATGTGGAGCAGGGACTGGCCCAGTTGATCAAAGAGAACTACCCGGAGGCCGAGGTGCTGATGGGCACCTCCACCGCCGGCATCGCCCACGCTGCCATCACCGCCCACCTGCTGAACATGCCCATGGGCTATGTGCGCTCCGGCGCTAAGGACCATGGCCGCCAGAACCAGATCGAGGGCCGGCTGGAGCCGGGCCAGAAGGTGGTGGTGGTGGAAGACCTGATCTCTACCGGCGGCAGCGTGATTGAAGTGGTGGAAGTGCTCCGGGAAGCCGGGGCAGAAGTGCTGGGGGTGGTGAGCATCTTCACCTACGGCATGAAGAAGGGCCTGGAGCGGCTGGCAGCGGCCCAGGTGAAGAACGTCTCCCTCACCAACTTTGACGTGGTGGCCGAGACCGCCGCCCAGGAGGGCTACATCCGGCCCGAGGATGTGGAGCGGCTTATCGCCTTCCGCAATAACCCCTCCGACGAGAGCTGGATCGGAAAATAACAGGGCGAAAACACCTTGATTTTATCCGCAGCCTGTGGTAAAATTCTATGGTGTTTATGGTGGCCTTTCGGCTGCCGGAAGAATAATCAGAGAAACGGAGATTTTGTTATGGAAAGAATCAAGACGCTTGAGACCCGTAACCTCTGCGAGAGCGCCAAGAACGGCGGCTGCGGCGAGTGCCAGACCTCTTGCCAGTCCGCCTGCAAGACCAGCTGCGGCGTTGCCAACCAGAAGTGCGAGAACGAGGCAAACAAGTAAGCTTCGATATAAAAAGCTGCCGCCCACGGGCGGCACTTTTTATGTCTGACATAAAAACAGGGGAGGATACCCAGTGGTACATCAGTATAAACTCAACGGCTACAACATCGTGCTGGACAGCTGCTCCGGCTCCATCCACGCGGTGGACGAGGTGGCCTATGACATTATCGAAAAGTTCAAGCAGGAAAGCCCGGAGGAGATCGTCCGGGAACTGCTGGTGAAGTATGCGGACCGGGAGGACGTGACCGAGGAGGAGCTGTATGCCTGCATCGCCGATGTGGCGGCCCTGGAAAAGGCGGGCAAGCTCTTCACGCCGGATACCTTTGCCGATATGGCCGGCACCTTCAAGGAGCGCTCCGGCGACGTGGTGAAGGCTCTCTGCCTCCACGTGGCCCATACCTGCAACCTGAACTGCTCCTACTGCTTTGCCAGCCAGGGCAAATACCATGGGGACCGGGCGCTGATGTCCTTTGAGGTGGGCAAGCGGGCCCTGGATTTTCTCATCGAGCATTCCGGCCACCGCACCAACCTGGAGGTGGACTTCTTCGGCGGCGAGCCGCTGATGAACTGGGAGGTGGTGAAGCAGCTGGTGGCCTATGCCCGCACCCAGGAGGAACCCAACCACAAGAAATTCCGCTTCACCCTCACCACCAACGGTATGCTGATCGATGACGATGTGATCGATTTTGCCAACCGGGAGATGAGCAACGTGGTGCTCTCCCTGGATGGCCGCAAGGAGATTCATGACCGGCTGCGGGTGGACTACGCCGGTAACGGCAGCTATGACCGCATTGTCCCCCGCTTTCAGAAGCTGGTGGCATCCCGGGGCGGCAAGAACTATTATATGCGGGGCACCTTCACCCACGCCAACCCGGACTTTACCAGGGACGTTTTTCACATGGCGGACCTGGGCTTTACCGAGCTGAGCATGGAGCCGGTGGTCTGCGCCCCCGGGGACCCCGCCGCTTTGACGCCGGAGGATCTGGAGATCGTGAAGGAGCAGTATGAGATCCTGGCCAAGGATATGCTCCGCCGGGAGAAGGAGGGCAAGCCCATCACCTTCTACCACTACATGCTGGACCTCACCGGCGGCCCCTGCGTGTATAAGCGCATCTCCGGCTGCGGCTCCGGCACCGAGTACATGGCCGTCACCCCCTGGG
>JBJDXQ010000064.1:0-7374 GCA_051866745.1 Candidatus Limivicinus sp. | reverse complement strand
GTAGGCTGGTCAATGGCCAAACATCAGCGTCAGGAACTCGTGCAGGAATGTATTAGGATGGCCGTGGGAAAAAATCCTGAGCGTCCTGAGGGCGCTGTCTTCCACAGTGACAGAGGTAGTCAGTATACCGCAAAAAGAACAAAAGAACTTGTGGAGAGCAACGGTTTTCGAAAGAGCATGTCACGCCCGGGCACCCCGAGTGACAATCAGCCAATCGAGAGTTTCTGGCATACTCTTGAAATTGAGATGCCGGATATCCGGCATCTCAATTTCAAAGAAGCAAGTCGGGTCATTGTAAATTACATTGAGCTATACTACAATGCCGAACGAATCCATTCCGGCATTCACTATATGGCTCCCAATGCCTTTTTCACTCTTTCATCTGTCCACTAATCTTGACAAGTTTCGGAGCGAACGCCCTCTCCGCCCAATAAAAACCGGCTCTTTCCCCAAGGGAAAGAGCCGGTTTTTATTGGCATTTTCAGTTTTTCAGGCTGTGCAGGGGGGCAGGAATCCGGCCGCCCCGGGCTACAAACTCCGCCGGGGAGCCGCTGCGCAGGGGCATCACCGGGGCGGAGCCCAACAGCCCGCCGAAGTCGATCCGGTCCCCTACGGTCTTGCCCTTGGCGGGGATCAGGCGGACGGCGGTGGTCTTGGTGTTCACCATGCCGATGGCCGCCTCGTCGGCAATAATGGCGGAGATCACGTCGGCACTGGTGTCCCCAGGCACCGCAATCATATCCAGCCCCACGGAGCAGACGCAGGTCATGGCCTCCAGCTTATCAATGCTGAGGGCCCCGGCCTCCACGGCGGAGATCATCCCCGCATCCTCCGATACCGGGATGAACGCGCCGGACAGGCCGCCCACATGGCTGGAAGCCATGACGCCGCCCTTCTTCACCGCGTCGTTCAGCAAAGCCAGCGCCGCGGTGGTGCCGTGGCCGCCGCATTTCTCCAGGCCCATAATTTCCAGAATTTCTGCCACGCTGTCCCCGATGGCGGGGGTGGGGGCCAGGGACAGGTCCACCACGCCGAAGGGCACATCCAGCCGGCGGGAGGCCTCCTGGGCCACCAGCTGCCCCATGCGGGTGATCTTGAAGGCGGTCTTTTTCACCGTCTCCGCCACCACGTCAAAGGGCTGGCCCTTGCAGGCCTTCAAAGCGTGGGCCACCACGCCGGGGCCGGAAACGCCCACGTTGATCACGCACTCCGGCTCCCCCACGCCGTGGAAGGCCCCAGCCATGAAGGGGTTATCCTCCACGGCATTGGCAAAGACCACCAGCTTGGCGCAGCCCATGGGGTCGATATCCGCCGTCTGGCGAATGATCCTGCCCATGAGGGCCACCGCGTCCATGTTGATGCCCGCCTTGGTGGAGGCCACGTTCACACTGGAGCAGACCAGGTCCGTCTCCGTCAGGGCCCGGGGGATGGAGTGGATCAGCTTCAGATCGCTTTTGGTAAAGCCCTTGTGGCACAGGGCGGAAAAGCCGCCGATGAAGTTGACGCCCACGGCCTTGGCGGCCTTGTCCAGGGTCATAGCCAAGGGGACATAGTCCTCCGCCTCACAGGCGGCGGCCACCAGGGAGATGGGGCTGACGGAGATGCGCTTATTGACAATGGGGATGCCAAACTCCCGCTCGATGGCGCAGCCGGTGTCCACCAGCTTGTCCGCCAGGGTGCAGATTTTATCATAGACCCGCTGGCAGCAAAGGTTAATATCCCGGTCGGCGCAGTCCAGCAGGCTAATGCCCATGGTGACGGTGCGCACGTCCAGGTGCTGCTGGTCGATCATTTCAATGGTTTGCAGAATCTCGCTGCTGTTGATTAAGTAGCTCATGGCGCCGCCTCAAATCCTGTGCATGGCTTCAAAGATATCCTGCCGCTGCACATGGATATCCAGCCCCCGCTCCATGCCCTTGTCCTTCAGCAGCTGGGAAAGCTGATCGAAAGGCAGGGTGCAGTCAGTCAGGTCCACCAGCATGATCATGGCGAAATATTCCTGCATCAGGGTCTGACTGATGTCCAGTATGTTGATCTCGTTCTCCGCCAGCAGGGCGGTCACATAGGCGGTGATGCCCTTGGAGTCCTTGGCGAAAACGCTGACAATGGCTTTCATATGCTTCACCTCATACAATTTTTAACATTGTTATTATACCGATACCCGGCGAAATTGCAAGGGGCAGGCAAAAATACACCCGGAAATTCCCGGGTGTATTTTTTCAACCGAACAGGCCAAGCCAGGGCTTTGAACTGGGCTCCGGGCTGGCCGTGGGTTCCGGCGTGGGTGCCGGGCTGGAAGCGGAAGCCGTCTCCGTCCCCGGCAGGTCCAGGGCCAGGTAGTTCTCCACAATATCCAGCACCGTGTCGTCCTTCAAGATCATGGAAATTTCAATGCGGCGGTTGGCGGCCTTGCCCTCCTCGGTATCGTTGCTGGCCACCGGCCGCGTGGCGCCGTAGCCTGCGGCGCAGAAGTAGGATGAATAAGTATTCAGCTTGCCGTTCTTCCCCAGCAGCAGATAGTTCAGCACGGAGTTGGCCCGGTCGGTGGACAGCACCCGGTTGCTCTCGGCGGTGCCAGTGATGTCCGTATGGCCGGAGATGACGATGCTGTCCACATACCTGGCGTTCTCCTCATCGCTGAGGAACTGGTAAAACACATCGATCAGCTCCCCCAGCACCCCGGCGCTGTCCTCCTTGATTTCAGAGGAGCCCAGGTCGAACAGCACGCTGTCCGAGAGGATGATGTTGCCGTTATCCCCGATGCTGACCTTGCTGGCGTCCCCCATGACCTCCACAATGCTTTCCCGGATCTGCTCCAGGATGGACAGGCGCAGCACGGCAATGGTCTGCATCTGGTTGCGCATCTGGGTCAGCTCGTCGTTGGCGGCGGAGAGATAGGCCTCCTGCTGGCCGATCAGCTTGTCCTGGGCCTCCATCTCTTCCTTCTGCTGCACGATCTGGACGGCGTAATCCTCCAGCTGATCCTGCTTTTTCTTCAGCTCATCGGTAAGCCCCGCCAGCTGATCCTCCGCCAGCAGCACCTGCTCCTTGGTCTGAGCCAGCACCTCCTGGGTGTTCTGCAGGTCGTTGCCGGTGACCAGGTTCTGTATGTAAGACAGCAACATCAGGAAGAACAGGATCAGGGCCACGGCGCTCATCATGTCGGCATAGGAGGGCCAGAAGCCCTGCTCCCCGCCGGATTCACTGCGCTTATAGCTGCCTGCGCCTCTTCTCATTGCCGCTCGCTCCTTTCAAGGCCCCGGGCGGAGGAGCGCAGCACGCTGACCAGGTCCCGGATGCACACATCCATCCGCTCCACCGTGCCCCGCAGGTTATAGTTAAATTCCGAGAAGTCCCGCACACCCTCGTTGAAGCTGTCCACCGTGCGGTTGAAGTCCTCCAGAGGCTTCTGGCTGGCGGCCAGGGTCAGCTTCAGCTCGTCGGTGCTGCGCTTGAGGGTCTTGTCCATGCTCTCGGCAGCAGCGTCCAGGGCGTGGATCATCTGGCGGATCAGGTCCGCGTTATCCTTGGCCTTTTCCGTGGGAAGAGTGGGGGCCACGCTGTGGTCCAGCCACAGCTCCACCTGGGTCTCCAGCTTCTCCCGCTGGGCCTGGGGGCTGAAAACAGAGCGCAGCAGCGTCAGCAGGATGGAGCAGGCCACGCCCACCAGAGAGGTATAGAAAGCCACGCCCATGCCCGACAGGGCGGACATCAGCCCCTCGCCCACACTGTCCAGCACGCTGAGCCACTGGTCGGTGTTGCTGTAGCCGATCAGCTCCGTCAGGGAGCTGACGGACAGGCTCAGGCCCAGGAAGGTACCGAACAGGCCCAGGGTCACGAACAGGGACACCGCGTTGTTGAGAAAGCGCTCGATCAGCAGCAGGCCTGACAGCTTCACGCTGACGGCGTTCTGCACCAGAGCCGGGGTGTTCACCTCCAGGCCGTATTTTTTATAGGCGCTGGCAAAATCGTTGACCACAAAGCGCAGAAAGCCGTTGTCCTTGTCCAGAGAGCCGGTGACCATGGAGCTGAGATGCTTATACCGGGCGCTGACATAGAACAGCAGCAGCACCGCCAGGGCAAACAGCGCCACAATGGCCACAATGACAATCAAGCCCACCGGGGGCATACTTTGCAAACCGCTCATACCCAAGTCCTCCTTATATATCTTTGATTCAGACTACCGGTTTAATGACGTTAAATGAGCTCCTCAAGTTCCCCAACCAACTGGTCAAACAGCTTCAGCGCCGCATCCACCGGCTGGGGGCTGGCCATATCCACCCCGGCGATCTTCAGCAGGCTGATGGGGTCGGCGCTGCCGCCGGAGGACAGGAAGCGCTTGTAATCCGCCACCGCCGGCTCACCCTCTGTCAGAATCCGCTCCGCAATGGCCGCGGCGGCGGAGAAGCCGGTGGCATACTGGAACACATAATAATTATAGAAGAAATGGGGAATTCTGGCCCATTCCAGGGCGATCTCCTCGTCGCTGACCATGTCCGGCCCGAAGTACAGCTTGTTCAGCGCCCAATACTTCTCCCGCAGCAGCTCCGCCGTCAGGGTCTCCCCCTGCCAGGACAGGCGGCCCATCTCCAGCTCGAACTCGGCAAACATGGCCTGGCGATAGATGGTGCCCTTGAACTGATCCAGGAAATGGTTGATCAGATAGGCCCGCTGCTTTTTATCCTCCGTCTGCGCCAGCAGCGTGCGCATCAGCAGAATCTCATTGCAGGTGGAGGCCACCTCCGCCACGAAGATCACATAGTCGCTGGTGTTCACCGGCTGGTTCTGGCAGCTGTAGTAGCTGTGGAGGGCGTGGCCCATCTCATGGGCGATGGTGAACATGGAGTCCAGGGTGTCCTTGTGGTTCAGCAGCACATAGGGATGGGGCCGGGAGATGCCGGAGGAATAGGCCCCGCCCCGCTTGCCCTGGTTCTCATACACGTCGATCCACCGCTCTGTGAAGCCCTTTTTCAGCAGCGCCACATAGTCTTCCCCCAGCACGCCCAGGGCGGCGATCACCTTCTCCTTGGCCTCTTCATAGGGGATTTCCACCGCCACGTCCGCCACAATGGGGGTGTACACATCGTACATGTGCAGCTCCTCCACCCCCAGGGCCTTTTTCCGCAGCCGCACATAGCGGTACATGGCCTCCAGATTCTCATGGACGGCGGCAATCAGATTGGTGTACACCGCCTCCGGCACCTCCGTCCGATCCAGGGCCGCCGCCAGGGTAGAGGGGTAGTTTCTGGCCCGGGCGAAGAAATTCAGCTGCTTGAACTGGGCGTCCAGGGTGGCGGCCACCGTGTTCTGGAATTCACCGTAGCGGGCATAGCAATTTTCAAAGGCGCTTTTCCGCAGCTCCCGGTCCCCGCTCTCCATCAGCGGCACCAGGGTGCCGCCGCTGAGGGGGTGCTTATTGCCCTGGCTGTCCACCGCGTCGTCAAAACGCAGGTCGGCATTGCGCAGGGCGCTGCCGATGTTGTCCGGACTGTCCGCCATCTCGCCGGCGGCAGCCAGCAGCTTTTCCTCCGCCGGGGACAGGATGTGTTCCGCCCGGCGGCGAATTTTATAGATGCTGCGGCGGTAGGTCTCCAGCGCCGGGCAGTCCCGGTAAAAGCCGGCCAGCGTCTCCTCCGGGATGGCCATGATCTCCGGGGTAGCGAAGGCGGCGGCGCTGGAAATCTCCACGCAGCGGCTCATGGCCTTGCCCCGCAGGTCCTGATAATAGCCGTTGGCCAGGTCCTGATCCCCCTTGCAGCTGGCATAGCCCATCAGGGCCTCCAGCCGCAGGGAGATCGCGTCCTCCAGCCGCAGGAAGTCCAGCAGGGCCTCCCCGCTGCTGCCCAGGGTTCCCCGGCGTTTTTCCAGCTCCGCCGGGACCTGTGCCAGCGCTTCATATTCCGCCAGCCACTGCTGGTCGCTTGCAAAGATTGCTGTCAAATCCCAGGTGTATTCCTCCGGGATTTCATTTCTCATGGGGATTTTTTCGCTTGCCATATTCTACCTCCGTTTGTACCAGGTCGTTTGATATTCGGATTATACCATATCTCTGCCCCGCCGTGAATATACTTTCTTGAAACATCATTGGCATATCATCTGTAAGGAGCTGCTTATGGAACTCTATATTGTCCGCCCCGGGGACAGTCTCTCCATCATCGCCAAAAGCCACGGAACCAGCCCGGAGGCCCTGGTCCGGCGCAACCAGCTGGGGGATCCCCGGCGGCTTTGTCCCGGCCTGAGCCTGGTGCTGGAAGGAAAAGCGGAGGCCGCCCCCGCCGTCACGGAATTGTGTGCCGCCCTCAGCCCCCAGGCAGAGCCGGAGCTGGCGGATACGCTGCTGCCGCATCTCAGCTGGTTGTGCGTTCAGGGCAGCCGGCTGACAGCCCAGGGCGGGCTGAGCCTGCCGGAGCAGGAGCAGCTGCTGCGCCGGGCCCAATGGCACCGGGCTGTGCCGCTGCTGACGGTGAGCAACCTGGGTCAGGGCGGCTTCTCCCCTGCCCTGGCCCATGCCCTCATCAGCCATGAGGAAGCGGGCCGGGCGCTTACGGACAATATTCTGAAAGCCCTGGAAGCTCAGGGCTACCAGGGTCTTGACCTGAACTTCCAATACCTTTACCCCTTTGACCGGGCGGCCTACAGCGCCTTTGCCCGGCGCCTGGGGGAGGCGCTCCACACCGCCGGGTATTACTTCTTCTGTTCCCTGGCCCCCAAAACCCAGGCCACGGTGGAAGCCCCCCTCTGTGCCGGGCAGGACTATGCCGCCCTGGGCGCCGCCGCTGACCGGCTGATTCTTCTGGCCCATGGCTGGGGCGGCGCTTTCACCGCGCCCCAGGCCATCGCCCCCCTTGACCGGGTGACAGCGGCGCTGGACTACGCCCGCACCCTGATTCCCCGGGGAAAGCTGCTGTTGAGCCTGTCCTGGGGCGGCTGCGCCTGGGTTCTGCCCTGGCGGCAGGGGGATGAGGCCCGGCCCATGTCCGCCGCCCTGGCAGTGGATACCGCCGTCGCCGCCGGGGCGGAAATCCGCTATGACGGGGCGGCCCAGGCCCCCTTCTTTCTCTGCCCCGGTGCCGGCGGCAGGCGGCGCGTCATCTGGTATGAGGACGGCCGCTCCCTCCTGGCCCGGCTGGAGCTGGCCCAGGGCCGGGGCCTGGCCGGCGTAAGCCTCTGGCCCCAGGACCGGCTGTACCGCCCCGGCCTATACATGCTGCAAAGCCGCTGTGTCGGGGAGAAGTTAAGTTAAGCGGAACAAATAAAAAAGCGGCCGCCCTTAGGCAGCCGCTGAGGCTGTCAAAAAACCATACTGTGAGGAAGGGAAGCGCTTTTTCAAGCCTTCCCCTGGAGGGGAAGGTGCCCAGTGCGCACACTGGGCGG
>JBJDXQ010000063.1:0-100529 GCA_051866745.1 Candidatus Limivicinus sp. | reverse complement strand
CTATGTTTGACAGTGTTTTTTCTTTTTCACTGTCTCTCATAGGGGGAGGATATCAGATTTCGCGTGTTCCGGGGGTTTTGCTTGAAAGCGAAATCTATTAAGGCTTTTTCCTCTCCCTCCGTCAAAAATCACAGATTTTTGACAGAGGGGTTGTAAAGGAAAAGTGCAATATATTTAAGACATAACTGAAAATCTGGAACATTTCATAAGACAATCCCTCAGTCATGGCTTCGCCATGACAGCTCCCTTTACACAAGGGAGCCAAGGGGAGCGGCAGTTTTCCCAGGCTCGCCCCCTTGGGGGAGAGCTGGCGCGCAGCGCCTGAGAGGGGGAACAATATTCTGCAAAGCTAACTGTTTGGAACCTCTCAGTCTTTTGCTGCGCAAAAGCCAGCTCCCCTTGGGAAGGGGAGCCAAGCCACCTCATCCGCCCAGTGTGCGCACTGGGCACCTTCCCCTCAAGGGGAAGGCTATGGGGTGGGGTGCCCGTGATTTTTTGAAAAAATGTTGTCAGGGCTATTGACAAAGGCAGAAAAGCGTGTTATTGTACTAATCGCTTAATACAGTAACACAAAGGAGGCGTGACATGGACTGGAGCTTCAACAACGATATGCCCATTTACACCCAGCTTGTGGATAAAATCAAGCTGAGCATCGTATCCGGGCAGCTGCCGCCCGGGGAAAAGCTGAGCACGGTGCGGGATCTGGCGGCAGAGGCAAAGGTGAATCCCAACACCATGCAGCGGGCGTTCCAGGAGCTGGAGCGGGCGGGGCTGGTGTTTTCCCAGCGCAGCAGCGGAAGATATGTGACGGAGGATGTGGAGATCATTATGGAAGCGAAAAAAGCCATGGCCCGGCAATATGTGCAGAGCTTTATGAAGAGCATGGAGCAGCTGGGCTACACAGGGGAAGAGATTCTTCGCCTGCTGGAAGAAGGAGAAGAGGAGGAGAAACAATGACGGCAACATTTGAATGCAGGGGACTGAGCAAGCGCTTCGGCGCGACCCAGGCTCTGGAGGGCGTGAACATCAGCATCGCCCCGGGCCGGGTGGTGGGTCTGCTGGGCCCCAACGGCAGCGGCAAGACCACGCTGATCAAGCTGGCCAACGGGCTGCTGAGCCCCAGCGAGGGGGAAATCCTGATTTGCGGCAGCCGCCCCGGCCCGGAGACCAAGGCGCAGGTCAGCTATCTGCCGGATAAGCCCTGTATGCCCCAATGGATGAACGCGGCGCAGCTGATGGACTTTTTCCAGGACTTCTACGCCGATTTTGACCGGCAGCGGGCGGAGGAAATGCTGGCCCGGCTGGGTCTGGACCAGAAGCAGAAGCTGAGCCAGATGTCCAAGGGCACCAAGGAAAAGGTGCAGCTGATTATGGTGATGAGCCGGAAGGCAAAGCTCTACCTGCTGGATGAGCCCATCGGCGGGGTGGACCCGGCTACCCGGGACTACATCCTGGACACCATCATCCGCAACTATGACCCGGAGGCGGTGGTGCTCATTTCCACCCATCTGATCAGCGATGTGGAGAAGGTGCTGGACGAGGTGCTGTTTATCAACCAGGGCAAGGTGACCTTGCAGGCCTCGGTGGACGATATCCGCCAGCAGTACGGCATGAGTGTGGACGAATATTTCAGGGAGGTGTTCAAATGCTAGGGAAACTCATTAAGCATGAGCTGCGGGGCAGCGGAAGAACCATGCTGCCCTTTATCCTGGTGAGCCTGTTCCTGTCGGTGATGGCCGGGCTTTCCATGCGGGCCATGGAGCACCAGCAGGATTACAGCTGGTTCAATATCCTGTTCGGCATTGTGATCTTCCTGTTTGTGGCGGGACTGATGGCGGTTTGCATCATGTCCGTGGTGGTGGTGATCAACCGCTTCCGGCAGAACCTGCTGGGGGATGAGGGCTACCTGATGTTCACCCTGCCGGTGAGCGTGGATCAGCACATCTGGGCAAAGCTGATTGTGTCCGCCATCTGGTTTCTGGCTACTGCCCTGACCTGCATGCTGGCGGTGGTGCTGGTGCTGCTGTGCAACGTGCGGACCTTTGATGTGAACTGGTCTGAGGTGGGCTATGTGATGGGCGAGCTGGGGCGCGTGATAAGGGAATTCGGCATCCTGCACATTGTGGGCTACTGCCTGGAGCTGCTGGTGATGTTTTTCGCGGGCGTCTGCGTCTCCTGCCTGACCTTCTACTGCGCCATGGCCATCGGCTACAGCTTTGCCAACCGAAAGGTGCTGCTGTCCGTCCTGGCCTTCTTCGGGCTGGACATCTTTTTCAGCATGGTTCAGTCCGCGCTGATTGCGGCGCTCAACGGTATGCCCGGGGTGGAGCGGTTCCTGGACAACCTGGACCTGAGCCAGGTAGGCACCGCGGGCAGCGTACACATTGTGATGCTGTGCTGGATTCTGTATCTGGCGGTCTACGCCGCGGTGCTGTACATCCCCACAAGGCTGCTGCTGAAGAAAAAGCTGAACCTGCCCTGAAAAACATACTATAATGATATTGAAAAACAGGCGCCCCGCGGGGCGCCTGTTTTCAGGTAAGAGGGAAGGGTGAAGAGTGAAGAAGTATTTTGCCACCTCATCAGTCGGCTGCGCCGACAGCTTCCCCTCAAGGGGAAGCCTTTGCGCGGGTCAATCCAGATAGCGCTCGGTATAGCAAGCGTCGGGGAGGCTGCCGGCAAGGGCGGTGAGGATGCTATGCATATCGTTTTCCCAGGCGCTCCGGCCGCCGGAAAGCCGTGTGCCGGACAGGTGGCGGCTGAGGGAGACCCGGACGGTGGTGCCCCTGTCCTGCCGGCTCTCCAGCAGCAGGGTGCCCTTATGCAGCTGGGCCACGGAGCGGGCCACGGTCAGGCCCAGGCCGGCGCCGGAGAGCAGGCTGCCCACATCAAAGCCATGGCAGTACCGGTCAAAGACGGTGCCCAGCTGCTCCGGCGCGATACCGCAGCCGTCATCATCCACGGAGAGGATCAGGTTCTCCCGGGTTTCCATCAGGTGCAGGCGCACCCGGGTGCAGCCCCTGGCGTGGACAGTGCAGTTGGAAATCAGGTTCAGCACCATCAGCTCCACCAGCTGCCTGTCGGCCACAATGGGGTGAATCTCTCCGTGGCTCAGGCTGAAAGCTATGCCGGGACAGAGCATACTGACCGTGTCCAGAAGGCTGGAGAGAAAGGGGACCATATCCATCTCCTCCGGGGCGAAGGGGGAGGAACCATCGTTGACGGAAAGCACCAGGGCGGCGTTGGTCAGCAGCCGCAGCAGCCTGTAGTAGCAGTGGGTGACGGAGCGCAGCGCCTGCAAAAGCAGACTGTCACCCCGCTCTCCGGCCCGGACACGGAGCAGCTCCGCCGAGGCACTGAGGTTCATCAGGGCGCCGCGCATGGAATAGAGCAGCGCGTCATTGAGCAGCAGGGGAGCGCTGCCGCAGCGGCGCAGGAAAATCAGTTGGCAGTCGTCGATTTGGTTCACCCGGAGGGTGTAGGGGTGGCCGCTGATGGTCTGGTCAAGGATAAAGGAGGGGGCCTGGGTCTCGCACAGGGCCGGGCCCAGCAGCTCCTGCAAGGGCCGGCCCTCACAGTCGTCCCCCAGAAGCTGCCTGGCGGCGGCGTTGGCGAAAAATACGCGAAAGTGCCGGGCCAGCAGCGCAGGCTCGCCGCACAGGGCAAGGATTTCGGTGGAGATCTGGTTCATGTTGGCACGCTCCATTCTGCCGCAATCGTCGGTTCGCCTGAAATTTCCCCGCGGCGGTGGGAAGAAGGCTGCCCTGAGGGGGCCTGTTTTCTCGAATCTTGACAAAATACACAATACCGCCGGAGAATAATGGCTGAAAACCTGCGAAAATTCGGCACTTTTTTGGGCAAAATACATAGGAAACGTATTGATTTTTGCAAATATTATGTGTTATTATTTAGACACTTAGTAAGGCATTTATTTCCTGCCATAAGCGGGAAGTCTATGTATATATTGTATTTCATTATAATGGAGGATATTAACTATGATCAAAGTTGGCATCAATGGCTTCGGCCGTATCGGTTCCCTGGCTTTCAGAGCCGCCATCAAGTCTGACGATATCGAAGTCGTTGCTATCAACGCTCCCGGCCATCCCGCTTCCCACATCGCTTACTGCGTGAAATATGACACCGTTCACGGCCGCTTCGATGGCGAAGTCATTGGCAACGATGAGGACAGCACCGTCACCGTTAACGGCAAGGTCGTCAAGGTCCTTTCCGACAAGTCCTACCGTGACGCCACCCTCATTCCCTGGGGCGAGCTGGGCGTAGAGTACGTTCTGGAGTGCACCGGCGTTTACCTCACCAAGGAGAAGGCCCAGGCTCACATCGATGCCGGCGCCAAGGTCGTTGTCATGTCCGGCCCCGCAAAGGACGACACCCCCATGTTCGTCTGCGGCGTCAACCTGGACAAGTACACCCCCGATATGCAGTTCGTTTCCAACGCTTCCTGCACCACCAACTGCCTGGCTCCCATGGCCAAGGTCGTCAATGACAATTTCGGCATCGTCGAGGGCCTGATGACCACCGTCCACGCCTCCACCGCTACCCAGGCTATCGTTGACGGCTTCCCCAAGAAGAAGGACCTCCGCGGCGCCCGTTCCATCTACAACAACATCATCCCCGCCTCCACCGGCGCTGCCAAGGCTGTGGGCAAGGTCATTCCCGAACTCAACGGCAAGCTCACCGGCATGGCAATGCGCGTTCCCACCGGCGACATTTCCGTCGTTGACCTGACCGTCCGCCTGGAGAAGGCCGCAACCATGGACGAAATCTGCGCTGCCATGAAGGCTGCCTCCGAAGGCCCCATGAAGGGCGTTCTGGAGTACGTTGACGACGAGGTCGTTTCCTCCGACTTCCGCACCGACGCCCACACCTCCATCTTTGACGCCCAGGCCGGTATCGCCCTCAACGGCAATTTCGTCAAGCTCATCGCCTGGTACGACAACGAGTGGGGCTTCTCCAACAAGATGCTGGACCTGACCCGCCACATGGACAAGGTTCGCAAGGCCTGAGTTGTACCCGCAAGGATAAAAACTCCCCGATTTCGGGCAATGTCAGTAAGTTAAGCAGACGAATCCTCCTACCGTCAAGAAAGAGATGGTAGGAGGATTTTTTTGGATTAGACCCTTCCATTGGCACATCTTCCGCTTTCATACAGCGCAGAGCAAAGATTCTCCCGGAGGCATTTGAATGCCTGTTTCAGCATTTCACAGCAAAAGTAGATGAAGATTCAAGGTTTTGTGGTCTTCGTCTTCTTGCTGTTGACGGCTCTGATTTGCAGATAGCTGTAAATCCAGATGACCCCGACTCGTACTTCCCCGGAGCAAACGGGTAGAAAGCGTACAACTTATTCACCAATGTGCGGACATGATTCAAGTCTCCTTTACTAAAAATGAACCGCAACTTTGGGTACACCGCAAGGTAATGAGTAAAAATCCCGACGCTTTCGCATTCGGGATTTATGGAGCAGTCGATCAATTTGGAGGGCAGGTAAATTTAGAAAAGCGCCTGCGCTCCTAAGTATGCTCCCATAAAGGGGGGCTAGCATGCAACGTGTACGTTGCCGAGCTAAATCGAAGGGGGCGCGTGAAAAATCGCACTACCTTGTCAAGGCATATCAACGCCAAGCCTTAGAGCCGGATACACCCTCATGAATGCGGAATGTACCCAAGACTTTTTGAAATTTCTCCGGAGACAGACAAAAGGTCGTGAATGAGCGCCTGCTCCTGCTCCTCTTTCTCCTTACTATAGATATCTGAAAAAGAGATTGCTGCGATTACGCGGCCCGAAAAATCAAAAATCGGTGCGGAGCAGCAGGTCGTAATATCTTCAAGTTCGCCGCGTTCTTTCGCGTAGCCCCTTTGCTTTGTGATGAGCAGTTCTTCTTTAAACGAAGCGGGAGATGTGATCGTGTTTTTCGTAAATGCAATAAAATCTGTTTGTGATAAGATGGTGTCCTGCTCAGCTTCCGGCAAAAAAGCAATGATCGCTTTTCCAAGCGCTGTTGCATAAGCCGGTTTGGACGACCCGATAGCACAGGTAGCTAAAAGTGCATTTTGCGCTTTATATTTGTAAACATAGATTACATCCGGCCCATTCAGCACAGCAACAAAAGCTGTGCGATTATATTTTTCTGCGACCGCAGGCAGATAGGCGGCGCACTGCTTTACGAAGCTGAGCTCATTGAGATATTTCATGCCAAGTGTAAAAGTTTCAACGCCGAGAACGTATTTCTTATCATTGTTTTCGGCTGTTTTTATATAGTTCAATTCCCGCAGCGTGTGCACGATCACGGATGCGCTGCTTTTTGCGATATCCATTTGACGAGAAATTTCCTGCAATGTAATACCGTTTTCGCTATTTGCGATTAGCTGAAGTATCGCCATTGATCTTTCTGTTGTTCTGTTCATTCCAACCTCCGTGGTTTTCATTGCTGAAGAATCGATGAGTACAGGTTAAGAGTAGCAAAAAAACAAACCAAAAGCAAGTATAAACAAGTGCTTGAGAGTGACAGTTGAAATGATTATGTTAGATTGACAAAACGCGAAATTGATGATATATTGAGTACATAATAAAAAACGTAGTTCATAATTATGAACTACGTTACGTTATTGAATTTATCTGAAGAGGGAGATTGAAAATTATGCGGGCAGTTATTACCGGCGGAACAAAAGGAATTGGACTGAGCGTCGCTATCGCGCTTGGAAAGGCAGGTTACCATATTATCCTTACGGGCCGCAGTCAGGAAAGCGGCGATAGCGCAATAAAGGTGCTTTCAGAACAGAGCGTCTCAGTTGAATTTATCCTTGCAAATTCCATGGTTGAGAAAGATATCAACCAGGCCTTTGATCAAATTTCAAAAAAATACGATTCCAT
This sequence comes from Candidatus Limivicinus sp., assembly GCA_051866745.1. Taxonomy (GTDB): domain Bacteria; phylum Bacillota; class Clostridia; order Oscillospirales; family Oscillospiraceae; genus Limivicinus. The sequence goes on along the minus strand of JBJDXQ010000063.1, from coordinate 93,641 downwards.
TGATCTTCTTGTTAACAATGTTGGCGGACTGGGCGGCAGACAGCGGTTTGAAAAAATGGAGACTTCCTTTATGAGGAATGTTATGGCCTTGAATTTTGACAGTGCGTTTTTTGCCAGTCGTGCAGCTATTCCTTTGCTCAAGAAGGGATTAAACCCCTCAATTATTAATTACAGCTCCATTGCGACCACATCCGGCGGCGGAATAGGCGCTGGGATTTATGCGGCATCAAAGGCCGCAATTGAAGGACTGACCCGTGCGCTGGCTAAGGATCTTGCAGAGTATGGCATTCGGGTTAACGCAGTCTCCCCAGGCACAATCGACACGGACTTCCATGCGGCAACCGATCGCACAATTATTGAATCCTGGAAAGACAGCATTCTCATGAAGCGGCTGGGACAGCCCGCCGAAGTGGCCTCGGTTATTGAGTTTCTGGCTTCTGAAAAGGCTTCCTTTCTGACTGGCGAGATCATCCAAGTCAATGGCGGACAGGCATTTATTTGAATTGGAATATGGAACTGTCAATAAAGTGCCTCAAAAACGCAAAGACTTCAAAACCAATGTCTGGGGATATGGCCCGGTCAAAGATATGATTGAGTATAGAAAGGTTGTCATTTCTGATGCGACAACAAATTAAATTTATAGCTTGTACGCAAGAAAGAAAATAGCTTGAGGAGAAGGGGAAACTCCTTGAGTAAGAAGGGATAGCAAGAATCCAGAAGTTCAAAGGGGGTGCGAATGCGCCCCCTAACGAGTGGGGCTTCTCCAACAAGATGCTGGACCTGACCCGTCACATGGACAAGGTTCGCAAGGCATAAGAAACAATCCAATGACTGAAAAACTCCCCGAGAGATCGGGGAGTTTTTTTGAAGAAATTTGGGAGAAGTGTTTATCTTTGGCAACGGGTTGTGATATGATACCATTATAAAAGAGATGCAAAGCAAAGGAGGTATGGCGCGGTGACAAGTCTGATTCTTATTGTTCTGGCGGGTCTATGCCTGTGGGGATCGATTTGGTTATTCAGCCTGGTGTTTGGAGCCGGCCGCAAAAAGACTGCGCCGGGGGATGCGGCGGAGCAGAAAAAGCAAATTGTGATCGTGGTTGAGGACGAGGACGAGGATGAGTCGGAGGTGGACCGGCAGAACCGGGTATACGGCGACTTCTACGGCGACAGCTATTACTGGTGATAGCAGCAGGCGGAGGTGGGCCGTGAGAATGTGAGAGTCTGGCTCCGGGAGTGAGGGCCTTTGAACCTCTCAGTCTTTTGCTTTGCAAAAGCCAGCTCCCCTTGGGAAGGGGAGCCTATGAAGATACGGGAAAACCGAGTTTACACTTCCTTAACTTGACATTGCGCAACAGGCGTGGTACCCTATATAAGGATACATTTGGCTGCTTTGCCGGGTGGCTGTCCCAAAAGGATGGCCAAAGGCGGGGCGGCTATATTTTTTGTTTAAAAAGAAAAGGAAATATATGACCCCGGAATCAGGAAAGGATGTACAGAAAATGGCAGATTATGATGTAATTATAGTGGGCGCAGGCCCCGGCGGGATCTTCACCGCTTATGAGCTGGCCAAGGCGGACAAGGGATTGAAGGTGGCGGTGTTCGAACTGGGCAAGCCCCTGGACAAGCGCAAATGCCCCATTGACGGCAAAAAGGTGAAGGCCTGCGTCAAGTGCCCCACCTGCGCCATCATGAGCGGCTTCGGCGGCGCCGGCGCTTTCTCCGACGGCAAGTACAACATCACCAACCAGTTCGGCGGCACCCTGTATGAATACATCGGCAAGCAGGAGGCCATCGACCTGATGCGCTATGTGGATCAGATCAACCTGGATCACGGCGGCGAGGGCACCAAGCTCTACTCCACCGCCAACACCCAGATCAAGCGCACCTGCCTGGAAAACGGCCTGCATCTGCTGGACGCCCAGGTGCGCCATCTGGGCACCGACATAAACTATGTGGTGCTGGAGAACCTATACAATGAGCTGAAGGACAAGGTGGACTTCCACTTCAACGCCGCCGTCACCGCCGTGAAAAAGACGGAGGAGGGCTACCAGGTGCAGGTGGGCGAAGAGAGCTACAGCTGCAGGCGCTGCGTCATCTCCGTGGGCCGCAGCGGCAGCAAGTGGATGGAGAGCGTCTGCGAGGCGCTGGACATCCCCACCAAGTCCAACCGGGTGGACATCGGCGTGCGGGTGGAGCTGCCGGCGGAGGTCTTTGCCCATCTGACCGACGAACTGTACGAGAGCAAGATCGTCTACCGCACGGAGAAGTTTGAGGACCTGGTGCGCACCTTCTGCATGAACCCCCACGGCGTTGTGGTCAACGAGAACACCAACGGCATCGTCACCGTCAACGGCCACAGCTATGAGGACAAGAGCAAGCACACGGAGAACACCAACTTTGCGCTGCTGGTTTCCAAGCACCTGTCCGAGCCCTTCAAGGACTCCAACGGCTACGGCGAGAGCATCGCCCGCCTGTCCAACATGCTGGGCGGCGGCGTGATGGTGCAGCGCTTCGGCGACCTGGTTCGTGGCCGGCGCAGCACCGAGCGGCGCATTGAGGAGAGCTTCGTGACCCCCACCCTGGCCGCCACTCCCGGCGACCTGAGCCTGGTGATCCCCAAGCGGATCCTGGACGGCATCATCGAGATGATCTATGCCCTGGATAAGATCGCCCCCGGCACCGCCAACGACGACACCCTGCTTTACGGCGTGGAGGTCAAGTTCTACAACATGGAGGTGGAGATCGACCGGAACCTGGAGACCAAGAGCCCCGGCCTGTTCGTCATCGGCGACTGCTCCGGCGTGACCCACTCCCTGTCCCACGCCTCCGCCAGCGGCGTGCATGTGGCCCGGCATATTCTGGGTCAGGACTGAGCGCCCTTTCTCTTGATTTCTGCGGCGGCAGGGTGTAAGATAACGGGTAATCTTTCCTGTCAGGAGGACTGTAATGGCAAAGACGAAGGGACAGAACTATATGCACGGCGCGGCCATTCTCACGGTGGGCGTTGTGATTATGAAAATCCTGGGCTTTATTTATAAAATCCCGCTGGGGAACATTCTGGGGGACGAGGGCTTCTCCATGTTCACCAGTGCCTACAACATCTACTATGTATTCTTCACCCTGGCTACCGCCGGCCTGCCGGTGGCCCTGTCCCGCCTGGTGGCGGAGGCAGACGCCAATGGCCGGGTCAGGCAGGAGGAGAAAACCTTTCGGGTGGCGCTGGCGACCTTCTTTGTCATCGGCATTGCCTTTGCCCTGATCCTCTGGTGCTTCCCCAACTGGCTGGCGGACAATTATCTGGAAAACCCGGACGCGGCCCCCAGCATCAAGGCCATGGCCCCCTCAATCCTGCTGGTGTGCCTGGTTTCCGCCTACCGGGGCTACTGCCAGGGCAACGGCAACATGCTGCCCACTACGGTGGACGAGGTGCTGGAGGTGCTGTTCAAGGTGATCTCCGGCCTGATCCTGGCCTCGGTGATCATAAACATGGGCCTGGGCAAGCCCGCCGCCTCCGCCGGCGCCATCTTCGGCGTTTCCATCGGGTCGGTGGTGTCGCTGCTGTACATGGTGGTGTATAAGCGGAAAAATTACAGCATTCTGGCCGCGCCCTATACCGGCGGCCGGGCCTACAACGATATTCCCGATGATGACGACGATGTGGATTCCGCCCTGACCATTGTCCGCCGCATCCTGACCATCGGCATTCCCATCGCCTTCGGCGCCTGCATCATGGCGCTGCTGAACTCCGTGGACTCCAAGCTGTGCATGAACCGGCTGCAAAGCGCGGCGGGCTTCAGCTACTATGAGGCCAAGGTGCTCTACGGCGTGTACGGCAAGGCCATGACCCTGTTCAACCTGCCGGCCGCCTTCATCACGCCCCTGACCATCTCCATTGTGCCGGCCATCTCCGGCGCTTACGCCCGGGGCAACCGGGGCGAGGCCATGAAAACCGCCGAGGACTCCCTGCGGATTTCCGCAGCCATCGCCCTGCCCATGGGGGTGGGGCTGGCGGTGATGAGCAAGCCCATCATGAATCTGCTCTACCCCAACAGCAACGCCGCGGGCCCCGGCCTGCTGAGCGTTATGGGCATCGCCTCCTTCTTCGTGTGCCTGGTGCTGATGGAGAACGCGGTGCTCCAGGCCTCCGGCAAGGAGAAGCTGACCATGATTACCCTCATCAGCGGGGGCGTGATCAAGATCGTTGTCAACTGGTTTTTGGTGGCCCAGCGGGGTATCAATATCTACGGCGCGCCCATCGGTACCCTGGTGAGCTATTTCGTTATGGCGGCCATGGACTTCGTCTTTATGTGCGTCACCCTGCGGGAGACGCCCCGGATGCTCCGTGTCTTTGCCGGCCCTGTGGGGGCAAGCCTGCTGATGGGGGCCTCCGCCTGGGCGGTCTACGGCCTGGCGGGCCGCTTCCTGGGCACGGGGAGCTATTTCGGTATGGCAGCCTGCGCGGCCCTGGCCATCCTGGCGGCGGTGATCGTGTATGTGGTGAGCGTGATCGCCATGCGGGTGATTACCAAGGAGGACATGAGTTTGATCCCCGGCGGCGAAAAAGTGGCAAAAATCCTGCATATGCGCTAAGAAATTTGAAATTTACGCAAATAATACTTGATTAACGGCCGGAAATATGGTAGATTCACAGTGCTGCCTTTTCGGAGGCTGTGAATTAATGAGTATTCTTCCCGGTTTTCGGGCAGACTCATCATAACGCGGTACTTGCCGCATAAAACATTCAGGAGGTTTTACATCATGAATAAGGCAGATTTGGTTGCCGCCGTGGCTGAGAAGGCCGGCATTTCCAAGAAGGACAGCGAGAAGGCTGTCAACGCTGCTTTCGACGCCATCACCGCCGCCCTGGTGGCCGGTGACAAGGTGCAGCTGGTTGGCTTCGGCGCCTTTGAGACCAAGGAGCGCAGCGCCCGTGTTGGCCGCAACCCCAAGACCAAGGAAGAAATCCAGATCCCCGCAAGCCGCGTCCCCGCTTTCAAGGCCGGCAAGGCTCTCAAGGACGCAATTGCAAAGTAATTTGCCAATGAGTATAAAACGGCCGTCATTTGACGGCCGTTTTTCTTTCATTCTTACGGGAGGTTATTATGAGGCTTGACAAGTATCTGAAGGTGTCCCGGCTGATCAAACGCCGCAGCGTGGCCAACGACGCCTGCGACGGGGAGCGGGTCAGCGTCAACGGCCGGCAGGTGAAGGCCAGCTATCAGGTGAAGGTGGGGGATGTGATCGAGATTGCCTTCGGCCAGCGAACGCTGAAGGTGGAGGTCACCCAGGTCAGCGAGACCGTCTCCAAAGCTGACGCCCCGGCCATGTATAGGGAGATTGAATAAGCCGCGGTGGAGAACGAACCGCTCAGGCGGCTGCGCCTTGGGAAGGGGAGACTATTTCAAGCCTCCCTCTGACGAGGGAGGTGGCAAAAATCTTTGATTTTTGACGGAGGGAGAGAAACGGTACGCCTAATTCATCTGACTGTCAGGAATCTCTCCCTCAGTCAGCTTCGCTGACAGCTCCCTCGTCAGAGGGAGCCAGGGGCTGCTCGCCTGTAGAAGAAGGAACCTCTCAGACTTTTGCTGCGCAAAAGCCATCTCCCCTTGGCAAGGGGAGCCTATGCCACCTCATCCGCCCAGTGTGCGCACTGGGCACCTTCCCCTCAAGGGGAAGGCTTGACAGGCACAACAAAAGCCCGCACGTTGAAGTGCGGGCTTTTGGCATACTTCCTGCAGGGCAGGAATATAATTATATCATGTACTTCTTCAGTTCTTCGGGGACCGTCTCCGGGTCCACAGAGATGCTGATGACAAAATCAATCTTTTCCGCGGCCGCGAACTTATCCAGCCACGCGATGAAGGTGCAGAGAGCCTCACTGGACTTGTCCCCCACCAGCTTATAGAAGTTGTCAATGAAGAAATGGGTAATATCGTAGTTTCCGGCATGGACGCCGCAGATAAGACCTTTCAAAAATTCATAGCTGCCGATGTCATAGGTGCCGGCGTCTATAAGACGGGCCTGATAGGGGATATCATAGGTGAGCTTCCGCTCCTTCTCGATGCAGACCACGTCGCCGGTGCCCTCGTTGACAGCCTGACGAACCATGTCTACCAGCTTCTTGGTCTTGCCGGAACCCTTCAGACCCATAATTAAACTGACCATGATGATCACGCTCCTTTTGTTTTTACAGCATACCCTTGTACGCTGATATGGTATGTGACAATAGCTTACCATGTTTCGTCCAAAGGTGCAAGAGCAAAATTTATTGGCCCCCTTTTTTTACACTTGCCCAAGTGTGTCAATTGACGGGTAAATTAAATTGTGATAACATTTTATCATACCGCAATAGCGTTTGCATACGGATCAAACTGAAAATAAGAGAGGTGTAAAGCTTGAAAGATTTAAAGCATCTGATCTACTTCGAGAATCTGCTTCAGGAAGCGCACAACGAGTTGGTCACACAGGCAATCAGCGAGGGTATGCATCCCCTGGGCTATAACTGCTATTACATACCGGAGACCCTGCTGAATCTGCCCGGCTGCTTTTCCAGCCGGCTGCGGGCACCCCGCTGTGTCTCTACCGACATCGCCAGCTACTACATGACCACCAGAAACTGTCCCTACGTCCGTTCCATTCTGGAGCGCGCCATCGAGGGTGGCTACAACTATCTGGAGGCCCTGTTCGGCGCGGAGAGCTGCGCGGCCATGGAGCGTATGGAGGAGCACTTTGTCCTCATCAACCCGGTGAAAAACGAGAAGTTCTTCTCCACCATCATTGACCCGCCCATGAAGGGCGACGAGAACAACCTGAAATACTACAAGGCCCAGCTGCAGCTGAAAGTGGTGGACAAGCTGCGGGATGAGCTGGGGGTGGATGTGTCCGAGGAGGCCATGAAAAAGGCCATTGAGGACCACAATGAGATTTCCCGGGTCATCACCGAGATCGGCGATTTCCGCAAGCTTTCTAACCCGCCCATCACCGGCTATGAGTTCCATGTGATCCAGCTGGTGAGCCAGGTCTGCCCCCATTACCTGATTCTGCCCTACCTGCAGGAGACCCTGGAGGAGCTGAAAACCCGGGAACCGGAGCCCAAGTTCCCCTTCCGGGCCAGAGTGGCCCTGGTGGGCTCCGAGGTGGACGACCCGGAGTTTACCAAGCTGATCGAGAGCTGCGGCGCCATGGTGGTGGCCGACCGTTACTGCTTCGGCAGCTTCCCCAGCCGGGAGCAGATTGTCATTCAGCAGGGCGAGACCGCTTTCGACGCCATCTGCCGCCACTATCTCCACTGGAACCAGTGCGCCCGGTTTATGGATGGCATGAAGATCGACCAGCGCCACAGCGAGGTCAAGCGCCTGGTGGACGAATTCAAGGCCGACGGCGTGATCTACGAGAACATGAAGTTCTGCGAGTTCTGGAGCTACGAAAAGGTACTGGCCAACCACATCTTTACCAACGAACTGCACATCCCCTGCTGCACCATCGAGAAGGAATATGCCCTGGGCGCGGTGGGCCAGCTGCGCACCCGCTTCCAGGCCTTTATAGAATCGCTGGAAATCAAGAGCATTCAGGGAGGCAAGTGATATGAAAGCAACTGACAAGCTGATCAAAGCCATCGACAAAAAGCTGGAGCGCTTTGACCCCCTGTGGCAGGCCGAACACGGTGTGGGCGGCTTCCGCTCCCGCTATTACGACAAGACCGGCGTTGCCAAATACCGGGAATGGCGCGGCGTGAAGGACACCTTCTATGACTACAGCCAGTGGCTGAAAAATCTGGGCAGCATGGCGATGATGGTGGGCTCCGCCCCCATCCCCTGTCTGAAGGGCTTCTGGGAGTACCGCTGGATGGGCTCCTACCTTGGCACCTTCATGTTCATCGACCGGCTGTTTGAGGGCTACCGGGGCTATGAGCTGCGGGTTGCCCACATGAACATGCACGCCATCGTGCAGAGCCTGACCAAGAAGATCGCCATCGTGCTGGCCAACGACCGGCGCTTTGGCGGCGGCCCCCTCACCGACCGGATGGTGCCCATGGATGAGGTGCTGCCCCCGCTGTTCATGGCGGGCTTCAAGGACCTGATCCCCATCCCGCTGCAGACCCTGCCGGAATTCATCATCTGCGACATCGACCAGCACATCGAGCCCTATTATATCGACGTGGCCGAGTCCTACGGCCTGCCGGCGGACGTGTGCTCCCGCTGCGCGGCGGAGACCGGCGTTGCCATCGACGACGCCTTCCCCATCTTCGGCAAGGCCTTTTTGACCACCAATATGCCCTGCAACGCCTCGGAGGCCACCTCTATGTTCCAGCGCCGCCGCATCCAGCTGCCTGACCAGCCGGTGACCATGGCCATGATCCACAATGAGCCCGGCGCCCACCCCTATTCCACCGGGGAGCTGAAAAACGCCATCGCCTTCATCGAGAAGGAGTACGGCGTGAAGTACGACTGGGACGCCCTGTTCGAGCGGGCCAAGCATATGAACGAGCAGAACCTGATCGAGCTGGAGAAATGGGACATCCTCAAGACCCCCTACTCCGCCCTGGCGGGTATTGCCGAAACCCTGTACCGCCTGTACTCCTGGGCCTCCGTCAACGGCCAGGAGGACTACTTCACCGAAACCGACCGGAAGGTCATCAAGCTGATGCGCAAGGCCTATGAGGAGAAGTATCAGCCCTTCCAGGGCAAGACCCGCCACCGGGCCTTCCTGTGGGGGCCCTCCGCCGTGTATTACACCGACTTCCCCACCTGGGTGCAGAACTGCTGGGGCATCAACATCGTGCTGAATATGGACTCCACCATGGGGCACAACATGATCAGTACCGACGACCCCGAACAGGCCATCCAGGACCTGGCTCTGTTCTCCGAAAAGGCTGTTATGCGTCACCACGCCGTGGGAGGCTGGGAAAATGTGAACGCCATCTGGGAGTGGGCCAAGAACTTCAACTGCGACATGGTGCTGTTCAACGACAACGTGGCCTGCAAGGGCATGAACGGCGTCCACGCCCTGATGGAGGAGCAGGCCAGAGAGCTGGGCTTCCACTTCATCTTCATCGAGCACGACCTGGAGGACAGCCGCACCGTCTCCCGCCAGGAGATGAGAAAGTGCGTCAACAACTATATGTCCGTTGTTCTCAACGAGCAGCCGCTGGATCCCACCATCGTGGAGTTTGACGACTCCGCCGCGTACTGAGAAGGGGGAAAGAAACATGAAGAAAGTTGTCCATTTCATCCTAAAGCTGGTGGGCAAGCTGGCACTGGTGGGGCTGATCGCCTTCGTGGTCACCTTCGCCATCTACATGACCAACGCGGAGAACAAGCTGATCTACTACGTGGTCCGCCCGCTGCTGAACAAGCACTACGACGCTCAGGTGAGAGACAGAAGAATTTAACACATCAGACGCAAAAGCAGCCGCTTCCCAACGGAAGCGGCTGTTTTCAGCTTGTCAAAAAGTCTGCTTTCCGCGCTGCACCAGTGGATCCTGCCGATCAAAGGCTTCCCCTTGAGGGGAAGCTGGCGGCGCAGCCGACTGATGAGGTGGAGGACAATGGCTTGCAATGCAAAGGACTTCCGCATAAACGCCACATTTCCACCTCATCCGCCCAGTGTGCGCACTGGGCACCTTCCCCTCCAGACGGGAGAAGCCGCAGAAAAGAACCATTTGATATGCATGAGCATAGGGAGGGACGAACACTGGAGCCATGCAGGGAAGCTATGGATAAATCTGTGGAAAACCCAGAGCGGGACAGAATCGCAAAATTATGAGATTGGTAAGAGGGCAGTAAGCCGCCGATAATCCCAGGGAAAGGTGACAAAAAGCTATCAGTAAGGTATCGGAAAAGCGACAGAGTGAGCCAGCCGAAGCCGCTCCGTAGATTTTTTCCTATAGGAACATTTGTGAAATCTTTGACATAGTGTACCCCTCAAAAGCAGGCCCATCATAGCGCAAGCATCAATGGCAAGACGAGTGGCCCCGCTCATTTGGCTTCACCAAATGTTATCAGGCTGTGTGGCCATCGTGTGGCAAGTGTGCCCCCCGCTGGCCGCCCATCCTGATAAGTGGCACACCACAGCGGGACCACCATTGACACAGGCGCTTCGTGAGGGCCATCTTTTTAAGGAGGTACACACCAATGTCAAAACTCACCAATGCCCAACGGAAAGCAATCTATCGTAGAGACGGCTACCAGTGCGCACTCTGTGGATGCACCCGATACCTGCAAATCCATCACTTCATACCACTGGGAAAAGGCGGCAAGAACAATGCCCATAACATGATAGCATTGTGCTCAGACTGCCACGCACTGGTCCACGGATTCAATATGCACGACTACCCAGATATGACGCCGGAAAATGTAGAACAGGCAATCGTGGAATACCTGGCAGATTACTATGCTCCAGACTGGGACCCATGGGAGGAATAATCCTCCCTTTCCCTTTTTATCATGAAGCGGTCGCGGCGGCCTCCCCCCTGCGCAATTGTAAGTCTAAGGTGCTTGGCTTCGCGCCCCCCAGGCCGCCGCATTCCGCTTGGCCGCCACGGGGGACGGCGGCCTGCGCTCAAATGGTTTGCCCGCCTGTAGGCGGTCAAACTCTCGGTCGCCGCCGCAGTTATTTAAATGGGGGGGAAGGTGCGGCGGCTCCCTCGTTACGGGACTGCGCAGGCTCTGAAATACCCAGGTGCAGACCTGCAGATGCCAGGGGAACGGTATACCAGGGTTGACACCCAGGTATGCTTCTTCTCCTTCCACCTCATCCGCCCAGTGTGCGCACTGGGCACCTTCCCCTCCAGGGGAAGGCTTGAGAAAGTGTTCTCTTTCCTCGCACTATGGTTTTTTTGACAGTCTCGTTTTTATGTACTGAATGTTATATCACACGCACACGCAGGACGTGGTCCATGCGGCGGATGCTCTCGGCGGTGATCTCGTCAATGGGGCTGCCCAAGTCCACCATGGTGTAGGCGTATTTGCCCCGGGGCTTGTTGATCATGTGTTCCACGTTCACATCCACGCCCAGGCGGTCCAGAATGCGGTTGATCATCTTGGGCACGTTGTGGTGAATGACGCACAGGCGGCACACACCCATGCGGGACAGGGACACATCCGGCAGGTTCACGCTGTTTTTGATGTTGCCGTTGCGCAGATAGTCATACAGCTCCCGGGCGGCCATGACGGCGCAGCGGTCCTCGCTCTCCGGGGTGCAGGCACCCAGGTGGGGCATGGCGATCACATTGGGCGCCTGGAGAATGGTCTGGTTAGGGAAGTCCGTGACGTACTTGGCCACCTGGCCGCTTTTCAGGGCTTCGGTCATGGCCTCGTCGTCCACCACTTCGGCCCGGCTTTCGTTGAGGATGCGGACACCGGGGCGCATCTTCTGGAAGGCGGCGGCGTCCAGCAGGTGATGGGTGCTGTCGGTATAGGGGACATTGAGACTGATATAATCGCTGTTCTGGAAAATCTCATCGATGCCGTCGGCATGGAGGACATCCCGGGACAGCTGCCAGGCGGCGTTGACGGACATGAAGGGGTCATAGCCATAGACGGTCATGCCCAGGTCCAGAGCGGCATTGGCCACCAGAGCGCCGGTGGCGCCCAGGCCGATGACGCCCAGGGTCTTGCCCAGCAGCTCCGGCCCGGCGAAGTTGGATTTGCCCTTCTCCACCAGGGTGGGGATCTCCTCCCCCCGGCCCGCGATGGATTTCACCCACTCGATGCTGCCCAGCACGTCCCGGGAGGCCAGCACCATGGCGCAGATCTCCTGCTCCTTCACGGCTTCGGCGTTGGCGCCGGGGCTGTTAAAGACCGCGATGCCCTGCTCGGTGCATTCCTCCACGGGGATGTTGTTGGTGCCGGCCCCGGCCCGGCCGATGGCCAGCAGCTGGGGCGGAAAGGCGTAATCGTGCAGGTCGGCGCTGCGGATCAGCAGGGCCTGGGGCTTCTCCACCTCCGGGCCCACGCGGCAGCCCTTGGCTTCCAGCACCTCAATGCCGGAGGCGGAGATGGCGTTCATGGTCTGTATCTCAAACATGGTCTTTTTCAAACTCCTTCATATAGTCCAGCAGCGCCAGGACGCCCTCCATGGGCATGGCGTTGTAGATGGAGGCACGCATGCCCCCGGTGATGCGGTGGCCCTTCAGGTTCAGCAGGCCCCGGGCGGCAGCGCCCTGGACGAATTCCCCATCCAGGGCTTCATCCCCGGTGGAGAAGGTCACGTTCATGAAGCTGCGGCTGCCGGGGAGGGCGTGGGGGCGAAACAGCCGGCTGTTATCCAGAAAGTCATAGAGGGCGCCGGCACGCTGTATCTTCCGCTGCTCCATGGCGGGGATGCCGCCCTGGGACTGAATCCAATCCAGGGTCAGGCCCAGCATATAGATGCACCAGCAGGGAGGGGTGTTCAGCATGGAATCGTGTTTTGAGAGCACCCGGTAGCTCATGACCTCCGGGGTAATGGGCAGCTCCCGGCCCAGGAGGGCCTTGTCCACAATCACCACGGTGAGGCCGGCGGGGGCCATATTCTTCTGGGCCCCGGCGTAGATCAGGCCATAGCGGCTCACATCCACCGGCCGGGAGAGAATATCGGAGGACATATCGCACACCAGGGGGGCGGCGGCCTGCGGGACATACTGCCACTCGGTGCCGTAGATGGTGTTGTTGGCGCAATAATAGAAGTATTTGGCGTCCGGGGAGAGGGACAGCTCCTCCTGAGTGGGGATGCGGTCATGGCCGGTGGCAGAGGTATCACAGGCGATATGGACGCTGCCGTATTTTTCTGCCTCCCGGGCGGCCTTGCCGGAGAAGTTGCCGGTGATGGCATAGTCGGCGCTGCCGCCTTCCATCAGGTTCATGGGGATGGCGGCAAATTGCAAGGTGGCGCCGCCCTGCAAAAACAGAATCTCATGACTGTCCGGCACCTGCATCAGGGCTTTCAGCTTCTGCTTGGTGCTGTCAAATATCTCCTGGAACAGCTTGCTGCGATGGCTCATCTCCATGACGGACATGCCGCTGCCGGCATAATCCAGCAGCTCAGCCCGGGCCTGCTCCAATGCCGGCAGGGGCATCACGGAGGGGCCGGCGGCAAAGTTATATACATTCTCTCTGGCCATGTTCAGATCACCTCTTGGGTTCCTATCATACTATTTTGTCAAGACTTCGTCAATCGGCCAGGTAGCCAAAAAGCTGGTCGCCGCGGCGCTCCGTGATGTGCACTTGTCGTACAGAACCACGAAGATTTTCACCGGGGGCGGACACCAGCACATAGCTGTCGCTGTGGCCGGTCCAGAGACCGTCGGCCTCGGTCTCAAAAAGTACGGGCAGGGTCTGGCCCAGGTTCGCTTCCAAAAAGGCCTGGTGCATCTCCTCCGCCACCTGCTGGGCCTCATGGGCACGGCGGGACTTCACCGCGTTTTCGCACTGGTTCGGCATGGCGTCCGCCGGGGTGCCGGGGCGGCGGGAATAGGGGAAGATGTGCATATCGGCAAAGGCGCATTTGCGGATAAAAGCCAGGGTTTCCTGCTGATCCGCCTCCGTCTCCCCGGGGAAGCCGGTGATCAGGTCACAGGTCAGGGCGCAGCCGGGGAAATACTGCCGCAGCAGCTCCACGGCATGATAGAAGCCGGCGGTATCGTACTTGCGGTTCATGGCTTTCAGGGTTTTGTCACAGCCGGACTGGAGGGACAGGTGGAAGTGGCGGCAGAGGCGGCCCGTCTCCGCCAGGCGGCGGCAGAAGTCCTGGGTAATCACCGTAGGCTCCAGAGAGCCCAGGCGGATGCGCATCCCCGGGGCAGCCTCCGCCACAGCGCAGATCACATCCGCAAGGCCGGGCTTTCCCGGCAGATCAAAGCCGTAGGAGGCCACCTCAATGCCGGTGAGGACGATCTCCCTGTAGCCCTGGTCGTGGAGCTTTTTGGTCTCCGCCACCGCGGCTTCCATGGGCAGGCTGCGGAGCCGGCCCCGGGTATAGGGGATGATGCAATAGGAGCAGAAATTCACGCAGCCATCCTGAATTTTCAGCATGGCCCGGGTGCGGCCGGGGACGGCCCCGGCGGGCAGCTGCTCAAAGTCCCGGCGCTTAAAGGGCTCGTCAATGCTGGTGCAGCCCTGGCCGGAGGCCACGGCCTGCTCCACGGCCTCCACCAGCTGGGTCCGCTGGGCGGCGCCGAAGATCACGTCCGCCCCCAGGGAGGCTACGTCTTCGGCGCTGATCTGGGAATAGCAGCCGCAGACGGCCACCACGGCGCCGGGGTTCTCCTCCTTCAAACGGCGGATGGTCTGACGGGACTTCCGGCCGCTTTCGGCGGTGACGGCGCAGGTGTTGATGATGACGGCGTCGGCCAGCTCACCGGGGATGGCCCGGCTGTGGCCCTGCTGCTGCAGCAAAGTCTCCATGGCCTGGGTCTCATACTGGTTGACCTTGCAGCCAAGAGTGGATATAATATATTTCATGCTTTTCTCCTATCAATCCACAAGGGAGTTATGATCATATGGAACACTATCTGGATAATTCGGCCACCACCAAGGTCTGCCCCGAAGCGGCGGAGGCGGCGATGCTGGCCATGACGGAAATTTACGGCAACCCCAGCTCCACCCACACCAAGGGCAGGGAGGCCAAGCAGCTGCTGGACAAAAGCCGCAAGCAGGTGACGGACGCCCTGGGCTGCACGGTGCAGGAGCTGGTGTTCACCTCCTGCGGCTCCGAAAGCGACAACTGGGCCATTTTAAACGGGGCGGAGCTGATGCGCCGGAAGGGGATGCACATCATCAGCTCCCAGGTGGAGCATGACGCGGTGCGCAAGAGCCTGGACGAGCTGGAGCGCCGGGGCTTCGAAGTGACCCGTTTGAAGCCGGACGACACCGGGGCCATCCCGGTGCAGGCGGTGATGGAGGCTCTGCGGCCGGATACGGTGCTGGTGACGCTGATGCTGGTGAACAACGAGACGGGGGCGGTGACGGACATCGGCGCCATCGCCAGGGCCATGAAAAAGGCCGGCTCCCAGGCCCTGCTGCACACCGACGCGGTGCAGGCCTTCATGAAGCTGCCCTTCACCGTCAAGTCCCTGGGGGCGGACCTGGTCAGCGTCAGCGGCCACAAGATCCACGCGCCCAAGGGCATAGGCGCATTGTACATCAAAAACGGGGTGAAACTCAAGCCCTATCTGCTGGGCGGCGGCCAGGAAAACGGCCGCCGGGCCGGCACCGAGGCCATGCCCCAGATCGCCGCCTTCGGCGCGGCCTGCCAGGCGGCCAGGGAACACCTGCAGGAGAACTTCGAGCGGATGGCCGCCCTGCGGCAGCTGGCCATGGATGAACTGCGCCGGGACATCCCGGAGCTGGTGGTCATCGGCGGCGGCGCGCCCCACATTCTCAGCATCTCCCTGCCAGGCTGGCGCAGCGAGGTGCTCATGAACTACATGGAGGCCCAGGAAATCTACGTATCAAAAAGCTCCGCCTGCAAAAAGGGCGGGCGGAGCCATGTTTTGGAGGCCATCGGCCTTGCGCCGAAGGTCATCGACGGAGCCATTCGCATCGGCCTTTCCCGCTTCACCACCCAGGAGGACATTCTGGCCCTCTGCGCGGCACTGAAGGAGGCCCGGTCAAAGCTGGCTCACGCCTGATCCTCCGTTTCCTCCTCCCGGTGCTTTTTCACCGGCTGGTAGGTGACGGGGTCAATATAAGCCATATCCATATAATCGGCGGCCTCCCACGGGAGGTCGCTTCTTTTCAGCTTGCGGGTGACGCTGCCGGTGATGGCGGCATAGATGATGACAAACACCGGCACGCCCAGAAGCATGCCCCAGAAGCCAAAAAGACCGGCGCCCAGAATGATGGAGAACATGACCCAGAAGCCGTTGATGCCTACAGAACTGCCCAGAATCTTGGGGCCGATGATGTTGCCGTCCAGCTGCTGGAGCAGAATGATGAAGGCGATGAAGATCAGGCACTTCACCGGGTTCACCAGCAGGATGATGATGGAAGAGGGCACCGCGCCGATGAAGGGGCCGAAGAAGGGGATAATATTGGTGACGCCCACAATCACGCTGACCAGCAGGGCATAGGGCATACGCAGGATGGAACAGACAATGTAGCAGATCAGACCGATGATGGCAGAGTCCAGCAGCTTGCCGTTGATGAAGCCCATAAAGGTCCGATCGGTAAATTCCAGGCCCTCCAGAATCTTTTTGGCCATATCCACGGAAAAGACGGAATAGAGGACGCGCTTGGCGCTGGCACCGAACTGCTCCAGATTGCTCAGCACATAGACGGAGACAATGATGCCGATGACCAGGTTATAAACCCCCATGATGGCATAATATACGCCGGAGGTCACGTTGGAGATCAGACTGGCCAGCTTCGGCAGGGCGGTGTTCTGAATCCAATCCATCAGACTGGTATTGACCTGGCCCAGGGTCTGGGACACATAGTGCTCAATCTCGGGGAAATCCTCCAGCAGCTGGGTAATCCAGCGGGAGGCGGTCTCAATATACATGGGGCTGTTGGCCACCATGTTCTGCAGGCTGCTGTACAGCTGGGGGATGATGAGGCAGACCAGGGCGGTGAGAATGGCCAGCAGAAACAGCTCGCTCAGCAGCACCGACATGCCCCGGGCAAAGCGGGAACCGTCCCGGCGTTTGCTGTTTTTATACAGCTTTTTCGACAGGGGCTTGAAAAGCTTCTTCTCTACCAGACGCATGAAGGGGGTCAGCAGGTAGCAGATCACCAGGCCCCAGACAAAGGGGCTGAGAATATGCAGCAGCGAGGCAAGGCCCCTTTTCAGCAGAGGCAGATAGTTCAGGGCCATGTAGAACAAAATGGCCGCGGCAATCACGCAAAAGGCGGTAACGCCCCAATAAAGATATTTTTTATCCCAACGGAAATGACGCCTCATCCAGTATCCCTCCCGTATATGTGTATGCTTGCAGGTCAAGCTTCTTGTTTCCAACATTTCTATATTACTATCAGCACTTTCTGCCGTCAAGAATCAAGTTGTTAATTTTGTGAACTTTTAAGGGCAAAACGGTAACAACAGCTGTAATGTTTTTATGTAAACCAAAAATGGGGGGAACGCCGGAAAAAATTCACAACAGGATGTTGAAAACTGTGTGGAGAATGTTCAAAACTCCTTTGTTTGCGGGAAAAGTGCCGAGAGGGGGCCAGTGCATAAAAGGACGAAAAAGGTCGGTTTATACATAATCCGGTAAACCAGCTCATAGAACCGTTTTGTAACTCATAGGCTCAGATAAGAAACCACACAGGGAGGGGCCTATGAAAAAGCTGCTTGCCATTGTAATACTGTTCGCGCTGTGCCTGCCGGTGCTTTCCGTTCCCGCCAGCGCCGAGGCCTGGCTGAAGGACGATGATGTGGCCATCGCCGCGCCCTCGGCGGTGCTGATGGAGAAGGAGACGGGGCGGCTGGTCTATGAGAAAAACAGCCACGAGCGGCTTTTCCCCGCCAGCGTCACCAAGGTGATGACCATGCTGCTGATCGTAGAGGACATCGAAAGCGGCAAGGCCCGGCTGACCGACACCGTCACCGCCAGCGAGCGGGCCGCCTCCTTCGGCGGCAGCTGCGTGTATCTGGAGGCGGGGGAGCAGATGAGCGTCAGCGATATGCTCAAGTGCATCGCCGTGGTCTCCGCCAACGACTGCGCCGTGGCCATGGCGGAGCATCTCAGCGGCAGCGAGAGCCTGTTTGTGGATCGGATGAACAAGCGGGCGGAGGAGCTGGGCATGAAGGACAGCCACTTCACCAACTGCAGCGGCCTGTTTGACGACGGCGACCACTACACCAGCGCCTACGACGTGGCCCTCATGTCCAGGGAGCTGATCAAGCACGACATGATCAAGGACTTCACCACCATCTGGATGGACAGCATCCGGGACGGGGAGTTCGAGCTGAGCAACACCAACAAGCTGGTGCACCGCTACCCCGGCTGCACGGGGCTGAAAACCGGCTATACCTCCGCCTCCATGTACTGCCTCTCGGCCACGGCGGAGCGGGACGGGGTGGAATATATCGCCGTTGTGATGCATGGGGAGAGCAGCGAGAGCCGGAACCGGGACGCCCAGACCCTGCTGGATGTGGGCTTTGCCAACTACAGCCTCTGCTCCCTGCGGATGGAGCAGCCCCTGCCGGAAGTGAAGGTGGAGCTGGGCCGGGCGGGCAGCGTCACTCTGGAATACGGCGGGGAGGCCTGCGCCCTGGTGGAGGGCAAGGGGCAGACGCCGGAATACGCGCTGGCGCTGCGAAAAAGCGTGCAGGCGCCGGTAAAGGCCGGGGACACCCTGGGAGAGCTGACCGTCAGCATCAACGGCAAAACGGTGGAGAC
Source organism: Candidatus Limivicinus sp. (assembly GCA_051866745.1). Lineage (GTDB taxonomy): Bacteria > Bacillota > Clostridia > Oscillospirales > Oscillospiraceae > Limivicinus. Next base: position 75,317 of record JBJDXQ010000063.1, on the reverse strand, counting down.
GGTACCTATCCTGGCGGCGGAGGACGTGGAGCGCCTGGGCTTCTTCGGTCTGTTCGCCCGGCTGGGGGGCAGCCTGTTCGCCCTGTGAGAGCGGCATTTTGCTGTTGAAATCCAGACAAAATAGTATATAATAAAAACAGCAAAAGATAAAACTTTACGATACTTAGGAGGAAATGAGGAAATATGGTTAAGGTTGATTTGTCCGGCGCTGCCCAATTCTTCACCAGTGCCGGCCCTGACTATGCCCTGGCGGGTCTGGCCCATGAGAAGCTGCTCAACAAGACCGGCCTGGGCAGCGAGTTCACCGGCTGGATGGAGCTGCCCCAGCGCATCAAGGACACGGAGCTGGAGAGCATCATCGCCGCCGCGGAGAAAATCCGCAGCCGCTCCAAGGCCCTGGTTGTGGTGGGCATCGGCGGTTCCTATCTGGGCGCCAGAGGCGCTATTGAGCTGCTGAAACCCCTGCCCGGCAAGGACGATCCCCAGATCTTCTTCGTGGGCAATATGCTCTCCGCCGACACCCTGTGCGACACCCTGGACCGCCTGGGGGATGTGGACTTCGATGTGAATGTGATCTCCAAGTCCGGCACCACCCTGGAGCCTGCCGTCTCCTTCCGCATCTTCCGGGAGCTGCTGGAGAAAAAGTATGGCGACAAGGCCGATGAGCACATCTTTGCCACCACCGACGCCCACAAGGGCGTGCTGAAGTCCCTGGCCGATGCTCACGGCTGGGAGACCTTCGTGGTGCCCGACGATGTGGGCGGCCGTTTCAGCGTGCTGTCCGCGGTGGGCCTGCTGCCCATGGCTGTGGCCGGCATCGACGTGCGCCGGGTCATCGACGCGGCCATCGAGGAGCTGAAGGCCCTGAGCCTCCAGTCCCCGGAAAACCCCGCCTGGAAGTACGCTGCCGCCCGCCAGCATCTGTACGCCAAGGACTATGACATCGAGATCCTGGCCTGCTATGAGCCCAGCTTCCGTTTCATGGCCGAGTGGTGGAAGCAGCTCTACGGCGAGAGCGAAGGCAAGGACGGCAAGGGCATCTTCCCCGCCTCCGTGGAATTCACCGCCGACCTGCACTCCATGGGCCAGTACATTCAGTCCGGCCCCCGGAAGCTGATGGAGTCCGTGGTGCGCTTCACCTACAGCCGCCGCACCTATAAGTTCCCCTATGAGGAGGCCAATACCGACGGGCTCAACTATATCGCCGGCCGGGACATCGCCGAGATCGGCCATGTGGCCGCCGACGCGGTGCGGGACGCCCATGTTGCCGGCGGGGTGCCCAACATCATTATTGAGGTGCCCATGCGCAATGAGGAGGGCTTTGCCGCCCTGGTCTGCTTCTTCGAGGTGGCCTGCGCCATCTCCGGCTACATGTCCGGCGTCAATCCCTTTGACCAGCCCGGCGTGGAGGCCTATAAGAAGAACATGTTCCGTATGCTGGGCAAGCCCGGCACCTGACGTCAGAAGAAGCCAACTGCATTCCGTTTCCGCGGTTTGCGTAAGAGCCGCGAAAACTCTATATCCGTTGGCTCCTTCTTCCTTTCCAAATCGAAGCCGCTGCGCTGGGCTTCGATTTGGTGGGGGAACGATAAAAGAAGCCAACTGCATTCCGCTTCCGCGGTTTGCGTAAGAAGCCAGCTGCATGACCTTTCCCCGGCTTTTGAAGGAGCCGGGGAAACTTTATATTTGTATGGAACTACATCAGGGCACAGTGCGATGAGGCAAAGACAAGCAAAGGAGAATCCATATGACCACAGACAAGCTTTATTATATTGACAGCCATCTGTTCGATTTTGAGGCGACAGTGCTGGACTGCCGGCAGGTGGAGAAGGGCTGGGCCGTGATTCTGGACAGGACCGCCTTCTTCCCCGAGGGCGGCGGCCAGCAGGCGGACACCGGCTTCATCGGCGCGGCGCCGGTGAGGGATGTGCAGGAGCAGGGAGGGGAGATCCTCCACTTCTGCGGCGAGGCGCTGCCGGTGGGTGCCCATCTGCCCTGCCGGGTGGAGCGGGAGAAACGGCTGGTCCGGATGCAGAACCACTCCGGCGAGCACATTGTCTCCGGCCTTGCCCACCGGCTCTTCGGCTGCGAAAACGTGGGCTTTCACATGGGAGAGGACTGCATGACCATCGACTTTGACCGGGAGCTTTCCTGGCAGCAACTGATGGAGGTGGAGACCCTGGCCAATGAGGCGGTGCGGGAGAATCTGCCGGTGCTGTGCTCTTTCCCGGAGGGGGAGGCGCTGGAGAAGCTGGAATACCGCAGCAAGCTGGACCTGACGGAGAACGTGCGGATTGTGGAAATCCCGGGGATCGACCGCTGCGCCTGCTGCGCGCCCCATGTGGAGCGCACCGGGGAGATCGGCCTGATCAAGATTCTGGATGCGGAGCGGCACCGGGGCGGGGTGCGGCTGAGCCTTTGCTGCGGGATGCTGGCCCTCAGAGATTACCGGGTGAAGCAGGAGAACATTGCCGCCATCTCCCAGGCTCTCAGCGCCAAGCGGCATGAAACGGCAGGGGCCGTTTCCCGGCTGCTTTCGGAGCAGCAGAGGAGCAAGGAGCGGATCGCCGCGCTGATCATGGAGCTGGCCCGGCTGAAGGCGGAGCGCTGCCCCGTTACGGAGGGAAACCTCTGCGTGTTTGACAATGTGCTGGACGAGGTGGCTCTGCGGGAGCTGGTAAACCTGCTGATGGAAAAGTGCGGCGGCATCGCGGCGGCTTTCTCCGGCAGCGACGAGACAGGCTACCGCTACATCATGGGCAGCCGCCGGGTGGACCTACGCCGCTGCGCAAAGGAGATCAACCGGCTGATTGACGGCCGGGGCGGCGGCAAGCCCCAGATGATCCAGGGCAGCGCTACCGCTGACGCGGAGCGTATTCGGGCGGCAATGGAAACGGATTTCAGCCAAATTTAAGAATCTGAACAGCCCTTCAAACCAGGGCTGTTCTTTTGTTTAGACAAAAGGCGACAAAATGTATAATAAATACCCAAAATACCACCATAAAAATCGTAGAAAGTGCACAAAAATAAATTGACAGCAAGTTCACAATTTGATAAAATATGAACGTGAGAGTGGGGTGTCAGCACCCCAAAACGGAAAAACAAATATGGAGGGTTATCTGTGAAAGATCTCAAGCACCTGATCTACTTTGAGAATCTGCTTCAGGAAGCCAACAATGAGCTGGTGCAAAAGGCCAAGGCGGAGGGAAAATACGCCATCGGCTATACCTGCTATTTCATGCCTGAAGTGCTTCTCGACCTGCCGGGCTGCTTCTCGGTGCGGCTGAGAGCGCCCCGCTGTACTTCCCCGGATATCGCAACCTACTACATGTCCTCTCGCGTGTGCCACTATGCCCGCAGCCTTCTGGAGCGCGCCCTGGAGGGCGGCTTCAACTTCCTGGATGCCCAGATGGCCACCGAGACCTGCACCGCTACCTGCCGCTTCCAGGAGCATTTGCAGCAGAAGCACCTGGACTCCGTGGAGGATATGCGCATCATCGACAATGACAATTTCTTCTGCGAGTTTATCGACGTCCCCTTCAAAAAAACCAATATCGCCTATGACCACTACCGGGATCAGCTGAGAGCCCATGTGCTGGGCAAGCTGCATGACAACCTGGGCATCGACGTGTCCGATGAGGCGCTGATGCAGGCCATTGAGCAGCACAACGAGGTTTGCCGCCTGATTAACGAGATCGGCGATTACCGCAAGCTTGCCAACCCCACCATCACCGGCTATGAGTTCCATGTGATCCAGCTGGTGAGCCTGGTCTGCCCCAAGTATCTGATCCTGCCCTATCTGCGGGAGACCGCGGAGGAGCTGAAGACCCGTGAGCCGGACGACAAGTGGCCCTTCCGCTGCAAGGTGGTGCTGGCCGGTTCCGAAAACGACGACCCGGACTTCACCAAGCTGATCGAGAGCTGCGGGGCGGAAGTGGTCTGCGACCGCTACTGCTACGGCGCGGTGGAAAGCCGGCAGCCCATTGTGGTGCAGCCCGGCCAGGACCCGCTGGAGGCCATCGCGCGACACTATCTGGACACCAGCAACTGCCCCCGCTTCATGCCCCAGGACGAGATGCGCGCCAGAAAGAAGAAGCTGGCGGATCTGGTCAGGGAGTACCATGCGGACGGCCTGATCGTTGCCTCCAACAAGTTCTGCGAGTATTGGAGCTACGAGCGTGTGATCGACACCGTCATCATGAAGCGCGATTTCGGCATCCCCGTCTGCTCCATCGAGAAGGAATACATAAACGCGGCTTCCGGCCAGCTGCGCACCCGTTTCCAGGCCTTCGTTGAAAGTGTGGAGATCAAGAAGATTCAGGAGGGCAAGTAAAATGGCGAAGAAAAACCGTGATTACAAGAAACTGGCCAAGGATTTCTGGTATGGCAAGCCCCACGGTGAGCGCCGTCTGGGCGAGCTGTACGAGGATAAGACCGGCCTTTACAAGCACAGAGAGTGGCGCGGCGTCAGCGACACGCTGTACTACTTCTACAATGTATGGCTTTACAACTACGCCCACATGGTCACCGACGTGATGAAGTACGGCGGGCCGGTGAACTTTGCCAAGGGCGTCTGGCGCTACCGCTGGCTGGGCCAGACCTATCTGACCGCCATCCACTGGATCGACCGGGGCACCGAGGGTCTGCGGGGCGAGGCCCTGCGGGCTTCCCCCTGGCATCACCGGGGCATGATCAACTCCACCATCAAGCAGTTCCAGCGGATGCTGAAGGCGGACACCAAGATCCGCGGCGGCAAGAAGAACGACGCCTGGTACCACACCATCGCCCACAACGAGACGGTCTGGGGCGGTATGTTCTACCCCTGGTCCGACAAGTTCGAGTCGGTGCCCATTGAGATGGTGCCCTACTTCGTCACCTGCCACGTCAACTGCCACACGGTGCACAACTACATCGACGCGGTGCAGTCCATCGGCCTGCCCGGCGACCCCTGCCCCATGTGTCAGGCGGAATCCGGCCTGTTCGTGCTGGACGACATGCCCGATTACGCTCCCTTCATGGTCACCTGCAACGAGGCCTGCGACGCCTCTGTCGCTACCTCCACCCTGCAGGACTGGTTCTGGGATAAGCCCCTGTTCGCCCTGCCCATGCCCATGCAGTTTGACGATCCCCTGGTGCACAAGTACTGCATGAAGGAGATCGAGGAGTGCTGGAAGTTCGTGGAGGAGCAGACCGGCGTGCCCTTCAACTGGGAGCAGCTGGTGAAGATGATTAAACTGCAGAACGAGCTGCAGGAGTTCGAGTGGGAGAAGTGGGATGTGGCCGCCAAGACCGATTTCTATCCCATCAACGGCGTCTCCCAGGCCCTGTACCGCATCTACCAGTCCCAGTACGGCGAAAACGAGATCTGGCACTTCTGTGACAAGAAGGTGCGCAAGGTCATGGAGAAATGCGTCAGCAAGAAGATCAATCCCTATCCCCAGACCCGCCACCGGGTGATCGCCTGGTCCTGCGCGCCGCTGTACTATTCCCACTGGTGCACCTGGGCCTACAACTGCTGGGGCCTGAATGTGGTCATCAATATGGACTCGCTGATGTTCGACATGACCATCCGTACCGATACCTACGAGAACTGCCTCAGCGACATGGCCACCTATCATATGTGGGCGCCCATGCGCCGTATGGCCGTGGGCGGCATGCACCACATCTTCGAGCTGTGGGAGAATATGGAGAAGTTCAACTGCGACATGGTGGCCATGTATGACCAGCTGCAGTGCAAGGGAATGCAGGGTGTTCACGGCCTGTTTGAGGATGAGTTCCGCAAGAGAAATGTGAACGCCTTCTGGATGCCCCACGCCCTGCCGGACAGCCGCACCGTCTCCCGGATGGAGCTGCGCCGCATCATCAACGACTATATGACCACCGTCATGCATGAGGAGCCTCTGGATCCGTCTCTGCTGGACTTTGACGATTCCATGAGCTGGTAAGAGGAGGAAAGATCATGAAAAAATGCAAGTGCAAATGCGGCTGCAAGCTGGGAAAGCTCCTGGCAAAGCTGCTGGGCGGCGTGCTGCTGGCCAATGTGGTTTTGTTCATCGTGTTCTTCTTTGACCTGGACGGCAAGTTCCTGTTCAAGGTGGTGGAGCCGCTGCTCTGCAAGCACTATGACAATATGGAGCGCAAGGACACCCTGAAGAGCCCCTACGATGTGGACAAATACCCGTCCTATCAGTTCAACAGTTAATTGAGGAGAAAGAGAGGCAGAGCATCATGAAATACTTTGGCGGCTGCGACGTAGGCTCCACCTACACCAAGGCAGTTATACTGGACGAGAACGGCAAAATGATCGCCGATACCACCATCCGCAGCAAGATCAATTCCGAGCAGAGCGCCATCGCGGCCATGGAAGAGGTCTGCAAGCAGGCCGGTCTGAAGGACAGCAAGGAGCTGGCCTACCTGATCGGCACCGGCTACGGCCGGAACAAGGTTCCCTTCGCTGATGAGAACATCTCCGAGATCAGCTGCCACGCCATGGGCGTGCACGTGACCGACCCCACGGTGAAGGCCATCATCGACATCGGCGGCCAGGACGTGAAGGGCATCAGCATCGACACCGACGGCACCGTGAAGAACTTCGCCATGAACGACAAGTGCGCCGCCGGTACCGGCCGCTTCTTCGAGGCCATGGCCCGCTCCTTCGAGCTGAGCCTGCCCGAGTTCTCCAAGCTGTCCCTCAGCGCCAAGAACGTGATCCCCATCACCGCCCAGTGCACCGTGTTTGCCGAGTCTGAGGTCATCACCCTGGTGGGCGAGGGCAAGGCTACCGACGAGATCGCCGCGGGCATTGAGATGGCCGTTGCCAAGCGCTGCTTCGTTATGGCCAAGAAGGCCGGCGCCACCGACTCCATCACCCTCACCGGCGGCTGCGCCAAGAACGACGGCCTGAAGGAGGCCATCGAGCACGTGCTGAAGCTGAAGGTCATCGAGCTCAAGACCGACCCCCAGCTGATGGGCGCCCTGGGCGCTGCTGAGTACGCCCGGCAGAAGGGCCTGGCAAAGAAGTAAGAAAACATAGCTTATACATACACGGACAACCCGGACTGCCCAGGCAGCCCGGGTTGTTTCAAATCGCCGGCAAAATCTAAAAGACTTTGCCGGCGAGAAGGCTGTCAAAGAAGCAGCCAAAGCCTCCCCTTACACAGGGGAGGTGTCAAAAATCTCTGATTTTTGACGGAGGGGTTGTTAATATAAAGTCCTATATATGCAAGAAATAACAGAGAATCAGGAACATTTCAGATAACAATCCCTCAGTCAGCTTCGCTGCCAGCTCCCTTTACACAAGGGAGCCAGGGGCGGCCATTGCCAGGGCGGCTCCGCCTGTGGCGGAGTTTTTCACCAGACGGAGATTGCTCTTTATTTTTGGGAGAAAATGGGGTATAATCTCTGTATATCCTTTAAGGAGGCTGATTTGGAATGAAGCAGTATTTTGAGATCGTTGATGTGATGGCCCGGGAAATCCTGGACTCCCGGGGCAACCCCACCGTGGAAGTGGAAGTGACCCTGGACGACGGCACCATCGGCCGGGCGGCAGTGCCCTCCGGCGCGTCCACCGGCATGTATGAGGCCTGCGAGCTGCGGGACGGAGACAAGGGCCGCTACAACGGCAAGGGCGTGCAGATGGCGGTGGAGAACGTCAACGGCGAGCTGGCGGAGGCCATGGTGGGCCTGAACGTGCTGGACCAGACTTCCATCGACAAAATGCTGATCGAGATAGACGGCACCCCCAACAAGAGCCGCCTGGGCGCCAACGCCATTCTGGGCGCTTCCCTGGCCTGCGCCAAGGCCGCCGCTGCCGCCACCGGGCTGAGCCTGTATAACTACATCGGCGGCGTCAACGCCAAGACCCTGCCGGTGCCCATGATGAACGTGCTCAACGGCGGCGCCCACGCCACCGGCTCCAATGTGGACATTCAGGAATTCATGATCATGCCCATCGGCGCGGAGAGCTTTAAGGAGGCTCTGCGGATGTGCGCGGAGGTGTTCCACGCCCTGAAGAAGGTGGTCCCCGCCTCCGGCGTGGGCGACGAGGGCGGCTACGCCCCCAATCTGGACAGCGACGAGGACGCTTTGAAGGCCCTGGTGGCCGCCATGGAGCTGGCCGGGTACAAGCCCGGGGTGGACTTCAAGATCGCCATTGACGGGGCGGTGTCCGACTGGTACGACGAGAAGGACAAGTGCTATCACCTGCCCAAGCGGGGCACGGTGATGACCTCGGAGCAGATGGTGGATATGTGGGAGGACTTTGTGAACAAGTACCCCATCATCTCCATTGAGGACGGCATGGGCGAGAACGACTGGGAAGGCTGGCAGCTGATGACCCGCCGCCTGGGCAGCCGCATCCAGATCGTGGGGGACGACCTGTTCGTCACCAACACGGAGCGGATCAAAAAGGGCATCGAGCTGCAGGCGGCCAACTCTGTGCTCATCAAGCTCAACCAGATCGGCACCCTGACCGAGACCCTGGACGCCATCCAGATGGCCCACCGGGCCGGCTGGACCGCCGTGGTGTCCCACCGCTCCGGCGAGACGGAGGACACCACCATCGCCGATATCTCCGTGGCGGTCAACGCCGGGCAGATCAAGACCGGCGCCCCCTCCCGCACCGACCGGGTGGCCAAGTATAACCAGCTGCTGCGCATCGAGGAGGAGCTGTTCGATGTGGCCCAGTACCCCGGAGAAGAAGCGTTTTTCTCCATCCGCTGATATCAATTCTTCAGACTTCCGCCGGCAAGGGCTGCTGCCCCTGCCGGCGGTTTTTGTCCGGCCCGGTGGAAATAGGCAAAACTGGGTCTTGCAGTTGGGGCCGGTTTTGCGTAAGATAGAAAAAACTGTGATTTTCTCAGGAGGCCCATGTGAAACGCGTTGTCACCCTGCAGGACATTTCCTGCTTCGGCCGGTGCAGCATCACCGTTGCCCTGCCCATTCTCTCCGCCATGGGGATGGAGTGCGCCATTTTGCCCACGGCGGTGCTGTCCGCCCACACCATGTTCCCCGATTATACATGCAAGGACATTTCTGACCAGATAAAGCCCATCAGCCGCCACTGGCAGGCGCTGGGGCTGCATTTTGACGCCATCTACACCGGGTATCTGGCCAATGAGCAGCAGTGTGAGCAGGCGGTGGACTTCATCAAGGACTTTGACACCGGGGATAACATTGTGGTGGTGGACCCGGCCATGGCGGATCAGGGGTGGCTCTACCCCGGCTTCGGGCCGGAGTTCCCCCGGGCCATGGCGCAGGTCTGCGCCTGCGCGGACCTGATTTTGCCCAATCTCACCGAGGCCGCCCTGCTGACCGGCACGCCCTGGCAGGAGAAGTGGAGCCGGGAGCAGGTGCGCGCCATGCTGGAAAAGCTGCTGGCGCTGGGCTGCAAGGCGGCCATGATCACCGGCTTCGGCGAAGGGGAGGACACCGGCTTTCTGGCCCTGGATGGGGAGGGGCGGGAGCTTTCCTACAGTCATCCGCTGCTGCCCCGGAGCTATCCCGGCACGGGGGATGTGTTCAGCTCGGTGCTGGTGGGCGGCCTGGTGCGGGGCCTGAGCCTGCGGGAGGCCGGGGTGCTGGCCTCGGACTTTGTGGCCGGCTGCATCGCCGCCACCGCCGCCGACCCCCAGGGCCCGGACTACGGCGTGGAATTTGAGGGCCAGCTGGGGAAACTATTGATTTGAGGATTCTTTGGGAAGCATTTACAAAAGAACCGTAGGGGCGTGCATTGCACGTCCACGAAACGCAGCCAGATGAAACAGGCGGACGGCCGATGGCCGCCCCTACGGGTGCAGCCTTGCTGCTTCCGGCAGGGACATATCATTTCCACCTCATCAGTCAGCCTACGGCTGACAGCTTCCCCTCAAGGGGAAGCCTTTTCATTTGGCAGCGATATGGACTGATTTTTTTGGAAAGGCATGTATATTATTCCTGCGCAGAGGCCAAAATACCGTTGTAAACCAAACAACAACGGAGGTTTTGAACTATGAGCAGCAAGAGCTCCGGCAAGAAGCTGGAGGGGTTCTTTACAGGGAAGGGCTTTTACATAGTCCTTTTCCTGTGCGCCGCAGTGATCGGCGTGTCGGCCTGGATGATGGCCGCTGGAAACGAGACTATGAACGACACGAGCAAAACCAACAGCGTGGGCATGACCAACAAGCGGGTGGAGACCATTATTCTCAGCCCGGAGAGCGGCACGGACAGTCAGAGCGTCATGGCGGAGAGCGGGCCGGATGTGGGCGTGGCTGCCGTGGACGAGGAGACCCCCGTCCTGGACAGCGACAGCGAGAGCCTGACCCAGGTCTGGCATGAGGGCGACGTGATGGAAGTGGCCGCCCCCATGTATGTCTGGCCCATTCAGGGACAGCTGGAGCGGCTGCACAGCATGGACGCCCTGGCCTACGACGTGACCATGCGGGACTGGCGCACCCATGAGGGCGTGGACATTGCCGCTGCCCTGGGCAGCACCGTCACCGCTTCCCACTCCGGCAGGGTGGAGAGCATTGAAAACGATGACCTCTACGGCACGGTGGTCACCCTGAACCACGGCGACGGCAGCAGCAGCCGCTACGCAAACCTGGCGGACACCGTCCTGGTGAACGTGGGGGACTGGCTGGAGTGCGGCGCGGCCATCGGCACCGTGGGCACCAGTGCCCTGTGTGAGATCGGCCAAGGCGCCCACCTGCACTTCGCCCTCTTTGTTGACGGACAAAGCGTGGATCCTCTTGAATACCTCCCCGCCTGAGGGAAACTTGCCGCCTGCATTAAGCAGGCGGCTGTTTTTATTTTCGATAAGCAACAAGAAATTATCGTTTATCGATAAAAAATTCTTGACAAACGATGGATGCCGTGCTATCCTCCAGTCACAGGAAAGGAGCGATGGTATGAATTGGAATCAGGATAAGAGCATCAGCCTGTCCCAGGGCTGCGTTTGCGCCTTCGCCCTGCTGCTGGCGGGGCTGGACGGCTTCGGCTACCGGCTGCTGCAGCTGTTCGCGGAGATGAAGGGAAGGGAACCGGGCTGGGGCCTGGCCTTTTATATGGCTCTGCTGCTGGGCAGCGTATTCGGCTGGCTCGCCCTGGGAAAGCTGTGGGGGCTGCTGAAAAGCATCAAGGCGGGCCAGGTGTTCACGGCGGAAAATATCCGCAGGATGCGGGTGGTCAGCTGGTGCTGCGCGGCGGCTGGGCTGGTGTGCCTGGGGGCCGGGCTGCTGTATCTACCCTGCCTGGTCTGCGCCATGGCGGCGGGCTTCATGGCCCTGATCGTCCGCATTGTGAAAAACGCCTTCCAGCAGGCAATGCTGATGAAGGACGAGCTGGATTACACCGTGTGAGGGCCGGAGCATGGAAATACTTGTGAATCTGGACGTGATGATGGCCAAGCGGAAGATTTCCGCCACGGAGCTGGCCCAGCGGATTGACATTACCCCGGCCAATCTGTCCATACTGAAAAACAACAAGGCCAAGGCCATCCGCTTTTCTACATTGATGGCCCTGTGCCACGAATTGCAGTGCCAGCCCGGGGACATCCTGGAATTTGTGGACGATGGGGAGTAAAGCATGGACGAGAAGAACTTAAATGCTGAGAAGGCCTTGTCCTTCCGCCGGAGAGAACGGGTCTGCGCCCTGCTGCTGTACCCGGCGGCCTACATATACACCCTGGCCATGGGCGGGCCCAAGGGGCAGCTGTGGTTCGGCCTGTTCGTGCTGGCCTTTGTGGCCCTGGGGGAGGGAATCAACCGGGGGAAGCCCCGGTTGGCGGAAAGCTGGGTCTGGCTGGGCTGTCTGCTGCTGATTACCCTGTGCGTGGTCACCGGGCGGGGCCGGGCCTGGGGCTTCGGTCTGTCAACACTGCTGGCGCACCCGCTGGCGGTGTGGTGGCTGCTGAGCCGCAGCGGCGCGCTGCTGGAAGGGGAGAGCGGGCATCTGCTGCCCCTGGACGCGGCGAACGGCTTTATCCGCATCCCCTTCGGCAATTTCTTCCTGCGGCTGCGCTGCCTGGGACAGGGGCTGCGGGATTGGCGGCGGGGCCGCAGCGGCAGACTCTGGGCCGCGGTGCTGGCGGTGGCGGCGGCGCTGGTGCTGCTGAACTGGGCGGCGGCCAGCCTTGCCCGGGCCGACGCGGTTTTCGGTGAACTGGCGGAGAATATCCTGCAATGGTTCCACTTTGACATCAGCGAAGGCTTTGTGAACTTTATGCTTCGGCTTCTGCTCAGTCTGCCCATCGGCGCCTGGCTCTTCGGCCTGATGGCCGGCAGCGCCCGGATGGAGGAGGATAAGCTGGGCGCCCAGGCGGCGGCGGTGAACGGCTTTCTGCCCCGGCTGCGCCTGGTACCCGGCCGGGTGTGGACGGTGTGCATGGGGGCCTTCGGGGCGCTGTATCTGCTGTTTTTCGCAGTGCAGTTTCGCTATCTCTTCGGCGCCTTTACCCGCACGCTGCCGGAGGGCTTCATCGTGTCCCAATACGCCAGGGAGGGCTTCTTTGAGCTGTGCCGGGTGATGGGGATCAACTTCAGCCTGCTGTATCTGGTGAGCCGCAGCGGCGCAAGGCCCATCCGGGAGGATAAGGCCCAGCAAATTTGCTGCACGCTGCTGCTGGCGGCGGGGATGGTGTTTGCCGTGATCGCACTTTCCAAGCTGGGGCTTTACATCTCCTGCTTCGGCTTCACCCCCAAGCGGCTGCAAAGCTGCTGGCTGGTGCTGGTGCTTTTCGCCGGCAGCGGCGCCTGCCTTTACAGTCTGTGGAGCAGGAAGAAGAGCTTCAAGGCCTGGCTGATGTTCGCGGCGGTGACGCTGGCCCTGCTGCACGTTTATTGATGAAAAGAAAATTGCCCCTGTATTTACCGGCAGCTTTCAGTACAGTACAAGGACTATTTTCTTTATGCCCGGCGGTTGAAGCGGGCAAAAAAGTCCAATAAAACGCTCCGTGAAAAACACGGAGCGTTTTATTGTTGTAATTCAGACCGCCTGCTGCCGGCAGTATATGTTTACGATGGGTGACCCATAAGCGTAAATGCTGGTCATATATCGGAAACCGGAAGGAACATCGGGCGTCCCGTCAAGCACTTGATAGGTGGTGTTTTCAATCAGGTAATCGGCGGCTTCCGGCTCATCGCAGATCGCGATCCTGGCCCGGGTCTCCCCGTCCAATGAAGCCGCGCCCCATCGAAGCTGGTTCCTGTTTCCGGTGAGGCAAGAGATGCTGAGCTGCCGGTCATCGGCAGAGGCAACCAGTTCCAGCGCGTTCTTCATCGAAACAGTCCAATAGTCCAGTTCATAGGTCTGCTCAACATTCCTGCCCGCAAGGAAGTTGTAATAGGCATACTGATAGGGATGGTTCATTACATCCTGCACAGCGGCAAACAGAACAAAAAGACTTGCCAGGAGGGCAACGGCTTTCCGCCGGCGGCGGAGCAGCCATTGCAGCCCGTATACGGAAAGAAGAATGATACCGGCATAGCTGAAATAAAAGTGACGCCAGCCATTATAGACAACGGTTTTCTTGACAATGGCAACGAGCAAAGGGGTGAGGGCACAGAGACAAATCATCAGGGTAAAGAAAAACGGTTCCCGATCAGCAGGGTCCGGCAGCTTTTTCACAGCAAGCCACACAAGCCGGACAAGGCCCAAAACAGCCAGAAGCAGAATCACCGGGGGTGTGGTGATAAGAATCAGCTTTGGCAGATAGCTTCTGGGAAGCTCAAGAAGATGGGCCTGGAAGAAGCTCCCTTCAAACAGCACAGTTCCGCCCCAGCGGGAAAATTTGAAGGCATTGACGAGTGAATACGCAAAAAAGTCAAGCGGATCATGCCACATCGCGGGGGTGAGAAGGTAATAAAAAAGGCAAAACGCAGCAATGGCTGTGATCATCATCACAACACTGCGCCTGTCCCACAGTCGGGCTGCCGAGATATACAGAAGATAGAAAAGGCCAATGACGGCGAAGAAAAACAGCCCGATAACCTTTGTATTTGCCGCAAGCGCCGACATCAGGGCAAACATCAGTACATCCGGCAGCTTCCTTCGCTTTGTCGCCCGGATGCCAAAGAGACAGGCATTGATCAGCAGACAGAGCAGGACGATATCCTTGTTGTTGTAGTGGCTCTCCGCAAAAAATCTTGGGGAGAGAAAGAAAATGACCGCACAGAGCAGAGCAAGAAGCCTGTCGTCAAAAAGCTCTTTTACAATAAAGTACAGACCGAGAACAGCGGTGAAACAAACAATAAAGGTGTAGTAATGGTAGGGACGGGCAACGTCAGCATATTCGTAGTTTCCGCTGAGCACATTCTCCCGCAACAGGATGGGGGCAAAAGGATAATAGGCAGCCTGGCCGTGATCCCGCTCAATGCTGGTACTGATCCGCTGTATGCCGGAATCTTCCAGCTTATATACCAGCGCAGAATCGGCAGAAAAGAAAGTCTCTGCTGCTTCCCGTATATTCATTTGCAGAATGCCGATCTCCACAGGCTCGTCATAGGCCACACCATAGTCGCAGGAGACAACAAGGCCGAAAACAAACAAAATGAAAAAAACAGCAATGACAATGAGGCGAAGGGTTTGCTCCCCGGAAGAAACGCGGTGACCGTTATGATTCATAGACTTTCCCCACACAATGTTCACGACTGAATATCCAGCCGCAGTATTTGCAGACCAGAATTAATATACCAGACCTTTTCCTTTTGCGCAATATCCAGGGTAATAATGGGGGAGAAGGAGAAAAACATCCGACTGCCGCAGGCTTCCCCTGCCGCATCTCTGCTAAAAAGAAAATAGCCCTTGCATTTACCGGCACAGTTCGGTACAATACAAGGGCTATTTTCAGAAATTTGAGGAGAAACCATGGGCATTCGATCCTTGATAGGCGACAGGGCCTTTTACCGGCGGCTTTTCACCGTAATGCTGCCGATCCTGACACAAAACCTGATAACCAACTTTGTGAACCTGCTGGACAATGTGATGGTGGGCCAGGTGGGCACGGAGCCCATGTCCGGCGTGGCCATTGTGAACCAGCTGCTGTTTGTCTTTAACCTCTGTATCTTCGGAGGCCTGGCCGGGGCGGGAATCTTCACCGCCCAGTTCTATGGCAAGAACGACAACAAGGGCGTGGCCGACACGTTCCGGGGGAAGCTGTACATCGCGCTGGGCGTGCTGGCCGTGGCCTTCACCGTTTTCATCGGCTTCGGCGAGAAGCTAATCCTGTCGTTTATCCATGAGGGCCAGGAGAACCTGGATATGGCCGCCACCCTGACCTATGGCAAGGACTATCTGCGGGTGATGCTGCTGCAGCTGGCGCCCTTCGCGGTGATGCAGATCTATGCCAGCACCCTCCGTGAAACCGGGGAGACCCTGCTGCCCATGAAGGCGGGGATTGTGGCGGTGCTGGTGAACCTGACCGGCAACTATATCCTCATCTTCGGCAAGCTGGGCGCGCCGGCGCTGGGGGTGGTGGGCGCCGCCATCGCCACGGTGCTCTCCCGCTATGTGGAGTGCCTGATTGTGGTGATCTGGACCCATAGCCACAGGCAGCGCTGCCCCTACATTGCCGGGGTCTACAGCAGCCTGCGCATCCCGGCGGAGCTGGCGAAAAAGATCGCTGTGATGGGGCTGCCCCTGCTGGTGAACGAGCTGCTCTGGGCGGGCGGTATGACGGTGCTGAACCAGTGCTACTCCGTCCGGGGGCTGGAGGTGGTCTCCGCCATCAATATCTCCACCGCCGTGTCCAACCTGTTCTTCTGCGCCTTTATCTCCATGGGCAACACCGTTGCCATCATGGTGGGCCAGCTGCTGGGGGCCGGCAAGCTGGAGCAGGCTGTGGACGAGGACCGAAAGCTGATCGCCTTTGCGGTGACCCTCTGCGCCGCGGTGGGCGTGGTGATGGCCCTGCTGGCGCCGGCCATCCCCCAGGTTTACAACACCACGGATACGGTGAAGCGGCTGGCGGAAGAACTGCTGTTCGTGATCGCGGTGACCATGCCGGTGCACGGCTTCAACAACGCCTGCTTCTTTACTCTCCGCTCCGGCGGCAAGACCCTGATCACCTTTGTGTTTGACAGCGTGTACATCTGGGTGCTGTGCATCCCCCTGGCTTATGTCCTGTCCCGCTTTACCGCGGTTCCCATCCTGCCCATGTATATCATGGTGCAGCTGCTGGACCTGGTGAAGGTGGCGATGGGCTTTGTGCTGGTGAAAAAACGGGTGTGGGTCAAGAATTTGGTGAAAGACTGATAAGAAAACTTGCAACCCCGGCCGCAGCTTCAAGCTGCGGCTGGGGTTGCTTTTTTGGCGGTCAAATCTGTTGTAGACGCAGCATCTCCCGGCGGAGGCGGTCGATGATGCGCTTTTCCAGGCGGCTGATATAGCTTTGGGAGATGCCCAGCATATCGGCCACTTCCTTTTGCGTGTATTCCCGGCCCTTGGGCAGGCCGAAGCGCAGCAGGATGATTTCCCGCTCCCGTTTATCCAGAGAGTCGATGGCCTCCATCAGCATCTGCCGGTCGGCGTCGTCCTCCAGGGGGCGGTAGACCTCGTCCTCGTCGGTGCCCAGAATGTCGGACAGGAGCAGCTCGTTGCCGTCCCAGTCGGTGTTCAGAGGCTCGTCAAAGCTGACCTCGGTGCGCTGGGCATTGATCTTGCGCAGGTACATGAGAATCTCATTTTCGATGCAGCGGCTGGCGTAGGTGGCCAGCTTGATGTTCTTGCCGGAATTGAAGGTGTTCACCGCCTTGATCAGGCCGATGGTGCCGATGGAGATCAGGTCCTCAATGTTGATGCCGGTGTTTTCAAAGCGCTTGGAGATGTACACCACCAGCCGCAGGTTGTGCTCAATCAGCAGTTGGCGGGCGGCCTCGTCCCCCTGACGCAGGGCCGCGATGGCCCCTTCCTCGGCGTCTTTTTCCAGTGGCGGCGGCAGGGTGTCGCTGCCGCCGATGTAAAAAACCGGCGGCGGCTGAATCCCCAGAATATTTAAAATTTGATCACGGATAAATACGATTTGCGGTTTGCAGAGCATTGGTTTTCCTCCATAATAATATTGCTAAACGATCCCTTCAAAGCCCGGCCCGGCGGCTTCGGGGGAGATGGCGATGAGCCGGCCCTGCTCCTCCTTACCCTCGATCAGCAGCCGGTCAGGGCGAAACACCGGCAGCAGCCCACCGCCGCCCAGGGCCGAGAAGGGGATCAGCCGCAGGCGGCCCTTCAGCTCCGGGTAGGCGCCGGCGGCGGAGAGAAGGGCCACCGGGTCCCGGATCTCCAGCAGCGGCCCCGCCGGGCCGAAAAGAGGGGCCAGGGCGTGGGGGCAGGCCACCGCCACCGCCGCCCCGGTCAGGGGGTCGGAAAGACAGTTGCCGCTGTCGGCGATGGCGGTGAAAGCGCAGGAACGGCCCAGCAGCTGGATCTGAACGGAGACCTTCCGCTTGTCGCTGCGGCCGGCGGCGGAGCCGAAGATGAGCCGCAGCGCCCCATAGGCCAGCAGAAAACAGAGCACCAGCAGCTTCGCGTTCAGCCGGATACCGCCAAAGCTCAGCTCCAGGGCCCAGAGGGCTCCGCCCAGGGCGGCGGAGAGCACCAGAAACACCCCGGTGCAGCCCAGGGAGCGCCGCTCCTTGTCGTAAGCGACAAGGCCCAGCAGTGCGCCGAAGCCCAGCTTCCAGCCCGGAGAGGCCAGAAAGGAAAGCCCCGGCAGAAACACCGCCACCGCGTACACGGCTCCCAGCAGCGCCGCCAGAAAATACCGCAGCCGCTTCAAATGCAGGCAGCAGAGCCGGGCCGCGCAGAGCAGCAGCAGGTAGTCCGCCAGAAGGTTTGTGAGAAACAGACGGTCTATGTAGATGATTTGCATGGAACCATAATAGCACCGGCAGGCTGCACAATTTGTCAATTGGGAATTGTCAAACAGGCTCCGCTGTGGTAAAATCAATAGGCTATAATAGAATCAGTATGAGCTGCCGGCGGTTGCAGCCCCCTTGCTGCCGGGCGTATCAACATGCGGGAGGATAAGACAATGAGCTTTGTGTATAAGCGTGTGCTGATCAAAATCAGCGGCGAGGCCCTGGCCGGGGACAAAAAGACCGGCTTTGACTTTGACTTTATCTCCAGGGTCTGCCAGACCATCAAGGCCTGCGTGGAGGAAGGCGTGGAAGTGGGCATCGTCATCGGCGGCGGCAACTTCTGGCGCGGCGTGAAGGACGGCGCGGGAAAGGTGGAGCGGGTCAGCGCGGACCGGATGGGGATGCTGGCCACCTGCATGAACTGCCTGGCCGTGTGCGACGTGTTCAAGCAGCTGGGGGCCAAGGCCCGGGTGCAGACCGCCTTTGACATCCAGGGCGTGGGCGAGCGCTATGACACCCTGAGGAGCATCGAATATATGCAGGAGGGCAATATCGTCCTCTTCGGCGGCGGCAGCGGCGCCCCCTTCTTCTCCACCGATACGGCCGCTGTGCTGCGGGCGGCGGAAATCCATGCCGACGCCATCCTGCTTGCCAAGAACATCGACGGCGTGTACAGCGACGACCCCAGGAAGAACCCGGAGGCCGTCCGCTTTGACAACATCAGCTATGACGAGGTCCTGGCCCAGCACCTGGCGGTGATGGACACCACCGCCACCAGCCTTGCCATGGACAACAACATCCCCGTCATCGTCTTTGCCCTGGCAGAGCCGGAGAATATCCGCAAGGTACTCCGGGGCGAGAGCGTGGGCACCACGGTAAAGTAAGCGAATATTTTACGATACGATTAAAAAACAGGAGGGTTTGAAATGACTGACTACAAGGAATTTGAAAACAAAATGAAAAAGACCTGCGACGCGCTGACCGCTCAGCTGGCTACCCTGCGGGCAGGCCGGGCCAACGCCGCCGTGCTGGACCAGATTCAGGTGGACTACTACGGTTCCCCCACCCCCATCCAGCAGGTGGCCTCCATCGCCACGCCGGACCCCCGCACCCTGCTGATCCAGCCCTGGGACGGCTCCGTGCTCAAGGGCATCGAGAAGGCCATCCTGGCCTCTGAGCTGGGCATCAACCCCCAGAATGACGGCCGCCAGATCCGCCTGGTGTTCCCGCCCCTGACCGAGGAGCGCCGCAAGGAGCTGGCCAAGCAGACCAAGAAGTACGCCGAGGAGAGCAAGGTTGCCATCCGCAACATCCGGCGGGACGCCATTGAAAAGTTCAAGAAGCAGCAGAAAGCCTCCGAGATCACCGAGGACGACTACAAGATCGCCGAGAAGGACATCCAGAAGCTGACCGACGAGTATATCAAGGAACTGGACAAGATCGCCGAGAAGAAGGAAAAGGAACTGATCGAGATATAATGGCTGATAGGACCAACAATGCGGCGGGGAAGCAGGACGCGCCTGCTCTTCCCCGCCATATTGCCATCATATTGGATGGCAACGGCCGCTGGGCCAAGCGCCGCGGCCTGCCCCGCACCGCGGGGCACATGGTGGGGGCGGAGAATTTCCGCAAAATCGCCACCTACTGCAAGAACATCGGCGTGGAATACCTGACGGTCTACGCCTTCTCCACCGAGAACTGGAAGCGGCCGGAGGAGGAAGTGGGCACCATCATGAAGCTGCTGGCCAAGTATCTGGATGAGGCCATCCGCACCATGGAAAAGGACCACATCCGCATGAAGGTCTTTGGGGAGCTGAACCGCCTCAGCCCGGAGCTGCAGGCCATGGTGCAGCGCACGGACGAGATCTCCCAGCGGTATGAGGGCTTCCAGGCCAACATCTGCCTCAACTACGGCGGCCGGGATGAGATCATCCACGCCGCACGGCGCTACGCCCGGGATTTCGCGGAGGGCAAGGTGGATGGCGAGCTGACCGAGGAGCAGTTCGGCAGCTATCTGTACTCTGCCGGCATCCCGGACCCGGACCTGCTGATCCGCCCCGGCGGGGAGTACCGCATTTCCAACTTCCTGCTGTGGCAGTGCGCCTATGCGGAGTTTTATTTCACGGACGTACTCTGGCCGGATTTCAGCCCGGCAGAGCTGGACAAGGCCATCGAAGCCTACAACAGCCGGGACCGGCGCTACGGCGGGGTGAAGAACCCATGACGGAGATGCAGCAGCAGCTTTTCGCCCTGCAGGATGCGGGCTACCGGGATTTTCATGCCGCCCTGATCCCTACGGTGGATAAAGCCCTGGTCATCGGCGTGCGCAGCCCGGCCCTGCGGGCCCTGGCCAGGGAACTGAAGGGGACGGAGATGGCAGCGGCGTTCATGGCCCAGCTTCCCCACAAATATTATGAGGAAAACAATCTCCATGCCGCCCTGCTCGGCCATATCCGGGATTTTGACGCCTGCATGGCGGAACTGGAACGCTTCCTGCCCTATGTGGACAACTGGGCCACCTGTGACATGATGAATCCCAAGGCCCTGGCCAAGGACAAGGCGGCGCTGCTGGAACGCGTCCGGCTTTGGCTCCAAAGCAGCCACACCTATACCGTCCGCTTCGGCATGGGGATGCTGATGCGTTATTTTCTGGAGGAGGACTTCCGGGAGGAGTATCTGGCGCTGGTGGCCTCCGTCCAGTCGGAGGAATACTACATCCGCATGATGCAGGCCTGGTACTTTGCCACTGCCCTGGCCAAACAGTACGAGGCGGCGGTGCAATACCTGGAGCAGCGGAAGCTGGGGGTCTGGGTGCACAACAAGACCATCCAGAAGGCCCGGGAGAGCTATCGCATCAGCGACGAGCAGAAGGAATATCTGAAAAGCTTAAAAATTTCGCTATAATTTGTATAAATAAAGAGGAAAATAATATGGTAAAATCCATTTCAGTTCTGGGCTGTACCGGCTCCATCGGCCGGCAGACCATCGCCGTGGCGGAGCATATCGGTATGCCTGTGGTGGCCCTCACCGCCAACCGGAAGATCGATATGCTGGAGGAGCAGGCCCGGCGGCTGCACCCCAAGTTCGTGGCGGTATACGATGAGGAGGCCGCCAAGCAGTTCAAGATCGCCGTGGCCGACACGGACATTCAGGTGGGCTCCGGCATGGAGGGGCTGATCCGGGCCGCCACCATGGAGGAGACGGACTGCGTGGTCACCGCCGTATCCGGCGCGGTGGGGCTGAAGCCCACCCTGGCCGCCATCGACGGGAGAAAGCGCATCGCCCTTGCCAACAAGGAGACTCTGGTCTGCGCCGGCGATATCGTCATGGCCCGGGCGGCGGAGAAGGGGGCGGAGATTGTGCCGGTGGATTCGGAGCATTCCGCCATCTTCCAGTGCCTGATGGGCCGGGAGAAGGGGGAGCTGCGCAAAATCCTGCTCACCGGCTCCGGCGGCCCCTTCCGGGGCAAGGCCCGGGCTGAACTGGAGGACGTGACCCCGGAGCAGGCGGTGAAGCACCCCAACTGGAGCATGGGCGCCAAAATCTCTGTGGACAGCGCCACCATGATGAACAAGGGCCTGGAATTCGTGGAGGCCATGCATCTGTTCGGCGTGACGCCGGACGACATCCAGGTGGTAATCCATCCCCAGAGCGTCATACACTCTATGGTAGAGCTGGTGGACGGCACGGTGATTGCCCAGCTGGGCGTGCCGGATATGGGGCTGCCCATTCAGCTGGCATTGACCTATCCCCAGCGCTGTCCCTCCATGTTTTCACGGCTGGACTTTACCACCCTGCAGAGTCTCAGCTTCGAGGCCCCGGACTATGAAAAGACCCCCTGCCTGAAGCTGGCCATGGACTGCGCCCGGATAGGAGGCACTGCCCCCTGCGTCATGAGCGCCGCCAACGAGGTGGCCGTGGGGCTGTTCCTGCGGCATCAGCTGGGCTACAACCGCATTTATGACGCCGCCGCCTCCGCGGTGGAGAAGGTGGGCGTTGTGAAAGACCCCGACCTGGAGACCATCCTGGCGGCGGACGCTGCCGCCAGAGCCTATGTTTTGGAGAATTTTTCTAAATGAGCATTGTTTACGTTATCCTTGCCATCCTGCTTTTCGGCCTGCTGATCATCGTCCATGAGCTGGGCCATTTCACGGTGGCCAAACTCTGCGGCGTGAAGGTGGAGGAATTTGCCGTGGGCATGGGCCCTGTCCTCTTCCAGCGGCAGAAGGGGGAGACCATGTATTCCCTGCGCTGCGTGCCCTTCGGCGGCTTCTGCGCCATGGCCGGGGAGGATGAACACAGCGACGAGCCCCGGGCCTTCACCAATCAGGCGGCCTGGAAGCGGGCGCTGATCCTGGTGGCCGGTTCCTTCATGAACTTCGTGCTGGGGCTGGTGATTGTGCTGGTACTGTATGCCGGGGCTACTGCTTTCCGGGCCCCGGTGATTGCCGACTTCCGGCCGGACTGCCCCTATCAGGGGGAGGACGCCCTGCAGGTGGGGGACCGGTTCTACAGCATCGACGGGCACCGCATCTACCAGTATCAGGACGTGGGGGACTTCCTCAGCAAGGGTGACGGCAATCATGATCTGGTTGTAATCCGGGAGGGCAAAAAGGTCCGCCTGGAGAACTTCCGTTTTGTGCCCCTGGAATACGAGGGGGAGAGCCAGAAACTCTACGGCTTTTACATGGGCATTGAGGAGGCCACCTTCCCGGTGAAGCTCCGCTATGCCTGGAACACCACCATGGAGTTTGGCCGCTGGGTCTGGATGGGCCTGCAGGAGCTGGTCAGCGGCAATGTGGGCGTGCAGGATATGGCAGGCCCGGTGGGCATTGTGGGCATGATGGCGGAGACCGGCGAAAACGCCGCCACCACCGCCGACGCTCTCTACAGCATCTTCTACCTGGGGGCCTTCATCGCGGTGAACCTGGCCATGATGAATATGCTGCCCATCCCCGCTTTGGACGGCGGCCGGGTGTTTTTGCTGCTGGTGACCTGGCTGATCGAGACGGTGACCCGCAGGAAGCTGGACCCCAAGTACGAGGGCTATATCCACGCGGCCGGCATGATACTGCTGCTGGCGCTGATGGCGTTTGTAATGTTCAATGATATATTCAGGATCGTGACGAAATGATGGATAAAAGAGATACTGTGAAAAAAATAAACGTGGGCGGTGTGGCGATCGGCGGCGGCGCGCCGGTCTCCGTCCAGACCATGTGCAATACCAAGACCTGGGACGTGGAAGCCACGGTGGCCCAGATCAAGGCCATGCAGGTGGCGGGGGCGGATATTGTCCGCCTGGCCATCCCGGATATGCGCGCCGCCCAGGCCATCGCCGCCATCAAGGAGCAGGTCAGCGTCCCCCTGGTGGCGGACATCCATTTTGACCACCGGCTGGCCCTGGCGGTGGCGGAGCGGGGCATCGACAAAATCCGCATCAACCCGGGCAACATCGGCGGCGCGGAGAACGTGAAGGCGGTGGCGGAGGCCTGCCGGAAACGGAGCATCCCCATCCGCATCGGCGTCAACGCCGGCAGCTTGGAGCCCCGGCTCATTGAGAAATACGGCCACCCCTGCCCGGAGGCCATGGTGGAGAGCGCCCAGGGCCATGTGGAGCTGCTGCAGCGCTTTGATTTTGACGACATTTGCCTGTCTATGAAGGCATCCTCCGTGCCCCTGACGGTGGCGGCCTACCGGCTGGCGGCGGAGCGCTTTGACTACCCCCTGCATCTGGGCGTCACCGAGACGGGCACGGAATGGAACGGCACCATCCAGTCCGCCGTGGGCATCGGCACCCTGCTGTGCGAGGGCATCGGCAACACCATCCGGGTCTCCCTGACGGCGGACCCGGTGCGGGAGGTCAGCGCCGGCATCGCCATCGTGAAGGCGGCGGGCCTGCGCCCCGGCGGGGTGAAGTTTGTATCCTGCCCCACCTGCGGGCGCACAGAGATCGACCTGATCGGCCTTGCCACAGAGGTGGAGCAGCGGGTGCGGGACATTCCCCGGGACATCACCGTGGCGGTGATGGGCTGCGTGGTCAACGGCCCCGGTGAAGCCCGGGAGGCCGATTACGGCATCGCCGGCGGCAAGGGCAAGGGCCTGCTGTTCAAGAAGGGCCAGGTACTGGGTACATATCCCTATGCCGAGCTTTGCGACCGGCTGGTGGAGCTGATCGAGCGCGACGGAGAGCAGGCATGAGCGAACACACTCCCTTTCTCACCATCTTCCCAGGCTGTCAGGCCATCAGCGGCTGCGCCGGGGGGCTGGACAAAAGCTACGTCACCGATGTGCAGATCGACCAGGCGGAGGGGATGATGACCGTCTGCGCCTGGTTCGCTTCCATGCCCTCCCCGGTGGACATTGCCACGATCTGCGACCGGCTGAAGAATGATTACGGTCTCAGCGGGGTGGGGCTGATCCCCGAATACCCCCGGCCCAAAATGGCCTCCACCGCGGCGGCGGACACCGGCTTCAAGCCCGGCGGCGCCCCCAAGGGGGACGTGCTGATGGGCAGGGCCATCAAGCAGCGCCCGGTGCCCATGAATACCCTCACCCTGGAATCCGGCAAGGTGACGGTGGAGGGGGACGTGGTGGCGGTCACCAGCCGCCGCCTGCAAAAGCGGGGCAGCGCGGTACTGTGCTTTGACATTACCGACCGCACCAACTCCGTGCGCATCTCCCGCTTCCTCCGCTCGGAGGAGGACCAGAGCATCATTGACAGCGTCAACGTGGGCGACCATCTGATCGTGCAGGGGGAGATCATCTACTCCAAGTATGACGACGACATGGTGCTGGACCCCCGGAACATCATGAAGGGCAAACGCTATATCCGGCCCGACGAGGCCCCGGTGAAGCGGGTGGAGCTGCATATGCACACCCGTTTTTCTGCCTTGGACGCCCTGACCGACCCGGCCGCCATCGTCAAGCGGGCGGCCTACTGGGGGATGCCCGCCATCGCCGTCACCGACCACGGCGTGGCCCAGGCCTTCCCGGACATGTGGAAGGCGGGGAAAAAGCACGGCGTCAAGATCATTTACGGCCTGGAGGGTTACTATGTGAACGACATGGACGGCAACAGCGCCGTCATGGGCAAGAGCAAGCTGCCCCTGGACACGGAGTTTGTGGCCTTCGACATTGAGACCACCGGCCTTAACGCCCAGACCGACCGCATGACCGAGATCGGCGCGGTGATCTTCTCCGGCGGGGAGATCAAAGAGGTGTTCAACACCTTTGTGGACCCGGAGCGGCATATCCCGCCGGATATCACCCAGCTCACCGGTATCCGGGACAGCGATGTGGCCGGGGCGCCCAAGGAGAAGGAAGCCATGGAGATGTTCATGGCCTTCATCGGGGACCGGCCCATCATCGCCCACAATGCCCACTTTGACGTGGGCTTCATGAGCGCGGCGTCCAGGCGCCAGGGCCTGAAATTCTCCCCGGTGTTTCTGGACACCCTGGCTCTGTCCCAGGCTTTGCTGCCGGAGCTGAAGCGCTTCAAGCTGGACATCGTTTCCAACCACCTGGGTCTGCCCCAATTTAACCATCACCGGGCCTCTGACGACGCCATGGTGGTGGCCCGGATGATGGAGAAGTTTTTGCCCATGCTGGCCCAGCAGGGGGCCCGCACCGTGGACGACATCGAGACGGTGTACCACTCTCTGCGCCGCACCGACGTTGCCAAGAGCTATCACATGATCCTGCTGGTGAAAAACCGGACGGGTCTGAAAAACCTGTATGAAATGATCTCCCAGTCCTACCTCAAGTATTTCCACCGCAGCCCCACCATCCCCAAGAGCCTGCTGATCCAGCACCGGGAGGGGATTCTGGTGGGTTCCTCCTGCGGCATGGGGGAGCTGTACGGCGCGGTGATGAAGGGCGCCAGTGACCGGGAGCTGAAAAAAATCGCCAAGTTCTACGACTATCTGGAGATTCAGCCCATTTGCAACAACGGCTTTCTGGTGGATAACGGCGTGGTGAAGGATGTGTCCGTTTTGCAGGACTACAATCGCACCATTCTGCGCATCGGGCGGGAGCTGGACAAGCCGGTGATCGCCGCCTCCGACGTGCATTTTCTGGACCCGGAGGACGAGCAGTACCGCAAGATCCTCCAGGCCGCCAAGAAGTTCTCCGACGCGGACCGGGGCTGCCCCATCTTCTTCCGCACCACCAATGAGATGCTGGCGGAGTTTGAGTACCTGGGCAAGGAGGTGGCCGAGGAGGTGGTCATCACCAACACCCGGGCCATTGCCGACCAGGTGGAGGAGATCGAGCTGCTGCCCAAGGACCTGTTCCCGCCCAAGATCGAGCACTCCGCCGAGGATTTGAAGAATCTGGTCTACGGCAAGATGCACCGCATCTACGGCGAGAACCCGCCCAAGATCGTGCAGGACCGGGTGGATGTGGAGCTGAACACCATCCTGGACCACAACTACGACGTGATCTACATGAGCGCCCAGAAGCTGGTGCAAAACTCCCTGGAGAACGGCTATCTGGTGGGCAGCCGGGGCAGCGTGGGCTCCTCGCTGGTGGCCTACATGTCCGGCATCACCGAGGTCAACTCCCTGCCGCCCCACTATGTCTGCCCCCAGTGCTGCCACAGCGAGTTCGTGCTGGACGGCAGCTACGGCTGCGGCGCGGACATGCCGGAGAAAAACTGTCCCGAATGCGGCACGCCCATGAACCGGGAGGGCTTTGACATCCCCTTTGAGACCTTCCTGGGCTTCCCCGGCAACGAAAAGACCCCAGATATTGACCTGAATTTCTCCGGCGAGTACCAGGCCAAGGCCCATAAATACACCGAGACCCTCTTCGGCTCTGACCATGTGTTCCGGGCCGGCACCATCGGCACCCTGGCGGAAAAGACCGCCTACGGCTATGTGAAGAAATATCTGGAGGAGCGGGGCATCACCGCCACCAAGGCGGAGGAGAACCGGCTGGCCCAGGGCCTGGTGGGCATCAAGCGCACCACCGGCCAGCACCCCGGCGGCCTGGTGGTCATTCCCCAGGATATGGACGTCACCGATTTCTGCCCGGTGCAGCACCCGGCGGACGACCCCAACAGCGACATCATCACCACCCATTTTGAATACCACTGCATGGAGGCAAATCTGCTGAAGCTGGACGAGCTGGGCCACGATGACCCCACCATGATCCGCATGATGGAGGACCTCACCGGGGTGGACGCCCAGAAAATCTCCCTGTCCGACCCGGAGACCATGTCCATCTTCACCAGCCCCGCCGCCCTGGGGCTGCCGGATGACGACCCCATCATCGGCAAGACCGGCACCATCGGCGTGCCGGAGTTCGGCACCAACTTTACCCGGCAGATGCTGGTGGACACCCAGCCCAGGCAGTTTGACACCCTGGTGCGCCTGTCCGGCTTCAGCCACGGTACCGACGTATGGGCCGGCAACATCCATGACCTGATTGTCAACGGCATCGCCACCGTTAACGAGACGGTGGGCTGCCGGGACGACATCATGCTGTACCTGATCGCCAAGGGCATGGAGCCTTCCCTGGCCTTTAAGACCATGGAGGCCGTCCGCAAGGGCAAGGTGAAAAAGAGCGGCCAATTCCCCGGGGACGCGGAGCAGCAGATGCGGGACCTGGGCGTGCCGGACTGGTATATCGAGTCCTGCCGCAAGATTGCCTATCTGTTCCCCAAGGCCCACGCGGTGGCCTACGTGATGATGGCCTTCCGCATCGCCTGGTTCAAGGTGCATGAGCCCCTGGCCTTCTACAGCGCCTACTTCTATCGCCGCAGTCAGAAGGGCGGCTTTGACGCGGCCATGATGACCGTGGGCACCGACGGCGTGCGCCGGAAGATCCGGGAAATGCGGGGCCGCAGTCTCACCAACAACGAGGAGGACCTGCTGGTGACCCTGGAGGCGGTGTACGAGTTCAACATGCGGGGCTTCGAGTTTGCCCCCATCGACCTGTACCAGTCTGACGCCATCAAGTTCAAGGTCACCGAGGACGGACGGCTGCGCCCGCCCTTCGTGTCCATCTCCGGCCTGGGCGAGACGGCCGCCTGGGACCTGGCCCGCTGCACCGAGGGGGGCAAGCGCTTCATCTCCATCCAGGAGCTGGGCCGGGCCTGCCCCAAGGTGAGCCAGAGCCATCTGGAGCAGCTGAAAGCCCTGGGCGCTCTGGGCGATATGCCCGAGACCAGCCAGCTCAGCTTTTTCGAGATGTAACAGTTGGTCAAAGGCTTCCCCTTGAGGGAAAGCTGGCGGCGCAGCCGACTGATGAGGTGGCAAGTAAAAACAGGGAAAAAGCAGAAACTTCCATCAAAAAAACAGGATTTCCACCTCATCCGCCCAGTGTGCGCACTGGGCACCTTCCCCTCCAGGGGAAGGCTTGCGATAGCGTTCTCCTTCCTAGTGGTGTGTTTTTTGACCGTCTCACAGCCTCCCTTCCGCCAAGCCGGCGGAGCGGGGGCTGTTTTTTGTTTGTGAAAGTTTTGTGACGCTTATTGCGGCGGGGGAACGGCTGGTGTAATATAGATACATCAAAAACCTGAACATCAAACAGAAGGAGCGTTTTATATGAAGATCACATTTCTGGGCGCCGCCCATGAGGTCACCGGCAGCTGCACCTATATCCAGGTGGGGGACAAAAAGGGCATTGTGGACTGCGGTATGGAGCAGGGGAGGGACCTGTTTGAAAACGAGCCCCTGCCCGTCCCTGCCGGGGAGCTGGATTTTGCCCTGCTGACCCACGCCCATATCGACCATTCCGGCCATCTGCCCCTGCTGTATAAGCAGGGCTTCCGGGGCTCGGTCTACGCCACCGCCGCCACCTGCTCCCTGTGCGACATCATGCTGCGTGACAGCGCCAACATCCAGATGTCCGAGGCGGAGTGGAAAAGCCGCAAGTCCCTGCGAAACGGCGGGCCGGAAGTGGAGCCCCTGTATGACCTGGAGGACGTGGCCGGGCTGATGAGCCATATGATCCCCTGCCCCTACGGCAAGGTGGTCCAGGTGAACGACTGCGTCACCGTCCGCTTTACCGATGTGGGCCACCTGCTGGGCTCCGCCGCCATCGAGGTCTGGCTGACGGAGAACGGCCAGACCCGTAAGCTCTGCTTCAGCGGCGATGTGGGCAACCTGAACCAGCCCATCCTCCGTGACCCCCAGCCGGTAAAGGACGCCCAGTATCTGGTGATCGAATCCACCTATGGCGACCGGAACCACAGCACAGAGCGGGTGGACTATGTCTCTGCCCTGGCCAGCCGCATCCAGGCCACCCTGGACAAGGGCGGCAACCTGGTGATCCCCTCCTTCGCCGTGGGCCGCACCCAGGAAATGCTGTACTTCATCCGGGAGATCAAGGAGCGGGGTCTGGTCACCGGCCACGGGGATTTCCCGGTCTATGTGGACAGCCCCCTGGCTGTTGAGGCCACCACCGTGTTCCTCCAGTGCGACACCCAGTTTGTGGATGAGAATATGCAGAAGCTGATCCGCTCCGGCATCAACCCCATCGTGTTCCCCGGGCTGGAGGTGTCTGTCAGCCAGGAGGAGTCCAAGGCCATCAACGAGGATAAGACCCCCAAGGTCATTCTCTCCGCCAGCGGCATGTGTGACGCCGGCCGTATCCGCCACCACCTGAAGCACAACCTGTGGCGCAGCGAGTGCTGCATTCTGTTTGTGGGCTACCAGTCCGAGGGTACCCTGGGCCGCAGCCTGGTGGATGGGGCGAAAAAGGTGAAGCTGTTTAACGAGGAGATTCAGGTCAACGCCACCATCGACGTGCTGCCCGGCGTCAGCGGCCACGCGGATAAGGACGGGCTGATTGCCTGGCTCCAGGCTTTCGAGAAAAAGCCGGAGCTGGTGTTTGTCAACCACGGCGACCCGGAGGCGGCCGACGCTTTCGCCGCCTGCCTCAATGACCAGCTGGGCTACCGGGCCGCCGCCCCCTACAGCGGCTCCCGCTTTGATTTGCTCGCCGGCCAGTGGGAGCGGATCGCTGAGCCGAAACCCATCAAAAAGGCCGGACCCAAGGCCCGTACCGTCAGCAAAGCCTTTGAACGGCTGCTGGCCGCGGCGGAGCGGCTGCTCAATATCTGCAAGACCATGGAAGGCCGTCCCAACCGGGTGCTGGAGGGCTTTGCCAAGGACATCGACAGGCTGTCGGATAAGATGGAAAAATGAGGTATGGCCTCGGTTTTTCGTTGACATAACTTTGAAGCTGTGTTACCATAACAACACGAACTTGTAAGCTAACAGGAGGCATTCCCATGGCAAAAACCGTGTTTGATCCGGCCCAGGTGCTTGGCAAGCGCATCGTCGGTATGTCCCAGCAGGGCGTGTGTGAGTTTGCGTCCAAGCTGTGCGGCTGCATCGAGGCCCAGGTGGGCAGCCAGAGCTACCGGGGCGGTATTTTCCCGGAAAATATCAGTGTGGATGACGAGGGCAATATCGGCATCGGCCCTGCCGCCGCCAGCGACTGGCAGGGGCGGGAGCTGGATTTCCTGGCGCCGGAGCTGTATTGGCGGGGCCAGCCCTCCGCCGCGTCGGACGTGTATTCCGTGGGTATGCTGATGTACTATGCCCTCTCCGGCGGCAAGCTGCCTTACGAGGGGGAGTGTGAAGACCCGCAGCTGCGCCGTATGGGCGGGGAGGACCTGCCGGCCCCCAAGGGCACCGGCCGCCGCCTGAAGGAGATCATGGAAAAGGCCCTCCGCTTCCAGAGCGCCCAGCGCTTCCAGAGTCTGGGAGAGATGCAGGCCGCTTTGGACAGCTGCATCAAAAATCTCTACCTCAACGGGGAACCCTCTGCCGAGGCCATCTTCAAGAAAAATGACGACGATCTCAGCGAGATTGAGCGGATGATGGTGGGCATCATCGAAAAGGGGGACGTGGCCCCGGAGGAAAGTGACAACAACGGCGAGGACGTGAAGGTCTATGCCCCTTCCACCCCCATTGCCGACGCCAAGGCCGCCGCCCGGGCTCAGGCCCAGGACCCGGCCCAGGACCCGGCCCAGATCATTGCCCGGAAGCTGAAGGAGCAGGGCAGCCCTGCCGTGCCCAAGCTGCGGGAGGAGAAGAACCCGGAGCTGGCGCCCATCAGCCCTCTGCGCCATGAGATCAAGGCCCCGCCGGTGCAGTATACCAGGAATGTGGAGCGGGAAAAGAAAATTGCCGAAGATGTGAAAAAGCGCCGCCGGCGTCCTTTGGCGGTGATTTTGGTGCTGTGCGCGCTGCTGATCGTGGTGGCCATCGTCTTTAACGCCATGCTGAAGGACATCCAGCAGATCCGGGGCAAGGCTACCCCGACTCCGGCGCCGACGGATATCTATCTCAGCACCATGGCCCCGGAGCCCACCACCGATCCCAACGACCCCTACGGCCTCTTCATCGAGAAGCCGGACAAGCCGGAGGCCTCCGCTGCTCCGGAGGAGAGCCCCGCACCCCGGGAGCACGGCTATGAGCTGGTGGTGGCGGATGTGAGCTGGACCGAGGCGGCCCAGCGCTGCCAGGAGATGGGCGGCCGGCTGGTCACCATCAACGACGAGGAAGAGTTCAACACCATTATCGCCCTGGCGGAGGAGCAGGGGGTTCCCCGGCTCTGGATTGGCTGCCACCGGGTGAACGGTCAGCTGGTGTGGGAAGACGGCAGCATCGGCTACGAGCGCTGGGCCAAGGGTGAGCCCACTTATGTGGATATCAACGACCAGGTGGCCGAGGACTACGTCATGCTGTGGGACAACAATGGCTGGGGCTATAACGACAACCGCAACGACCCCATTGCCGACTACCCCCAGTGGTACTCCGGCACGGTGGGCTTCGTGTGCGAATACGGCGAGTAACAAAAATCCGGGCTGCTCTGTACGGAGCGGCCCGGCAGAGAGTATAAACGGAGAACGACAGTGAACATCAGAGCTTTTGCACCGGCGGATATCGACGCCGCCAACCAGGTATGGAATGAAGTGGTGGAAGCCGGTGTGGCTTTCCCCCAGCTGGAGAAGCTGGACCGGGAGAGCGGCCTGGCCTTTTTCCAGTCCCAGAGCTTTACCGGCGTCTGCGAAGAGGACGGGGAGATCCTGGGCCTTTACATCCTGCACCCCAACAACGTGGGCCGCTGCGGCCATATCTGCAACGCCAGCTACGCCGTTGCCTCCCGGGCAAAGGGGCGGGGCCTGGGAGAGGCCCTGGTGCGCCACTGCCTGGACAAGGCCAGGGAGCTGGGCTTCGGCATTTTGCAGTTTAACGCCGTGGTCAGCAGCAACATACCGGCCCTGAACCTGTACCGCAAGCTGGGCTTCACCCAGTTGGGTACCATTCCCGGCGGCTTTCTCATGAAGGACGGAAGCTATCAGGATATTATCCCCCACTATAAAACGCTCCGATAAGAAAATGAAAGGAAAAGGATGGTGCGATATGCGCAAAACCTATCGGCTCCTGGCGTGCCTGCTGCTGTGCGCTTCGCTGCTGCCCGGCAGTCTGGCCTGGGCCACCGGGGACAGTACCGATCCCGGCAGCGACGCGGGAACATCCCTGGCCAGCCCCACAGACCCCAACAGCATCCTTGACGGCACCGTCCTCACCTCCAAAATCCAGAAGGTCCTGGATGAACAGAGCATTGACCCCAAGCAGATCAGCGTGGGCTATTACTACTCCGCCACCGGGGACAGCTGGTATTTTAACGGCGATAAATGGTTCTATCCTGCCAGTATGTATAAGGTGCCCCTGGTGATGCTGCTGGCGGAGAAGGTATACAATGGGGAGCTGAGCCAGGACAGCCAGGTCTATGACGGCGTCGTGGCCGACATTGAGGAGCACATCCTCACCTATTCCAACAACGACTGGGCCCATGCCATCCGCAAGTATCTGGGCGGCGACGCCAAATGGCGGGAGGACGCCAAAAAATATGCCCAGCTGAAGGAAGAAGATTACGACCCGGACTATCTGGACTATTGCTATTTCAGCAACCGCTACATGACCCAGGTCATGACCACCCTCTACACCCAGAGAGAGCGCTTCCCCAACGTGGTGGAGTGCCTGCTGAATGCCCAGCCGGAGGGCTATTACCGGCAGACCCTGGGGGAGCAGTATGAGATCGCCCAGAAATACGGCAGTTTTGAGGACAGCCGGGGCGTGAAGTTCAACCACTGCGCCGCCATTATCTACACTCCCAACCCCATTGTGGTCACGGTGATGACCAGCAATGTGACCCGGTATGAGGCGGTTATTGCCCAGATCGGTAAGATTCTGGCAGACTACGCCCTCCAGCTGGACCCCCAGGTGGATGACCACAAGCAGGCCCTGGAGCAGGCGGCCCTGGAGGAAGAGCAGCGCCGGCAGGAGGAAGAAGCCGAAGCCCTGCGCCGGCAGGAGGAGCAGCAGCGCCAGGCTCAGGAAGCGGAGGCCCAGCGCCAGGAGCAGGCGAAGAAGGATGCTGCCGCCCAGAAACGGAAAGAGATCATGAGCTACGCCGTGAAGATCGCCGCGGCCCTGGTGGTGCTGGCGGTGATGGCGCTTTTGCTGCGGTTCCAGCTGCGGCGTCTCCGGGCCCAGCGGGAGGAAGAGCGCCGGTATCAGGCCCAGCGCCGCCGCTATGAATCCGGGGGCTACGACGATGCAGCCTACGACGAGCCTTACGGGGAGGCCTATGAGGAACGGCCCCCGGTCCGACGGGTCCCCCGCTATGAGGAGCCGGAGGATACCGCTCCGAAGCCCGCCGCGCCGGCCTACGACCGGTATGAGGAGGCCAATGAAGCGACGGATTATGACCGCTATGAGGAGACCTACGAGGCGCCGGCGCGCCGCACCCAGCGCGCCCCTGAACGCCGGGGCGGGCAGTCCGGCCGCCGCGGCCGCAGCGGGGGCTATACACCCAAACACTGAAGCGAAGAGGTAAGCATGAAGAGATTTCTGTGTGTGCTGCTGGTGCTGTGCATGATTCTGGGACTCAGCGCCTGCGGCGGATTCAAATACGGCGTCAAGGAAGTCCAGGTGCTGATGGAGCAGGACTACTCCCTGGCCTTCCGCAACAACGACCCGGTCTACCTTTATGTGACCGCCGCCATCGGTGTTCTGGCTGCCCAGGGCAAGGTGGATGAACTGAGCCTGAAATGGCTGGGCAGCGCCGACGCCATCAAGTTTGCCAAACAGGCCGACGCCCTGGACGCCCTGCCCCCGGTGGAGAAGCGGGTGTTTACCGTGGGTATGGACATCAACTCCTTCCCCCTGGCCTACATCTCCAACGGTGAGTTCTGGGGCCTGGACGCGGAGCTGGCCCGGGCTGTGGCCGCCCTGCTGGGCTGGGAGCTGAAGTTCCAGGAGATCGAGAAGGAGAACGTGTATATTGAGCTGTCCTCCGGCAATATCGACTGCGCCTGGGGCGGGGTTGCCCTGGAGCCAGCGGAGGTGGAGGCGGGGAAGTATACCCAGTACGGCCCCTATATCCACAATGACATCGTCATTGCCACCCGCAACGGCTCCGCCGTGTGGAACAAGCTGCGGCTCAATGGCCGGAAGATGGTCATGAGCTCCACCCCGGAATCCATGGAGGCCCTGAATACCGACGAGCGGCTCTCCAAGCGCCTGGGGCAGATTACCCGCCTGGCCGGCGGCACCACCCAGTGCTTTGAGTATCTCTACGCCGGCAAGTGCGATGTGGTGCTCACTGACAGCACCGCGGTGATGTACTTCAACTGCCATTAAAACAAAAAGAGGGAGGCACAGTGTGCCTCCCTTTCAGCTTGCCGAATAGTTCGTTTTAAGTGCTGCACCAGCGTGAAGTGACACTCCAAAGGCTTCCCCTTGAGGGGAAGCTGTCAACCGCAGGTTGACTGATGAGGTGGACGGCATATGCAGGAAAGAAACAGGGACTACCGGCAAGAGCGCAAGCTTTCCACCTCATCCGCCCAGTGTGCGCACTGGGCACCTTCCCCTCAAAGGGGAAGGCTTGAGATGGCGTTCTTTTTCCTTACGTCATCGTTTTTAGACAACCCAAAAAGAGGGAGGCGCAATGTGCCTCCCTCTTTTGTTACCACTTATTCTCTACTTTTTCCGCGAAGCCGGGGAAGTCCTTCACTTCAATGACCTTCCCGTCGTCCAGCACGGCCTTGCCGGTGAAGAGGCCGAAAACCTGATGCTGGTCGGACTTAATGAGCTTCACATCGGTGCAGGCCGCCCGGTCCAGCACCGGGACGAAGTCCATCTCGAAGCGGCCGTCATCAGAGCTGAAGGTCCAGGGGGACAGGAAGTCCTTCTCACCGCCGGGGATGTGGAAGCGCACCTGGCTCAGCTTGTGGGCCTTGCCGTTATAGAACAGCATATTCTCGCTGGCGGCCTCCGTGTTGCCAAAGCCGTAGCCAATGTTCCAGCCGAAGGGGACCCCGTCCACATGGTAGGAGGCGCTGCCCCAGTACCAGGTGTTGTGATAGGTCCAGACACCACGGCCCCAGTCCAGCACGGCGAAGCTTTCCGCCGGGTCAAAGACATAGTCCCGTCCGTCGTAGGTCACCTGGCCTTTGGCCCGCATACAGTTGATTTTCTGGTTATAGTAGAAGTGCCCCGGCTTGTCAAAGGGGGTGCAGATCACCATACTGTCCTCCGGCTCGTCAAACAGCTCCACCCTGGCAGAGAGGGCGCCGCCGGGGCCGAAGTTCTTCATCTGGGCGATGAGAATCCGCTTGCCGTCGCCCTGGTTGAGGTAGCGGATGGAGTGGTTTTTCCCGGCGTGGAACACATCCCCCACTACGGAGGTCTCCGGCATATGCAGCTTGCCCAGGGGCATGAAGCTCATGGGGCTGTTGGTATGCTCCCAGCCCTCCTCAAAGTTCAGCAGGGAGATGGAATCCAGGCCCATATAGCCGTTGTCGTCCACGGTCAGGGCCAGGGCGAAGCGGCCGTTGTTGATCAGGTAATAGTCCCATTCCTTGATGCGCAGTCTGGAGGCCTTGATGTCCGCCCGGCGGTACTGGGGAAGCAGCTTTCTGGCGAAGCCCGGCTCCGTCAGGTTCCCCTGACTGTCCAGCAGGGGGATGGCACTGGTGATTTCATGCTGCATGGTTCAGACTCCTTTCCGCATGCGGCGGATGTCTTTCCCCACAAAGGGCAGGGCCGTGAACTCCCCGGCGATGCGGGAATAGATCTGGGCCGTGTACCGCCGCTGCAATTCCTCGTCATTCAGGTTGGTGCTGATGATGGTCTTTTTGCCGTTTACAAGGCGGGTGTTGATCAGGGTATAAAGGGCGCTCTGGGCCATGGGGGTGCTCATCTCGGTGCCCAGATCGTCCAGAATCATCAGGTCGCATTCCTGCATCCGTTTGGTGCGCAGCGCCGCGGCCTCGCCCTCCTCCGTATCCCGGGAGAACTTGGCCCGCTCAAAGCAGTCCAGCGCGGCGGAAGCGGACTCATAACAGACGGAGCGGCCCTTATCCGCCACAACCCGGGCGATGCAGGCGGACAGATAGGTCTTGCCCAGGCCGGTGCCCCCCTGCAGCAGCAGGTTGGGGGAGGCGGGGGAGAAGTTCTCCGCAAAGCGCTTGCAGGCGGTGTAAACCAACTCCATGGTCTCCCGGGGCACCACGTGCTTCACCGGGTCCAGCTCCGCCGGGTACAGGCTCAGGTCAAACTTCTCAAAGCTTTCATCCCCACGGCGCATCAGGGTGCCCAGCTCTTTGGTCAGCTCCTGATTGTACAGCCGGTCCAGGCAGCGGCAGACCCCGCCCTCATACAGCCCGGTGTCCTTACACTGGGGGCAGGAATGGATGTCGTCCAGATAATCCGCGCCGAAGCCGGCCTCCGTCAGCAGCTCCGCCCGGCGCATCTGCAGGTCCAGGTTCCGCTCCTTCAGCTCCCCGATCCGCTCCGCCAGGTCATGCCGGCGGCTGATGGTCAGGCGCACCAGCTCCGTCATCTGGCTGCGCAGGGTGTTGTCAATCCGCTCCACTTCCGGCAGCCGGGCGTAGACCAGGCCCTTGCGGCGCTGCTGCTCCGCCTGGTTGGCGGCGCGAATGTTATCCAATTGGTTTCTGGCCTTGGCCAGCAGCTTCCCGTCGTATGCCATTGCCGCCACCCCTTACATATTATTCATGATGGATTTCAGCTTATCCATATCGATGGCCTTGTCCCCGGCCCTGGCCGGCGGCGGGGTGCTCTTGCGGCGGCCATCCTTTTCCTGAACCTCCGCGGCAGTATGGATGCCCTTCTCGTGCCAGCTCAGGAGAATTTTGTTCATGTAGCTCCATTTCAGCGCGCCGGTGTTGGTTACCGTCCGGTCATAGGCGATGGCGAGGCAATCCTCCCCGAAGCCCATGTCCAGCCAGGAGGCAAGGTATTTCCCCTCCGTGGCTGTCAGCTCCCGGCCCTGAATATTCAGCGCCGCCTTGGCACGGCCCATGTCCTCCTGCCGCTCCCGGCTCTGGCGGATGTATTCCTCCGCCTGCTCCAGACTCAGAATCTCCCGGTTGGCCCAGACATAGGCCTGCTTCTCAATATAGCGCATGGAGGGGCGCCGGCTTTTGGAGGTGCTGACGCAGTGGTTCAGCAGCATGAGGATCACCTCCGGCGGCAGGGCCAGATAGTCATAGATGCCGAAAAGCCGCTTCAAATCGCTGCTGCTGAGCACATGGCCCAGCACCTTCTGGGCCTCCTGCACCACGGCGGCAAAGCCGGCGTCCTCCCTGGAGCGGCGCACCAGGTCCGCCGTCTCGTATTCCGGCAGCTCCTCCGCCGGTTCCGGGTGGCGGGGCGGCTCTTTTTCCGCCGCCGGGGCGCCGCTGCCGCCGGAGAGCAGACCCATCCGCTGCAGCTTCTCATAGGCGGCGGAGACCTCCCCCAAGGTGCGGCAAAGGTCCCGGGCCGCGCTCTCCAGCTCTCCGCTGCCGGTGCGCAGCAGGTAGATATAGAGCAGGGCCACGTCCCCATCATGGGCGGCGATGAGCTTGTCCGCTGTGAAATTGTCCATGGGGCAGCACTGCATCCTGGCACCTCTTCGGTAAAACGAACCGATTATCAATAGTGAATATACTATAAATTATTGAAACAGAGACATTATAACATCAATTTCCGCTTGTCGCAATAGGCTTATGTGTGCTATACTATGCTAGTATCATAGCGAGAATAAGCGAAAAATGGCTGAGAGGCGGCGGAGGGCCGGTTCCTCTCGGCTTAGGAGAGATCAAACAATGCTGGAACTGCTTTCTCCCGCCGGTTCGCCGGAGGCAGTGATTGCCGCCGTGCAGAACGGGGCGGACGCCGTATATATGGGCCTGGGGGACTTCAACGCCCGCCGGGGCGCCAAGAATTTCAGTGAGGAAGATTTTGAAAAGGCCATGGGCTATTGCCGCATCCGGGGCTGCAAGGTTTATGTGACGCTGAACACCCTGGTGGCAGACCGGGAGATGGAATCCGCCGTGGCCGCTGCCCGGCTGGCCTCCCGCCGCGGAGCGGACGGGGTCATCGTGCAGGACCTGGGCCTGGTGCGGGCCATCCGGCAGGCGCTGCCGGATCTGCCCATCCATGCCAGCACCCAGATGAGCATACATAATCTGGCCGGGGTGGAGGCCGCCGCCGAAATGGGCCTGACCCGGGCGGTACTGGCCCGGGAGCTGAGCTTTGAGCAGATCAAGTTCATCACCCAGCACGCCTCCATCGAGACGGAGGTCTTTGTCCACGGCGCCCTCTGCTTCTGCCATTCCGGGCAATGCTATATGTCCAGCCTCATCGGCCGCCGCAGCGGCAACCGGGGCATGTGCGCCCAGCCCTGCCGGATGCAGTACAGCCTGGGCGGCCGGATGGACGACTATCCTATGTCCCTGAAGGACAACTGCCTGGTGGACCGGCTGCAGGAGCTGGAGGAGGCGGGGGTGGCCTGCGTGAAGATCGAGGGGCGCATGAAGCGGCCGGAGTATACCGCCATCGTTACCAAAATCTATTCCAAG
This sequence comes from Candidatus Limivicinus sp., assembly GCA_051866745.1. Taxonomy (GTDB): domain Bacteria; phylum Bacillota; class Clostridia; order Oscillospirales; family Oscillospiraceae; genus Limivicinus. The sequence continues at coordinate 36,593 of JBJDXQ010000063.1, read as the reverse complement.
GCCATCAAGGAGCAGCGCCAGCCCACCCAGGAGGAGATGATTTCCCTGGAAAAGGCCTTCTCCCGCCAGGGCTTCACCCAGGGCTATTACACCGGGGACAAGCAGGATATGTTCGGCACCCGCCAGGAGCAGGACAGGGATTCGGAGAAGATGTTCACCCTGGCCCGCCGGGCCTACGCCGAGGGGGAGCTGCGCCGGGTTCCCGTGCATTTTTACACCGTGGCCGAGAAGGGCCAGCCCATCAGCGGCATCGCCTTTGACGACGACGGCAACAAGGCCGTGGCCTATGGCGCGGTGCCGGAGCGGGCCAAGGGCCAGGGCCTCACCGACGCCTACCTGACGGAGCAGATGTTCAAAACCGGCGGCACCCCCTACAACGTGGTGGAGAACAAGGCCAAGGCCCAGCCGGGGCTGTACCTCCCTGCCGCCGAAATCAATGAGCTGCGGCGCAAGCTGGTGTCCGCCCTCAGTGAGAAGCGGGCCGTGCCGCCCAAGCGGCGGGAGCTGGCCATGCCCCCAAAGCCCCAGAACAAGGCCGTGGTCACCGATCCGGCCATGATCTTCCAGGTGCTGACGGAGGATCAGCTGAGCCCGGAGCTGGCGGCGCTGAAGCCCAAATATATCTATGTTCCCCTGATGGTGATGGCGGACCATTTTGATAAGCTGACCCCCTTCATCGAGAATGGCGCCGTGCCGGTGGCGGTGCTGCCCCGGATTATCACCGATAACGAGGTCAAGGCCGTCTATAACGCCCTGACAAAGGTCTTTGACCTGGGGGTCAATGAGGCGTTGGTGGGCAACCTGGGCCACGCCATGTTGGCCCGCCAGGCGGGGATGAAGCTGCGGGGCGATTTTGGCCTGAACTGCTTCAACTCCCTCACCCTGGAGACTTTGAGCCAGGCGGGCTTTCTCTCCGCCACCGCCTCCTTTGAGCTGCGGCTGGCCCAGATCAAGGACCTGGCCAAGCCCCTGGACACGGAGATGATTATCTACGGCCGCCTGCCGCTGATGGTCTCCGACCAGTGCATCATCCGCCACAGTGCCGGCCGCTGCAACTGCCAGACCCCCGCCCAGATGTCCGACCGGATGGGCTCCGTGTTCCCGGTGGTGAAGGAATTCGGCTGCCGCAATGTGGTGTACAACGCCCACAAGCTCTACCTGGCCGATAAGAAGGAGAACCTGTTCTCCGCCGGTCTGTGGGGACTGCGAATGGTGTTCACCACCGAGAGCGCCCGGGAGTGCGTGGAGGTGGTGCGGGGCCACATGGGTCTCAGCGATTACAAGCCCAATGTGCTGACCCGGGGCCTCTATTACCGGGGTGTGGACTGAAAATAAGCAAGAGAACAACGAGGAAAAGCGCAATGAATATGGTCTTGGCCTCCGGCTCTCCCCGCCGCAGGGAACTTTTGGAGATGCTTGGAGTCAATAATATGAAGATTATCCCTGCCAAAGGGGAGGAAAAAGCCCCGGAGGGGCTGGAACCGGGGGAACTGGTGAAGTGCCTTGCCTCCGCCAAGGGCAGGGAAGTGGCCGCCCTCTGCGGACCGGAAGATGTGATCATCGCGGCGGACACCATCGTCTGGCACGAGGGAAGGGTCTATGGCAAGCCCCATTCCCGGCAGCAGGCGGTGGAGATGCTCCGCAGCCTCTCCGGCAGGACCCATCAGGTCTACACCGGGGTGTCGGTGATCCATGCGGGCCGGGAGCTGCTGGAATATGAGATGAGCCGGGTCAGCTTCCGCCCCCTCAGTGAGGAGGAAATTCAGCGCTATGTGGATACCGGCGAGCCCATGGACAAGGCCGGGGCCTACGGCGCCCAGGGCAAGGCCGCCCTTTTCGTCCGGGGCATCGAAGGGGACTTTTTTAACGTGATGGGTCTGCCCCTGTGCAGACTTGGTGAAATGCTGAAAGAGCAGGGAGTTGGACTTCTTTGAAAGAATATCTCAGAAAAAACGGCATCAAGGTGGGCATCATCGTCATCGCCGTGGTGCTGCTGATCGGCGTGGGCGCCGCTGCCCGGGGCGGGCAGATCAGCCTGCTGCAGAATGTGACCGGCATGATTGAAGCGCCTTTGAAGCGGGTGCTCAGCTCCACGGTGAACGCACTGGACGGCCTCTATGGTTATATCTTTGAGTATGACTCACTGATTGCCGAGAACGAATCCCTCCGGGCCCAGCTGGCCGAGGCCCAGGAGTCTGCCCGTGACGGCATGGCGGCTTCGGAGGAGAACACCCGGCTGCGCAAGCTGCTGGAGCTGCGGGAGCAGCACACCGACTATGTGCTGGAGAGCAGCAAGGTGGTGCTCTGGTCCTCCTCCAACTGGTCCTCCGCCTTTACCATCAGCAAAGGCGCCAGCAGCGGCATTGAGCTGGGCGCCCCGGTCATCACCGAGTATGGCGCGGTGGTGGGCCAGGTCACCGAGCTGGGGGAGAACTGGGCCACCGTCTCCACCCTGATCGACGTGGATATGAGCGTGGGCGCTTTCGTGGGCGCCGCGGGCAACTCCGGCATGGTGGTGGGCGAATTCGGCCTGATGCGCAAGAACCAGGCCAAGCTGACCTTTCTTGCCGACGGCGCCCAGATCTTTGTGGGCGACGACGTGCTGACCTCCGGCTCCGGCGGGGCCTTCCCGGCAGGCCTGGTGATTGGCAAGCTGGTGGCCGTGCAGACCGAGGCCGGCGGCCAGATCGAGTATGGCATCGTGGAGCCCCAGTGCGACCTGGACTCCCTGGTGCAGGTGTTTATCATCAAGGATTTTGAAGTGGTGGAATAAGCTTTGCTGAACTTTTTTGAAAAGATCAACCTGAAAAAACTGCTGAAATATCTGCTGTTCATGCTCCTGACCCTGATCACCCAGAACACCCTGTTCACCCAGCTGCGGCTGTTCGGCGTGTGCCCCTTGCTGCTGCCCTCGGTGGCGGTGGCGGTGGGGATGTTTGAGGGGCCGGTGTTCGGCGCCTATTTCAGCCTCATTATGGGCATCTTCGGGGATATGGCCTTCAAGGAGCAGGCGGTGCTTTTCGCCGCCGTGCTGCCCAGCCTGTCCTTCGTCGCCGCCTTCATGGCCCAGTATTTCGTGAACCGGCGGCTGTTCGCCTATATGGGCATGGCCCTTTTCGCCGCCTTTGCCACCGCCGCGGTACAGATGCTGCGCACCATGGCCGGGGACAGCTTCAGCTTCTCCATGATCACCACCATGGTCATTCAGGCCCTCTGGTCCATGCCCCCCGCTGTGCTGGCCTATTTCCCGCCGGCCAAGTGGATCAGATAGTTTTGTTACCCTGTGCTTCTAAAGAGGAAAAGCAATGAACAAGAGACTCATTAAACCTGGCCGGCTGGTAGCCATGGCCCTGATTCTTCTTCTGCTGCTGACGGTGTATCTGGTCTTTCTTTACAGGCTCCAGATCATCGAGGGCGAGGCCTACTATAACCGCAGCAACGAGATCACCCAGACCACCCGGCCTGTCACCGCCGCCCGGGGCAATATCCTGGACCGCTATGGTCGTGTTCTGGTCAGCAACAAAGAGTGTTATAACCTGCAGATCGACACGGACAAGCTCTTCGCCAATGAGGACCCCAACTCTGTTATTCTGGAACTGGTGAAGATGGTGCAGAGCTTCGGAGACAGCTATACCGACGATCTGCCCATCAGCATGGAGCCGCCCTTTGAGTATGACGAGAACATGACCGCCATCCAGCGCACCATGCTCAACGCCTACTTCAAGCGCCAGGAGCTGGACGAAAACTCCACCGCTGTGGAGCTGATGAGCTATATGCGCACCCGCTATAGCATCGACAACAGCTACACCGCCGAGGAGATGCGCATTATCGCCGGCGTCCGCTACTCCATCAACGTGCGCTACGCCGTCAACACCGCCGACTACATCTTCGTGGAGGACGCCAGCATGGAGCTGATCTCCTCCATTATGGAGCAGAAGCTGGCGGGCATTGAGGTGGACCGGGCCTATGTCCGGGAATACTCCACCGAGTACGCCGCCCACATCCTGGGCTACACGGGCCTGATGACCCAGGAGGAGTATGAACGCTACTCCCTGCTGGATTACGCCAACGACGCCATGGTGGGCAAGGACGGCATCGAATACGCCTTTGAAAGCTACCTCCACGGCAAGGACGGCGAGGTGCGGGAGACCCGCAACGCCGCCGGCACCATCCTGGCCACGGAATACATCACGGAGCCGGTGCCCGGCAACCACATCTATCTCACCATTGACAGCGTGCTGCAGGAGCAGGCCGAGCGTATCCTGGCCAGCGGCGTGGAGGGCCTGAAAAAGACCTATGCCCAGGCCCGGGCCGAGGCTGCCGGCCGTGGTGAGCCCTATGACCCGGAGTTCAAGGACGAGATTACCGGCGCCGCCGCCGTGGTGGTGGATGTGCGCACCGGGGAACCGCTGGCCATGGCCAGCTGGCCCACCTATGACGTGTCCACCGTGGTGGAAAACTATGCCGAGCTGCTGGAAACCCCCAACGCGCCCCTGTTCAACCGTGCCCTCATGGGCGCCTACGCCCCCGGCTCCACCTTCAAGCCCTGCACCGCCATCGCCGCTTTGACCAAGGGCATCATCAACACGGAGAAAAAGGTCAAGTGCGAAGGCGTCTTTACCAAGTACGCCGCCGACGGCTATGCCCCTGAATGCTGGATCTGGGCCGAAGGCTATACCCACCCGGAGGAAAACGTCACCACCGCCATCCGGGACTCCTGCAACTACTTCTTCTACACCATCGGCAACGACCTGGGCGTTGACGACATGGGCGAGTTTGCCCATAACTTTGGCCTGGGCGTGCCTACCGGCATCGAGCTGGTAGAGACTACCGGCAACATGTCCAACCGGGCCAACCACTCCGACTATACCGGCACCGAGTGGCGTATCGGTGATACGCTGCAGGCTGCCATCGGTCAGGCCGACAGCGTGTTCTCCCCCCTCCAGATGGCCGAGTACTGCGCCACCATCGCCAACGGCGGCACCCGCTACTCCGCCTCCATCCTCAAGTCTATCCGCAATTATGATTACACCGAAAAGCTCTATGAACGGGAGCCGGAGGTGCTCAGTACGGTGGAGACCGCGGACTATAACTGGGCCGCTGTCCACGAAGGTATGTGGCAGGTGCTGAACGACTACATCAATGAGAAGAACGTGCTCCAGTGGTATGACTGCGCCCTGAAGGTGGCCGGCAAGACCGGTACGGCCCAGAAGGGCGAAAACATCCAGAACGACGGCCTCTTTATGTGCTATGCCCCCTATGACGACCCGGAAGTGGCCATCTTTGTGGCGGTGGAGCGAGGCGGCAGCGGCGCCAGCGTCCAGTTTATCGCCCGCCAGATTATGGACGCCTACATCACCATCCGCGGCTACAGCGACACCTCCGAGGAAGAGATGTGCCTGCTGAAGTAAGCGTTGAAAAAATCAGAAGGATTTACAAATTTTTTCCAATTAATTTCCCTGTTCCGGCAGGAAAAACTATTGCGAATCGTGAAATTTTTGTTTATAATGGGGCGAAACATTTGTTTGGATATATAAAATGTGAGGATAGGAGTAAAGCATGAACATTGCGTTGATGGCACACGACAGGAAAAAAGAACTGATGGTTCAGTTCTGCATCGCCTACTGCGGCATTCTTGCCGAACATTCCCTCTGTGCGACCCATGTCACCGGCAAACTGGTCTCGGAAGCCACAGGCCTTCCCATCACCCTGTATCTCCATGCCGACCAGGGCGGCGCCCAGCAGATCGGCGCCCGCATCTCCTTCAATGAGATCGACCTGGTGCTGTTTTTCTGCGATCCGGCCAACCCCAAAGGCTTTGACGATATCAATAAGATTGAGCGGCTCTGTGACCAGTATCAGATCCCCTTTGCCACCAATGCCGCCACCGCCGAGGTTCTGGTTCAGGGCCTGCGCCGGGGCGACCTGGATTGGCGCAACATCGTCAACCCCCAGAAGCGGTGAGATCAGAAAAACACATTCGGCGCGGCCGTGGCCGCGCCGGTTTTTTTGCCGCGGAGCGGCTTGCCTATTGACAAATCCCCAAACCTGGTATACTTATATTATTTGGATATTTAGCGATTGTTTATAATTTGGAAAGGAAAAAATACCCATGCCAAAGGTATCACCCCGTACACTTTCCGGCTTTATGGAGCTGCTGCCGGACGCTCAGATGAAGATGGAACGGATGATGGAGGTCCTGCGCCAGAGCTATGGCGTCTACGGCTTCACCCCGCTGGACACCCCGGTGATTGAATCCGCCCAGGTGCTGCTGGCCAAGGGCGGCGGCGAGACGGAGAAGCAGATCTACCGCTTCCAGAAGGGGGACAGCGACCTGGCCCTCCGCTTTGATTTGACCGTGCCTCTGGCCAAGTACGTGGCCGCCCATTACAGCGAGCTGACCTTCCCCTTCCGCCGCTATCAGATCGGCAAGGTCTACCGGGGCGAGCGGGCCCAGCGGGGCCGCTTCCGGGAGTTTTACCAGGCGGATATCGACATCATCGGTGACGGCAAGCTGGACATTATCAACGAGGCGGAGATCCCCGCCATTATCTATAACACCTTCACCAAGCTGGGCATCAGCAAGTTCAAGATCAAGGTGAACAACCGCAAGCTGCTCAACGGCTTCTATGCCATGAACGGCATGAGCGAGAAGGCCGGCGAGATCATGCGCACCGTGGACAAGCTGGACAAGATCGGCAGCGAAAAGGTGAAGCTGCTGCTCATCGACGAGGTGAAGATGCTGCCCTGCAAGGCGGAGAATGTGCTGGACTTTATGGCTATCCAGGGCAGCAATGAGGAGGTCATCGCCGCGCTGGAGCGGTTCCGGGGTATGGACGAGACCTTCGACCAGGGCCTGGACGAGCTGAAAACCGTCACCCGGTATCTGGCGGACTTCGGCGTGCCGGAGAGCAATTTCGCCATCGACCTGACCATCGCCCGGGGCCTGGACTACTACACCGGCACCGTCTACGAGACGGAGATGACCGAGCACCCGGAGATTGGCTCCGTCTGTTCCGGCGGCCGCTACGACAACTTGGCTGAGTACTACACCGACAAGCAGCTGCCCGGCGTGGGCATTTCCATCGGCCTGACCCGGCTGTTCTATGTGCTGGGGGAGCAGGGCCTGCTGTCCGACGAGATCGTCACCGCCCCCTGCGACGCACTGGTCATCCCCATGACCGAGGACCTGGGCTACGCCATCGCCGCCGCCACCACCCTGCGCCAGGCCGGCGTCCGCACCCAGCTCTACGGTGAGAAGAAAAAGTTCAAGGCCAAGATGAGCTATGCGGATAAGCTGGCCATCCCCTTTGTGGTGCTGGTGGGGGAGGACGAAATTAAGGAAGGCGTTCTCTCCGTGAAGGATATGCAGAGCGGCCAGCAGGAGAAGCTGACGCCCGCCCAGGCGGCGGAAAAGATCGGCGCGGCCATTGCGATGCGCAGCAGCGGCGCCGTTATCAAGGAATAACCATTTTGGGAAAAGTGAGGAGATATGAAAATGACACAGTCCCGTACCCATACCTGCAATGAGCTCCGGCTGGAGCATGTGGGGCAGAAGGTAAAGATCGTCGGCTGGATGGAGAACGTCCGGGAAGTGGGCAGCAACTTCGCTTTTGTGGTTGTCCGCGACTTCTACGGCACCACCCAGGTGGTCATAGAGGACGAGACCATGATGGCCATCGTCAAGGGCATCAATAAGGAGTCCACCATTTCCGTGGAGGGCACCGTGCGTGAACGGGCCAGCAAGAATCCCAAGCAGGCCACCGGCGACATTGAGGTGGTGCCGGAGAAGATCGAGGTTCTGGGCAAGTGCCGCTATAACGAGCTGCCCTTTGAAATCAACCGCAGCCGGGAGGCGGACGAGACCCAGCGGCTGAAATACCGCTATCTGGATCTGCGCAACCCCGCCGTGAAGCAGAACATCATTCTCCGCTGCAACGTGATCGCCGCCCTGCGCCAGGCCATGACCGAGCACGGCTTTCTGGAGATCACCACCCCCATCCTCACCGCGTCCTCCCCGGAGGGCGCCCGGGATTACCTGGTGCCGGCCCGCAAGCACCCCGGCAAGTTCTACGCTCTGCCCCAGGCTCCCCAGCAGTTCAAGCAGCTGCTGATGACCTCCGGCTTTGACCGCTATTTCCAGATCGCTCCCTGCTTCCGGGACGAGGACGCCCGGGGTGACCGTTCCCCCGGTGAGTTCTACCAGCTGGATATGGAGATGGCCTTTGCCGATCAGGAGGACGTGTTCGCCGTGCTGGAGGACGTACTGCCCCCCATCTTTGCCAAGTACGGCACCTATAACATCGCCTCCACCGCTCCCTTTACCCGCATTCCCTATCTGGAGGCCATGGAAAAGTACGGCTCCGACAAGCCGGACCTGCGCATCGACCTGATCGTGCAGGATATCACCGCCCTGGTGCAGGGAGTGGACTTTGCCCCCTTCGCTGACGGCAATCTGGTGAAGGCGGTGGTGGTGACCGACTGCGCCCTGACCCGCAAGAACATCGATAAGCTCTGCGCTGATGTGGAGGTGCAGGCGGGCAACAAGCCCTACTGGTTCAAGCTGGACGAGAACGGGGAGCTGGCCGGCGGCGTGGCCAAGTTCCTGGCCGACCGGAAGGAGGAGCTGGTGAAGGCTCTGGACCTGAAGCCCGGCTGCCTGGTGGGCGTGGCCGCAGGCAAGAAGGAGGCCGCTCAGAAGACCGCCGGCGTCATGCGCAAGATGCTGGGCAATGCCGTCCCCGGCCATATGGACAAAGAGCGCTATGAATTCTGCTGGATCGTGGACTTCCCCATGTATGAGATCGGGGAGGAGAGCGGGGAGCTGGAATTCTGCCACAACCCCTTCTCCATGCCCTCCGGCGGCCTGGATGTGCTACTGAAGGCGGAGCGGGGAGAGATTGACCCCCTGACCATCACCGCCGACCAGTACGACCTGGTCTGCAACGGGGTGGAGCTGTCCTCCGGCGCTGTCCGTAACCATGACCCGGAGATCATGATCAAGGCCTTTGAGATGGTGCGTCTGGGCGAGGAGGACGTGAAGAAAAAGTTCCCCGCCATGTACAACGCTTTCTGCTACGGCGCTCCCCCCCATGCGGGTATCGCCCCCGGCGTGGACCGCATGGTGATGCTGCTCTCCGGCGAGGAGAGCATCCGGGAGGTCATTCCCTTCCCCATGAATAAGAACGCCCAGGATATCATGATGGGCGCTCCCTCCACCGTGGAGCAGAAGCAGCTGGACGAGCTGCACATCGCCATCGTGGGTGAAACCGAGGAATAAAAACATTCGAGCCGGAGGGCTTCTGCCCTCCGGCTTGGTTTACTTGTTGTATTAGGAGGCCAGCCATGTTTTCCAACATAAAGAGCTTTGGCGTCAGCGGTGTGGGCGGTTACAGTGTGGCCGTGGAGGTGTATATCTCCAACGGTATGCCCGGCTTTGAGATCGTGGGCCTGCCGGATGCTGCCGTGAAGGAAGCCCGGGAACGGGTGCGGGCCGCCATCAAGAACAACGGCTTTCGCTTCCCGGTGAGCCGCATGACCGTGAATCTGGCCCCGGCGGACAAGAAAAAGGCGGGTACGGTCTATGACCTGCCCATACTCATGGGCATTCTGGTCGCCTCCGGGGAGATCAAGCAGCCCCGGGAGGACTGCGCCTTTTTCGGGGAACTGTCCCTGCTGGGGGCTTTGCGCCCGGTGACCGGCGCCCTGCCCATGGCCATTGCCGCCCAGCGCTCCGGGGTGAAGGCGCTGTTTGTTCCGGCGGAAAACGCCGCCGAGGCTGCCTTCGCTCAGGACCTTACCGTCTACCCGGTGGAGAATGTGGGGCAGCTGCTGCGCCATCTGCGGGGGGAGGAAGCCATTACCCCGGCGGAGCCGCCCAGCGTGGAGAAGCTTACTGGCCCGCTGCCGGATTTTGCCGACGTGAAGGGCCAGGAGAACGTGAAGCGGGCGTTGGAGATCGCTGCCGCCGGCGGCCACAACATCCTGATCGTGGGCCCTCCCGGCGCGGGCAAGTCCATGATGGCCAAGCGCCTGCCAGGCATCCTGCCGGATATGAGCCGGGAGGAGATCATTGCCTCCACGGAGATTCACTCCGTGGCCGGGCTTACCGGGCCGGGCAATCCCATCGTCTGCACCCGGCCCTTCCGTTCACCCCATCACACCGTCTCTGCCACGGCCCTGGCCGGCGGCGGCAGCACGCCCCGGCCCGGGGAGATCAGCCTGGCCCATAACGGGGTGCTGTTTCTGGATGAGCTGCCGGAATTTGGCCGGGACGCCCTGGAGGTACTGCGCCAGCCTTTGGAGGACGGCCAGGTCACCGTGTCCCGGGTGGCCGGCTCCGTCACCTATCCCAGCCGCTTCATGCTGGTCTGCGCCATGAACCCCTGTAAATGCGGCTGGTACGGCCATCCCTCCGGCCGCTGCCGCTGCACCGAGAATGAGCTGCGTCGTTACCACAGCCGCATCTCCGGCCCGCTGCTGGATCGGATCGACCTGATGGTGGAGGTGCCGGCCCTGGAGTTTGAGGAACTGAAAAGCCGCCGCCCCGGGGAGTCCTCCGCCGCCATCAAGCAGCGGGTGGACGCCGCCCGCCAGATCCAGCGCCGCCGTTACGGCAACGGAGCCATGTGCAACGCCCTCACCGGCAGCCGGGAGCTGCGGGACTTCTGCGCCCTGGACAGTGACGGCGAGGCGCTGATGAAGGCCGCCTTTGACAGCATGAATCTCTCTGCCCGCAGCTATGACCGCATTCTCCGGGTGGCCCGCACCATTGCGGACCTTTCCGGCAGTGAGACCATCCAGCCCGATCATATCGCCGAAGCCATCCAGTACCGCACCTACGATTTCCGGGAAAATTGAATATAACAAACAGCAGACCCCAGGCGGAAAGCTTGGGGTCTGCTGTTTGTTAAGAGGCTTGGGTCACATATTCTTTTGTGATTTTGGTTCCGTCGTGGAGGGTCAAATGAATCCGGGAGCGCAGCACCGGCTGCTCCTCCTCCGTGGTGGATATGCCCACCACATACTGGAGCACCTGTTCCTCCTCCAGATCCGCTGTGGTGCTGTCGTGCACCCAGGCGTCTCCATCCGCCACGCCGACGGCCTCCACCTGTATACTTTGCACATAGTCCCAGCCGGCGGCCTTGTCGATGCCCAGAATCATCACCCAGGTTTCCCCGTCGCTGGTGAGGGAGATGCAGTAAGGCTCATCAATATAGGCCAGGGTGCTTTCTTCCTCACTTACCCAGTCCGACCCGGCGGCGGAGCGCAGCTTGTACAGCTCCGTCCGGCTCAGCTGCAAGAGCTCCCGGTTTTCCCAGTCGCTCTCCAGGGTGTCCAGGCATCCGGGGCTCAGCTCCTTGAAGAAAACAGGGGCGTAGTTCAGCGTCTCTGCCCCCTGGGGGAACAGCGCCTCCAGCGCTTTATCCGCCAGTACCCGCTCCCCGTCAATAAACCAGCGGTCCACCGGCATGTCGCAGCAGTCCCCGGCGCTGTTGATCCGCGGCTCCACCGCAAACTCATAGCGCAGCGTGCGGCAGCTGCTCTGCCCTTCGGGCGAGCGGAACTGCATCCAAAGCCCCGTGTCCTGGGTCCGGCCCTGCTCCAGAATCCATTGGTCGTTGATCGTCAGGGCCAGGGGGAAGAAAGAAAAATCCACCATCCCGCACATCAGCGGCGATACCCGTTCCTCATTGATGGTGCAGACAAGATAGCGTTCTACAGCCAGGCCCCGCTCACTGCCCAGGTTCCAGCCCGGCAGTGTCTCCGGCCTGGTGGCCAGCAGCAGCTCCGGCACGGCGTCAGCATTCACGTCCGCCAGGGCGAACAGCTCCGCCGTCATGGTGCCCTCAAAGCCGTATTCCTCGGCATTGGCCACCATGCGGCTGTTCACCGTGGGATCGGTCTCCAGAAAATTCCGATAGATCTCCGCCCAACTGATTTGCGGCGCTGGGCTGGGCTGGCTTGCTTCCACCGCCTGAACCGGGGCCGTGGGCGCCGCCGTGGCCGCAGGCGGCGTGCTTTCCGGCTGGGCGTCCTTGTTTTTGAAAGAGAGAATCACTGCCGTGAGGATCAGCGCCAACAGCAGCAGGCCCATCACTGCCGCCGCCGGAAACAGCCATTTCCGGCGTGCCTCCATCAGCCAGGGCCAGGACAGCCGGGCCCGGAGCGTCTTATTCTTCCGAACCGGCTCCTTCACGGGCTCCTCCGTGACCGCTGCCCCGCAGCGCCGGCATTTTGTGGCTCCTGGTTCCAGATTTGCCCCGCAGTTGTGGCAAATACCGATCATTTGGCCCACCTCCCAAAGGAATACTTGCGTTATGTCTACCTCATTTTAACACCATACCTGCTTATTTGTAAAGGAAAATTGCAGCTGTTTCCCGGGCTGAGACAGAAAAATTGTCGCTGCGGGATTTTTGCTGTGGAAAAGCAGGCGGCTTTGTGGTATGCTTTATAAGCTACACGTGACGATAGCGGGAGGCGAGGGCGTGAGAGAAAAATTTGCCGGCTGGCGTGTTCTGGCCGGGTGCGTTCTTTGTATGTTTCTGATGCAGGGCACCATCCAGGCCTTCGCGGTGTTCCTGCCGGCCATTGTGGCGGATACGGGCTGGAAGCTGTCCCTGGTGGCCCAGGTGTCCACCTTCTGCTCCGGCAGCGCCTTTCTGGCAAACCTGGCCCTGACCCCGGCACTGAAGAAAATCAGCGCCCGCAGTGCCCTGGCCATTGGCGCGGTTTTTCTGGCGCTGGAGGATTTGATCTTTTGCTTCAGCCCCAACGTCTATCTGATCTGGTTCGGCGCCTTTCTGGGAGGCATGGCCCTGGCCTGGGGAACGGTAGCCCCCTGCAGCATCATCCTGACCAACTGGTTCAACAAGAACCGCTCCCAGTATGTGGCCGCCGCGGTGGCCGGCTCCATGCTGGGCTCTGTGGTGCTCAATCCCCTCTGCGCCCTGCTGATCGATTGCCTGGGCTGGCGCAGGGCCTATCTGATTACCGGCCCCGGCGCTGCGCTATGCACGCTGCTGATCGTCTTTCTGCTGATCCGGGATGACCCGGCTTCTCTGGGCCAGCGGCCCTATGGGGAGCTGCCTGTGGATAAGCCGGAGCAGGGCGGCGTGGACGCTGTGACCGCCCGCCGCAGCCTCAGCTACGGCCTGTTGATTCTGGGCACCTTCCTGCTGGGCTTTGCCACCAATGTGGAAAACTATATGCCCGCCTTCTGGCAGTCCCGGGGGCTCAGCCCGGTGCTGGCCTCGCTGGTGCTGTCGGCCTATGCCTTTGTGGCGGCGGTGCTGTCGCTGGTCTTTTCCCGGGTGAATGACCGGCTGGGCGGCGGCAGCTATGTACTGCTGACCAGCCTGTGCTTTATCGGCGCTCTGCTGCTGATGTGCTATACCGGCGTCTGCGGCAGCCTGCCTTTATTGCTTCTCTGCTGCGTCCCCCTGGCCGCCGGGGCCAAGAAGGCCGTCACCCTGACGCCGCCCCTGGTGGTGGCGGAGGCCTTTGGCCGCCGGGACTATGCGGGCATCATCGGCCCCTTTGCCGCTGTTTTGCAGCTGGGGGTGGCCTCCTCCAACCTGGTCATCGGCCCCCTGGCGGACCGCAGCTATGCCCTGGCCTTTACCGCCATGACGGCTGTGAACCTGCTGGGAGCCCTGACGGTGATCCTGGCCCTGAAAAAGAAACCCTATCACGGCGCTTGCGCCGCTTCCGCCCCACAGGCCGCGTGTGGGGCCGGGGGAGAATAAATTTTGCGCGGCAGAACGGAGCATTCTATGAACGACATTATTCTTCTCAAACTGGGCGAGATCGTCCTGAAAGGCCTGAACCGCAAGAGCTTTGAGCAAAAGCTGATGGGCAACATCCGCCGCCGCCTGGCCCCCCTGGGCAACTTCCGGGTCTACTGCCTGCAATCCACGGTGTACGTGGAAGGGGAGGAGGGGGCGGATATGGACGCCGCCTTTGAAGCCATGCAGCAGGTCTTTGGCGTCATCAGTCTGAGCCGGGCCGCCCCCTGCGAAAAGAACAAGGAAGCCATTGCCAAGCTGGCCATCGAGTACCTCAGAGACGAGATGGAGAGCGCCAAAAGCTTCAAGGTGGAGTCCAAGCGCAGCGACAAGGCCTTCCCCATGACCAGCATTGAGCTGAGCCAGTATGTGGGCGGGGAGCTGGCCGACGCCTACCCGGATACCGCCGTGGACGTCCACGACCCGGAGCTTACGGTGCATATCGAGGTCCGTGACCTGGCCGCCTATGTCCACGCCGCCCCGGTGCCCGGGGCCGGCGGGATGCCGGTGGGCTCCAACGGCGTGGCCGTCACCCTGCTCTCCGGCGGCATCGACAGCCCGGTGTCCACCTATATGATCGCCAAGCGGGGCGTGCGCCTGATCCCGGTGCACTTTTTCTCCTTCCCCTACACTTCCCAGCAGGCCAAGGACAAGGTCATTGAGCTGGGCCGTCAGCTCACCGCCTACTGCGGCAGGATGACCATGGAGGTGGTGCCCTTCACCCACATCCAGGAGGAGATCCGGGACAAGTGCCCCGAGGAATATTTCACCCTCATCATGCGCCGCTTCATGATGCGCATCGCCCAGCACATTGCCGAGGCCAACGGCGCCAAGGCCATCGTCACCGGCGAGAACCTGGGCCAGGTGGCCAGCCAGACCATGGAGGCCATGGCTTCCACCCAGGCCGTCACCCATCTGCCGGTGCTCCAGCCCCTGATCGGCATGGACAAGGAGGAGATCATCACCCTCGCCCGGAAGATCGGCACCTTTGACACCTCCATCCTGCCCTATGAGGATTGCTGCACCGTCTTTACCCCCCGGCACCCCCGCACCCGGCCCCAGGTGTCCGAGGTGGAGGCCGCCGAGAGTGCTCTGGATATCGACGCCCTGGTGCAGGAGGCCATCCAGGGGATAGAAAGGATCAGCCTTGACCATGAATAAGACTTACAATACCGAGATCATCTCCGTTGGCACCGAGCTGCTGCTGGGCCATGTCACCAATACCGACGCAAGGGACATTTCCGAGCTGCTGTCTCAGATCGGCATCAACGTGCTCTATCACACCGTGGTGGGGGACAACCCGGAGCGGGTGAAGCAGTGCGTGGAGATCGCCAAGGAGCGGGCGGACATCATCATCACCACCGGCGGCCTGGGCCCCACCTGTGACGACCTGACCAAGCAGCTGCTGGCGGAGGCCTTCGGGCTAAAGCTGGTGGCCGACCAGGCGGAGATGGAGGGCCTGAAGGACTATATCACCCAGGGCCGCATCTTCACGGAGAACAACTACACCCAGGCCATGCTGCCTGAGGGCTGCACCGTTTTCCACAACCTGTGGGGCACCGCCCCCGGCTGCGTCTTTGAAAAGGACGGCAAGACCGTTTTGATGATGCCGGGGCCTCCCAAGGAGTGCGTCCCCATGTTCAAGACCTATGGCCTGCCCTACCTGCAAAGGCGCAGCGGCGCCCACATCGTTTCCCACACGGTGGACATCTTCGGCCTGGGGGAGAGCACGGTGGACGATATGTTCGCCGGGGAAATGAACCGCATGACCAACCCCAGCATGGCCCCCTACGCCAAGGAGTGCGACTGCCTGCTGAAGATCACCGCCAAGGCCGCCACTGTGGCGGAGGCTGAGGCCATGATCGCCCCGGTGCTGGAGGAGGTCACCCAAAAGCTGGGGGACGTGGTCTACGGCGTGGATGCCGACTGCATTGAGGAGAGCCTGATCCGCCTGCTGGAACAGTCTCCCAAGACCTTCGCCGCCGCCGAGAGCTGCACCGGCGGCTACATCGCCAAGCGCTTCACCGACCTGCCAGGGGCCAGCCGCTTCTTCAAGGGCGGTATGGTCACCTATACCAACGAGGCCAAGGCCCGGCTCCTGGGCATCGACCCGGCCCTCATCGAGGAAAAGGGCGCCGTCAGCTATGAGGTAGCCAAAGCCATGGCGGAGTCCTGCCGGGAACTGCTGGGCGCGGATATCGGCATCGGCGTCACCGGCCTTGCCGGCCCCGACGGCGACGGCGTCCATGAGGTGGGCACCGTGTTCGTCTCCATGGCCGTGGAGGGTCAGACCTATGTGCGGGAGCTGCACATGGGTACCTACCGCACCCGCAGCTTCATCCGCCGCATGGCCGGCAACCACGCCTTTGACATGATGCGCCGGTACCTCACCGGCCTGCCCGTCAAGGCCGGCACATCCAACAATTCGGGGGTCGCATAACGCGGCTGCACCAAAATGAAAGCAGACACCCACTTTGAGTGTCTGCTTTCGTTTTCTATTTTGGGTGTTGAATCAGCTGTTTTTGCTCTTGATGTATTCGTCGATGCTCTTGGCGCCGGTCTTGCCGGCACCCATGGCCAGGATGACGGTGGCAGCGCCGGTGACCGCGTCGCCGCCGGCGAAGATGCCCTGACGGGAGGTGCGGCCCTTCTCGTCGGCCTCGATGCCGCCCTTGCGGGTGGTGGCAAGGCCTTCGGTGGTGGAGCGGATCAGGGGGTTGGGGCTGGTGCCGATGGCGATGATGACGGTGTCAACCTCCAGCACCCAGTTGGAACCGGGGACAGCCACGGGCTTGCGGCGGCCCTTCTCATCCGGCTCACCCAGCTCCTGCTTAATGAGCTCGATGCCGGTGACATGGCCGTTCTCGTCGCCCACGATGGCGCAGGGGTTATTCAGCAGGTTGAACTCAATGCCCTCGGCCTCGGCATGCTCCACCTCTTCCAGACGGGCGGGCAGCTCGTCCCGGCCACGGCGGTAGGTGATGTAGACATGCTCGGCACCCAGGCGCTTGGCCACACGGGCAGCATCCATGGCCACGTTGCCAGCGCCCACAACAGCCACCCGGTTGAAGCGCTTGATGGGGGTATCGTAATCGTCCCGGTAGGCCTTCATCAGGTTGGTGCGGGTCAGCAGCTCGTTGGCGGAGTATACGCCCAGCAGGTTCTCGCCGGGGATGTGCAGGAACTGAGGCAGGCCGGCGCCGGAGCCGATGAACACGGCCTCGTAACCGTCCTCAAACAGCTCGTCAATGGTCTCGGCCTTTCCGATGACAGCGTTATTGACGATGTTGACGCCCAGAGCCTTCAGGTTCTCGATCTCGGCGGCCACGATCTCCTTGGGCAGACGGAACTGGGGAATGCCGTAGACCAGCACGCCGCCGCTCTTATGGAAGGCCTCAAAAATGGTGACGTCATAGCCCATCTTGCGCAGGTCGCCGGCGCAGGTCAGGCCGGCGGGGCCGGAGCCGATGACGGCGATCTTGTGACCGTTGGATTCAGGTACGGTGACAGCGGGCTTGTCCTCCTTGGCCATGTGGTAGTCGGCCACGAAGCGCTCCAGCCGGCCGATACCCACGCTCTCGCCCTTGATGCCCCGGACGCACTTAGACTCGCACTGCTTCTCCTGGGGGCAGACACGGCCGCAGACGGCGGGCAGGGAGTTGGTGGAGGTGATGATCTCATAGGCAGCGTCAAAGTCACCGGCGGCCACCTTGGCGATGAACTCGGGGATGCGGACGGACACGGGGCAGCCGCTGCGGCAGGGCATGTTCTTGCAGTTGAGGCAGCGCTTGGCCTCGTCCACGGCCATCTCAGGGGTGTAGCCCAGGGCCACCTCGTCAAAGTTGCCGGAGCGGACAACAGGATCCTGCTCGGGCATGGGGTTCTTGGTGAGACTCATATTAGCCATTGCGCTTACCTCCTGTCATGTTGCAGATGTGCTTGGCGGCCTCGTCCTGCTCGTCCTTATAGAAGGCGGCGCGCTTGAGCAGAGAGTCAAAGTCCACCTCATGGGCGTCAAAGTCCGGCCCGTCCA
The DNA here is from genome assembly GCA_051866745.1 of Candidatus Limivicinus sp. GTDB lineage: Bacteria > Bacillota > Clostridia > Oscillospirales > Oscillospiraceae > Limivicinus. The sequence goes on along the minus strand of JBJDXQ010000063.1, from coordinate 18,773 downwards.
CGCAGGCGAACTTGGTCTCGCCGCCCACGATGACGCGGCAGCCGCCGCACATGCCGGTGCCGTCCACCATGATGGGGTCCAGGGAGATGATGGTCTTGATGCCGTAGGGACGGGTCACGTCCGCCAGGAACTTCATCATGATGTCGGGGCCGATGGCGATGACCCGGTCAAACTGGGGCTTGCCCTCGGCGATGTTGGCGTCGATCTCCTGCTTCAGGTACTGGGTGGTGAAGCCCTTCTCGCCGTAAGTGCCGTCGTCGGTGCACATGATGAGCTTGTCGGAAACGGCGGCCAGCTCCTCCTTCAGGATGACGATATCGGCGCTGCGGAAGCCGCCGATGAAGGTGACCTCCACCCCGGCCTCATGCATCACCTTGGCGATGGGGTAGGCAATGGCGCAGCCCACGCCGCCGCCTACCACGCAGACCTTTTTCAGGCCCTCGATCTCGGTGGCCTTGCCCAGGGGGCCCACAAAGTCGGTGATATAGTCGCCCTGCTCCACAGTGTGGAGCATACGGGTGGTGCGGCCGGCGGCCTGCACCATGACGGTGACGGTGCCCTTCTCCCGGTCCCAGCCGGCGACAGAGACGGGAACACGCTCGCCCTGCTCATCCAGGCGGAAGATGACGAACTGACCGGCCTGGGCGTGCTTTGCGACAAGCGGAGCTTCGATCTCAAAGAGGCAGATGGTCTTTGCCTCGTTGAGAAATCTCTTGGTTACTACTTTGTACATTTTACACCTCGTATTGTTTATTTGCGTGATTTTTTTGACAACCTGATTCTAACGCAGCCGGAAGATAAAGTCAACCGATGCCGGCGTAAAACCATGATTTTCTTTGGGGACTATTTATAAAGGATGAGGGCAATGGCCTCCAGGGTCTCCTGGCCAACATTTTTCAGGCTGTGGCCCTCCCCGTCGTCCACAAAGGCCACGTCCCCGGGGCCCAGGGTAGTCATGGTGCCGTTGTCGCTGTATTCCCCGTGGCCCTTGAGGATGTAATAGGTTTCGCCGTCGCCGTGGTGGACGTGCCAGCCCACCTCACAGCCCGGCTCCAAGAACAGGTGGTTGAAAACCCGGCCCTTGCCGTACATCTCATCGGCACCTTCCAGGATGCGGTACATCTTTGCCTGGCCCTGGCCGCCGAACATCTGCTTCACATCCAGGGTTTTTTCTTCATTTCTTCTGATCATACTGCTGCCCTCACATGCCCAGTTCTTCGTCGATGAGGACCACTTCGGTCTCCATGCCCATCATGGGACCCCAGAGCACCACCAGGGCGTTGCAGGCCCGCTGGGGAGAGCGGCAGTCATGGCACTTGTTGTCGATTTTGCAGGGGGTCTCATAGGGGAAGCGCTTCAGGTTTTCCACCGCGGCGGTGTTTCTGGCCCGGTAGAGGGCGCTGTCAAAGTCCGGGCAGATCTTGGAGACGCTGCTGACGATGTAGACCTTCTTGTGGCCGAACAGCTGGCCGGCTACCCGGTTGCCCCGGCCGTCGATGCTGAAAATCTCGCCATCCTCGCTGATGGCGTTGGCGCCGCTGACATAGGCGTCCGCCGTGGCGGCCGCGGCGTAGGTGGCGTCGCCGGGCACCTTCCAGTGCCAGAAGGTTTTCCCCGCTTCCAGCTTGTCAAACAGGCCAATCTGGTCCACGGTCTTGCTGCCGCCGATGCCCACGGTCTGCCCCTGCAGGGCCTGGGCCAGGTAATCCGCCGCTTCAGCGCCGGTGGCGAAATGGCTGACCTTGAAGTGCCGCGCTTCCAGGTTCTTGATGGTTTTTTCCAGGTTCATATATCTGCCTCCCAATATCTTGATATTTTACAAAGAATAGAAACAAACGCTGTCTTAATTATACAATCAAGGCAGCGTTTTTGCAACAATATCGTATCGGGAAGCTATTGGGGGCGGTCATCGGCGCGCTGATCCAGGGCCTTTGCCAGGTCTCGGGCGCTGAGGGCCAGCTCCCGGGCAAACTCCGCATCCTCCGACTGCACGCTGATGCGCAGGGCGGAGCGGCTGGCCAGGGGGGAGATGCGCAGCTCATAGCCTTTGCCGTGGAGGCGCAGGCCGTCGGAATAATCCGCGCCCATGTCCATCAGCAGCTCTGACAGGACGCCCATCAGCTCCGCCCGGTCATGGCAGGCGCAGTCCAGGCTTTCACCGGCTTGGCAGGGACCGTCCTCTTTGGCGGCGGCAGCTGGGCGGAAGGCTTCCGGCAGGTCGATATGCAGGCGGCCTTCCAGGGCGTCGGCGCAGCAGCGGTAGTAGGACAGCGGCGTGCCCACATCGCACCAGTAGCCCGTCATGGGCAGGCCCAGCAGCTTCTCCCCCTGCCGCAGCAGCAGGGGAAACAGGTCCCTGGCAAAGTCAAATTCCCGCCCCGCCGGCACCTGGGCCATGGCCTTTGGGGAGACGATATAGATGCCGGTGTTCACCAGGTCCGTCACCACCCGGCTCCAGTCCGGCTTTTCCACAAAGCCCCGGATGTTGTCCTCCCCGTCGGTAACGGCCAGCCCGTAGCGCAGGGGCTCCGGGTGGCGGTACAGAGCCAGGGTCACGGCGGCGCGGCGCCGTTTATGCTCCGCCATCAGAGCGGCCAGGTCAAAGTCGCAGGCCGCGTCCCCGCTGATGACCAGCACGTCCTCATCCCCGCAGAAGTCCCCGCAGTTTTTCACCGCCCCGGCGGTGCCCAGGGGCTCCTGCTCCAGCCGGTACTGAAGCCTTACGCCAAAGCGGCTGCCGTCGCCAAAGTGGGCCATGATGTCCCCGGCCCGGTAGCGCACGGCGGCGCAGATATCGTCAAAGCCCTGGGCGCGCAGCAGGGCAAGGATATGCTCCATCAGAGGCTTGCCCAGAAGGGGAACCATGGGCTTGGGCTTATCGCCGGTGACTGGACGCAGCCGGGTGCCCATGCCGCCGGCCAGTATCACAGCTTTCATAAATGACCTCCTTTTTGTATAGTATAGTGAAATTGCCGGGGAAATATTTATTTATGCGCAATTCAACCCGGCAACCACATTTGCTGACATTTTTTATATTGTAAAACAATGGCAAGTTTGTTATAATGTAATATCCCATGAGTATGACGGAAGGGGTGTACCCCATGAACAAGAATCTGCGGCGGCTGGCGGAGCCGGGCGCTACCATCCATATGTTCGTCCTGGTGGCTTTTGCCGTGGCTACGCTGCTTTTTGGGCTGTATGAGCTGGCGGCCATTGAGGCGGGCGTTATTCTGCTGCTGGTGATCATCTCCATCTTTGCCAAGCGCAGGAAGGAAAAGCAGCTGGCCGCCTATATCGAGTCCATAACCTATGAGACGGAGAACGCCAAGAACAACACACTGATGAATTTCCCGCTGCCCATCGCCGTTTTCCGCCTGGCGGACTCGGTGATTGTGTGGGGCAATGATATGTTCTTTGACATGTGCGGGGAGCATGGCACCCGCATGGACGCCAGCATTGCCCAGATGGTGCCCCAGTTTTCCGGCAAGTGGCTGCTGGAGGGGAAAACCCAGTATCCCACCCTGCTGGAGCTGAGCGGGCGCAAGTACCAGCTTCACGGCAACATCATCCGCTCCGACAAGAGCGATGAGCAGAACGCTTTTATGGGCATCACCTATTGGGTGGATGTTACCGACTATGACAAGATCCGCCAGGAGTATGAACACACAAGGCCGGTGGCCGGCGTTGTCATCATTGACAACCTGGAGGAAATGATTCGCAACCAGCCGGACCGGGTGAAAAACGACATCCGGGACGCCGTTGAGGACAAGCTCAAAGAGTGGTGCGACGGCTTTCACGGCATTCTCCGCCGCTATGACAGGGACCGTTATCTTGTGCTGATGGAGCGGCAGGATATGGAGCGGCTGCGGCAGGAGAAGTTTAAAATCACCGAGGAAATCCACCAGGTGGAGAGCCCCGCAGGCATCGGCGCTTCCATCAGCATCGGCCTGGGCATCGACGGGGAGAACTTCGGCGAGGTGCTGCAGTTCGCGGATATGGCCTCGGAGCTGGCCCTGAGCCGGGGCGGCGACCAGACCGTCATCAAAAACAGCATGAGCTTTGAGTTCTACGGCGGCCGGGGCTACGAGGTGGAAAAACGCACCAAGGTCAAGTCCCGGGTTATGTCCAACGCCCTGGCGGAGCTGGTGAAGGATTCCTCCCGGGTGCTGGTGATGGGCCACCGCTTTGCCGACCTGGACAGCGTGGGCGCCGCGGTGGGTGTCTGCTGCTTTGCAAGACAGTTCGGCGTGAAGGCCAACATCGTTATCGACATGCATCATAACGCCGCCCAGAGCCTGATCGAGTCGGTCCGCAAGGCCCCGGAGTACCGGGACGCCTTCATCAGTCCCCAGGAGGCCATGGCGAGAGCCGACAGCCACACCCTGCTGGTGGTGGTGGACACCAACCGACCGGAGCAGGTGGAGGACAAGGACCTGCTGCTCTCCTGCATCCGCGTGGCGGTGATCGACCATCACCGGGTGGCCGCCACCTATATCCAGAACGTGGCCCTGGGCTTTGTGGAGCCCTATGCTTCCTCCACCTGTGAACTGGTGACGGAGCTTTTGCAGGAACTGAGAGAGCCTGCCGGCATCCTCCGCTGCGAGGCGGAAGCCCTGCTGGCCGGTATCGTACTGGACACCAAGAGCTTTACCATCCGCACCGGCGAGCGCACCTTTGACGCCGCCGCCCGCCTGCGCCGCACCGGGGCAGACACCGCCGAGGTCAAGAAGCTGCTGCAGACCGACATGGAGGACGCCATTGCCAAGTACAAGATCATGCAGAGCGCCCAGCTTTACCGGAAGGTGGCCGTGGCTGCTCCCAAGGAGCCGCAGACCCGCGTTGTGGCCGCCCAGGCCGCCGATGAGCTTTTGAACATCTCCGGGGTGGACGCCTCCATTGTGGTGGCAAGGGACAGCAAGGGCAAGACCTTTGCCTCCGCCCGGTCCATCGGTGAGCTGAACGTGCAGCTGATCATGGAGCGCCTTGGCGGCGGCGGCAACCGCAGCGCCGCGGCGGCCCAGTTTGACGACTGCGACGTGAAGGAAGCGGTAAAGAGAGTGTACGCCGCCATTGATGAATATTTTGCCGAATGACGTCAGAACAAGCTCGCACCGTTTCGTTTCCACCTGACGGCGAAAACTGCACTATGCTCCCTTGTTCTTCCTTTCCAAATGGAAGCGTGCCGCTCCCATTTGGGGACGCGGGGGAGCGATAGAAGAAGCAAACTTCATTCCGCTTCCGCGGTTACCGTAAGCGCCGCGAAAGCTTCATATCCGTTAGCTCCTTCTTCCTTTCCAAATCGAACCCGTCGCGCAGCCGTTAGCGGCTTTGCCGCTTTACGGATGCGGCATACCCCTTGCGGGTACTTCGTTGGGCTTCGATTTGGGGATGCGGGGGCGAACCTCTCAGGCGCTTCGCGCCAGCTCCCCTTGGGAAGGGGAGCCTGAGACTGTCAAAAACCACGCCGCGAGGAAGGGGAACGCTTTCACAAGCCTTCCCCTGGAGGGGAAGGTGCCCAGTGCGCACACTGGGCGGATGAGGTGGAAATCCTGTTTCTTGACGGAAGTTCCTGCTTTTTCCAGCTTTTTCTTGCCACCTCATCAGTCGGCTGCGCCGACAGCTTCCCCTCAAGGGGAAGCCTATAAGAACAAATCACTACCCACTGCCGGAAAAATCCGGCGGGAAAGGAGAAGAAAATGAAGGTTATATTCAATGTGGATGTAAAGGGCCAGGGCAAGAAGGGCGAGATGAAGGAAGTCTCCGACGGTTATGCCCGCAACTACCTGCTGCCCCGGAATCTGGCCACCGAGGCCACAGCCGACAACCTGAACGCCCTGAAGCTGAAGGAGAAGGCCAAGGCGGCCCAGATCGCCAAGGAGAAGGCTCTGGCGGAGGAGAACGCCAAAAAGCTCAGCGGCGTGCAGGTGATTATCAAGGCCAAGGCCGGCAACGGCGGCAAGCTCTTCGGCGCCGTCACCTCCCAGGAGATCAGCAACGCCCTGAAGGAGCAGTTCGGCATCGAGATCGAGAAGAACAAGATCGTCCAGGCCGAGCCCATCAAGACCTTCGGCAGCTTCACCGTCAAGGCCAAGCTGGGCTATGAGATCAGCGGCAATGTGAACGTGCTGGTCGTCGAGGGATAATATTTAAACGAGGTTTAGTCTATGGACGAGCTGCTTGGCAGAAAGACGCCCCACTCCGCCCCGGCGGAGCAGGCGGTGATCGGCTCCATGCTCATTGACACCCGGTGTATACCCGAGGTGCTGGAAAAACTGAAAGCGGATGAGTTTTACAGTAAGCTCAACCGGGATATCTACGAGACCATCAACACCATGTTCTCCTACGGCCAGACCATTGACCCGGTTACTGTGCTGGACCAGATGAAGGTCCGGGGCGTGTACCAGGAGGGCAATGAGAGCTACATGGCGGAGGTGATGCGCGTCACGCCCACGGCGGCAAACGTGCTGGAATACGCCGCCATTGTCCGTGACCGGGCGCTGCTGCGCCGTCTGGGGGAAGCCGCCGACGAGATCAACAACATGGTGTATGAAGGCTCCGGCGAGGCGGAGACCATGCTGGAGGCGGCCGAGCGGCGGATCTATGCCCTGCGCCAGGGGCGGAACGTGGGCGGTCTGATGCCCGTGTCCGCAGTGGTGCAGAACGTGTTTGATAATCTCTCCGAGGCGGCGGCCTCGGGGGAGAAAATTCCCGGCATCAGCACCGGCCTGCCGGACCTGGACCGGGTGACCCTGGGCCTGAACAAGTCGGAGCTGATCCTGATTGCCGCCCGCCCCGGCATGGGCAAGACCAGTATCGCGCTGAATCTGGCCCTGTACGCGGCCATGAACCTGAAAAAGACCGTGGCCATCTTCTCGCTGGAAATGTCCCGCGAGCAGCTGGTCACCCGGCTTTTGTCCAGGGCCTCCCTGGTGCCCAGCCAGAACCTGCTCACCGGGCAGCTGTCCGAGCAGCAGTGGCGGGAAATCTCCGACGCGGCCCAGGCCCTCAGCGCCACCGACATCCGCATTGACGACAACCCCAGCCTTACCGTGTCGGAAATGAATGCCCAGTGCAGGCGGGTGCCTAATCTGGACCTGGTGGTCATAGACTATTTACAGCTGATGCAGTCCGCCGGCAGCGGCCACAGCTGGTCCAATGAGAGCCGTACCCAGGCCGTCAGTGACATCAGCCGTATGCTGAAGATCATGGCCAAGGAACTGAACGTGCCGGTGATCTGCCTGTCCCAGCTGTCCCGTGCCAATGAGAGCCGCCAGGACAAGCGCCCCATGCTCTCCGACCTGCGTGAATCCGGCGCCATCGAGCAGGACGCCGACGTTGTCATAGGTCTGTACCGGGATGGGTATTATAATAAGGAATGTGAAAACCCCAATCTGGCCGAGGCCATCATCCTGAAAAACCGCAAGGGCCAGACCGGGACGGTGGAGCTGCTGTGGCTGCCGGAGTACACCACCTTCAGCTCCGTGGAAAAGCACAGGGAGGACGATGAATAGCCTTTCTCTGCCCCGGGAGGGGCGGATTCTCTGCGCCGTATCCGGCGGGGCGGACTCCATGTGCCTGCTGCACCTGCTGTACAGCGGGGGCCGGGACGTGGTGGCCGCTCATTTTGAGCACGGCATCCGGGGGGAGGAATCCCAGCGGGATGCCGCTTTTGTAGAGAACTGGTGCCGGGAGCGGGGCATCCCCTGCGTCACCGGCCATGGGGACGCGCCCGCTTATGCCCGGGAAAAGGGAATGAGCCTGGAGGAAGCGGCCCGGGCGCTGCGCTACCGTTTCCTGGAGGAGACGGCGGCGGAGCTTCATTGCGACTGGATTGCCACCGCCCACAACGGGGATGACAATGTGGAGACGGTGCTGCTGAACCTGACCCGGGGCGCCGGCGCCTTGGGGCTGAGCGGGATTCCACCCCGCCGGGGGAAGATCATCCGCCCCCTGCTGGGCGTCTCACGAAGAGAGATTGAGGATTATCTGGAAGAAAACACTGTCCCCCATGTGGAGGACAGCAGCAATCAAAGCGACGATTACAGCCGCAACCGCATCCGCCACCGGGTGACCCCGGTGCTGCGGGAACTGAATCCCGGCCTGAACGAAGCTGTGGGGCGCACGGCAAGGCTGCTGGCCCAGGACGAGGACTGTCTGGGCGGGCTGGCCCGGGATTTTATTCACCGTTTTTTTGACGGAGAGAGCTTGCCAACTGAGGAGCTGCTGGCCCTGCACGGGGCGGTGGCCTCCCGGGTGATCCGCCGCCTGTGCCGGGGGAGCCTCAGCATGGAGCAGGTGGAGGCGGTTTTGTCCCTGGCCCGGGGCAGGGAATTGAAGTACCTTGATCTGCCGGGGCAGCGGCTGCGGCAGGAGCAGGGACGGCTGTACTTCCGGGAGCAGGCGAAGCTGCGCTTGCCGGAGCGGCAGCTGATCCCGGGAAAATGGGTGCAGGTGCCGGAGCTGGGCCTGGAATTATTGGCAGAATATGGTTCAGAGAGCGGAGAAGTTAACGGCTTGTTCAAGACTTACCGCTTCAAATGTGAGAATATAGACTCTGCCGTCTTTTGCGGCGGGAGAAAACCGGGGGATAGTCTGCGTCCCCAGGGCCGCGGCTGCACCAAGAGCCTGAAAAGCCTCTTTCTGGAGGCGGGCTATACCCAGCAGCAGCGGGACAGGACCCTGGTGCTGCGGGATGGGAAGGGCGTTCTGGCCGTTCTGGGCCTGGGCGTGGATGAGAGAGTGAAGGCCGGGCCGGACGAGCCCGTTTTGTGTATAAAAATAAGAGAGATAGGACAGGAGAAGAGCGTATGCGCAGGGATATTGAGCGAATCCTGATCAGCGAGGAAGAAATACAGAAAAAAGTTGCGGAGATGGGCAAGAAAATATCCGAGGATTTCCGGGATAAGGACCCGCTGTTCGTGGGTGTGCTGAAGGGCTGCTTCATTTTTATGGCGGACCTGATGCGCTATGTGGATATCCGCTGCTCCATGGACTTTATGGCCGTCTCCTCTTACAGCGGCACCAGCTCCACCGGCGCGGTGAAGATCAACAAGGACCTGAGCGAGGACATTGAGGGCCGGCATGTGATTATCGTGGAGGACATTCTGGACTCCGGCGTCACCCTCAGCTACCTCAAGCAGTACCTGATGGTGAGAAAGCCCGCCTCCATCTCCATCGCCACCTTGATGGATAAGCCTGCCCGCCGCAAGGCCGATGTCTACGCCGACTACTCCTGCTTTGAAATCCCCGACGCCTTCGTGGTAGGCTACGGCCTGGATTATAATGAGCGCTACCGGAATCTGCCGTATATCGGCGTGCTGAAACCGGAAATATATTCTTGACCCCGGCACAGAAAAGGATGTGACACTTACTTGAAACCAAACCGCAACAGAACCCGCGACCTGGGCTTCTATGTACTGCTGATGGTGATCATGATCGCGGTGATCTTCACCATGACGGGGGAGCCCAAGGGAAAGACCGTTGAAAAATACTCTGACCTTGTAGACCTGTTCCAGCAGGAGAAGGTTCAGTCCTTCAAAACAGAGGGCAGCACCATCATCCTCAATGTGCGAACCGGGGACGAGGTGAAGCCCACGGAGGAAATGACCTATGACCTCTACAGCTTCAACCTGTTCTATGAGGATTTCCATGAGCTGATCGCCCAGCAGTATGAATCCGGCGTGCTGGAGGAGTACGACTATGACGAGGGCTTTGTGGTGCCCTGGTGGGCCAGCTTCCTGCCCTACCTGCTGATCATGGCTGCGGCCATGGGCCTGTGGTACGTGATGATGACCAAGACCGGCGGCGGCGCGGGGGGCATTGCCAAGTTCTCCAAGGCCCGCACCCGGCTGGGCAGCGAGGAGAAGAACAAAAAGACCTTTGCCGATGTGGCCGGCTGTGACGAGGAAAAGGAAGAGCTGGCCGAGATCGTTGACTTTTTGAAAAACCCCAAGGCCTATACCAGCATGGGCGCCCGCATCCCCAAGGGCGTGCTGCTGGTTGGCCCTCCGGGCACCGGCAAGACCCTGCTGGCCAAGGCTGTGGCCGGCGAGGCCGGGGTGCAGTTTTTGTCCATCTCCGGCTCCGACTTTGTGGAGCTGTATGTGGGCGTCGGCGCCGGCCGTGTCCGTGATTTGTTTGAGCAGGCCAAGAAGGTGGCACCGGCCATCATCTTCATCGATGAGATCGACGCCGTTGGCCGTCAGCGCGGCAGCGGCCTGGGCGGCGGTCACGACGAGCGTGAGCAGACCCTGAACCAGCTGCTGGTGGAGATGGACGGCTTCGGCAACAACGAGGGCGTCATCGTCATGGCGGCCACCAACCGGGCGGATATCCTGGATAACGCCCTGCTGCGTCCCGGCCGGTTTGACCGCCAGGTCTATGTGGGCCTGCCGGATATCCGGGGCCGCGAGGCCATTTTGAAGATCCACGCCAGGGATAAGCAGCTGGCGGAGGATGTGGACCTGAACTCCATCGCCAAGGGCACCCCCGGCTTCGCCGGCGCGGACCTGGAGAACCTGATGAACGAGGCGGCCCTGCTGGCTGTCCGCCGGCGCCACCGCTTCATCAACATGGAGGATATTGACGAGGCCATACTGAAGGTGCAGATGGGCCCGGAGAAGAAGAGCCGCAAGATGAGCGACAAGGCCCGCCGCCTCACCGCCTATCACGAGGCCGGCCACGCCGTGGCAGGCCGCTATCTGAAGCATGTGGACCCGGTGCACTATATCACCATCATCCCCCGGGGCGCTGCCGGCGGCTTCACCCTGTTCCGGCCCCAGGAGGATCTGGAAAACTTCAAGTCCCGGGCGGAGATGTTTGAGAGCATCGTCATGGCCCTGGGCGGCCGGGTGGCCGAGCAGCTGTTCCTGGACGATATTTCCACCGGCGCCTCCGGGGACATCCAGCAGGCCAGCTCCATCGCCCGGGATATGGTGATGCGCTACGGTATGAGCGAGCGGCTGGGCCCCATTTCCTATGACAGCTCCGGCCACAGCATTTTCATCGGCCGTGACTTCGGCCAGACCAAGAGCTATTCCGAGGAGACCGCCGGCATCATCGACGAGGAGGTCAAGGCCATCTTCGACAAGGCCAGCGAGGTCTGCGGCCAGATTCTCACCGAGCACGCCGACCAGCTGCGGGATATTGCCGAGTACCTGCTGCAGAACGAGACCATGGAGGCCGAGGAGTTCAACTACTACTTTGAGCATGGCGAGTTCATGCCCATCAGCCCCAAGGCTGCCCGGGAGGCCCGCAACGACAACACCATTGAGCGCCCCGCCCGGAAGATCTCCATGACCGACGGCTACGCCGAAGAAAAGGCCGCCGAGGCTCAGGCGCAGCCCCAGACTGAGCCTGCGACTCAGGACGGCGCTTCCGCCACTGCCCAGCAGCCCACCCCCGAGGCTGACGCTGAGGAAAAGAAAGATCAGGAATAAGAAAAAGCGCCCTGAGCCATTACGGCTCAGGGCGTTTATTACTAAAAAGCCTTCACGATATATGGGTTATAAATTCTGCTTCTGCCCTTGTGATTGTATTGATGCTGTCCAACCCGACGGAAACATAGCTGCTATCCAAGTTGGCACTGTACCTCACCGAGTAGTTGACCCAGCCGGTGGTGCGGAAATAGGGGGACAGACGCCAACAAGTATATGCCAGCTCGTTGCTGCCCTGGGGGAGCGGTTCATCCCATACCTGCTGAAACGTCAGGATTCGGGCCGGGTCAAGGCAGTACCAGTATTGGATAATCATCTCCCCCTGCCCCGTTCCGGGATTCGGCCGGGAGTATATCCCATCCAGTTTGATATAGGATTCCGGCACGGAATCAAAGCAGGCTGGCAATGTGTCGGTGATCGGCATGTAGCCCTCTTCATCCAGTAGGCCCAGCAGATAGGCTTCCGCCTCCTCGCCAGTGGTAAAAGGCGGCGGCGTGGGTGAAGGTGTGGGCGGCAAAGGCACCGTGGTGGGCGGGGGAAGCGTGACAGAAACAGGTGCTGCGGTGGGTACGGCAGTGGGCGCGGCAACAGAAACCGGGCGGGCCTTCGGCGCGGAAGAAACGTTGAGCCTGAAAATAACCAAAGCAGCCAACACAGCCAGCATACAAAGCCCGGCCCGTAAAAGCTGTTTCATGGAAATCCCCCCTGTTTGTTGTTCTATAAAACCCAGTATACAGGATAAAAGCCAAAAGCACAAGGTGGGGAACGCGAGGAAGGTCCTTAAAAATTGTTAACCCAGCGCAGCCGGGGACCCATAATGCCTATTGAGAAATCCGCACGGGTCTGGTATAATACTTTGACCAACAGAGAAGCGGTGCGCCGGAAATGCTCCGGCGCCTGAGATAAAGGAGACGAAAAGATGAAATTAGGTATCGTCGGCCTGCCCAATGTGGGCAAGTCCACCCTGTTCAATGCCATCACCAACGCGGGGGCCCAGTCCGCAAACTTCCCCTTCTGCACCATTGAGCCCAATGTGGGCATGGTGACCGTGCCGGACAGCCGGCTGGACTTTCTGGCGAAGCTCTATGAGCCCAAGAAGTACACCCCGGCCGTGATTGAATTTGTGGATATCGCTGGCCTGGTGAAGGGTGCCTCCAAGGGTGAGGGTCTGGGCAACAAGTTTTTGGGCAACATTCGGGCCACCGACGCCATTGTCCATGTGGTGCGCTGCTTTGACGATGAGAACGTCATCCATGTGGAGGGCAGCACCGACCCCCGGCGGGACATCGAGATTATCGATCTGGAGCTGATCATGGCCGACCTGGAGATGGTGGAGCGCCGCATTGACAAGGCTGCCAAGGCCGCCAAGGGGGATAAGAAGTTCCTCCGGGAGGTGGAGGTGTTCCAGGCTCTGAAGGAGCATCTGAACGAGGGCAGAAGCGCCCGCAGCTTTGACTGCGACCCGGACGACCGGGAGCTGATCATGAGCTCCGACCTGCTGACCATCAAGCCCATCATCTACGCCGCCAACATGGACGAGGAGGGCGTTGCCAACTATGCCGCCAACCCCTATTACCAGACTGTGGCGGAGATCGCCGCCGCCGAGGAGGCTCAGGTGCTGCCCATCTGCGCCAAGGTGGAAGAGGAGATGGCGGAGCTGGACCCGGAGGACAAGCTGATGTTCCTGGAGGAGCTGGGCCTGCAGGAGTCCGGCCTGGACCGGATGATCAAGTGCTCCTACGAGCTGCTGGGTCTGATCTCCTTCCTGACCTGCGGCAGCGACGAGTGCCGGGCCTGGACCATCAAAAAGGGCACCAAGGCTCCCCAGGCCGCCGGCAAAATTCACTCCGACTTTGAGCGGGGCTTTATCCGGGCGGAGATCGTGGCCTTCAAGGACCTGGAGGAGTGCGGCAGCATGGCCGCCGCCAAGGAGAAGGGCCTGGTGCGCAGCGAGGGCAAGGACTATGTGATGCATGACGGGGACGTGACCCTGTTCCGCTTTAACGTATGACGTATATTGACGTTTTTGAGTACATCGGCGTGGCGGCCTTCGCCGTCTGCGGCGCCATGGCCGGTATCGACCGGGGGGCCGACATTTTCGGCGTGCTGTTCGTGGCGGTGATTACCGCTCTGGGCGGCGGCGTCATCCGGGATATGATGCTGGGCCATCTGCCGCCCCGGATGTTCAGCAGCTTTGCCTATATCGGTGTGGCGGTCTTTTTTGGACTGGCGGTGTTTCTGGATGCCTATATCCGCACGGAGAAGTACCGGCAGCATCAGGCGGAGCTGGACAGTCTGGTGAACATCTTTGACGCCCTGGGGCTGGCGGTGTTCACCGTCACCGGCATGGACCTGGCCATTGCCCAGTGCGCTCTGGAAAACCCGGTGCTGCTGGTGCTGCTGGGCATGACCACCGGCGTGGGCGGCGGTATGGTGCGGGATGTGCTGATCGATGTGATGCCCGCCGTGCTGCGCAAGCGGATCTACGCGGTGGCCTCCATGACCGGGGGGATCGTGTATTACATCCTGCTGCGGCTGGGGGTGGCCGGTTTCCTCTCCGCCATCATCGCTATGGCGGTGATTTTCACCCTGCGCATCCTGGCCACGGTGTATAAATGGAGCCTGCCCAAGGTAAAATGAACAGGAATAGCCATTGACAGCCCGGCTTTTCGGTGTTATGATGGCGAAGTTAAAAAGGCCGTGACGGAGACGGCAGATGCGGAACACGCGCAGAGAGGGCGGCCACCGGCTGAAAGCTGCCCCGGAACCGCATCAGTGCCCACCACTCCTGAGCCGGCAGACGAAACAAGTCTGCACGTCTGGCACACGTTACCCTGCCATGAGTGAAAAATCAAGGTGGAACCGTGCATGACGCACCCTTGGCATTTGCCAGGGGTGCTTATCTTTTTTACAGGAGGAGATTTTTACAATGGATGAAAACAAGTTCAGCTTTGAAAACGAAGAATACCGCCGCACCTATTGGCACACCTGCTCCCACATCCTGGCCCAGGCCGTGAAGCGCCTGTACCCGGAGGTGAAGCTGGCCATCGGCCCCTCCATCGACAATGGCTTTTACTATGACATGGACTCTCCCTTCCCCTTCACCCCGGAGATCATGGAGCAGATCGAGGGCGAGATGCGCAAAATCTGCAAGGAGAAGCTGAAGCTGGAGCGCTTTGAGCTGCCCCGGGAGGAAGCCCTGAAGTTCATGGAAGAAAAGGGCGAGCCCTATAAGGTGGAGCTGATCAACGACCTGCCCGAGGACGCCGCCATCAGCTTCTACAGGCAGGGCGAGTTCACCGACCTCTGCGCCGGCCCCCATCTGGACTCCACCGGCCGGGTCAAGGGCAACGCCATCAAGCTCACCGCCTGCAACAGCGCCTACTGGCGGGGCGATTCCAACCGCCAGACCCTCCAGCGCATCTACGGCGTGGCCTTCCCCAAGAAGGACGAGCTGGACGCCTATCTGGAGCGGATTGAGGAGGCCAAGCGCCGGGATCACCGGAAGCTGGGCAAGGAGCTGGGTCTGTTCGCCTTCCGGGATGAGGCCCCCGGCTTCCCCTTCTATCTGCCCAAGGGCATGGTGCTGAAAAACACTCTCATCGACTACTGGCGCGAGGTGCATAAGAAGTGGGGCTATGTGGAAATCTCCACCCCCCAGATCATGCGCCGCACCCTGTGGGAGACTTCCGGCCACTGGGATCATTATAAGGACAATATGTACACCACCCTTATCGACGGGGAGGACTTCGCCATCAAGCCCATGAACTGCCCCGGCAGCATCCTGGTCTACGATCTGGAGCCTCATTCCTACCGTGACCTGCCCCTGCGCTTCGGCGAGCTGGGCCTGGTGCACCGGCATGAGCTGTCCGGCGCCCTCCACGGCATGTTCCGCGTCCGCTGCTTCACCCAGGACGACGCCCATATCCTCCTGGCCAAGGAGCAGATCAAGGACGAGGTCATCCGCATCGCCTCCCTCTTTGACGAGGTTTACGCGCTCTTCGGCCTGCCCTACACCATTGAGCTGTCCACCATGCCCGATGACCACATAGGCTCCGTGGAGGACTGGGACATTGCCACTGCCGCCCTGGCCGACGCCATCACCAGCATCGGCAAGGAGTACCATGTGAACCCCGGCGACGGCGCCTTCTACGGCCCCAAGCTGGACTTCCACATTCAGGACTCCCTGGGCCGTACCTGGCAGTGCGGCACCATCCAGCTGGACTACCAGCTGCCCGGCCGCTTCAACCTGGAGTATATCGGCGCCGACGGCGAGAAGCACTGCCCCGTCATGATCCACCGGGTGGTCTTCGGCTCCATCGAGCGCTTCATCGGCGTCATTACCGAGCATTTCGCCGGCGCCTTCCCCACCTGGCTGTCCCCTGTCCAGGTGAAGGTCATGCCCATTACCGACCGCACCGCCGACTATGCCAAGGCCGTGGCCGACAAGCTCAGCGCCCTGGGCGTCCGGGTGGAGACCGACCTGCGCAATGAGAAGATCGGCTACAAGATCCGCGAGGCCCAGATGCAGAAGCTGCCCTACATGCTGGTGGTGGGCGACAAGGAGGCCGAGGCCGGCACCGTCTCCGTCCGCACCCGGGGCGGCGTGGACCTGGGCGCCATGCCTGTGGACGAGTTTGCCGCCAAGATCACGGAGGAGATCAAGACCCGGGCCAGATAATCTGAATCAAACACAAACCGAACGTGTCCCTTTGGGATGCGTTCGGTTTTTCTTTCGGGAATATTTTGAAAATCCTCTCACAGAATAAAAGAAAAGTCTGTGGGAGGTATATCCATGAGCAAGGAGAGAAAAAAGCTGATCCTGGCCCTGGCGGTGATCTTTGCGGTGAATATTTTCATCATTGCTCTGGCCCAGTACGCATCGGCGGATCTATATAAGAAGGGCTCCTCCGGCGCCGCGGTGACCGAGATCCAGACCCGGCTGAAAAACTGGGGCTATTACGACGGCCCGGTGGACGGTATCTACGGCAGCAAAACCGAGTCCGCGGTGAAATATTTCCAGCGCAAGAACGGCCTCAGCGCGGATGGCCAGGTGGGAGACCAGACCCTGGCCGCCCTGGGCATCACCCCCGGCAGCTTCGGCGGCAGCTCCGGCGGTTCCTCCGGCGGCTCCGGCTACGGCAATCAGTCCGGCGATCTGAATCTGTTGGCCCGGCTTATCTCCGCCGAGGCCCGGGGCGAGCCCTACGAGGGCCAGGTGGCGGTGGGTGCGGTGGTGCTCAACCGCATCAAGCACCCTTCTTTTCCCAACTCCCTGTCGGAGGTCATCTATCAGCCCTGGGCCTTTACCTGCATCAACGACGGCCAGTTTGACCAGCCTGTGGCCGAAAGTGCCTATCGTGCCGCCCAGGACGCCCTCAACGGCTGGGACCCCAGCTACGGCGCCATCTATTATTTTAACCCCAATACCGCCACCAGCGGCTGGATCTGGTCCCGGCCCCTGATCGTGGAGATCGGCAAACACCGGTTCTGCTCCTAAGTTTCGTGTTGAAAAAATGGAAACCCTGGGGTATAATCGTTCTATTCATAACATTGGGAGGATACCATGGCGTATTGCAAGAACTGCGGCGCTTATGTGCCGGATGGGCATACCAAGTGCCTGGCCTGCGGACTGGATCAGAACGAGGATAAGAATAAGGCATACGGCTCCGGCTCTGCCGCCCAGACGGACCCCCGCCAGAGCAGCCGCCCCAGCCAGGAGGAAATGCGCCGCCAGATGGAGCAGCAGCGCAAAAAACAACAGGAGGACAGCCGCCGCTGGGCCGAGGCCGAGCGTCAGCGCCGCCAGCAGGAGCAGGAGGAGGAAGCCCACCGCCGCCGTGAGGCGGAGACGGAGGGGACCGCCGCCTGGTCTCAGACTGCCGGGGATGCTGTGCGCTCCAAGAGCGGCCAGCCCAATAAGCTGCTGGCTGCACTTTCCTACCTGTCCGTGCTCTTTATCCTGCCTTTCCTCTTCTGCAAGGACGATAAGTTTGCCATGTTCCACGCCCGCCAGGGAGCCATTCTCTTTGCCATTACCGCCGTGGGTGAGGTGCTGGGCTCCGCCTTCGGCCTGGGCTGGATCGTCACCCTGATGCACCTTTACTGGATCTATAAAGGAATGACCAATGCCAACGACGGCAAGGTGGAGCCGCTGCCCTACATAGGCAACCTGTTCTCCAAACAGTAAGGCGGTAGCAAAGGGAAAAAGCGCCTGTATTTTGTGCCTTTCCCGAGACAAAAAACACAAGATTTTGAGGCCGGAAAAAACTTCAAAAAAACCGCAAAAAATCTTGAAAAAAGTGTTGACAAATGGGAAATCAAATGCTATATTAACCAAGCACTTCGGTGCTACCCACTTTTCGAGAGCAACAACAAAAACAAATTTGAAAAGAATTTGAAAAAAGTTGTTGACAAATCGAAATGAATGTGGTAAACTTACAAAGCTGTCCCGGAAACGGAGCAAGCGAGTGTACCTTGAAAATTGAACAATGTAAGAACAGCTTATGCAAATAAGCACCAGAAAAGGGTTCTTTAAGAGTCAGAAATGACTATAAAAATTCTTTTGAGAGCTAGAAAGCTTCAATAGATTTTAGCAGAGCTAAGGCTTTGTTAAGATACAATATATTGAGAGTTTGATCCTGGCTCAGGATGAACGCTGGCGGCGTGCCTAACACATGCAAGTCGAACGAAGCACTGAAAACGGAGATTCGTCGAAGTTTTCTTTGACTTAGTGGCGGACGGGTGAGTAATGCGTGAGCAACCTGCCTTTCAGAGGGGGACAACAGTTGGAAACGACTGCTAATACCGCATAACGTATTTAGGGGGCATCCCTTGAATACCAAAGGAGCAATCCGCTGAAAGATGGGCTCACGTCTGATTAGCTAGTTGGTGAGGTAACGGCTCACCAAGGCTGCGATCAGTAGCCGGACTGAGAGGTTGAACGGCCACATTGGGACTGA
Source organism: Candidatus Limivicinus sp. (assembly GCA_051866745.1). GTDB lineage: Bacteria > Bacillota > Clostridia > Oscillospirales > Oscillospiraceae > Limivicinus. The sequence goes on along the minus strand of JBJDXQ010000063.1, from coordinate 376 downwards.
GATACGGCCCAGACTCCTACGGGAGGCAGCAGTGGGGAATATTGGGCAATGGGCGAAAGCCTGACCCAGCAACGCCGCGTGAAGGAAGAAGGTCTTCGGATTGTAAACTTCTTTTATCAGGGACGAAGGAAGTGACGGTACCTGATGAATAAGCCACGGCTAACTACGTGCCAGCAGCCGCGGTAATACGTAGGTGGCAAGCGTTATCCGGATTTACTGGGTGTAAAGGGCGCGTAGGCGGGGATGCAAGTCAGATGTGAAATCTATGGGCTTAACCCATAAACTGCATTTGAAACTGTATCTCTTGAGTGTCGGAGAGGTAGACGGAATTCCTAGTGTAGCGGTGAAATGCGTAGATATTAGGAGGAACACCAGT
>JBJDXQ010000062.1:0-7589 GCA_051866745.1 Candidatus Limivicinus sp. | reverse complement strand
AAAGGCGGGTGTCCGTAACACAGTAACTCCATTTATTACAGGGCCTGTCCGGAAGGGGTAAAAAAGCAAAAAAGTGCGCCGCTTCGTCAGTCTTGACGGAACGGCGATCTTTCTCGCTCTACACAGCAATCAACGGTTCATATAGAGTGCTTCTTCCTCTGCGGTTGCAGCACGCACTTCCATTCCTTTTTCCCAAACAAGAATTGAGTTCTCTGGATCATCTTTGATTCCAAGGTAAACTCTTGTTACAGGAGCAAGTGATTCATCATTCAGCCATGCAAATGCACTTTCGGGATCAAAACCGATACCGCTTGTACCGATACTATGCGGGTTATTTGTTTTCTTTGCCAGAATAGGTCTGTAGGTTGAAATATAGCCGTAACCGTCGCTTCCGACTTCTACTGCGGTGCTGAAATAATTCAAATCATACAAATCATCATAGGAAATATGAATCATGCCATCGGAAGTCTGATATACAGCCATCACAACGATATCATCTTTCCCCATCGGAACGCAGTCCCATTCTCTCAAAACGGCGTTTGCTACGAGAATCAGTATGAGAAAGAATGAAACGCCGAGTCCAATCCATAAATATTTTTTTCTCTCGTGGTTCCACTTTTTCTGAATAGGAATCAATGGTTCTGCTTCTTTCACCATTTCGTAAGGTTCTGGCAGTGAACCCAGGTCATCCAGTATTTTTCTGCAATCTGCACAACCAGCACAGTGCTTTTCCACTGCATTGCGGGTCTCGGTACTACATACATCATCGTGATACAGCGGAAGCAGATCACGGATTATGCCACAGGGATAATTCATTTGAGCTCCTCCTTAATTGTCAACCTTGCACGGTGGTAGGTCACCCGTGCCCAATTCTCAGTTTTTCCGAACAATAGACCGATTTCTCGGAAAGACAATTCCCCGAGTACTCTTAGTGAAAACACCTCCTTATAAGGTTCCGGCAGGTTATGAAGTGCTTGATGAATCTGAAATACAGATTCCTTATCTAGCATCATTTCCTCTAAAGAACTGGTGAGAGTCTCCTCTTTCCCTGGCTCCTTATGTTTTTTCAGGTAGGATAGGTAAGTGTTTTTTGCAATTTGGCAAAGCCATACATAGAGCTTGCATTGTCCTTGAAAAGAATCCAATGATTTTAATGCTTTGAAAAATGTTTCTTGAGTTATTTCTTCGGCAAGGTTTGAATCCCGACTCAAGGCTAATATGTATCTATAGACATCCTGAAAATAAAGAGAATATATCTCCTGATAATCTTCCACTATTTCACCTCCTTTACCTATATGACTCGAGAAATAGCATTTCGTTACAAAGAAAGTAATACTCCTTTGAAATCAAAGAATGGCGCACTTCTATACGGGGCAAAACCCGTATGTGCGTTCGGCAAAGTCAAACGCCCCGGGCAGCTGTGTGTCCGGGGCGTTTTGCGTTACTGTGTACCAAACAAGGGCTACATCCCTTGCACCGCTTTGCGGCTATCATTTTGCAAAATTCACTGTCTTACGAACACCGCCCTAAGCCGCAGCGTTTTTAATTCTATAGACTGTTTATGCCCGTTTTTTCTCAATGGTGAAATTGCAAAGCAGCATACCGCAGACGGCGACAGCAACGCCGATTAGTAAGGTCGCATGGACGGAGAGGGCATCATACAGCCACCCGCCGATGAGGCTTGCGAAAATGGCGCCCAGGGTAATCATGCCGTTGGCGATGGCCTGACCCTTGGCGGAGTCCTTCGGAGTAATCACCAGGCTGACATACTGCACCATGGCTGGGATCACCAGCGCAAAGGACAGGGCCTGCAGCAGGTTGGCAGCATACAGCATGGCCACGCTGCCGGCCATTGTTATTGCAAGGGCTTTGGCAACAAAGGCCAGGGCCGCAAAGCGCAGAACGGCGGAGCAGCGAAAGCGCTCCGTAAGCCGGGTGTAAAACAGCATTACCGGAATCTCCAGCACGGCTTTGAAGGCGCTGATGTTGCCAAGGTCACCGGCATCGCCTTCCACACTGCGCAGAATGTTGATCAGGAAGAAATCTGAAACATTATAGGAGAAGAACAGCAGCGCCAGGCTGAACATCATCACGCAAAAGCGGGCATTGGCGCGGATGAAGGCCATCAGGCCCAGGCCCTCCTCCTTCTGTCCGCCGTGTATCGCGTTTTCCGGGCGGACCCGGCTTCTGGCCCAGGTGATGACGCCGGTGGATACCACCTGGCACAGCAGGCAGAAGAGCCCGGCATAGGGGTGGACGTCCGCCCCCAGCCGCAGCGTCAGCTGCCCCATGGCAAAGGACATCAGCGCATAGCACAGGGAGCCTATGCCCCTGGCCGGGCTATAGCTGACAGGACAGCTCCATTGGGCCAGTTCAAAACAAAGCTCCGTATTCAGCGGGTTCACCGCCACAACCGTGGCCATGTAAAGGCAATAGAGCAGGGAGAGCATCAGGCTCTTTCCGGGAATCAGGGCGAAGCCGGCGAGAATAAGCGCCTGGGCCGCCAGCAAGGCCCAGATACAGTGATATACCGTCACCCGCCGGGACCGATCCACCAGAGCCGCCAGATTAGGGGCCAGCAGGAAGCCGGCAATATTGCCGATGGCAAGGACCAGGCCCAGGGCGGAATTGGAATAGCCCCGGTGCTGGAGAAAAACGGCGGCGTAGCTATTGGCAATGCAGACGCTCATCCAATAGCCGCCCTGGAGGGCAAAGTAGGCAATGCTTGTGTATCTCTGGTGTTTCTTCATCTCTTTCTCCCTTTCAGCGGGAAGATTATAGCATCATAAGGGCCCTTTGTAAACAGTCAACAGCTCCCGGCCTTCCGGCCGGGAGCGTTCGTTTTAACCTTGCAGATTGAGGAATTTGGGGATGACAGAGAATTCAAAGCGGTCGTCCGGCACAATGCACTCCCCGTCCAGGGACCACTCCAGCCCCGGTTCATTTTCGATGCTGAGGCGGCTGGCCTGGAAAAAGTCCACCAGCGGGCAAGCGTAATCCTGATTGAAGATACTGCGGATGATCATGTCCAGCTCCACAATGGTCTTGGGCATCTTGATCAGCAGTACCTCAAAGATGCCGTCGCTGGGGTCCACCAGCTCTTTCGGCAGTTCAATGGTGCCGGCGATGGAGGTGGAGTTGCACACAGCGCCGAAGATATAATCACCCTCATAGACCACGCCGCTGGCATCAATACGCATATGGATGGGACGCACCTTATACGCGTCCTTGATGCCGTCAATGATATAAGCCGTGTGGCCCAGCTTGTTTTTCAGGTTCTGATCCGTGGTATAGGACAGCCAGGAGAAGGCGCCGAAGGCGGCCACATAGCTGAAATAAGCCTTGTCAAAGCGGCCGATATCATAAAGCCGCCTTTCGCCGGAAGCCATATTGTCCGCAGCCTTGGTGATGTCGGTGGCCAGCCCGTGGAACACGGCAAAGTCATTGGTACTGCCGCAGGGGATATAGCCGATGGGCACCCGGATGTCCTCCCGGGCAAGGCCCGTGAGGGTCTCGTTCAGGGTCCCGTCGCCGCCGGTGCAGCAGACCAGGTCATAGTCCCTACCCAGCGTTGCGGCAAGCTCCGTGGCCTCGCCCCGGCGGGAAGTGACACAGGTGGTGACCAGATAGCCGCTGTCCATCAGCCGGCGGATAATATAGGGGATGTGCTTGAGCACCAGCTTCTTGCCGGAGACCGGGTTGATAATCAGCAGCGATTTTTTGTTAAAATCCAATGCCATGGAGGAATCGTTCATTTCTTCACCCTTTAATCAGAATATCAGAGTCCTGCCAGACGCAGGCAGAGATAGGCGGTGGGAATGGAGAACAGCAGGCTGTCGGCCCGGTCAAACATACCGCCGTGGCCGGGGATCAGGTTGGAGAAGTCCTTCACGCCGATCATGCGCTTCATCAGGGATTCGGCCAAATCGCCGATCTGCCCCATGGTGGAGGCCACCAGGGCCGTGACGATGCACAGCCACATGGGCAGGGGCGCGTAGAACCTGGACAGCCAGCAGACCAGCATGCCGCTGAGCACCGAGGAAACCGCGCCGCAGACGCAGCCCTCAATGGTCTTGTTGGGGCTTACATTGGGCGCCACCTTGTGCTTGCCGAAGAGCATACCGCCGAAGAGGGCAAAGCTGTCGCACACCCAGGTGGCAAGGCAGCCCAGTACCAGAGTCTCCACCCAGATATCGCACACGCTGATGCTCATGATCACGCCAAACAGCAGGCAGGGATAACACAGCCCCGCCAGGGTGAACAGAGCGCCCTTGCCGCTGACCTTCTTATGGATGACCCCGGAGAACAGGGCCAGGTACAGGCAGAAGATAAAAACCACCACAGAGGCCAGCATCCCCAGATTCAGGAGAACGCAGACAGACTGAAGCACAAAATAGCTGACCATCACCCAGAGGGTGCAGGCCGCTTCCAGCTTTTCCACATTTTTGCTGTACTCATAGGCGCAGAGAGCGCCGGCGGCAGCGAAGAACAGCACACGGCTGACCGGGGACAGCAGGACGCAGGTAAAGGAAATGAGCAGCATGACCACTGCCGAAATAACTCTTTTTTTCAAGGATGATCCCTCTCTCTCTAAAGCGCCTGGAAAGCTTATTTACCAATGCTATAAAGATACCATAAATGCCGCTTAAACTCAAGATGGGCTTATGTTCTTTTCCATATTCTTTATATTGTCAGCCCGCAGGATTGTAGCGCCCCAGGATTTGCATTCAGTTTACACCGCTTCCTTCAACATTTCCTCAACTGCAGCCGTAAAACCGATGATAAGCGTTATAATATTTATGTTGTGCCCGGAAAAAACATATGTTATTATAACACAAACACAAGTTGAAAAATTTTTTGGGAGGAAATTCATGTATACTGATAGGAAGATATGGCTGGCACAGTCCGAAAAGAACCTGTACCTGCTGCCCTCCATGGCGAACCGCCATGGTCTGATCGCCGGCGCCACCGGCACCGGCAAGACCATCACCATGAAGGTGATGGCAGAATCCTTTTCTGACATGGGTGTGCCGGTGTTCCTGGCCGATGTAAAGGGCGATCTCAGCGGCATGTGCAAGCCCGGCCAGGACAGCGCCGATATGCGCCAGCGTGTGGAGCGCTTTGGCATCGAGAACTTTGCATACCAGAAGTACCCCACCCGTTTTTGGGATATTTTTGGTGAGCAGGGCATCCCCGTCCGGGTCACCGTGTCCTCCATGGGGCCCACGCTGCTGGCCCGGCTGCTGGGCCTGACCGAGGTGCAGTCCGGCGTGTTGAACATCGCCTTCAAGGTGGCCGATGACAACGGCCTTCTTCTGCTTGACCTGAAGGATCTGCGGGCCATGCTGCAGTTTGTGGGGGACAACCGGGCAGAGTTTACCACCGCCTACGGCAACGTGTCCGCCGCCAGCATCGGCGCTATCCAGCGGGCCCTGCTGTCCTTTGAGGATGAAGGGGCGGAGCAGTTTTTCGGCGAGCCGGAGCTGAACATCAAGGACTGGATGCGCACCGACATGGACGGCCGGGGCTACATCAACATTCTCTCCAGCCGCCGCCTGATCCAGAGCCCCACGGTCTATGGCACCTTCCTGCTGTGGATGCTCTCGGAGCTGTTTGAACAGCTGCCGGAGGTGGGCGATCTGGACAAGCCCAGGATGATCTTCTTCTTTGACGAGGCCCATCTGCTGTTTTCCGACGCGCCCAAGGCCCTGGTGCAGAAGATTGTCCAGGTGGTGAAGCTGATCCGCTCCAAGGGTGTGGGCGTCTATTTCATCAGCCAGAGCCCTTCGGATATCCCCAACGATGTGCTGGCCCAGCTTTCCAACCGGGTGCAGCACGCCCTGCGGGCCTATACGCCGGCGGAGCAGAAGGCCGTCCGGGCAGCGGCCAAGGCCTTCCGGGTAAACAAGGACTTTGACACCGAGCAGGCCATTATGGAGCTGGGCGTGGGTGAGGCCCTGGTCAGCTTCCTGGACGAGGAGGGCATCCCCACCGTGGTGGAGCGGGCCAGAATCCTGCCGCCCCAGAGCCTGATGGGCCCGGCGGACGACAAGAGCGTCCAGACCCTGATCGTCACCGATGAGTTTGACCTGAAATACCGGGAGAGTGTGGACAGAGAGTCCGCCTTTGAGATTCTCACCAAAGCCAACGAGGAGCTGGAGCGCCAGCGCATTGCCGCCCAGGAAGAGGCCGAGGCGGAGAGGCAGCGCCTGAAAGAGGAAGCCGCCGCCGAGAAGCAGCGGCTGAAAGAGGAAGCCGCCGCCGAGAAGCAGCGGCTGAAAGAGGAAGCTGCCGCCGAGAAGCAGCGCCAGAAGGAAGCGGAGGAGAAGAAAAAGATTGCCCAGCGAGCCGTCACCAATGCCGCCTCCTCTATTGCCGGTTCCATCAGCACCAACCTCATTAACTCCGTCACCGGCGGCAAGACCAAGAGCACCAAAACCATCGCCCAGCAGGCCGCCCGCAGCGCCCTCAGCTCCGTGATGCGCTCCGGCAGCAACACCATCGTCCGGGGCCTGTTCGGAAATAAAAAGTAAATTCTGCCATACATACAAAATCCCCGCCTGCAAAAGGCGGGTGTCCGTAAGACAGTTGACAGCCACAGTAGTTTGCACTGCTGTGGCTGTTCTTGTATTTTTCTTGTGATGTGATAATATAGAATCGAACAGATCTACAAATCAAAATTTGTCTGTCAATGATTGCATGAGCAGCAGTACGGAGGTCAAAATGATAGAAGTTCCAAAGTATCTAAACCAATATGTATTTAAAAAGATGCAAAAGGGCAATCGGTTGTCCTTCAAGATAAAATGTACTTGTGGCTGTGAGGATTTTTCAATAGTACGAAATAGTTATACCAAAGATGAAAAACGGTTAAAAAAGGAATACGAAGACAAAGAACCTGTTACAGGCTGGCATTCAATATACGGAGGTATTGATGCAAACGGACAGCCATACAATTATATTAAAAAATTCTTCTTTTTTAAGAAATACATCGAGTTTCTTCCGGAACCTGTATTTATGAGAGTCAATGTGATAAAGGCAACCTGCTCCCAGTGTAATAATGAAATTGTAATTTTTGATAACCGATATCATGGGTATGATTCTCAATTTACAACAGAAGAACAAAGATTGTATGCTCCACATTTTGAAACCATTAAAGCACAAAAAGGCAACATTTTTGTTTCTATAGAGCAATACGATAACGCCGATGTTGCGCCGGAGCTTTTTCCATGGATCCAGATCTCAGTAGCGGATGGGAATAAAACCCGAAAATTCTTCGAGGCTGAAACGGGCTAATATAATAAGCTGCAATCCAAGTTAACTAACAATCCGCTTGGTAACAAATTCCGTTTGTCGAACAGATACTAATGGCGCACTTCTATACGGGGCAATCCCGTATATGCGTTTTACGTTACGGCGTTCCGAACAAGGGACTGAATCCCTTGCGCGGCGAAAGCGGCTATCCTTTTAAGCAAAAAGGCGTGACCACGAAAATGGTCGCGCCTTTTGCCTATGTTACTGTCTTACAAACACCCCGCTAAATGGGGCGGTGACTTAAGAAAACATTTATGTAGAAGTCGGTGTAGTGTTAT
>JBJDXQ010000061.1:0-7933 GCA_051866745.1 Candidatus Limivicinus sp. | reverse complement strand
TCTGACGGCAGCTATCGCCGGAATTGCCCTCAACGGTATAGACAATGCCGTTTTCACATTTCTCCACAATGCCCACATGGTCGGCCTGTCCGTCCTGGGGGCCGGAGGGGCCATTGGGGGCATTCCAATCATAGAAGATAATCATGCCCGGTGTCGGCTCAATGCTGTTGTCGGCCCATTGTCCACGATCCTTGAACCATTGGACGCCGTTCACGCAGCCTGCAAACTTCGGAATGACGCCGTTGTCGATATAGCCGCACTCGTTGGCGCACCAGCTCACAAAGCAGGCACACCATTCCACCCGGGAACTGAACCCATACCATGACCAATACGGTTGCCCGCCGATGTTGCCCACCTGGGACAAGGCCACAGCCACGATAGCATCGTCGCTGACTCCAATGCCATACAGCACTGCCGCCCAAAGGGAATTGTTCTCCTCAGCCAGCAGCTCGGCAAGCTGCTCCTGCTGCTCCGCTGTAAAATTGAGAAGATCAGCCATTTCTGCTGCGGTTTTATGGCAGACCATAATATAGAGTGTCGTTCGGGTAACCGTGGTTATGGTTTCTTCAATGCTTCCGTTCCCATCATCGGTTTCTGTGATTACTATGTCCGTTTTGCTTTCTGTCCGATAGGAGATCTCATTCATTTGCCAGAAGATGTCCTTCAGGATGGCTTTTCTGGAATCATCCATTGAGGCTACATCCATAGCATTGTTCGGATCAGTGGTCGTTCTGACCGCATAGACGGACAGCACCTCTGGCCAGACGGCCCGTGAGCCAGACATCTCCAGCGTGTCATAGGGGATATTCTCCTTGATGGTATCAAGCCGGGCCTCGTAGTCCTCGTTTATCTCCCTAACCGCTGTCCGCACAGTCTGGCCCGTTCCGCTGTCCTCATCGGAGAAGAAAATTCCAAAACAAGAGCCCACGACCAGCCCGCTCAGGCAGATAATGACGCATAATGTTACCGTGATCCACCCGCCCGCCGCAATCGCAACAACCAATGCTTTGGTTGCTGCGATCATTGCTTTGATTGCCGACGCCGTGGCCTTTGCCGCTGCTTTAATGCTCTTCTTATAAACCATCACCCCTGTGCGGGCCGCCTGAGCACTCCCCTGCCCCGCTTTCGCTGCGGCCTGGCTGTTTTTAATGACGCTGCGTACAGTCTGCTCAGTGGTCTTAATTGATCTCTGCGTTGTCTTGATTGCCTTCTGCGTTGTTTTGACAGTAGCTTTTCCGGCAGATTTTTCCGTCTGCTTAATGGTCTTTGCGCCGTGCTCCGCAATTTTATCAGCAGTAAGCTCCAGGTTTGTGGCCCTGATGGGCCAGCTGGCCGAATCTGCGGATTGGCGGCGGATGGACTCCGCCGCCTTTTCCCGTGCCTGCTTCTTTGCCAGGTCAGGTTTGCGCTGATCCGCATTGGGTTTGTCTGGCTCTGTACCAGCCATATCTCGCCCTATACCGGCTTCATTTTTAACCTCAGCTGTATCATGCAGCCCCGCATCGGCTTCGCGATTTTCAAAGTGTGCCCCCATAGCGGAAAGCTTCTCTTTCGTGGCCCTAACGCCCCTGCTCCCCTGTTTTTCAAACTGGTGGGCAGCTTCACAAGCGATCGCTTCCGTGCCGTCCGAAAGCCGGTCAGCCGCATATTCTTCCGGGGAACCGTCCGCGGAGTACGCACTATGCTTGGCTTGTTCTTTGGTGCGGACATAGGCTTTCTTCATGCGCTCCCCGACAACTGCCGTCCTTTCCAGAGTCCTGATCGTTCCTTTGACCGTCTCCCGCGTTTTAATTTCCGGCATCCGAGTCCACCTCACCGCCGAACACACCCTCTCCCGGTTTCGTAGTCATCAGCTTATAGAGCTGGGTATCCTTCGGGAAGCGGTTGATAAACGGCACCAGGGCGCTTCCATACTTGATAAGACCGCACCCGGCGTCGGCGTTGGTTACATAGCTCATCTGCTCCTTGGAGATATTCAGAAGCCGCGCCAGCTTCTCCCGGTCAGAGGCCGCCTGGTTGAGCATGACGATAAACTCGGAGTTAGAGAGCATGGTACTGGCCTGCACAGAGTCCAGCAGGTATTCCACGTTCTGCGTGATGGCCGTCGGGTAGGCATTCCGCTTTCGGAACTGCCGCCATGCGCTGTTGAAGAAGTTGCCGCTGTATTCATTTTCAAAGACCACATGGAACTCGTCGATGAACACATGGGTGCGCTTACCCCGCTTCCAGTTCAGCGTAACGCGGTTAAGCATGGTGTCGGTGATGACAAGCAGGCCCGTGGGCTTCAGCTGCTCTCCCAGGTCATGGATGTCAAATACCACCACGCGCTTGTCAAGATCCACATTGCTGCCATGCCCAAAAATATCCAGGGAGCCGGTAGTAAACAGCTCAAGAGAAAGTGCAATATCCTTTGCCTTTTCCTCTGGCTGTTCCAGCAGCTTTTCGCGCAGAGTACAAAGGGTCGGAATAATGCCGGTTTCCTCCGCCTCCTGATACACCAATGCGGTGCATCGGTCAATGATGGACTTGTGCTGCGGACCGACACCGTTCTTATCGATCTGCTCCACCAGCGACATGATGAACTGCGATTTCTCCACGATTGGATTGTTCTCGCCATAGCCCTCCACCATATACATGGCGTTGAGCCTGTCTTTGCTACCAGCAGCCACACGAACAACGGCGCCTATGTCGCTGCCCATAGCCTCCACCAGCGGAGAAAACTCCCCTTCCGGATCACAGATGAGAATATCATCGTCCGTGTTGAGCATGAGGAAGGCAATCAGCTCCTTTGCTGAGAAGGACTTGCCGGAGCCGGGAACACCCAGCAGAAAAGCCGACTGGTTGAGAAGCTTCGCCTTATTGCACATGATCAGATTATGGGAAATGGCGTTTTCTCCAAAGTAAATGCCGCCCTTGTCCTGGATTTCCTGTACCTTGAAGGGCATAAATACGGCAAGGCTCTCTGTTGTCAAGGTGCGGAATGTATTGATTCTCCGGGTGCCGATGGGCAGAACCGTATTCAGGCCGTCAATCTGCTGGAACTTCAGTACCGCCATCTGGCACATCTTCTGGCGGGACAAGGAGAGGATAGCGTCTGTATCCGCATCAAGCTGCTTTCTGCTATCAGCTGTAAGCACCATCGTGAGTACCGACAGCATCATGCGCTGGTCGCGGGCTGTCAGGTCGTCCAGAAATTCCTTGCTCTCCTTGCGCTGCTGTTCCATATCATAGGGAATGACCGCAGAGAAATTGTTGTTGGCATTCTGGCGGCGCTGCCAGTTGGTAATATTGGTTTCCACGCCCAGCAGCCGGTTTTCCACCTCCCGCACCGCCTCGTCCATAGGGATTGGAACCACATCGATGGACAGCATCAGGTTTCGGTTCATATCCGTCAGCTCTGCTACAAAGCTGTCCTTGATGTAGTTGGCGTAATCCTTCAAAAAAAGTACCCGGCAAAAGGTTTTGCCCAGTATGAGATAATCGCTGTACATTTTGATTCCGTCTGGGCAGATGTAATCCCGAAAGTCGTGCCCCTTTCTCATCATATCCCTGGCGTCAAAGTGGAAATCGGCCTCCTCCCCCTGCCGGTAGAAGTCATGGAGCGTCCGGAGCCGTTCCGTGGCATCCAATTCAACGCACTTGGAGCCGAGAGCCGCAAAGTGGGCTGTCAGCTCGGCACCCACGCGGGCGAAATAGCTGCGCGCATCCTCCACGTCCTTCTTTGCCACCGTGATGGTGATATACTTCTCCTGAATGATTCCGTTGGCCCCGGTTGCCTTATCCAAAAGCATCTGGTTATACTCCCGGCGGTACACATCCCGGCTGTCGCCGCGCATGGGCATAAGGATGGACTGCTCAAAGTCCGCCCGGTTTATACGGCGGTTGTTGATGGTGATTTTGGTGGTGGCCCCAGAGTCCAGACTGTTCAAAAGCTCCGAATAGTCCAGGAACATGACCTTCTTATCCTCCAGACTTGCCACCTGATAGTTGATGTCGGCAAACTTATAGCTCTTGGAAAACTTGCTCCCCACCTGGAAAATTCCGTCGCTCCACATCCGACGGATGGGGATCACATCCTGCACCTTGCGGGGAACGGAGTATTTCTCCTTGTCCTGCTTCAAAAGATTTTTCAGTGTTTTAATCATGAGCCTTCCTCACCGCCTTTTCGTGGTCTTCAATGGTGTCTTTGAGGATTTCGTAATAGTAATTGGTCGGCACAAACTTGATTTCCCTCGGCTCCAGCAGCTCCGAGCGAAACCAGGCCCACAGGAACTGCTCTGCGTTCATGCCGTGATAGGACACGAAGCCGAAGGCCGCAAAGGGAGCCGCCCCCAAAACGCACATCCATGATACCGTTTCTGTTCCCACATAGGGCTTCAGCAGAAAGTACAGCCCCACTGCCACAAGAACTGCCAGCAGTGAAAAAACGAACTGCCGTAGGGTCAGTCCAAAGAACATGGATTCGGTATAATTGCGGATTTCGCGGTTGATCTTAACTTCCATTCGTAATCGCTCCTTTCTCAATCAAAGTCCCATCATTTCCCGCACCACCCGGTCAGCCATCTTCACAGCGCCCACAAGAACCAGCATATTAAAGACCAGCTCTCCGATATAGCTCCATACCATGGTGACTGCTGCTGCATCCGGGTTGACGGTCGGTGGTGCTGCCGCAAACAGGGAGAAAATGGCACAGGCCAGCACGATAATTGCCCCCTCCAGACAGACGGCAGCATAGGACCTGATAAAGCTCTTTCCTACATTCTGGCTCGGCTCCCCGGCAAAGGAAGCCAAAGGGATCGGTGCTATCGCCGTGTAAAGGTACAGCTTAAAAAAACGGCCATAGACGGTCATGATCATCACAAAAGACAGCACGGTAATGAACAGGCCGCCGATGAGCGTCACCGCCCAAAGCGGAATGCTCTCAAAAAAGCCGCAGTCCTCCACGGCGGTGACGATCTCGCTGGGCAAGACCATCTGCTGCGCCGTGCCGAAGCCAGCCGCCTGCATGATGGTGGAGATAACGCCCTGGGCAATATTGAACAGGGCCAGCATCAGCTCCATGCCATAGGTAACGGCACCCTTGGCCAGTGCGAAACGGATAAACAGCTTCAAGGCATGCTCCGGCCTTTTGACTTCTGCAAAGGAGCCGCAGGTTTTCATCACGCCCACCACAAAAAACAGCACCAACAGCGCAAGGCCGATAGCCTGCAATGCGCCGTGGATATTCACAATAACGTTCCAAATCGCACCACCCTTGAATTGCTGCGGGCTTTGGGTGATAAGCTGCCAGATCTCCGCCAGCTTTTCATTCCATGTGTTCAGGGCATTTTCAAGGTTTTGTACGACCCAGTTATCACTCAATGCTTCTTCCCCCTTTCAGCGAAACAGCGGCAGGACGATTGCCCGCCCTGCCGCATATCCTGCAGATATTATTTGGTGATAACTGCTTAGCCGGTAATGAGGGTCAGAATCTCCTTGGCAAAGGTAATCACGACGCCGCCAGCCAGCGTCAGGAAACCGTTGGAACGCTGAGATGGGTCGTGGCTCTGGAGAGAAAGCCCTACCTGGACGATGCCCCAGCCCAGCAGGATGAGGCCCACGGCGCGGATCAGGCCAAAGATGAAATCGGAAAGATTGTTGACCACCGTGATGGGATCACTGGCAGCATGGGCAGTAACGGTCATGCCCAGCACAAGGGTTATGGAAAGGACAGCCGCTGCGTAATGGCGAAAGCCTCTCTTGACCCTGTGCTCCAGGGCAGTGTTGTGATTGGCGGTTTTCTTGGTCTGGTAAAGCATTTTCTTCATGGTAAAATTCCTCCTTCAGATTAAATGAAAAAGAGCCTCTATCTCCTCGTTGGACAGAAGCTCCATGGTATCATCCACGGCGGTTTCCGGCTCCGGCAGAGTGGATGCGGTCACAGCGCCGATAGAGATTGTTGCGATGGCATGGTCAGTCTTGCCATGCTCATAGGTTGGTGCGCCACCCAAAGCGGTCAAGGCCACATTGGGGTGCTTCAGCGGATTGTACTTTTCATCCATGATCGGGCGCTCCCCACGGATAAACAGCAGCGCATAACGGTTGTCCATCATGCGTACCTCGTCCGGCGTCATCAGCTCACGCCCGGTAATCTGGTAGTTGGTGGAATAGCTGCCGCTGCGCCCGGTGGACTTGCCATAGGTGTTGGTGTCAATGGTGGCTTTCCCAAGGTAAGATTCCGAAATCAGCTTGTGGGTGCTGGTTTCATTGCCGCCCAGATACAGCAGCTCATCGCAGTTGCCAAGAATACTCTCCCACTGCTTTTCAAACAGTGCCTTGAGCTGGGCAATGTTTTGAAGGATAATCGTCACGCTCACATTCCGGGAACGCATGGTGGCCAGAATCTTATCAAAGTCATCGGGCAAGCTGACGTTCGCGAACTCGTCCATCAAAAAATGCACCGGAACCGGAAGGCTCCCGCCATACTTGTGGTCAGCCAGCCAGAAAAGCTGCTGGAAGATCTGCGTGTAAAGAATGGACACAAGGAAGTTGAACGAAGTGTCATTGTCCGGGATCAGGGCAAACAGCGCCACCTTCTTTTCGCCCAGGGAAGGAAGCTCCAGCTCATCGGTGGCCGTCAGCGCCGCCAGAGAGGAAAGGTTGAATTTTTCCAGTCTTGCGGCAAGGGTGATCTGAATGGATTTCAGAGTCTTGGCGCTGCCGGAGTGGTAATCCTTGTAATATTTGACTGCGATGTGGTCGGGATTTTTCATCTCCAGCCGCTCAAACAGTTCGTCAAGGGGTGACTGATAGGTATCATCGTCCTCCCGGATTTCACCGGCTCTCAGCATTTCCATGACCATGGGGAAGTTCTGCTCATCCTCGGGCGCTTCGTACTTCAAATAGAAAATGAGCGCCAGCAGAAGCATACTGGCCGACGTATCCCAAAAGGGGTCTTGTGACTGGCTGCCCTTGGGGGTGGTGGACTTAAACAGGTTGGTGACCAAGCGCTGCACATCGTTGTCATCCCGGAGATAGACAAAGGGGTTGTAGCAGAAGCTCTTTTCCATGTTCAGAAGATCCAGCACCCGGACTTCGTACCCTTTCTGCTCCAGCAGATACCCGGTATCCCGCACCAGCTCACCCTTTGGGTCAAGCACCACGAAAGAGGTGTTGGCCTGCATCAGATTGGGCTTGGCAAGGTTGAAGCTTTTGCCCGCGCCACTGCCTCCGATGACTACCGTGTTAAGGTTTCGCCGGTGCTTTCTTCCGTCCAGACCCATGCGCACCTTCTGCGTAAATAGCTTGTTTTGCGACTGTCTCTTATCCCGGTATTTCTTGTTCACCGCTCTGGCGTCGCCCCATTTGGCAGAGCCGTGTTCTTCCCCCCTGCGGTAGTTGCGCCGGGTGGAGAAATGGATGCCGATGCCCACTCCATACGCACATAAAGCAATGAGGACAGTTTTCAGGCTGTCCTCGCAAAGCACAATATGAAAGGGGGCATTCATCGCTGCCGGAAACGCTGTGATGATCTCCGGCAATCCCCCCGATACAGCCGGAGCTATGAGAAGCCCCAGCCATACCACAGGGAGAATACCGAACAGGCAGAGAATAAGCTGCGTCTGGCGGTTATCTTGCTTCATCTCGTCCTCGCATCTTCTTTGTGGGGGCTTCAATGGTTTTCAGCAGCACCTCGTCCACGATGTCCGTGGAACGACGTTCTTCCAGAAGGTCGTTTCGCATTTCGTTGAGGGCGTTGACCACAACGCCATGCTCATATTTATCCAGCGTAAGGATACGCTTTTCTTTTTTCCCCATACTCAGCGCTCTTTCTCCTTGGATTTGGGCTGGCGGTTCTGCTCCAGCGCACGGCTCATGCGGTCGGAGATATTCCCGGCAGCATTGCCTTCAAAAATATCATCGAAATTACTCATGGCTTATCTCTCCTTTGCTT
>JBJDXQ010000060.1:74741-103570 GCA_051866745.1 Candidatus Limivicinus sp. | reverse complement strand
ACGGCAGAATGGTTTCACCGTACAAGAAGCTGAACAACCGGTGTGCGGACTGGTTATTCAGCTTCTTTCTCGTATAGGAGTTAATGTGGCTCATCATACGCAGAATGTCGCTTTGCTGTAAGTGGTCAAAGGATGTACCCTTGGGAAGGATGCGCCGAATGAACTCATGGGTGACTTCACAGCCGCCCTTCTGGTCAGAGCGCTGTGGATCGCAGTAGAAAACCCTGCTCCGTATTTCTCCGAATTTGGTACACTCAATGGATACGGGGTCAGTAAATTCGCTGCCTCTGTCTGTCAGGATAATTGGGAACAGACGGCAATACTGTTCATGTCCAAGAATGTTATACAGCCATTCAAAAACCTCCGTGACAGACCTTGCAGTGTTTCGGTCTCTCAGGAATGCCAGCATGAGATTCGAGTTGCGGAAGAATACCGTCAGCAGCACCTTGCCGCCTTTGCGTCCCTCGACAGAGTCAATCTCCACAACAGGAGTATCTGGATTGGCTGTTGTGTATTCAAGGAAATCCTCGTAGGTTCTTCCCAGATGACACTGCTTGTCTACCCGTACAGATGGTTTCTTCTTACGTACTTTGTAGCGTACTTTCCTGGGCAAATCAATGTTTCCCACAGACAGAAGTCCGGCATCCACATAGTTGTAGATGGTTCTTTCGTCCAGCATAATTTCATCCGCGTTATTCACGCAGATTTGGTGAATGGATTGTCCCTGCTTAATAAGTGGCGAGATGATCCGGTCGATCCGATCCAGTTCTGCCGGTGTTACAGCAAAACCTTGCCGAGACTCGCTGCGGGTCGCTTCATATTCTTTCTGAGCGGATTTTGCTTCGTATAGATGACGCTCCAACTTGCAGCTCTGACGCTGCTGGCAGCCGTTGCACACATAGGGCGGTTTGCTTAGTTTGGAGCATTGCAACTGCTGAAAGTCTGGGCATGCCTCAAAGCACTTGGCTTGATAGCAAGAGTGGCAAGACTTCCCGTAGGTGAACTTGCAGGGGTGGCACAAATCGCCGTAGTGCTTGCAATCCTTGCGGATAACGCACGGATTGTATCCTCCGGCTTGTTTGAGTTTGATGTGGGTGCGGACTTCTTTGGAAATGGTTGTAGGGTCTTTCCCTAATTCTTCCGCAATGGCGGAAAAGCTTTTCCGCTCTCTGAGACCGACCTCAATGGCGATCCGGTCACTGAGGGTTAAATGTGAATTTTTAGCCATGGTTTTCTCCGTTTCTGTGCTGCCGTCATTCGGAGAAGACGAAGGGGGCTCTGCCCCTTAAACCCCGAGGTTTATCGCTTTTGTTTCCAGGAAGGCAGCAAAAAAGCAGCATCTGTTGAAGATGCCGCCTTCCCGCAAACCCTATGCGCCGCTCAGGTCGCTCCTCAGCGTTGCCCTATCCTGCGTATAGGAAAAGCATTATTATTGTAAGTTACCGTTGGGTGCGAGTCAAGAGTTGCTGCATTGTTTGTAAGAGTTACTTCCGGGTGCTTTTTGCAAGAGTAACTTCAATCTGACTGCCCATCCAACCGGAATTTAGTTTTTCTATTGAGGTTTGGAGGCGAAGTCAATTTAAGAAAATCAGAGTGTGAAGACCTAAAGCAGCGACTAAATATAGTTGCTGCTTCCTTTCTTGAGGCGTATAATATTTACGGAACGGATGTTTACAAATTGCATAGCTTTTGGAACAGGAGGGGCTTATATGAACAATACAATGGAATACAAAGGTTATGTTGGAACCGTTGAGTTTTCAGAAGAAGACAGTCTGTTCTATGGAAAAGTTATGGGTATCCGGGCGCTGATTTCTTATGATGGAACGACCGCAAAAGAGCTTGTTGAGGACTTTCACGGAGCGATTGATGATTATCTCGCTCTCTGTGAGGCGGAAAATAAAGAACCGGAGAAGGCCTATAAGGGCAGCTTCAATGTGCGCATTTCCCCGGAACTCCATAAACAGGCGGTCATCTGTGCCGCATCCCACCAGATGACACTGAACAGCTTTGTAGAGGGAGCAATGCGGCAGGCTCTTGCATCTGCAAACTAAATACGGTTATCAAAAAGAATGCGTCTCATCATGAGACGCATTCTTTCTATAACAGGAGGTGAAGTCAATTACAGATAACTGGGTCGTAAAAAATCTTGAGAATGCCATCGGCACATGGAACGAAAAGCTGGCAGAGCTGTGGCAGCTGGTAACACAGACCCCGGAGACCTTCAAGGGAGGGCAGATTTGGAACGTCATCGTCAATATCCATTCGGCACTGGTAGGCATCGGTTATGGCCTGCTGGTGCTTTTCTTTGCCATTGGCATTTTCCAGTCCGCCGCCTCCTTCCGGGAGCTGCAAAGGCCGGAGTTTGCCCTGCGGCATTTTATCCGCTTCGCGGCAGCCAAGGTGGCCGTTGGCTATGGCATGGAGATCATGACGGCGATCTTCGCCATCTGCGGCAGTGTGGTGTCCGCTGCCATGGGCGGTATCGGCGGGGCGGTCTCGGAGACGGCAGCGCTGCCCGCCGAGATCATCGCCGCCGTGGAGGAGGTGAGCATCATACAGAGTATCCCGCTGTGGCTGGTCTCCTTCCTCGGCAGCCTGTTTATAACCATTATGTCCTTTATCCTGATCCTTACCGTGTATGGCCGCTTTTTCAAGCTCTATTTATATTCTGCCCTCTCACCGCTCCCCCTTGCGGCCTTCGCCGGTGAGGGAACCAGCGCCATGGGTAAAGCCTTTATAAAGTCGTATATAGGAGTGTGCCTGGAGGGGGCGGTGATCGTTCTGGCCTGCCTCGTTTATTCGGCCTTTCTGTCCAGCTCTGCCCCGGCGGTGGACGGGAGCTTACCAGTTGTGACCATGGTGTGGGAATACATTGGCCAGCTCATTTTCAATATGCTCATCCTGACCGGGCTTGTGAAGGGTTCGGACAGGATCGTAAGGGAGATGTTCAGCCTATGAAGAAATACGGCGTGATCTATGCCGACCCGCCCTGGCGCTACCGGAACAAACCCAACGGGCGCAGCCCAGAGAACCATTATCCCACCATGAAAACGGAGGACATCTGCGCCCTCCCGGTTCAGGCACTGGCAGCGGAGGACTGCGCCCTGTTTCTCTGGGTCACTATGCCCATGCTCTTTGAAGCACAGAAAGTGCTCGATGCCTGGAACTTTCGGTATAAGACAGTGGCCTTTGTGTGGGTGAAGCAGAACCGCAAAGGCAGCGGCATCTTCTGGGGCATGGGCTACTGGACACGGGCCAATGCGGAGATCTGCCTGCTGGCAACCAAAGGTCATCCCAAGCGGCAGGCCAGGAACATCCATCAGGTCATTATCTCCCCTGTGGAGGAGCACAGCAAAAAGCCGGAGGAAGCACGGCGGCGCATTGAGGCCCTGCTGGGGGATGTACCCAAGATAGAGCTCTTTGCCCGCCGTACCTCCCCCGGCTGGGACGTCTGGGGAAATGAAGTGGAAAGCGATGTGGTGTTGGGCGAAAAATAGGCAGACGGAAGCCAAACCCATGAAGGTACTCCCGCCTGCTTATATTCGTTATTGACTGTCTTGTTCACTGTTATTGCCCAAGAGAGTACGCAGATAATTTCGCTTTCCATAGAGGATTCGATCGATAAACACATCCGGGCCAAGAACCCGGTAGAAAACCATATAGTTTCCGACTGTTAAATAGCGGTATTCGCTTTGTATATTGGTTATGGAGGAGAGCGGAGCCCCGGCCTGGGCAAAGCTTCTCAAAATGCGAAGTTCTTTTGTTATGCGGGCAATCGTGTTTGCTGCGGCGCTTGGATTTTCAAGCTCGATGGAAATGTATTCCCGGATTTCTTCAAGATCCGTCCTTGCATCAAAGGATAAATGCAGTCTATTCATTCTCTATCCCCAGATATTTTTCCACATCCTCCAAACTCAGCCAGCCTTTTTCCTCGCCGGATCTGCGGCCCTTTTCCAGCTCACTCATCAATTTCAGCGTTGCCTGGGTTTTCTCATAGTCGCGCAGGTCGAGAATGGCATATCTGCCGCGCCCGTTTTTGGTGAGGAAGACAGGAGACCCGACAGTGACATCGTGCAGAACCTCAGAATAGTTTCTCAAATCGGAAATCGGTTTAATATTGGGCATGAGCTGTGCCCCCTTTCTGCTATCAGTATAGCAAAATTCTTCGTAAAATACAACGGCAAATTTTACAGCAAAACGTTAAGGAAGGTGAACTTTTATCGAAGTAAAAATCCCGAAAGAAATCCGGCAGTATAAAGAGAGTATCTTTTTCGGTCTGTCCGCCCGGCAGTTCTTCTGCTCTCTGGCCGCACTGTTTATCGCCGCCGGGATCTACCTGGGGCTTGGCCGCGTCCTGGGCCGGGAAACGGCAAGCTGGCTCTGCATCGTTCTGGCATCGCCCTTTGCGGCGGCAGGCTTTTTCAGTTACAACGGCCTGCACTTTGAGCAGTTCTTGTGGGCGGTCATCAAGTCGGAGCTGCTTTTTGCCGGGCCCCGGAAATATATCTCCGAAAATCCATATTATGAAGCATACTTTGGAAAGGGGCGTGACAGCCGTGATTAAATCCCTTGCGGCGGCAAATCAGAGCGAGCGGGACAAGCTGAAAATCCCCCGCAGCGTCCAGCAGTCCGTCCCCATCAAGCGCATTTATTCCGATGGCATCTGGCAGGTGGGCAGAAAACACAGCTTTTCCTGGAAGCTTCAGGATGTCAACTACATCGCGGCCTCCAAGGAGGCCCAGCGCAGCATCTTCCTCTCATACTGCGGTGCACTGAACAGCCTGCCCACAGATGCCACCGCCAAGATCACTATCGTCAACCATCGCTTGAATCCCGCAGAATTTGAGCGGCGCATTTTGCTGCCCTATAAGGGCGACTGGCTGGATCATTATCGGGAGGAGGCCAACCGCATCATGCGTGACCGCTCCGGCCAGAGCAACAATCTGGTGCAGGAGCGGTATATAACCCTATCCATCGCCCAGCGGAAGATCGAGGAAAGCCGCCGGTACTTCCGCCGGGTGGAGGGCAACCTGGCCAAGAGCTTTGCCCGGCTGGACTCCGGCATCCAGCCCTCCGGAAACTATGAGAGGCTGCGTATCCTCCATGACTTCTTCCGCCCCGGACAGGAGCAGTATTTCCGCTATGATGATGCCCGGGCCATGCGGACAGGCACGGACTTCCGGGAGCTAATCTGCCCGGACAGCATCGCTTTCAGGAAAAACCATTTTGAAATGGGGGACAAGTTCGGCCGGGTGCTGTTCCTCCGGAACTATGCCTCCTTTGTAGCGGATGACCTGATCTCCGACCTGACTGAGTTCTCCCGCAACCTGATCCTCTCCATTGACCTGATCCCGGTTCCCACCGACGAGGCAGTGAAGGAGGTGGAGAGCATCCTTCTTGGGGTGGAGACGGATATCACCCGCTGGCAGCAGCGGCAGAACGCCAAGAACAATTTCACTGCCGAGGTTCCCCGAAGCATGGAGCAGAAGCGGAACAATTCCCGCGAGTATATGGATGACCTGACCATGCGTGACCAGCGCATGATTTTTTCTATCATAACCATCGTCCACACTGCCGACAGTCTGGAACAGTTGGATGCGGATACCGAGAGCCTGCTCGCCATTGGCAAGGAGCATCTGTGCGACATTTCCTCTGCCCGCTATCAGCAGGAGGACGCACTGAACACCGCCCTGCCCTATGGCCTGCGCCGCATGAAGGCGCTGCATACCCTCACCACCGAGAGCTGTGCCGTGGCTATCCCCTTCCGGGCGCAGGAGCTGCAAGACCCCGGCGGCATTTCCTATGGCATCAACAGAATCTCCAAGAACCCCATCCTCTGTGACCGCAAGCGGCTGGTGTCGCCCCATGCGTTCTATCTGGGTGTTTCCGGCTCCGGCAAATCCATGGGCATGAAAAGCACCATCCAGAATGTAGCCCTCGGTACGGAGGACGACATCATCATTGTGGATGCCGAGCGGGAGTACGGAGCTTTGACCCGTGCCTTCGGGGGCGAGGTCATAGAGATTTCGCCCCACAGCATCAATCATTTGAATCCCCTTGAAGTCGCACCGGGCTATGAGGACGAAAACCCCATCGCCCTCAAGTCCGAGCTGATCACCAGTATTTTGGAGCAGCAGATGGGCGGGGCAATAAAGGGAAGCTATAAATCCATCATCGACCGCTGTACTGCCAGCGTATTCAAGCCCTATCTCAGCGGCAAAGCCTCTGCCCCGCTGCTGACCGACTGGCGGAAGGAGGTATTGAAGCAGCCGGAGCCGGAGGCGCGGGAGATCGCCCTTGCGGCGGAGCTGATCACCGAAGGCAGCCTGAATGTATTCGCCCACCACTCGGATGTGGATATGAGCAGCCGCATTGTCTGTCTCGACCTGTACGAAATGGGGGAGCAGCTGCGGCCCACGGCGCTGGTGGTGACGCTGGAAGCCATCAACAACCGGGTGATGGAGAACCGAAAGAAGGGAAAATTCACCTGGGTGTTTCTGGACGAGGTGTACCTTTATTTCAAATACCATTATTCCGCCGAGGTGCTGTACAAGGCGTGGAAGCGTTTCAGGAAATACGGCGGCATTCTGACCGCCGCCACCCAGAACGTGCAGGAGTGTCTGGATTCGGAGACGGCGCGGCTGATGTTCGCAAACTCTGAGTTTTTGATGCTCTTTAATCAGGCGGCCACCGACCGGCAGGAGTTGAGTAAGCTTCTGCACATTTCCGACACCCAGATGAACTATGTGACCGATGTGGAGCCGGGCCATGGCCTGCTCCGTGTGGCGGGGGCGGTCATTCCCTTCGACTGCACCATCCCTAAAGACACGGAGTTGTATAAGCTCATGGACACCCGCCCCGGCAGGGTGTAACAATGCGTCTCACCGTGAGACGCATTGTTACAATGGGCGGCCAAACAAAAAACAGGAGCAAGATCTTGCTCCTGTTTGCTTATACAACTTTGTAATATGGTTTTGTGTATGCTTCTTCTATTCTGCCGCACAAATCCGCTCCCGCGCTTTTGCCATCAGGTCTTCGTGGGAAACACGCTCCTTCGTGCTTGCCGCCTGAAGCTCAGCCTCGCGGAGTTTGTCATAGACCATGCTGTCATAGCGGTTTTGCTCATAGCTTTCCATGCTCATAACCACCAGGGAACCCACACCGTTTTTAGTAAGGAACACCGGCTCCTGGCTTTCCTGAACCTCTCTGGTGATCTCCGCGAAATGATTCCGCAGATCCGATACCGGGCGAATACTGGGCATATACGCTCAACTTCTTTCGCATAATTCTATACATAATCTTGCTAATATTATACGCAATTCCCAATAGAAAGTCAACCGATACAAGGAGGCCACTATGAAGAAAGCCAAAGAGCCGCCCACCATCAAGGAAAAAGCCCGGCTTGCCTTCATCCGGGAGAAAGCCAGTCAGGCGAAAGAGAAGTCCCGGCGCAAGTATTCTGTGCCGGGGCCTTTTACGGTCATCGACGAGGCAAGGGTCATTGAGCACCATGACCCCGAGCCGGAAGAAAACAGCAGCGCCATAGACCGCATCGACCATAAGACAATCTCCACATTGAGCCGGGCAGAAATGGCTGTCCGCTATGCCAGACACCAGAAGCAAAGAAATGCGTCTCACCGTGAGACACAATTTGAGCCAAAACCGGAGGCTGCCCCGGAAGCCGAGGCGCTGCACTCCCCGGAGAATGCGGACAAGCCCTATCGTAAGACAAGAGAAACCACCCCGGCAAGGCGCTCCTCCCGGCGGCATCCTTCCGAACACAAGCAGACTCCCCGTCCGAAAGCGCAAACCTATCGGGAGCAGGGGCGGCGGCTGGCCCAAGGCACCGCAATCGGGGAAACCGTGCAGAAGCAGAGCCGCCGGGACAGGAGGCTTCGAAAGCTGAAAGCCGCTGTTGAGAGAGCGGCCAGAGCTTCCGCCCAGTCCGCCATTACTGCTGGCGGCGGCTTGCTTCTCCTGATTCTCCCGCTGCTCCTGCTGTTTGGGGCAGTGGGTGCTTTGTTCGGCGGCAGCGGAGAACTGGAAAAGGCCCCGGTCAGCGACGAGGTAAAAGCCTACGCTGGGCTGATCCAACTCTACGCCGCTGAACACGGCATCCCGGAATACACGGAGTTGATCATGGCCGTGATGATGCAGGAAAGCGGCGGTCAGGGCAACGACCCCATGCAAGCCTCCGAGTGCGCTTTTAATACCAAATATCCAAATACTCCGGGGGGTATCACCGACCCGGAGTATTCCATTGCTGTGGGGATTCAGAATCTGGCGGCCTGCCTGTCCCAGGCCGGGGCGGACAGCCCGGAGGATATTGACCGGCTCTCCCTGGCTCTCCAGGGCTACAACTTCGGCAGCGGCTACATCTCCTGGGCCCTTGCCAACTACGGTTGCTACTCCGAGCTGAACGCCCTGGAGTTCTCCGCCATGATGGCCCAACGCCTGGGCTGGCCCAGCTACGGCGATCCCTACTATGTCCAGCATGTGATGAGGTATTATTCCAGCCCCAGTAACCAGAGCACGGAAACATTCAGTACCTTCGCCAAAGTTAAAAGCTCATAATCCGCCACAAACCGTTTGCCGCTTTCAAGCTTGCTGATGGAATCCCCCTCAATGTTGACGCCCTCAATTTGGAGCCTGGCAGCTAAATCAAACTGCGTCATACAATTGTGCCTGCGGGCTTCAAGGACTCTTTGACCACAAATATTTCTGCTTCCGTTATAATCAAATATCTTCAAAGGCAACGCTCCAATTGTGCTAATAAAACACATTTTTCTTGACATTAGCACATTAATGCCCAATAATTGTGCTAATGATTCGCATTGCCCGGCACAACAAGAAATTTAATATCCACTGAGGGAAATAAGTCACACTAACGATTTGACATAAGGAGAAATATGTTTTATGTTAAAGAAAAGATTACATCCGGGGAGGCAGAAGCTAATGAAAATCGCTATATGCGACGATTCTTATGAGTTCGCCTGCCAGCTTAAAGAAAAGCTGGAATCTATCTGCGCAAAACTGGACTGGCAGATGGAATCCACGGTGTTTTCCTCGCCAACCGCTTTGTTAAGCGCAGATCTGTCGGCTATTCAGGTTCTTTTTCTGGATATTGACATGCCCGGGCTTAACGGGATAGAGGTCGCAAGCCGTATACGGAAACATCAAAAAGACTTGATCCTGGTGTTTGTTACGGCCTTTATTGAATATGCCCCTGAGGGCTACCATGTGGAGGCTTACAGGTATCTGCTAAAACAAAAAATAGATGCAGAACTGCTATCTACAATGGAAAGCATTTATGAGAAGCTCAGCGCATCAACGGAAACAATTCTAATTGACCAGAAGTCGGAGACAGTAGCCATCCCCATAAAAAACATCTTATATCTTGAAGGAACTCCTTACCGGAAGGTACTGTTTTACTTGGACACCAGCAGTGTGCCGGTTGAGGTGCCAGGTAAGCTGGCGGACTATGAACAACGTTTGGAGAGAAAAGGTTTTTTGCGTCTTCAAAGAAGCTTTATCGCAAATATGGCGCAGATCAGCAAAATCAGCAGCTATCAGGTAACATTGAGAAACGGCACGGTTCTTAAGGCTTCGGAAAGTTACTATAAACAGGTGCAGGCATCGTTCTTACAGTGGAAAGGACAGCATCTATGAGCGCTATGATGGCAAACCTTTTTAACACCATGCTGATCTTCCTGGAGAGCATGATGTTGTTTATTCTTGCAAGCGGCTTTTTTCAGCGAAGGAAATCTCTTGCATTTACGATATTTTCATTTTGTTTGGCTACGGCAAGCACATGCCTGCTTATATATCTGTTTGGTTCAATTTTTTTCTTAAAGTATGTCATTGTATTTCTAACCTTGGCATTATGGGTATTTGTTGCATTTGAGACATCAATAATCAAATGCATGTTTCCTGCTGCATTTTTGTTGGCATACCTCTCTCTGGTAGATAATATTGTGATAACTCTTGTAAGCTCTACGGTAGGGCGAACATCGCAGGAACTTTTAGGAACACCCGAGTCCTATTACATGATTTGCTTTTTGACAAAAACAGTCGAACTGCTTGGAATTGTAATTATTCGTACATGGGTGCGGCGGCGCTTTGCCAACGCATATTTAAGTCTCCTGGATTGGATTAAGGTTTTGTTTTTCCCTTTGTCCATTCTGCTGGTATCGGTGTATTTACTGAGGATATACTACCTTGCTCCCGAAATTTCCCACGAGCTTGTAGTCTGCAATGCAATATTGCTTGGGCTTGATGTGGTGTCTATATTGGTTCTCAGCTATCTTGAGCGGCAGCAGGCAGCCATAAAGGACAACATTATTCTCCGGCAAAATATGAAAACGCAGCTTGATAACGTGGAAGCGTGGCAAAAGGCATATGATGGGCAGCGAAAACAGACCCACGATTTTCAAAATCAGCTCCTGGTGCTCCACGGCCTCGTGGAACAGCAGGAACAAAAAGAAAAAATCCTCCGCTATATTGAAAGCCTTCAACCCATGGAGCCACTGGGGACAATGTTGGTGAGGACGCATAGAACAGCGGTGGATATTATATTGAACCAGAAATTTTATATCGCTGAGAATAGGGGCATCCGCTTTACTACGCAATTAGATGATTTAACAAGTTTCCCGCTACCGGATGACGCATTGATAAGCGTGCTCTCCAATCTGGTGGACAATGCAATCGAAGCCACAGGAAAAGTTGAAGATAAGAAAAGCAGATTTATCTCCCTGAAAATGAAAGTAGAGCCTGACGCAGCCTTTTTGCATATTGAAAATTCCACGGCGCAACCGGTGCATATCGTTAACAACAAAGTACAGACTACAAAGAAAAACCCCATAGAGCATGGATATGGATTGCAAAACGTGACTTCAATATTGGAAAGGGCCAGATCCATTTATTACCTTAACTACGATAAAGACATGAAAATTTTCTCATTCTCGGCGCAGATACCTATAGAACAAGGCGGGGCGTAAATGCCCCGCCTTTGTTATGCCCTTTTTACCGCAGATTTTCCCCTTTTCACTGCACTTTCCCCACAAGCCACGATCCTTCTGTTAAAATAAGCCCAGGTGATGAGAATGCTTCGGCAGGGTGCTGAGAAATTAACAAAAGTCTTCTGCAAAAGAAATTGGGTGGATGAGGATCGCAGAGACTGGTGTGCATACGCCGTAGAGAAATGGCTGGGAATCTTGCTATTTTTCTTTGCGGTGACAGTCTGGACGCTCATCTCTGGAAGATATCTGGAAACTCTTTCTTTCCTTGTACCCTTCTATCTGCTTAGACGGCGCATAGGCGGGTATCATGCGAAAAGCCAGGCACTATGTTTTTTCTTGAGTATCGCTATTGTGATTTTTGTAAGTGCTTTCCTTGGCGCGTGGCTTTTGGCACTGCCGGAGAAGCTGCTTCTTATGCTGGATGCGGCAGCAATTGCGCTTACGCTAATTGTAAGCCCGGCCTATCCGCCCCAGATCAACTTCACAGAGGCGGAAAAAAAGGCAAACCTGGTGCGTAAAAACATTCTGGCTTTGGGTATCTTCTTGGCACAAATTTTGGCGGAAATAGTGTTTGCCCCAGGCTTGATTTCCTTCGGCTTTTGTGGAATATGCTTTGTGCTCATTACAGTGCTCATCCAAAAAAATATTATAAAAGGAGAAAGAGAAAATGAAGAAAATCGAAAACGTAGCTGCTAAAATCATTAACAAGGTAATCGACATCGAGACCTATGGCTGGCCTCCGGTGTGCATGGGTTCAATGTATCAGCCTGCACGGCCGCAGATTAAACCAGAAAAGGGGGCGAAAAATACTAAGCGATAAACACAATAGCTGATTGCCAGACTTTGGGTAAGTTGGTAGTA
This sequence comes from Candidatus Limivicinus sp., assembly GCA_051866745.1. Classification (GTDB taxonomy): domain Bacteria; phylum Bacillota; class Clostridia; order Oscillospirales; family Oscillospiraceae; genus Limivicinus. Next base: position 91,691 of record JBJDXQ010000060.1, on the reverse strand, counting down.
GACACACACTGAGCGTAAGAATTTGACTAGCTGTTTCTAGAAAGAGTGTCATGCAATTCTGTAGGCTATTATCCGGCAGGTGCACATGCTTGGATAGTTGCGATAATAAAAAATAAATAAAAGAAGGGAGAAACAATGAGAATTAAAAGCCTAGGGAAAAAACTTCTGAGTTTCATAATAGTGTTTTCAATGGTGATGTCTATCCCCGCGTTTTCCTATGCTCAAACCCGTCAGTGTGATTATATATACCTTGCGTTTCAGAATTTCCCAACTGTTCAGCCAGGGGCATCTGGAGACAAAGTGAGGGCAGTACAGAGATTCTTTACCTGTTTATCTGGCTATGCAAGATCAGAAATACTCAATAGCGGCGGTATAGATGGTGCGTACGGACCGACTTCGCAAAGACTTGTTAGGGAATTCCAAAGCGCACAGGGTATTACTGTTTCTGGAACAGTTAATTCCACGACCTGGGATAAGATTTCTTTTTATACATACGATACCGACGGCTCTGGGAATCCAAATGGGTACGTAGCGGCAAACTATTACTGTGAAAGCACCTACGTTGGCAGCCGCATACTCTATTACAATTTGGTTGACCAGTGGTATTACACATTTTTTGCATGTGATATCAACGGCAACAAAGTCGGTTCATCGTTCTACTCGTTTTTCCTGTACTAAAATAATCCCAATGACCGACTTTGAAGTGCGGTAGTGGAGGGCAAATGAAGCTATTCAAATCTATCACTCTATGGGCAATCACTGGCCTGATGGTTCTTCTGTTGCTTGCCGGTTGTGAAGCCAGTCCGATGCGAGAGAATGTGCAAAGCAAAAACAACGCGTTATTTAACGAGCGTATCCATTCAGATGCCGGTGGGGATAAGGGTTCAGAGATGCCGGACAGTTCCAGCGAGAAGCTGGCAGAGCATTCTTTTTCGAGTATGGATTCGTCGGTTATTTATAACTTAAGCACAGACTTTCCTGATATTGAAAGAGCAATGCCAGTTATCGAAGTTGTTCCTTATTCATTTACAGAGGAAGATGCGAAGAGAATAGGAGAAATCCTTTTTTCAGATTCGGTATTCTATGAATACGATCCTGAAAGCCCGTATTCTCAAGAGGAATTGACAGAAAGGATAGATTTTTTATCTGGGTATCTGTCATCAGATAGTGCACTTAACGAGGTGTACGGAAACTATTTGGGCTCTGTTTTTATATCCCACATCAGCAATGAAATCCAGGCAATCGTTGACAGATACAATGCCCAGTTGAGCACCGCAGTACAAAGTCAGCAGAAGGAAATATGTGATTGGCAGTTTTTCCCTTCAGAGCACTACATCCAAGCTGCGTACCGCCCCGACACCCCCCAGGGAAATGAAGAGATAAAAGCCATCCTTACGTACGAGGGAATCTCTTATACGTATTCCGTTACCAACAGAGAGCGAAGCGACTATAGGATTCATACTATATGTTCTTATTTGAGTGAAAGCAACTCAATGTATACAGCAGAAACAAATTTAAGGACATATTCCATGTGTAAGTCGCCTGCTCTGTCAGAAGACCATCTGCTGTCAATGAGGAATCGGCTAAATGATCAGCTTAATTCCATGGGAATCGGAACTTGGTCTGTGGATCAATGCTATGCCCAAGAATTTGGGGACGGGGCATATATGGTTAAAGCAACTGCAGTTCCGGTATTCAACGGCGAAGTAGTCACACGCCAAAATCAGCTTTTGAATCTCAAAATGGATGACCTATTCGCATCAAATTACTATTATACCGATGCTGAGTTTGTTTTTTCTCCATCAGGCCAGCTCATCAGTTGCTTTATATTCTCTCCTGTTGAGGTTATCGATGTTGTAAACAGTGATGTAACTACTCTGAGTGCCGCTGAGCTATACGAACGCTTGGAAACAAACCTTAAATATCGGGGGATTTCTGACTATACAGCGGATGGTCGTTACTCTGCAAAGGAAGAGGATGTATTGGGTGTAGTTGATATCAATGAAATAGCCTATGGCTTGACAAGAATTAAGGTGCGGGACAAACCAGATCACTACTACTATGTTCCTGCTCTTACCGTAAGAGGCACCTTTGATATTGTCGATAAAGCATCGCCTTATAATGCCGGCGGTCTCAACAAGGAGCCCGAGACTTTGCTGGTAATCAATGCAGTCGATGGAACAGTAATAGATGTATCAAAGGGATATTGATGAAGGATGAAACCGTTTGACTGCCTTTCTTTCCATTGCGCAGTTAAGGTAAGCGCGGTACAAGCACTAAGGTCAAAATCGTTTCCGCTTTCCGCGCTTTCCTTTTCTGCCATTATCACCGTTTCCGTTATATTAGAGGTTTATTCTTATGTGATGGATGGAGGAATATTATCCAGCAATAGTTATTTTGACATTCTCGCTCGTACTATTTCTTCAGAATCGGTCATGTTTTTTTCTCCAATTCTTGCAAGCTTAGTAATGGCAGGCGTATATGTAGATGATTTAAAGACCGGTTATATAAAGTTTTTTGTCGTGCGGGTTACTAGAAAGAGTTATATATTCGCCAGAACTATCGTATGCTTTCTATCCGGCGCACTGGTGCTGTCTTTAGGCATGTTTGCGGTAATTTTCCCTTCAACTGTCATTGCGGTCTGTTTTGAAAAAGCATCGATAATGCTGTGCATTGGATCATATAACATGAAGAAACTTATAATCTTGTCATTATTCTATTTCATTACGGGCGGGTTATGGTCTGTCACAGGACTTGTATGCTCCTCTTTAATGGAAAGCCGATTTATCTCCTACTGCTCTCCATTTATTGTATTCTACTTTTTAATAATTCTTAATGAGAGGTTTTTTCCTGCCTTCGACATTATTTCTCCAAAGGAATGGCTAAACTCTTCCATCCACTGGAATTTGGAAAGTGTATGGACAGTAATTGTAATCTTTGCAATCCTCATAACGCACATAACTGCATTCCGACTATTAGCTATGAGGAGATTAAAGCAATTATGATAGCTATAATTCAAGTGTTCACAATAGCTATTAATAATTTTAATGGCTGGTTAAAAAACCCAAAGGTTATAATTACATTTGCCTTATCTTTTATCGAATGTTTTTTGTTGACTACAAAATTAATTAGCTTCGCAGATATTAGGGATTCATCGCTACAGGTTACAGAAACGTTTATCTGCACATTTAATGACTCAAATGCCATTCTATTGTCAACAATGTTTCTTATTATTCTTTTTTCCGATATGCCATTTCTCTCGTCATTTACTCCAATGTACCTAGTCAGAACTAGTAGGACGGTGTGGGTAATTGGGCAATTAGTGTATTGTGCAATGGCCACCTCCATCTTCATCTTTTTCGTGCTGCTATCCACTGTACTCCTTTCTATGACAAACTCCTATCCAGCTAATATGTGGAGTTCAACAGCCGCAATCTTGGGCTTCTCAGAAGCTGGAAATCTGGCTTCGATTCCTCTATCTGTCAGAATGCTAGAAATGAGTTGGCCTTATCAAACCACAGCATGTATCTTTTTCCTAATGCTCGGGTATGCCCTGACACTAACATCTGTGATGTTTTTTTTCAATTTATGGAAAGGAAATATCGCCGGGGTTATTAGCATATTTGTTTTCAGTTTGTTTGGATTCCTTTTAAAGCCAGATACTATACAAAGCATTTTTGATCTACCGAATGAAGCCTATTATAAAGCGAACGTTGCATTGGGATGGATTTCGCCACTTAACCATGCAACTTATCATATGCACAATTTTGGATATGACTTATTGCCAAGATTATGGCAATCGTTCTTTGTTTTCGCAGTATGCATTTTAATTGGTGTGTGCTGTACGCTTCAGGTTTCCAAGCGATATAATTTCTACTTTTCTGAAACTTGAGGGCTGTAATGAATAATTCAATTGTTTTAGAAGGAGTTTGTAAAAGCTTCAACAACGATCTTGTCCTCCGCAACATATATCGGGAATTTGAATCAGGTAAGATCCATGGTATTGTTGGTAATAATGGATCCGGAAAGACTGTGCTGATGAAATGCATATGTGGTTTTTTATTACCCGATTGCGGGAGAATTCTCGTGAATAATATTGAAATCGGTAATGGAACAGATTTCCCCAATGATTTGGGAATAATTATCGAAACACCAGGTTTTCTTGCTAATAAATCTGGCTTTGAAAACTTACTTTTACTTGCGTCTTTAAGGAAAAGAATTGGCAAAGAGGAGATTCGTCATGCTATGCAGCAGGTCGGCCTAGATCCGTCCCTAAAAAAATCAGTAAGTAAGTACTCCCTAGGGATGAGACAACGGCTTGGAATTGCACAGGCTATAATGGAAAACCCGAGTCTTCTTATCCTTGATGAGCCATTTAATGGCTTAGACAAGGTAGCCGTAGCACAAATGCGCGATATAGTTAGAGCATTAAGAAACAACGGTAAGACAGTCATTCTTTCAAGTCATAACCAAGATGATATTGATGAACTGTGTGATACTGTATGTGAAATGGATGGAGGAGAAATGATTGTGCTCAAGCGATGAGTGGACATCCTTCACCTCTGAGCAGATCCAAAAGCTCCTCCCAAATAGAATATTTTTTGTTCAGATAGTTGTCTTCTACACGCATTGTTTCAATATGGAGGTAGGCCATGCGCAGAGTATTAAGCATACTATTACTGGCTGCAATATTACTTTCGTTAGCAGCCTGTTCTTCTACGCCCTCCCAAATTCAGCAGGAAGCAACACTTCATAATGTTGAATATCGGAATCTATTTTCGCCGAAGACAGAAGCCGATCAGACTGATTTGGAGCAAGTTGCTGGAATCTATGGGAAAGAACGCATAGAACTCCCTGGTAATCAAGCTGTTCTTTATGGTGAAAAGCAAACAGGAAGTAAAATATTTGCTTATGGTATTGATTCCTATGGCAATACCGCATTTTATATTCTTGATTCATCCGACTGTTCTGCCCAGATATTGCCGATTCAATTGTCAGATAATGTATATCTTCTTGGGCAGAGCAGTGATGACCTTCAGCCTGTAATGACAATTAACGAAGACGGGGAGTATGTTCTTAACCTTTTTGCAGACTCTCAGCTTGTTGAGCAAACAATATTAAAACTTCCTGAGCAATATTCAGAGGATGTCATTATAGGACTTACTGTTTTGCCCAATCATCTCATTGTAGAGTTGAGCAGCGAGATCATAGTTTTAAACCGTAGCAGTGAATTTGAAAAAAGCCTTGGCGCTTTCAGCGGCCCTACCATGTGCAGCATAAGCACGCTTGGGAATGTTATCATTGCAGGAGAAACTAAAAAGGACATTCTTTCGGCAGAATCAGTGACAGAGGTGAATATATTTGATGCGTCTTTAGAACTGTTGGGTACATATGAGTCTGAAACACGATTTGATGCTTTTTGCACGGGCAGAAATGACGGTGAAATCCTGGCGTTGAAAAATGGGATCATCTACTCGTACCACTATAAGAGTGGTGAGATAACTGCCATTATTGACGCAGTGTCAAGTGGAATGAACTCTAACAAGGTCTTTTATGCCTCGGACGGCAGATATATAACCATACAAAGGGGGATTCCTGTTTTCTGGAGCGCAATAAACAATGAAGACTTAACAGTTCTTACGTTGGCTACATATCATTTGAGTCGTTCCTTGGAACTCCTGGTAGACTTATTTAATGAATCTACTACGGACTGCAAAATCAGAATTATAGACTATGCCTCCTTTGAGGACTCGTCTGGAAATGGGAAGGGCCTAATGCGGCTTAATGCGGATATTGTTGCAGGATTTACACCGGATCTCTACGACCTAACTAATTTGAACGTGCAGTCTTTTGTTCGAAATGGTCTGTTGGAAAATATGCAGAATCATTTTGCGGAGAACGGTATACAAGCCTCCGAACTTGTGGCAAGTGCTTTTGAACAGTTGAAAGTAGAGAATGGGCTTTACTATATAATGCCCTCGTTTTCCATTATATCGGTAATTGGCAGCCGGGACATGCTGGGAGAGGATGCGCATCTAACACCTGACAGATTCTTTTCCTTAGCAGAAGAGTTATCACCCGATAAGCTTTTTGGCCCTGAACTAACAAGAGAGGACTTTCTACGATATGCGCTCCTGTTTAATAGGGAGGAATATTTTGATGAAAAGACAAAGACCTGCAATTTCACCTCAACCAGCTTTGAACGTTTTCTGGCGTTGGCCGCATCCTTTCCAGAAGAAATTGACTACAGTCAAATAGACTCCCAAGATATTGCAAGAGTTTATGCAGGAGAGCAGAAGTTGATGTTTAGCGCCGTGAGCGGCGATCTGATCTCTCTATTCTCATACTATGATACCGCATTTTCAGGGAAAGCAGAATATGTTGGTTTTCCTTCTGACGTCTCCTCGGGAACTGCATTTGTCCCGACATCTTTAATTGGCATTTCATCTACGTCACTTCGCAAGGAGCAGGCGATGGACTTTATTGCATTCACTTTGAGTGACTATTGCCAAACAAGTTCCAAAGTATTTGGTTTGCCAATCAAACAAGATGCACTTGAAGAAAGAGTGGAATACTGGGTTGCTGAATATGAGAAGTTCAATAAATCTCTTGTAACCGTTTATGACGGCGCAAGAATAGAACTTGCAGGAAATCCATCCGCAGCATCTTCAAAGGAACGGCTCTATGCCGCAATTGCTGCCACTGATACATTAGCAATATTTGACGATTCACTTTTTCAGCTTGTTTTTAGTGGGAGTCAATCATACTTCAATGGGAAAATAAACCTTCAGCAATGCCTGGAAAATCTTCAGTCAAAAGTAAGACTATACCTTGCAGAGCAGCATTAATTTCCCCACCCGAATAAAAAATAAAATAGGAGGAGAAATCGAATAATGAAAAACACTGCAAAACTGTTGTCAATTGCGCTTATTATCGTTCTCTCGATAAGCATGTTTACCGTTGTAGCCTATGCCGAAAATCAGGGCCAAACTCCCAGCATTACTACAAATGAGTATTTTAACAAAACCATGGGCTATTGTATTTCTGGATTGAGAAAGGACTACTCGGTTCCCGGAAATTATATTGGCTACGGATATGCCAATGACAGTTTCGAGGTGGAAGCTGCACAGGCTGGGCTTGAAAAAGTTAATTATTATTATCCAGGTGCTAATTGTGATCCTCAGGGAGTAGATGGGCTGTTCGGACTTAAAACTTATTATGCCATTCAGTTCTTTCAGGTTCTTGCCGATTTGGACTGCGATGGTGTAGTAGGCCCGGACACCTGGGCCGAACTGGAGTCCTGGACTAACAATCAGCATTAATACGCTGAAATTTAGGGTGGGGAAATTTTTATAGCAAAGTTATATAAAGCTACTTTCTTTTACGACAACTGATCTAGAACAATATCTGTTCTTAAGATGGAAATGAGTTCCTACGCACTACCCCTGCAATCTCAAATTGCAGGGGATTTCTATACACAAAGCCCTGTAGACGTTCGACGTTTTCCCATACGAACGGCACCGATCTTACCGATGTTTAACAACGGGATAGAAAACAAATTCAGCCCATAACATGATATAATTTAAGCACATGGATGGAAAAGGAGAACGATCATGTGCTTTTGGAATAGCTTCTACATGAGGGCAAGTCTTGCAGATATATTATATGCAGCAAAGCCTGCCGCATTGCCGCTCTCCGCCGCCATCAACTCTTTCATCAACACATAACAAAGAAAGAGGGGTAATGCATGTACTACATTTATGTGCCGGAGAGATCGGAACTTCCCATTACGGCTGACCGTCTGCTCAGAAGCCTTGGGGGCACCGGGCGGCTGACCGGTTTTGACTATGCCGTGTTTATGATAGAGCAGATTGTCAATGACCAGGGCAGCATCCACCTGATCACCAAGCGGCTCTATCCGGAGACAGCCAGGCACTTCGGCGTGATGCCGCATTCGGTGGAGCGGGCCTTGCGGACGCTGATCAATGCCTGCTGGGAGTATGGCGACCGCACCGCGCTGAACGGAATTGCCGGGCGAACCCTAACCAGCCGACCCAGCAACTCGGACTTCCTGGATATGCTGGCGGCATACATAAAGAACAAAAATTAAGGGCAGCGGAAGGGCGAGAAAGCATCGTCCTTCTGAGCATGTGCCGGTCTGCAAAAGCACATTGCCTGGTGTGTTTTTGCAGGCTGACAACAGCCTGTTTCTATACAACTGCATAGGGCAAGCAGATACGTTCCGTTTGTGCGGAGCCGGGCAGCGGGTGCGCCGGGAAAGTCCAGGTTTGGGAGGAAAACTGACCGAAGGGCAGAGCGAGAAACACCAGCGCTGCAAAGCAGTTTTGGCTAAACTGCGGGCCAGGAAGCACAAACGGGTATAATGATCCTTGCGCTGGCTACACGTCACAGAGTAGAGCGCCCCGCCATAAGCATGGAGGGAGGCACGGTAATTTCCTATGGAGCGGCCCGGCCCGCCGCCGTCTGCTTTGCCTTTGATAACATCGTGATAGAAAACAATCCGCACAGTACAAAGTGCGGATTTTGTCGTTTAATGCGTCTCACCGTGAGACGCATTTCGGGGATAAGGATGGATAAATTTAAGCTGCAATGTTCACAATAGAAGAAACGAAAACCTTTTTGAAGGGGGTAAATCAAAATTATTGCAGCAACAATGAACAATGGGGTTTCCACCGTGCGGATCCATGATGATTACTGTAAAAATAAAGTGGCCGATACCTCGGCCCTTTCGGATATTGTATCCGAGTCTTATAAGCGGCGAAGCCGGAGCGCCTGCGCTCCCCCTCCCGCCGGTCTGCAACTGCCGCAAGGATGATTGCGGCAGTTGCCATTATTTTCTAAGCCCGAAAATTTGACGCCCTTGGCGCTATTATATATAATATTCCTGAAAGGAGGCCCCTATGGAGCAGTACGTAAAATACCTCCGAAAATCTCGCTTTGACCGTGATTATGCTGATTTAAGTATTGAGGAAACACTGAAACGGCATGAAGCCATTCTGGATAAGCTGGCAAGCGACCGGGGATTTTACGTTGTAAAAACCTATTATGAAGTGGTATCCGGCGAATCCATCGCCGCAAGGCCGGAGGTGCAGAAGCTGCTGGAGGAGGTCAACGCCGGGATCTATGCCGGTGTGCTGGTGGTGGATGTGGAGCGGCTGGCCAGAGGTAACGGCGCAGACCAGGCGTACATCAGCCAGGTGTTCCAGTTTTCCGGCACGAAGATCATTACTCCCATGAAGACCTACGACCCCAGCAACGAGTTTGACGAGGAGTATTTTGAGTTCGGCCTGTTCATGAGCCGGAGAGAATACAAGACCATCAACCGGCGTCTCATCCGGGGCCGGGAGAGCTCCGCTTCCGAGGGCAAATATTTGGGCAGCGTCCCGCCCTATGGCTACCGGCGCCAGAAGCTGGAAAAGGAAAAGGGCTACACCCTGGTGGAGGAGCCCAAAGAGGCCGCTGTGGTGCGAAAAATCTTCACCATGTTTAACCATTATAACGGCACGAAAATCATCGCCAATGCCCTGAACGATGACGGGGTTCCCACCCGGCACGGGGAGCTTTGGAATTATTCCACTGTGGCCAGCATCCTTACCAATCCGGTATACATCGGCAAAATACGCCGGGGCTATTGCAAGCAGACCAAGAGCTTTGAAAACGGGGAAGTCAAGAAAAGGATCAAGCATTTGCGCAATATGAATGACTACACGCTGTTTGAAGGGCTGCACCCACCCCTGATTGAGGAAGACCAGTTCTGGCGGGCCCAGGAGATCAAGGCGGAGAAATGCCCCCCGGTCAAAGTGAAGGATGATTTTGAACTGCAAAACGCCTTTGCGGGGCTTATCTTCTGTGCCTGCTGTGGGAAGCGGGTGGGAAGAACCGTTACCGCAAGAAACCAGGGGGCTGTCCCCCGGTTTCGCTGCGTGAACAGCCGGAACTGCCATAATGCCACGGCCAACTATGCCGAAGTGGAGCGGGAAGTCATCTCCGCCCTGCGGACGTGGCTGGAGGGATACAAGGTCAAAATCGATACCCAGGGCTTTGCGGATGATATCGCAAGGTGCGAGGCCCTGCTGGTCGAGCTGGAAGCGGAAACGGGCCGGCTCCAGAAGCAGCTTGACAATGCCTTTGACCTGGTGGAGCAGGGCGTTTATACCCTCGACCTCTTCAAATCCCGCAGAGAGAAGATCGAAGCCTCCATGGATGGGGTGAGGAGCCGGATCGACCAGATCAAGAGGACAAAGGCAGAGCTGGAAAAAAAGGACGCCCTCCCGCAGCTGATCCCGCAAACGGAGGAGCTTCTGCAAAGCTATCCCAAAATGACACCGGGGGAAAGGAATCGGCTTCTCAAAGCCGTCTTATATAGAATTGACTACAAAAAAGACGCTGACGGGAAGATAGAGATCGATTTATACCCCAAATTGCCAAGGTTATAGGCGAAATTGAAAGATCATGGGCGTATCCATGTGTTTGTCTCGGACCCCAGCAAGGGCTATGCCGTCAGCATTGACGATATGCTGAAGGCGGCGGGAATTCAGGAGAAAGTGGCATAAAAATGGACAGTCATTAAGACTGTCCATTTTTTAATAATCCGGCCGGTAAATGTAGCGGAAGGAGAGCTCCGGGCTGGGGTTCTGCACCCGGTTTGTGACATTGCCCTCGTTGTCGTAATAAATGCGCTCAATGCAGTTGCCCTCCTCGTCGTAGCGGTTCTCGTAAGAGGAGGCCCGCTCATAGAGGCCGTGGGTGTAGCGGCGCAGCTCCCGCCCCTGGTCATCGTACTCATACACATACCACTTGGTCACCAGCCCGCCGTAGCCGAACTCGGCATGCTCAATCAGGTTGCCGTTTTCGTCATACTTGCTGTCGCTGCCATGGCTGAGGTAGCCGCCGCTGGGATAGGCGGAGTAGTGGGTGCGGTTGCCGTTTTTGTCGTAGATGCTCAGTTCCTTGCTCATGGTGCCGTCATAGCGGTAGAAAAAGGACCAGGTGGAGAAGCTGCCGTCCTCGTTGTAGGTGTAGTCGGTCTGGACGTTCAGGGACCCGGCGGAATCGTACTGCTTCTGGCACAGCAGGCGGCCCTGCTCGTCATAGGTATACTCGCTCCAGTCCCGGCGGCTGCCGTCGGCGTTGTAGCGGGCGTGACTGGTCTCCCGGCCCTGGGCGTCGTATTCATACTCATGCCAATAGTCCAGCTGGCGCTTGGCGGTGTAGCGGCTGTAGCGGGTGGTCTGCCCGGCGGCGTTGTATTCGTACTGCTCCCAGTACAGGGCCTTGCCGTCGGCAGTGTAGCGGATGTATTGGATCAGGTTGCCGTACATATCATAAAAGCTCTTGCCCACCAGCACGCCGGCGTCATATTCATAGACGGTGCGCCGGGTCAGCCCCTGGCCGGTGGTGATTTGCTTTTCGCTTAAAAGACCGTCCTGCTCTGCCGTTTCCTCCCGGTATAGCAGGCTGCCGCTGCCGTCATAGATGCTGTACTCATTTCGGCTGCCGGCATCGTCATAGCCGGTGTCCCGGCGGAAAAGCACCGTGCCGTCAGCACGCTGCTTGATGTGGGAGATTTCCCGGCCCTGGGCGTCATAGCTGTACAGGTCAAAGACCGGGGCCGGCTCCGGCCGGGTGGCGGCAATGAAAATCATCACCAGGGCCAGCACCAGAACCACCCCCAGCGCTGCTAAGGCGACCAGCGCCCACTTGGGCAGGGAACGGCGCTTTGCCTTCTTTACATTATCCGTTTCCACAATTTGTGGATGATCCATAGCTTGCCTCCGATTATTTCTTATGCTTGAGACGGGTGAAAAGCCGGGGTAAATGCCGCCCGGCCGCTGCCATCAGGCGAAAGACCAGCATATTCAGCCAGACGCAGCCGCTGCGTACCACGGCGCAGAGCAGATTGGGCACGGCGCCGCCAAAGACCCGGCGGCAGCGCAGCCGCACCCGGGGCTGATTCACAATGGCCGCCACATAGCGGCGTTTCTCCCGGTAGCTCAGGGGACAGCCGGGGGTGAACAGGGTGGTCATGCAGGAAAAAATGCTCTTGGCGAACATGTAGCGGCAGTCCGCGTCGGCGGCCTCGTCGCTGCCCAGGGCGGCGCACAGGCTCTGCACCACCTGGTCCGACTCCAGGCAGACCTGGGGCTTTTCCGCACAGAACCTGGTGATCAGGCTCTCACCGGGGTGCATGATATAGCGGTACTTGCACGCCGGCAGCACCTTAACAAAGCGGGCCTTTTCCAGGCAGCGGAAGATGAACAGCCGGTCCTCCCCCCAGCGGTAGTCCGGGAAGCGGGCCCCGCCGATCAGCTCCGCCCGGAACAGCTTGCCCCAGACCTGGTTAAAGAGGTTGGCTTTATAGAGCCGGCCAAAGGCAGCGCCCAGATCCGCCCGGTCCAGAAGCTGCTCCGGCTCGCAATAGTCCCGGCAGCTGCCGTCGGGGTTGACGATGGTGAAACCGAAGAACACCAGGTCCGCCCCCTGGGCGCCGGCCAGGGCGTATTCCACCGCGTCAGGCAGAAGCTCATCGTCCGCGTCGGCAAACATCACATACTCGGTACCCGGCTGCACTGCGTCCAGACCCCGGTTCCGGGCCCTGGCGGGGCCGCCGTTGGGGACGCTGATGGGCAGGAGACGGTCATCCCCGGCCTGGATGCGGCGGAGAATCTCCGCCGTGCCGTCGGCGGAACCGTCGTCCACCACGATCAGCTGCAGATCCGTAAAGCTCTGGCCCAGAATGCTGCGGACGGCCTTTTCAATATACTGCTCCGCGTTATAAGCGGGTATGATCACGGCAAGCCGTGGGGCTTTGTTCTCCATCAAAACTCCTTCTTCTGTCACCGGCTGCTGCCCGGCTCTTCCCGGTAGACCTCCATCAAGAAGTCAAACATGGGCATCAGCTTTTCATAGCAGTCCACCAGAATCTCCGGCAGCCGCTCACTGAGCACATCGCCGCCGAAATCCCGGCTGACCTCAATCCCCAGACGCTTGCGGTTATACCACCGGTCAATCACATCGCCGCGGTGACCCTTGGGCCGGGCGTATTCCTCCCCGCTGACGCGAAAATCCTTCTCCTTCATCACGGCTTTGGCCAGCCGCTCAAACCGGGCGGGGTTTGCGTCCACCTTCCGGCGGAAGGCGGCCATCTGGGCGGGGGTGGCGCTGTAAAAACCCATGCCGTAGCTATAGTCCGCCGCGCCGATCTCAAACCAGAACATAGGCCCTTCCAACAGAATCTCGTCACTTTTCAGGGAGAACCAGAGATGGTCCTTATAGGGCCCCCGGCCGAAAAGCCGCCGGGCGTCCCGATAGATGCGGGACACATGCAGCTTGAAGCCCCGGCTGGGGAAACGCTGCTCCATTAACGCGGCGGTGTCGGCGGCCAGGGCCTTGAGGGGCCGGTTCAGCACCTGCTCAAACTGCTCCTTATGGGCCAGAAACCAGGGGCGCTCGTTATGAAAGGCCAGCTCCCACAAAAAATCGCTGGTCCGGGTGGTGAATCCTTCAAACATGGCAAGACGCTCTTTCTTCTCAAAATGCGCCAACTATTCTACCACAGTTTCCGCCGATTATCAATATCCTCAGCGGAGCGGGAGACTGTACAAACCCAGCGGAATGTGCTATATTGAGGCAAGAATATTTACCCGGCGGCGCCGCTGCCGGGAGAAATGGAGAGGTCAATGAAGATAATCATTGCCGGCGCTGGGAAGATCGGCTATTCAGTGGCGGACATTCTGACAGCGGAAGGCCATGACATTACCGTGATTGATAATGACAGCGCCAGGATAGACAATCTGTCCAACAATCTGGACGTGATCTGCGTGGAGGGCAGCGCCACCAATTCCGAGACGCTGCTGGAGGCAGGGGCCGCAGAGGCTGACCTGCTGATGGCTGCCACCCGCAGTGATGAGACCAACATGGTCTGCGGCATTTCCGCCCGGAAACTGGGTACCAAGCACGTGATTGCCCGCATCCGGGACACGGCCTATCTGCGGCAGACGGATTTCCTCCGGGAGGCCCTGGGGCTTTCGGTGATTGTGAACCCGGAATATGAATGCGCCAAGGAGATCAGCCGTATGCTGCGCTTCCCCAGTGCCATCCGGGTGGACGCGTTCTCCAAGGGCAGCGCCGAGATGATCGAGCACCGGGTCCGGGAGGGGGGCAAGCTGGACGGCGTCCAGCTCAAACAGCTGCCCCAGCGCTTTGACGCCAAGGTGCTGGTGGGCGTTGTGGAGCGCAGCGGCGAGGCCATCATCCCCAATGGCGACTTCACCCTGAAGGCCGGCGACCTGCTGAGCATCACCGGCTCGGACAAGGAGCTGCGGAAGTTCTTCATCGCTACCGGCCAATATAAAAAGCCGGTGCGCCGGGTGATGATCATGGGCGGCGGCCGCATCGCCGTCTATCTGACCCGGATTTTGCAGGAGAGCGGCATGGACGTCACCGTGGTGGAGGCGGACAGAGCCCGCTGCGACGAGCTTTGCGATCTGATCCCCCTGGCCAGCATCATCCATGGCGATGCCACCAGCAGCGAGGTGCTGCTGGAGGAGGGCATCCTCACCGCGGATGCCTTTGTGGCCCTTACCGGGGACGACGGCGACAATATCATTACCTCCATGTATGCTAAGCACATGAATGTGGGCAAAATCGTGGTAAAGGTGAACCGGGAGTATTATGATCAAATCCTGGACAGCGCCGGGCTGGACAGCGTGGTGGCCCCCAAGGCTCTGGTGGCCCAGCAGCTGGCCCGCTATGTCCGCGCCATGAGCAACTCCATGGGCAGCAGCATGGAAACCCTCTACAAGCTGGCCGACGGCAAGGTGGAGGCCCTGGAGTTCAAGGTCACGGAGGGCTCTGCCGTGATCGGCGTGCCGTTGAAAACTCTGCGGCTGAAGCCCAATATTATTATCAGCGCTATTGTCCGGGGCAACCGCACCATCATCCCCGGCGGCGATACGGAAATCTGCGCCGGGGACCACGCGGTGGTGGTGGCCAAGGCGGGCCGGCTCAAAGCGCTGGACGACATTGTTGAGGATTGACGATGAATCGAAGAATGATCTGCCGGGTGCTGGGGCTTATCCTGGCGTGCGAGGCAGCGCTGCTGATACTGCCCACGGTGGCCGGCCTGTGCTACGGCGAGAGCGTCACCCATTTTCTCATAACCATGGCCCTGTCCGGGGCGCTGGGCTTTTTGCTTACCCGGGTCAAGCCCTACAGCGACGTGATCTACGCCAAGGACGGCTTTGTGGTGGTCAGCCTGGGCTGGGTGCTCATGTCCATGATCGGCGCGCTGCCCTTTGTACTCAGCGGGGATATCCCCAATTATATCGATGCTCTGTTTGAAACGGTTTCCGGATTCACCACCACCGGCGCTTCCATCCTGGAGGATGTGGAGGGCCTGAGCCGGGGCTGCATGTTCTGGCGCTCCTTTACCCACTGGATCGGCGGCATGGGGGTGCTGGTGTTCATCATGGCGGTGCTGCCCATGAGCGGGGAGCACTCCATGCACATCATGCGGGCGGAGGTGCCCGGCCCCACGGTGGGCAAGCTGGTGCCCCGGGTGCGCCAGACCGCCAAAATTCTCTACCTGATCTACATAGCCATGACCCTGCTGGAGATGCTGCTTCTGCTGTTGGGGGGCATGAGCTTTTATGATGCCCTGCTCCACGCCTTCGCCACCGCCGGCACCGGCGGCTTCTCCACCAGGGCTGCCAGCATTGCCGCCTTTGACAGCCTGTATCTGGAAATGGTCATCGCGGTGTTCATGGTGCTCTTCGGCGTCAACTTCAACCTGTACTTCCTGCTGCTGATCGGCCGCTGGAAGGACGCGCTGAAAAGCGAGGAGCTGCACTGGTATCTGGGCATCATCGCCGCCTCGGTGATGGCCATCGCCCTGGGCATCAGCAAAATGTACGGCGGCATTGCCACAGGGCTGCGCCACGCCTTCTTCTATGTGGCCTCCATCACCAGCTCCACCGGTTTCGGCACCGTGGACTTTGTCACCTGGCCGGAGTACTGCAAGTGGATCATCGTGATGCTGATGTTCTGCGGCGCCTGCGCCGGCAGCACCGGCGGCGGCATCAAGACCTCCCGGATCATCATCCTGTTCAAGAATGTGGCCTGCGAAATCCGCCAGATGATTCATCCCCGGGCTGTCACCCGGGTGCAGCTGGACGGCAAGCGGGTGGACGCTGCCGGCCTGAAGGCGGTCAGCACCTTTTTCACCAGCTTTATGCTGCTGCTGATTACCGGCAGCTTCCTGGTGTCTCTGGATGGCTATGACATGGCCACCAACTTCTCCGCCGTACTGTCCAGCCTGTCCAACATCGGGCCGGGCATGTCCCTCATCGGCCCCACCGGCAACTACAACATCTTCTCCTACGGCTCCAAGCTGGTGCTGACGGTGATGATGCTGATCGGCCGGCTGGAGATCTTCCCCATTCTGATCCTGTTCTCCCCCTCTACCTGGAAAAAATAGGAGGAACCTATGCCAAATCAAAGAGATGTTTTGAATGCAATTATCGCTGCCCAGCGGGAAGCGGCGGCCCTGATCCTTCAGGCCCACGGCATCCTGGCCGAGACCAAGACCGGCCACCGGGACGTGGTTACGGAGTATGACCGCCGGGTGCAGGAGCTGCTGATGGCCCGGCTTTCCGCCGCTGTCCCCGGCGCGGTCTTTTTCTGCGAGGAGAACGAGCAGCAGGGGGACCTGAGGGCGGAGCACGTTTTTGTTATCGACCCCATTGACGGCACCATGAACTTTGTCCGGGGCTTCCATCACAGCGCCATCTCGGTAGCCTATATGCGCTCGGGCGTGATCCGGGCCGCTTCGGTATATAACCCTTACGCAGAGGAATGCTTCTCCGCCCTGGCGGGAGAGGGGGCCTGGTGCAACGGCCGCCCCATCCATGCCGGGGAGCTGCCCCTTTC
>JBJDXQ010000060.1:0-74641 GCA_051866745.1 Candidatus Limivicinus sp. | reverse complement strand
CCCATCCCCCTGGACGGCAGCAAGACCTCCATCCTGGCCGGGGGCAAGCAGGCCGTGGCGGAATTTTTGAAGTTGGTTTAATAGATTAGACTTGACAACGGTGGTTGAATGCGTTAGACTATAACCGGTCGAACGCGTTCAACCATTTTTTGTTAAGCAAACGAGGTGCAAACTATGTCCGTCCCCAAGATTTTTGACAGTGAGTATAAATTCTGCCTGATTCTCTGGGAGAGTGAGCCGGTGAAGAGCGGCAAGCTGGTGGAGCTGTGCAGGGAGAAGCTGGGCTGGAGCAAGGCCACCACCTACACGGTCATCAAGCGGCTCAGTGATCGGGGCGTGGTGAAGAACGAGAACACCGTGGTTACCAGCCTGGTCAGCAAGGAGGAGGCCCAGGCCAGCGAAGTGGACGAGCTGGTGGACCGGGTCTTTGAGGGTAGCCTTCCCTCCTTCGTGGCGGCCTTTACCCGCAGGAAGAAGCTATCGGCGGATCAGGTGGAAGAGCTTCGCCGCATGATCGATTCTTATGAGGAGGATGGCAATGGATAAGCTGTTTCTGGAGCTGCTGAATCTCAGCATTGCGGCCAGCTGGCTCATCCTGGTAGTTCTGCTGCTGCGGCCTATGCTGAAAAGGGCGCCCCGGGCCATTGTCTGCGCCCTGTGGCTGCTGGTAGGCCTGCGTCTGGCGCTGCCCTTCTCCATTGAGAGTGCGCTGAGCCTGATCCCCAGCAGGGAGACGGTGAGCCCGGAGATGGTCTATGCTGCCCAGCCCATGATTGACAGCGGCGTGAAAATCCTTGACCAGGCGGTGAACCCGGTCATTGTGGAGAGCTTCGCGCCAAGCCCGGCAGAGAGCGTGAACCCCTTGCAGGTGCTGAACTTTGTCGGCGGCTGCGTGTGGCTGATGGGTCTGGTGCTGATGCTGGGTTACAGCGCCGTCAGTTACCTCCGCCTGCGGCTGCGGGTGCGGGAGGCGGTGCTGGTGGAAAAGGGCGTCAGACAGGGCCAGTGTGTGGCAAGCCCCTTTGTGCTGGGCTTCTTCCGCCCCTGTATCTATCTGCCCGGAGGCCTGTCAGAGGAGGACCGACCTATGGTGCTGGCCCATGAGCGGGCCCACATCCGCCGGGGAGACCACTGGGTCAAGGCCCTGGGTTTCCTGCTGCTGGCGGTCTATTGGTTCAATCCCCTGGTGTGGCTCAGCTATGTACTGTTGTGCCGGGATATTGAGCTGGCCTGTGATGAAAAGGTGTTGAAGGAGCTGGGGCAGGGGGCGAAAAAGTGCTATTCCACGGCCCTTCTCAATTGCAGTTATAGTCATCGGGCCGTTGCGGCCTGTCCCCTGGCCTTTGGGGAGCTGGGCGTTAAGACCCGGATCAAGTCCGTGCTGCGCTACAAAAAGCCAGCCTTTTGGGTCACAGTGACGGCTCTGATCCTCTGCCTGGCGGTGGCGGTGTGCTTCCTCACTGACCCGGTGGCGGAGCCCGCGCCTGCCGCGGAGAGCCCGGCACCCAACGCCGCGGCCCAGGCCCAGGGGTCACAGCCCCAGCCCTTGGCTGCCCAGCCGGCACCGACGGCTGTACCCAACGATGAGTTTACCTTCCTGATCCCCAAGGCGGGCCAGGGAGAGAACTATGCCCCCGCCAGCCTGGCGGAACTGGAGAACCGGCCTGTGGATGCCCGCATTGCCGGCAGCCTGGAGGGGATGCTGGCCGACTGCCGGGCTGCCGGCCACACCGTGGCCGTCTTCCGGGCCTATGAGTCCTATGCGGACGCAAAGGAGAAGTTTGCAAACCGGGAAAGATGGTCGGAAGAGGAATACTGGGAAATGCTTCGGACCGCTACAAAGCGGGAGCTGCAAACTGGGCTGTCTGTCCTGCTGGCCACCTATGAAGATGGCGAAAATTACAGGGCGAACCCGCTTACAGATGAGGACCAGTTTCAGGCAGAGCTTGCTGCCTGGGACGAGACTGTCCTCTGGCTGAAGGAACATGCCCCGGATTACGGCTTTATCCAGCGCTGGCCGGAGAACAATGCGGAAGTCACAGGAAAAGGGACTCCCGGCATGTTCCGCTATGTGGGCCAGGATATGGCCCGCTACCTGGCCGGGCATGATCTGTGTATCGAAGAATACCTGATGTTGGCTCAGGCAGCAGATGCGGCCCAGGGCAGGGTTGAACTGCTGAGTACTTCGGTCAACGGGATCTACTATACTGCCTATGTGAACATCTCCCCGGTGGAGAAAGAAGATCTTCTGGTGCTCCCTGGCGACACCATGACCATCTGTGCGGCCTTCTCCCCCGCTGAAAACAGCATGGGCCTTGTAAATGCCCAAATCATGAGGGATGAATATAATCAGCCGCTTTTCTATGATGAGCAGACCAAGACGCTTAGGGTCAGTTTCCCCATCTACAATTATAAGGAAACTTTGGGCGACACCTGGCCGCTGGAGATGACAGTGAGGATGGCCTGCGGCGGCCGGATTCTTCCCTCGCCGGGCAGCTTCCTCCTGCCGGCACCGGTGGAAGAAAAACGCAGCATCCGCTTTGATGGGCCCCTGGCGTACAAGGATAGCCAGCTGGAAAACCCGGTTTATATAACAGGCGTGGAGCTCTCCTCCAGCGGGGCAGCCTGGCTGGCGGAATGGGCGGATATGGAACGGTACTACCATCCCGGCGTGGACTGGAATGCGCTGCCGGAGACAGAGCGCGAATGGATCGCCCAGGTAGGCGGCAGCCTTTTTTCTGCAACAACGAAAACCATATCCGGCGCAGTACTTCACTTCCGTGACGGCAGCCAGTTTGAAATTTCCGATCAGGAGCTGTGCGCCTATATGGGGAACAATCAATCTGCCTATTATACAGACTGGCCGTCCAGTGCCCCCATTGACATCAACGCCGTCACCGCCATCACCATCGGCGGGCAGACGATATCCTTGGAATAAATCGAAAATCATAACGCAAGAAGCTCCGGGAATGATCCCGGAGCTTCTTGCTACATATTTTATTCTTCTTTCCCCAGCTGGCGCAGCAGCTCATGGAGGGCGGCGGCCCGGTGGCTAATGCGGTTCTTTTCCTCGGGGCTGATCTGGGCGGCGGTGAGGCCGTCGTGATCCGGCAGGATGAACAGCGGGTCATAGCCAAAGCCGTTCTGGCCCTTCTCCTCAAAGCCGATGACGCCGTGCATGTAGCCCTCGGCCTTGACCACGCTGCCGTCGGGCCGCACCAGGGCGATGGCACAGGTGTAATGGGCGCGGCGGTCGTCCTTGTCTTTCAGCTTTTCCAGCAGCAGGCGGTTGTTGGCTGCGTCGTCCCCATGGCGGCCGCAGAAGCGGGCGGAGTAGATCCCCGGCGCCCCTTCCAGGGCGTCCACGCAGATGCCGCTGTCATCCGCCAGGGCGCAGCAGCCGGCGATCTGGGCGATCTCCCGGGCCTTCTTCTCGGCGTTTTCCATGAAGGTGGCGCCGTCCTCGATGGTCTCGTGGTCAATGCCCGCCTCCCGCATGGAGAGAATCTCGTCAAACAGGCCGCCCAGGATGGCCTTGATTTCCACCAGCTTGTGGGCGTTATTGGATGCGATAATCAGTTTCATTTTGCTTCTTCTTTCTTCTTCCTTAGAACAGGCCGCTGATGACCCCGTTTTCGTCCACATCGATCCGCTCAGCGGCGGGGGACTTGGGCAGACCCGGCATGGTCATGATGTCCCCGGTGAGGGCCACCAGGAAATTGGCCCCGGCGGAAACCTTCACGTTCTTGATGGTGACGGTGAAGCCCTCCGGCGCGCCCAGCTTGCTGGGATCGTCGGAAAAGCTGTACTGGGTCTTGGCGATGCACACCGGCAGCTTGTCAAAGCCCAGGGCCGTCAGCTCCGCGATCTGCTTCTGGGCGGCGGGCAGGATGCTGATGCCCTCGCCGCCGTAGATGCGGCGGACAACGGTGGTGAGCTTCTCCTCGATGGAGGCGTCCAGCTCATAGCTGAAGCTAAAGTCACCCTTTTCCTCCTCGCAGAGGCGGACCACCTCCCGGGCCAGCTCCTCGCCGCCCTTGCCGCCCTCGGCCCAGACGTTGGACAGCACCACGTTGACGCCCAGGGCCTTGCACTTTTCCATGATGAAGGCCACTTCGGTGTCGGTGTCGGTGGGGAACTTGTTGACCGCCACCACGCAGGGCAGCTTGTACACATTCTTGATGTTGCTCACATGGCGCAGCAGGTTGGGCACGCCCTTCTCCAGCGCCGCCAGATCCTCATGGTCCAGGGCGTTTTTGGGCAGGCCGCCGTGCATCTTCAACGCCCGGACGGTGGCCACCACCACCACGGCGGAGGGGGTCAGCCCGGCGGCGCGGCACTTGATGTCCAGGAACTTCTCCGCCCCCAGGTCGGCGCCGAAGCCGGCCTCGGTGACGGCGTACTCGCCGGAGCGGAGGGCCATGCGGGTGGCCAGCACGCTGTTGCAGCCGTGGGCAATGTTGGCGAAGGGGCCGCCGTGGACAAAGGCGGGGGTGCCCTCCAGAGTCTGCACCAGGTTGGGCTTGATGGCCTCCTTCAAAAGGGCGGTCATGGCCCCTTCGGCGTGAAGCTGGCTGCAGGTTACCGGCTGGCCGGCAAAATTGTAGCCCACCACGATGCGGCCCAGCCTCTCTTTCAGGTCGGTGATGGAGTCGGCCAGGCACAGCACCGCCATGATCTCGCTGGCGACGGTGATGTCAAAGCCGTCCTCCCGGGGCACGCCGTTGGCCCGGCCGCCCATACCGTCCACGATGAAGCGCAGCTGCCGGTCGTTCATATCCAGGCAGCGCTTCCAGGTGATGCGCCGCACGTCGATGCCCAGGGCGTTGCCCTGCTGAATGTGGTTATCCAGCATGGCGGCCAGCAGGTTGTTGGCCGCGCCGATGGCGTGGATGTCCCCGGTGAAGTGGAGGTTGATGTCCTCCATGGGCACCACCTGGGCGTAGCCGCCGCCGCAGGCTCCGCCCTTGACGCCGAACACCGGCCCCAGGGAGGGCTCCCGCATGGCCACCACAGCCTCCTTGCCGATGCGGCGCAGACCGTCGGCCAGGCCGATGGTGGTGGTGGTCTTGCCCTCGCCGGCGGGGGTGGGGGTGATGGCAGTTACCAGCACCAGCTTGCCCTCGCTCCGGGGGCTGTCCTTCAAAAGGGAAAGATCCACCTTGGCCTTATAGCGGCCATACTGTTCCAGATATTTGTCCTCAATATGGGCCTTTTCGGCGATCTGGCCGATGGGCCGCATGGTACACTGCTGGGCAATTTCAATATCGCTGAGCCAAGCCATAAGTCTCTCTCCTCACCTTATTTGAAATATTCCACCGCGGCGGAGAACATATGCATGTCGTAGGCGCCGGGCACGTTCTTATACAGGCCGCTGCCGATACGCTCGGCATGGCCCATCTTGCCGAAGACCCGGCCATCGGGGGAGCAGATGCCCTCCACCGCGAAGGCGGAGCCGTTGGGGTTGAAGTGCACATCGCCGGTGGCGTTGCCGTCCAGGTCCACATACTGGGTGGCGATCTGGCCGTTGGCGGCCAGCTGACGGATCAGCTCCTCGGAGGCCAGGAAGCGGCCCTCGCCGTGGGAGATGGGCACGCTGTAGATCTCCCCCACCTGGGTCTTGCTGAGCCAGGGGGACTTGTTGGAGGCTACCCGCACCCGGACGATGCGGGACTGGTGCCTTGCGATGGTGTTGAAGGTCAGGGTGGGGCAATTCTCGTCGGTGTCGATGATCTTGCCGTAGGGCACCAGACCCAGCTTGATCAGGGCCTGGAAGCCGTTGCACACGCCGCAGATCAGGCCGTCCCGCTGCTCCAGCAGGGCCGTAACGCCCTCCCGGACGGCGGCGGAGCGGAAGAAGGCGGTGATGAACTTGCCGGAGCCGTCCGGCTCGTCGCCGCCGGAGAAGCCGCCGGGGATGAAGATCATCTGGCTCTGCGCCAGGGACTGGGCGAAGCGCTCCACGCTGCGGGCGATGCCGTCGGAGCTGAGGTTGTTGATCACCAGAATCTCCGGCTCCGCCCCGGCGTCCCGCATGGCCTTGGCGGTGTCAAACTCGCAGTTGGTGCCGGGGAAGACGGGGATCAGCACCCGGGGTTTGGCCACCTTCACCGCGGGGGCGGCAGCACCCTTTCCACTGTAGCTGAACAGCTCCATGGGGCCCTGGGAGGCGGGAATGTTGCAGGGATAGACGCTCTCCAGCTTGCCCTCGTAGACAGCCTGCAGGGCATCCAGTGCCAGGCGCTCGCCCCGGTAAGTGATGGCCTGCTCCTCTGTGATACGGCCGATCACCTGGCCGCAGCCCACATCCTCCGTCACCTCCAGCAGGAAGGAACCGTACTGATAGCCGAAAATGTCGTCGAGGCTGAGGCTGCCGTCATATGCAAAGCCCAGGCCGTTGCCGAAGGCCATCTTCATCACGGCCTCGGCGATGCCGCCGTAGCCGGGGGTGTAGGCGGTGACGGCCCGGCCGCTCTGCAGCAGCTCATGCACCGTGTCAAAGACCTCCAGCAGGGAGGCGGTGACAGGCAGGCCCTCGGCGTCCCGCTTGGGGGCCAGGAGCACCACATTGTGCCCTGCGGCCTTGAAGTGGTTGGGGACGATGCTGCCGGTTTTCTCTGTGGTGACAGCGAAGGACACCAGGGTGGGCGGCACGTCCATATCCTCGAAGGAGCCGCTCATGGAGTCCTTGCCGCCGATGGCGCCGATGCCCAGGGCCATCTGGGCCTTGAAAGCGCCCAGCAGGGCGGCCAGAGGCTTGCCCCAGCGCGCCGGCTCCCGGCGGAGCCGCTCAAAGTATTCCTGGAAGGTGAGGTAAACATCCTCAAACCTGGCGCCGGTGGCGATCAGCTTGCAGACAGATTCCACCACCGCCAGATAGGCCCCGTGGTAGGGGCTCTTTTCACTGATAAAGGGGTTGTAGCCCCAGGCCATCAGGGAGCAGTCGTCGGTATGCTTCTGCTCCACGGAGATTTTCTGCACCATGGCCTGGATGGGGGTTTGCTGGTGGATGCCGCCGAAGGGCATCAGCACGGTGCCGGCGCCGATGGTAGAGTCAAAGCGCTCGGAAAGGCCCCGCTTGGAGCAGACGTTCAGATCCCCGGCCAGGGCCTGATAGCCCTGGGCGAAATCGGCGGGGATGGCCTTGGCGTAGTCCCGGGCCTTCTCCACGTGGGCTTCCACGTGCTTCTCCGCGCCGTTGGAATTGAGAAATTCACGGCTGATATCCACAATGGTCTTGCCGTTCCAGCGCATTTTCAGCCGGGGCTCGGCGGTGACCCGGGCCAGCACCGTGGCTTCTAGATTCTCCTGGGCGGCCAGGGCCATGAAGGCCTCCGCGTCCTTGGCTTCCACCACCACGGCCATCCGCTCCTGGGATTCGCTGATGGCAAGCTCGGTGCCGTCCAGGCCCTCGTACTTCTTGGGCACGGCGTTCAGGTCAATGTCCAGCCCGTCGGCCAGCTCGCCCACGGCAACGGACACGCCGCCGGCGCCAAAGTCGTTGCAGCGCTTGATCATGCGGCAGGCGTCGCCGTTGCGGAACAGACGCTGGAGCTTCCGCTCCTCGGGGGCGTTGCCCTTCTGCACCTCGGCCCCGCAGCTCTCCAGCGAGTTGACGGTGTGGGACTTGGAGGAGCCGGTGGCGCCGCCGCAGCCGTCCCGGCCGGTGCGGCCGCCCAGCAGGATCACCAGGTCCCCGTCCTGGGGGCACTCCCGGCGCACGTTCTCCGCCGGGGTGGCGGCGATGACGGCGCCGATCTCCATGCGCTTGGCAGCATAGCCGGGGTGGTACAGCTCATCCACGATGCCGGTGGCAAGGCCGATCTGGTTGCCGTAGGAGGCGTAGCCTGCGGCGGCGGTGGTCACCAGCTTCCGCTGGGGCAGCTTGCCGGGCAGGGTCTCGCTGACCGGCTTCAAGGGGTCCGCCGCGCCGGTGACGCGCATGGCGCCGTAGACGTAGGAACGGCCGGAGAGGGGGTCACGGATGGCGCCGCCGATGCAGGTGGCCGCGCCGCCGAAGGGCTCAATCTCCGTGGGGTGGTTGTGGGTCTCGTTCTTGAACAGCAGCAGCCAGGGCTGCTTCTCCCCGTCCACATCCACATTGATCTTCACCGTGCAGGCGTTAATCTCCTCGGATTCATCCAGCTTCTGCAGCTTGCCCGCCTTTTTCAGATAGCGCACGGCGATGGTGGCCAGATCCATCAGGTTGATGGGCTTTACGCGGTTCAGGGCACGGCGGGTGGAGACATATTCCTCATAGGCCCGCTGGATGGTGGCGTCCTCAAAGCTGACCTTGTCGATGGTGGTGGTGAAGGTAGTGTGGCGGCAGTGATCGGACCAGTAGGTGTCGATCATGCGGATTTCGGTGATGGTGGGCTCCCGGCCTTCGCTGCGGAAGTAGTCCTGGCAGAAGGCGATGTCGTCCAGGTCCATGGCCAGGCCGTAGCGGCCGATGAAGGCGGAAAGCTCCTCCCGGCTCAGGGCGCAGAAGCCATCCAGGGTTTCCACGGTGGTGGGGATGTCGTAATTGATCTTCAGGGTCTGGGGCTTATCCATGGCGGCCTCCCGGGCCTCCACGGGGTTGATGACGTATTTCTTGATCTCCGCCACCTGCTGGGCGCTGAGAGCGCCGTAGAGCAGGTACACCTTGGCGGTGCGCACCTCCGGCCGCTGGGCCTGGGAGATGATCTGGATGCACTGGGCGGCGGAGTCGGCCCGCTGGTCAAACTGGCCGGGAAGATACTCCACGGCGAACACCTTGGCGCCGGCGCAGTCCAGCGACCGGCGGACGATATCCAGCTGCGGCTCGGACAGGACGGTCTTTACCGCGTAGTCAAACAGCTCCGGCTCAATGTTCTCCACGTCGTAGCGGTTGACGATGCGCAGATCCTCCAGCGTGTCGATGCGCAGCAGGCTGCGAATATCCTCTTTCAGGTTGTTGGCCTCATGGGCCAGCTCCTTTTTCTTTTCCACAAATACCCGGTATACCATTTGTTACGCCTCCTTGAACGCTTTCATGGCCCGTGCGCCGATGTCCCGGCGGCAGTAGGCGTTTTCAAAATGCACCATGCCCGCCAGCTGGTAGGCCCGGTCGATGGCCTGGGGCAGGGTATCCTCCACGGCGGTGAGGCCGATGACCCGGCCGCCGCTGGTGAGAAGCTTGCCATCGGCCAGCCTGGCCCCGGCCACGAAGGCGTGGGGCAGGGCCTCCGGCCCGATGGTCATTTCAAAGCCGGACTGGTATTTCTGGGGATAGCCCTCGGATGCCAGGATGACGCAGCAGGCGGATTTATCGGAGAACTTCACTTCCGTCTGGGCCAGGGTGCCATCGGTGGTAGCGCGCATCACAGTGAGCAGGTCGCTCTCCAGCAGGGGCAGCACCACCTGGGTCTCCGGGTCGCCGAAGCGGCAGTTGTATTCGATCACTTTCGGCCCCTTGGGGGTCAGCATCAGGCCAAAGTACAGGCAGCCCCGGAAGGGCCGGCCCTCGGCCTTCATGGCCCGGATGGTGGGCAGGAAGATTTTCTCCATACACTCCGCGGCGATGGCTTCGGTGTAATAGGGGTTGGGGGCCACGGTGCCCATGCCGCCGGTGTTCAGGCCCTCATCGTTATCCCTGGCCCGCTTGTGGTCCATGGAGGACACCATGGGCACCACGGTCTCCCCGTCGGTGAAGGACAGGACGGAGACCTCCGGCCCGGTGAGAAACTCCTCAATCACCACCCGGCTGCCGCTCTGGCCGAACATACCCTCCTCCATCATGGAGACAACGGCCTGCTTGGCCTCCTCCCGGGTCTGGGCGATGATGACGCCCTTGCCCAGGGCCAGGCCGTCGGCCTTGACCACGATGGGCATTTCCGCCGTATCCAGATACCGCAGGGCCGCCGCGGCGTCGTCAAAGCTCTCATAGGCGGCGGTGGGGATGCCGTATTTCTTCATCAGGTCCTTGGCAAAGACCTTGCTGCCCTCGATCTGGGCCGCCGCGGCCCGGGGGCCGAAGCAGGGGATGCCCTTCTCGTTCAGGGCGTCCACCGCCCCCAGCACCAGGGGGTCGTCCGGGGCAACCACGGCGTAGTCCACCTGCTGCTCCAGGGCGAAGGCCACAATGGCCGGGATATCCTTGGCCCCAATGGGGACGCACTCCGCGTCGGCGGCGATGCCGCCGTTACCGGGCAGGGCGTAGATTTTGGTGACTTCCGGGTTCTCTTTCAGCTTTTTGATGATGGCGTGTTCACGGCCGCCGCCGCCGACCACAAGAAGCTTCATAGTCTTTCTCCTTTTGTAATGAAATAGGGGAAGCAATCAATGGTGGAACAGGCGCATGCCGGTGAAGCACATCACCATGCCGTAGCTGTCCGCCGTCTCAATCACGTTGTCGTCCCGGATGCTGCCGCCGGGCTCCACGATGTACTCCACGCCGCTCTTGTAGGCCCGCTTCACATTGTCGCCGAAGGGGAAGAAGGCGTCGCTGCCGCAGGTGACGCCGGACTGGGTGGCAACCCACTCCCGCTTCTCCTCCGCGGTGAGCACCTCCGGCTTCACGGCAAACCACTGCTGCCACTCGCCCTCGGCCAGAATGTCCATGTACTCGTCGGAGGTGTAGATATCGATGGCGTTGTCCCGGTCCGGGCGGCGGATGCCCTCCACGAACTGCAGGCCCAGCACCTTGGGATGCTGGCGGAGATACCAGTTGTCCGCCTTGTTGCCGGCCAGGCGGGTGCAGTGGATGCGGCTCTGCTGGCCGGCGCCCACGCCGATGGCCTGCCCGTCCTTCACGTAGCAGACGGAGTTGGACTGGGTGTATTTCAGGGTGATGAGGGCCACCATCATGTCAATGGCCGCCTGGTCGGGCAGGTCCTTGTTGACGGTGACGATATTGGTAAGCAGCTCCCGGCCGATGCGGTAGTTGTTGCGCCCCTGCTCAAAGGTGACGCCGAACACGTCCTTCCGCTCGATCTCGGCAGGGACATAGTCCGGGTCGATCTGCACCACGTTGTAGTTGCCCTCCTTCTTCTCCCGCAGGATGGCCAGGGCCTCCTCGGTGTAGCCGGGGGCGATAATGCCGTCGGAAACCTCGCCCTTGAGATAGTTGGCGGTGTCCGCGTCGCAAATGTCGCTGAGGGCAGCCCAGTCGCCGTAGGAGCAGAGCCGGTCAGCGCCCCGGGCACGGATGTAGGCGCAGGCGATGGGGGACAGCTCCCCCTCCTGCTCCACAAAGTAGATTTTTCGGTCAATGTCGCTGAGGGGCAGGCCCACGGCGGCGCCGGCAGGGGAAACATGCTTGAAGGAGGCGGCGGCGGGCAGGCCGGTGGCCTGCTTCAGCTCCCGCACCAGCTGCCAGGAGTTGAAAGCGTCCAGCAGATTGATGTAGCCGGGCTTGCCGTTTAACACGGTGATGGGCAGCTCCCCTTCTCTCATGAAGATGCGGGAAGGCTTCTGGTTGGGGTTGCAGCCGTATTTCAGTTCCATCTCAGTCATAGTCGCGCCTCACTTATTCTTGTTAATCAGCCGCTGGGCAATTTCGCCGGTAGCAAGGTCGGTATATCTTACATAGAGGGAAATCTTGTTGTTCTCGTCCAGATTGGCCCAGACAGTCTCGGTGAATTCGTCGATGCTGTCCGGGATGGCCACCCGCTCCGGCTCCCCCTGGAAGGTGGGGATGGGGTTGCCGTCAGTGACATAGGTGTGGATAAAGTGCCCCAGACCCGGCAGGGCGGGGTAATCAAAGGTGTAGCGGCAGCAGGCGGAGCCTTCCCCGTCGGCGCTCTTGAGAATGCTCATCTGATAGCTGAAATCCC
This sequence comes from Candidatus Limivicinus sp., assembly GCA_051866745.1. Lineage (GTDB taxonomy): Bacteria > Bacillota > Clostridia > Oscillospirales > Oscillospiraceae > Limivicinus. Next base: position 62,843 of record JBJDXQ010000060.1, on the reverse strand, counting down.
CTTCGCCGAAGGTGATCATGCCGCTGATACGGGGGGTCAGGTTGGGAGCGTCCGGCTCAAACTGCCGTTGAGCCAGGGCCTGGGAGAACGTCATCCCGGCCTGCAGGCCGTCATAAATGGTGTCGGTCTGGTCGCCGTTGGTGACGATCAGCTTGTTGTCCAGCATCCGCAGGGCGGCGTAGATGATCAGGCTGGGGTCCTCCACCTTGGATGCGTCAAAGGGCTCGGTAAACAGGGCTCCATCCCGCAGGGTGAACACCCGGTTGCGGCTGTTCTGGCTGCGGCCCATGATGAAATAGGCGCTGACCGCCTTGCTGCCGTCGGCAGAGCGGCCCAGCACGATGCCCCGGCCCACATAGGGGTTGCCCTGGATGAGCTGGCCCATGTCGTTGATCTTATAAATATCCATGTTTATTCGGCTCTCCCTTTCACAATTTCTGCGGAAACCATTTCCGCCGCCTGGGGCAGGAGCTTCCATTCCGCCTGCTCCATGACCCGCTTTTGCAGGACTTCCGGGGTGTCCCCGGGCAGAACGCTGACGGCCTGCTGGAGAAGAATCCGACCGCCGTCGGGAATTTCGTTGACAAAATGCACCGTGGCCCCGGTGACCTTCACGCCGTAGGCCAGGGCGGCTTCATGCACGTGCAGGCCGTAGAAGCCCTTGCCGCAGAAGGAGGGGATCAGGGACGGGTGCACGTTGAGGATTCGCTCCGGGAAGCGGCTGGTAAAATTCTCGCTGAGGATGCTCATGAAGCCGGCCAGGATGATCAGGTCGATCTTCTCCCGCTCCAAAAGCGCCAGCAAAGCGGCTTCAAAGCCCTCCTGCCCGCCGCAGTCCTTCCGCAGCAGGGTCACGGCGGGGATGCCCGCCTGCCTGGCCCGCTCCAGGGCGTAGGCCTCCGCCTTGTTGGACACCACCAGGCAAATGTGGCCGCTGGGAAGCAGGCCGCTTTTCTCCGCGTCGATCAGGGCCTGGAGATTGGTGCCGCCGCCGGAGACAAAAACCGCGATTCTGGCCTTCAGCATATCTTCACCTTGTCCTGGCTCTCGGCCACGTGGCCGATGACATAGGCGTCCTGGCCGTTGGCACGGAGAATGGCAAGGGCCTTGTCCGCCTCCTGCTCGGCGACCACCACGCTCATGCCCACGCCCATGTTGAAGGTGTTGAACATATCCCGCTCGGGGATGCTGCCGGTCTTCTGGATCAGCTCAAAGATGGGCAGGATGCGCACGGCGGCGCGGTCGATGACAGCGCCCAGCCCGTCGGGGATGCTACGGGGGATGTTCTCGTAAAAGCCGCCGCCGGTGATGTGGGACACGCCCTTGACCTTTACGGCCTGGAACAGCGCCAGCATGGGCTTGACGTAGATTTTGGTGGGAGTCAGCAGGGTCTCGCCGATGCTCTTGCTGCCCAGGCTTTCCAGAGGGGTCCTGATGTCCTTGTTCTCCACATCAAAGACCTTGCGCACCAGGGAGAAGCCGTTGGAGTGCACGCCGCTGGAGGGCAGGGCGATGACTACGTCGCCCTTTGCCATGCTGCTGTTGTCGATGATGGCCTTCTTGTCCACCACGCCCACGGAGAAGCCCGCCAGGTCGTACTCGTCCGCCGGGTAGAAGCCGGGCATCTCGGCGGTCTCGCCGCCGATGAGGGCGGCTCCGCTCTGAACGCAGCCCTCGGCCACGCCGGCGACGATCTGGGCGATGCGCTCCGGCACGTTCTTGCCGCAGGCGATGTAGTCCAGGAAGAACAGGGGCTTTGCGCCGCAGCAGATAATATCATTGACACACATGGCAACACAGTCGATGCCCACGGTGTCATGCTTATCCATGAGAAAAGCCAGCTTCAGCTTGGTGCCCACGCCGTCGGTGCCGCTGACCAGCACCGGCTTTTCCATGCCGGTGACGTCCAGCTCAAACAGGCCGCCGAAGCCCCCCACGTCGGAGCAGACCCCCGCGGTCATAGTGCGGGCAATGTGGCTCTTCATAAGTTCAACTGCCCGGTAACCGGCAGTGATGTCCACCCCGGCGGCAGCGTAAGAATCGGAATGACTGTTGCTCATGTTGCCTCTCCTTATATTTTTAAATGTTATTCCTTGCCGTTCCAGCAATAGGTGCAGACCTTGCTGCGGTCGATGCCGATGGCCTCCAGCAGATTGTCCAGGGACTGGTAGCCCAGGGAACTGAAGCCCAGCTTGTCACAGATGCTGTGCAGCAGGCACTGGCCCCGCTGGGTGTTGGCGTCGGCATATTCGTCCAGGTGCTTCTGGCCCTCGTCGCCCTCCAGCTCCTGGACGGTGCGGCGGGCGATCAGCTCCATGTCGGAGTTGCTGCGGGAGAAGTTCAGGTACTTGCAGCCGTACATGATGGGCGGGCAGGCCGAGCGCATATGCACTTCCCTGGCCCCGGACTCATAGAGAAACTCAACGGTCTCCTGCAGCTGGGTGCCCCGGACGATGGAATCGTCCACAAACAGCAGCTTCTTGCCCTGGATCAGCTCCGGCACCGGGATCTGCTTCATCTTGGCCACCTGGTTGCGTACCTGCTGGTTGGCCGGCATGAAGGACCGGGGCCAGGTGGGGGTGTACTTCACGAAGGGCCGGGCGAAGGGCTTGTGGCTGTAATTGGCGTAGCCGATGGCGTGGGGCAGGCCGGAATCCGGCACCCCGGCCACATAGTCCACGTCCGGCATGGTGCCCCGCTCCGCCTCGGCCTTGGCAATCAGCTCGCCGTTGCGGTAGCGCATCAGCTCCACGTTCTTACCCTCATAGTTGGAGTTGGGGTAGCCGTAGTAGGTCCAGAGGAAGGCGCAGATGCGCATCTCCTCCCCCGGGGGAGACAGGGTCTCCCAGCCCTCGGCGGTGATGCGGACAATCTCCCGGGGGCCCAGCTCATGCTCGTCGTTATAGCCCAGCTTGTGATAGGCGAAGGACTCAAAGGAGACGCAGTAGCCATCCTCGTTCCTGCCCACCAGCACCGGCAGGCGGCCCAGCTTATCCCGGGCGGCGATGATGCCATCCCTGGTGAGGATCAGGATGGTGGCGGAGCCTTCGATCACGTCCTGGGCGTGGCGGATGCCCTCCACTAAGGAGTCCTTCTGGTTGATCAGGCCGGCCACCAGCTCGGTGGCGTTGACGGCGCCGCTGCTCATGGCCATGAACTGATGGCCCCGCTGGGAGAAGTAGGTCTCGATCAGCTTGTCGGCATTGCTGATGATGCCCACCGTGGTGATGGCGTAAAGCCCCAGGTGGGAGCGCACCAGCAGAGGCTGGGGGTCCGTGTCGCTGATGCAGCCGATGCCGCTCTGGCCGTGGAAATCCGCCAGGTCGTTTTCAAACTTGGAGCGGAAGGGGGAATTTTCAATGTTGTGAATCTGACGCTGGAAACCGTCTTTGCGGTCGTACATGACCATACCGGCCCGGCGGGTACCCAGATGGGAGTGATAGTCGGTGCCGAAGAAAACGTCCAATACCGCGTCGCGCCGGGATATGGCGCCGAAAAAGCCGCCCATTAAGCGAAGAACAGCCGGGAGAGGGTCATGGGCTCCACATACTCCCCGTCCTTGTAGACCCGCATGTTGCCGGAGGCGATCTCGTCGATGAGAATGACCTCGTCACCAACGTAACCGAACTCGAACTTGATGTCGTACAGGTCCATGCCCCGCTTGGCCATCTCCTCCTGAACGATCATGGTGATGCGCTGGGTCTGCTCCTTGAGGGAGTCATACTGCCCGTCGGTCATCACGCCCAGGGCCACCAGGGCGTCCTTGGTCACCAGGGGGTCGCCTTTGGCGTCGTCCTTGAAGGTGGTCTCCACATAGCAGGGCAGGTCGGCGCCGGATTCGATGTAATCGCCGTAGCGGCGGATGAAGCTGCCCACGGCCTTGCGGCGGCAAATAACTTCCAGCCCGTGGCCAAAGACCCGGGCGGGCAGTACCTCCATGGTGCACTCCTCCAGATTGGCGGAAACGTAATGGGTCTTGATGCCGGCTTCCTTCAGCTTCTCGAAGAAGTAGACGGACATCTGCAGGTTGACCCGGCCCACGCCCTCGATGGTGAGGCCCACGGAATTCTCGCCGGGGTCGAACTTGCCGTCCTTGCCGGTGCAGTCGTCTTTGAACTTCAGCAGGTAGTTGCCGTTTTCCAGGGCGTAAACATTCTTGGTCTTTCCCGTGTATACCAGTTCCATTTTTATTTCTCTCCTGTCAGTTTTTTAGCGTGATGATGGATTTTTACTTGGCGTTCAGCGCCCGGTCCTTGGCCAGGGCTTCCTCGGTGCCTTTGGCCCGGAAGGCCTCCAGCTTTTCGGTGAGGGCCTCGTCACTGAGGGCCAGGATCTCCACGGCCAGGATGGCGGCGTTCTTGGCCCCGTCGATGGCAACCGTTGCTACCGGGATGCCGGAGGGCATCTGCACCGTGGACAAAAGGGCGTCCAGCCCGTCCAGATGGGCGGAGCTGATGGGAATGCCGATTACCGGCAGGGTGGTGCCGGCGGCCATGGCCCCTGCCAGATGGGCGGCCATACCGGCGGCGGCGATGATCACGCCGAAGCCCTTGGCGCGGGCGGAAGTGCAGAACTCCCGGGCTTCCACAGGGGTGCGGTGGGCGGAATAGATGTGCATCTCATAGGGCACGCCGAACTCCTCCAGAACGTCGGCGGCTTTCTGAACGGTGGGCAGGTCGCTGGTGCTGCCCATGATCAGACCAACTTTTTTCATGGCTTGACCTCCAGAAAGAATAGATTGGTAAAACAAAAAGGGCGCACTCCAACACCCTCGCAAGGTATCGAGTACGCCCAGACGGTCGGCAATTTCCAGGTAAGATGGTCCACGTGGTGCTCCACTCTGGTAAACGCTGAACAAATCGCCTGCGGTGACTCCCGGAAAATTTGCGCTCTGATCTCGTCCCTTTTTCTTGCAATACACAAAGTATTCCTGCAAAAAAGCGCCTTCATCAGAACACAAATTTTCTCGCGATCCACTCTTGCCGGTTTGATCATCGTTTCCTTTTATACCGTCAGAGCCAAAATACCTCTTTGTTTTACAAGAAGTAACATATCATAAAATTCAAGCCTGTGTCAAGATTTAAGGCCGGGCCATTCCAGACATTTTTGCCAAGAAAAGCCCCTGATTATTGTGCAACTTTACGGGTTATAAAAAATCCCCGCACGAAAAATCGTGCGGGGATTCTGGTTTGGCATCGAAATAAATTACTTGATCTCGACCTTGGCGCCAACAGCCTCCAGCTGAGCCTTGAGAGCCTCAGCGTCTTCCTTGGAGATGCCTTCCTTGATCTTGGCAGGCACACCCTCGACCAGAGCCTTGGCCTCAGCCAGACCCAGACCGGTGATGCCGCGGACTTCCTTGATGACCTTGATCTTCTCAGCGCCGAACTCGGTCATGACAACGTCAAACTCGGTCTTCTCTTCGACAACGGGGCCGGCAGCGACGGCGGGGCCGGCGGCGACAGCAGCGGCGGAAACACCGAAGGTTTCCTCCAGAGCGTGGACGAGCTCGCTGAGCTCAAGAACGGAAAGAGCCTTGATCTCTTCGATCATAGCGGCGATTTTTTCACTCATTGTTTTTTCCTCCAAATCAATGTTGTTACCTGCTTATTCAGCAGCAGCTTCGGCAGCGGGGGCCTCCAGGGAGCCGCCCTTCTGCTCCAGAATCTGACCCAGACATACGGCCAGACCGGTGATGGGTGCGATCATGGTACCCAGGACCTTTGCGTACAGAGCGTCCTTGGAGGGCAGCTCTGCCATCTCGGCGATCTCAGACGCGCTCAGCACCTTGCCGTCCATGAAGGCGGCCTTGATGTTGAAGCGGTCACCCAGCTTCTTGCTGTAGTCGTTGAGGATGCGGAAAGGAGCGATGGGATCATTCTCGGCGGTGGCCAGAGAGGTGGTGCCGTTGAGGACCTCATCCAGTTCGGTCATCCCCAGCTTGTCCAGAGCCTTTCTGGTCAGGGTGTTCTTGACGACAGTGTAGTTAACCTCATCCTTGCGCAGCTCGGTACGCAGTGCGGTGTCCTCGGCCACGGTGATCCCCTTGTAGTCAACCAGGACGCCGGCGCTGGCGTTCTTGATACGCTCGGCCAGAGCCTCCACGATCGCCTGTTTCTCGCTAAGAACCTTTGCGTTAGGCATGTGTGTTTTCACCTCCACACGAATGATTGCACGCTCATAAAGAAAGCCCCTGCATCATAAAGACGCAAGGACACAAAAACAATCAAGATATTGTTGATGTCCTCGGCAGGATTTACGGCCAAAAGCCACCTGCTGTCTTCGGAGCGCTGAAATAGAATACAACAACTTTGCCCCTTTGTCAAGGGCTTTTTTCTGCTTTTTCAAGGCTTTTGCGCTTTTCCCGGCCTGCTCGGGCCGCTGGAAGTTTTTCCCCGGTATCAAATTTCCCGGCCCGGGAAATAATAGGGACATTCCCAAGGGGAAGCACAAGTGAAAAGACAGGAGAAGGCTATGCAGGGGAAAGTTGAGATCTGCGGTGTGAACACCGCCAAGCTGCCGGTTCTAAAGGCGGCGGAGACCAGAGCCCTGATAGAGCGGGCGCAGCAGGGCGATATGGCCGCCCGGGAGGAGCTGATCTCCGGCAACCTCCGGCTGGTGCTGTCGGTAATCCAGAAATTTGCCGGCCGGGGCGAGAGCATGGACGACCTGTTCCAGGTGGGGGTCATCGGCCTGATCAAAGCGGTGGACTGCTTTGACCTGAACCAGAAGGTGCAGTTTTCCACCTACGGCGTGCCCATGATCGCCGGCGAGCTGCGGCGCTTTTTGCGGGACCACAGCGCCATCCGGGTCTCCCGCTCCATGCGGGACACGGCCTACAAGGTGCTCCAGTCCAAGGAGCGGCTCATCGCCCAGACCGGCCGGGAACCGGATGTGGAGGCCATCGCCAGGGACCTGGGCCTGCCCCGGCAGGACGTGGTCTTTGCCATGGAAGCCATCTGCGACCCGGTCTCTCTCTACGACCCGGTGTACAGCGACGCCGGGGAGAGCGCCTGCGTCATGGACCAGATCGGCGACACCAAAAATACCGACGAGCAGTGGCTGGAGCAGATCGCCCTGGAGGAGGCCATCAAGCGTCTGAGCCAGCGGGAAAAGCATATTCTGGCCCTGCGCTTCTATGATGGCCGCACCCAGATGGAGGTGGCCAGGGAGGTGGGTATCTCCCAGGCCCAGGTTTCCCGCCTGGAGAAAAACGCCATCAACCAGATCAAAAAGAACATTTCCGCATAAAGCACAAAAACGAAAGCTCCCGGAACCGGGAGCTTTCATATGCCTACATATTCAGATAAACACGTATTTCTCCAGCCGGTCCATGGCCTCCACTGCCAGACTATGGGGCAGGGCGAAGTTCATGCGGATGGAATCGGGGTGGAAAAAGGCCTCGCCGTTTTGCCAGATGACGCCGCAGCGGACGCCGCGAGCCTGCAGCTCCTGAATGCTGACGCCGTGCTGCCGGCACCAGTCCCCGCAGTCGAGAAACAGCATATAGGTGCCCTGGGGCCGCATCACCTTCACGCCGGGGAAGTGGGCGTTGATAAAATCGCAGGCGTAGCCCAGGTTGCCGTCTACCACGGCGATCATTTCGTCGGTCCATTCTGCCCCCTCGGGACTGAACGCGCCCATGAGGGCGTGGACGGAGAGCACGTTGCAGTCGTTATAATGGCTCAGCCGGCTTTGGGTCACCACCCGGTCCCGGAGATATTTGTTGTAGATGATGTGGTAGGAGCCCACCAGCCCCGCCAGAGAGAAGGTCTTGCTGGGGGCGTAGAAGGCGATGGTGCGCTCTCTGGCGTCGGCAGAGACGCTCTGGGTGGGGATGTGCCTGTGGCCGGGCATAATGATGTCGGACCAGATTTCGTCGGAGATCACCAGGCAGTCATTGGCGGCGTAGACCTCCATGGCCTTCTCGATCTCCCACCGCTCCCACACTCTGCCGCAGGGGTTGTGGGGGGAGCAGAAGATGGCCATATGGATGCTGTGTTCTTTCAGCTTCCGGTCCATGTCCTCATAGTCCATACGCCAGACGCCTGCCTCGTCCCGCTTCAACGGGGAGTGCACCGCCACCCGGCCGGTGTCCTCAAAGGTGTGGGTGAAGCCCACATAGGTGGGGGAGTGGACAAGAATCTTCTCTCCCGGCGCGGTGAAGGCCTGCAGCGCGGCGCTGACCCCGCCCAGCACACCGTTTTCATAGCCGATGTGCTCCGGCAGCAGGCCCTCCACGCCGTTGCGCTCTCTCTGCCAGCGGATGATGCGGGCAAAATATTCCTTCGGCAGGGGGAAATAGCCGAAGTTGGGCATCTCCAGCCGCTTGTAAAGGGCCTCCATCACCGGCGGCGCGGTGACAAAGCTCATATCCGCAATCCACATGGGAATGGGGGAAAAGCCCGGGTCTACAGAAAGTCCCTCAAAGGGGATTTTGTCGGCGGCCAGGGAGTCTTTCCCCCGCCGGTCGAGAATGGTGGTAAAATCGTATTTCATGGATGGTTCTTCTTTCCTTGGCAAGGGGTCAGGCGGTTCAGTTCAGGAAATCCCGCAGCTTCTTGGAGCGGCTGGGGTGGCGCAGCTTCCGCAGGGCCTTGGCCTCGATCTGGCGGATGCGCTCCCGGGTGACATTGAATTCCTTGCCCACTTCTTCCAGGGTGCGGCTGTGGCCGTCGGCCATGCCGAAGCGCAGCTCCAGCACCTTCTTCTCTCTGGGGGTCAGGGTGTCCAGCACCTCCTCCAGCTGCTCCCGCAGCAGGGAGAAGCTGGCCACCTCGGAGGGCTCGGAGGCATCCTCATCGGGGATAAAGTCCCCCAGGTGGGAATCCTCCTCCTCGCCGATGGGCGTCTCCATAGACACCGGCTCCTGGGCGATGCGCAGGATATCCCGCACCTTTTCCGCCGGCATCCCCATCTCCTTGGCGATTTCTTCGGCGGAGGGGTCGTGGCCCAGCTCCTGCAGGAGCTGGCGGGAGACCCGGATGGTCTTGTTGATGGTCTCCACCATATGTACGGGGATGCGGATGGTGCGGCCCTGGTCGGCAATGGAGCGGGTGATGGCCTGGCGGATCCACCAGGTGGCGTAGGTGGAGAACTTGTAGCCCTTGGTGTGGTCAAATTTTTCCACCGCCTTAATCAGGCCCAGGTTGCCCTCCTGAATCAGGTCCAGCAGCACCATGCCCCGGCCCACATAGCGCCGGGCGATGGACACCACCAGACGGAGGTTTGCCTCGGTCATGCGGCGCTTGGCTTCCTCATCTCCGGCGGAGACCCGCACCGCCAGCTCCATCTCCTCCTCCGGGGTCAGCAGCGGCACCTTGCCGATCTCCTTCAGGTACATCCGCACCGGGTCATCGGTGAAGAAATCGTCAGCCAGGGCCTCGGTCTCGCTAAGCTCCTTCTCGGTGACCTCTTCGATCTCGGCCAGGTCCTCCGCCTCCGGCAGCACATCGTCAATGGGGGGCAGCAGGTCGGCGCTGGCGATGTCAATGTCCACGCCGTTGGCCTCCAGCGTCTCGTAGAACTTGGCCTCCACCTCGCTGTCCAGGTTCAGCTCCTCAATGCATTCCAGCTCCTTGGCGGTGAGCTTACCCGCCTTCTTGCCCTTTTCCAGCAGCTCGTTGAGCCGCTCCTCCGGGGTCTTGGGGTTGGGCGCCTCGGCCTCCTTCTTCTTGCCGGCCTTGCGCTTGGGCTTGGCCTCTCCGTTCCGGGCGTCGTCTTCCTCCAAAAGCGCATCCGCCATCTCTTTCAGCTCTTTTTCGGTGTAAACATGTTCTTCTGCCATTGTCCTATCTCCCATATCCTTATCTTAATTTACGTGTCATTTGATCACAGGGCCGGGGCCCCGCGGTTTCAGTTGAGAAAATCCCGCAGCTTCTTGGAGCGGCTGGGGTGGCGCAGCTTCCGCAGGGCCTTGGCCTCAATCTGACGGATGCGCTCCCGGGTGACATTGAATTCCTTGCCCACTTCCTCCAGGGTGCGGGTGCGGCCGTCCACAATGCCGAAGCGCAGCTCCAGCACCTTCTTCTCCCGGGGGGCCAGGGTGTCCAGCACCTCCTCCAGCTGCTCCCGCAGCAGGGAGAAGCTGGCGGCCTCGGAAGGCTCGGAGGCGTCCTCGTCGGGGATGAAGTCCCCCAGGTGGGAATCCTCCTCCTCACCGATGGGCGTCTCCAGCGACACCGGCTCCTGGGCGATTTTCAGGATATCCCGCACCTTTTCCACCGGCATATCCATCTCCCTGGCGATCTCCTCGGCGGAGGGGTCGTGGCCCAGCTCCTGCAAAAGCTGGCGGGAGACCCGGATGGTCTTGTTGATGGTCTCCACCATGTGCACCGGGATGCGGATGGTGCGTGCCTGGTCGGCAATGGCCCGGGTGATGGCCTGGCGGATCCACCAGGTGGCGTAGGTGGAGAACTTGTAGCCCTTGGTGTAGTCAAACTTCTCCACCGCTTTAATGAGGCCCAGGTTGCCCTCCTGAATCAGATCCAGGAACAGCATCCCCCGGCCCACATAGCGCTTGGCGATGGACACCACCAGACGGAGGTTTGCCTCGGTCATGCGGTGCTTGGCCTCCTCGTCCCCCTGGGACATGCGGGTGGCCAGCTCGATCTCTTCCTCCGGGGTCAGCAGCGGCACCTTGCCGATCTCCTTCAGGTACATCCGCACCGGGTCGTCGGTGGCAAAGCTGTCCACCAGGGCGTCGGTGTCGTTGATCTCCTCCTGGGTGACCTCCTCAATGGCGGCCAGGTCCTCCACCTCCGGCAGCACATCGTCGATGGGGGGCAGCAGGTCGGCCGCGGCGATGTCAATATCCACGCCGTTGGCTTCCAGCGTCTCGTAGAACTTGGCCTCCACTTCGCTGTCCAGGTTCAGCTCCTCGATGCACTCCAGCTCCTTGGCGGTGAGCTTACCGGCCTTTTTGCCCTTTTCCAGCAGCTCGTTAAGCCGCTCCTCCGGGGTCTTGGAGTTGGGCGTCTGGGCCTCCTGCTTCTTGCCGTTCTTACGCTTGGCTTTGGACTTTTCAGTCTGCTCCTGCCCGTCTGCTGCCAAAAGCTGATCTGCCATCTCCTTCAGTTCTTCCTGGGTGTAAACGCGATCTTCTGCCATGTCCTTATCCCTCATATCCTTTTTTCTCTCTGTATCTGCTGGCCAGCGCCCGCAGGTCGTCGGCCTGCCCGGCCTCATCCCGGCGCTCTTTGATTCTGCCTATGTAGTCCCGGAGACTTTGCCCGCTGCGGCTCAGCAGCTCCGGCTTCTGCAGCAGGGAAACCAACAGACTCATCTCCTCGCCGCTCAGCGCCTCACTGAGGGTGGCGGTATTGGCCGACTCACCCCGGCGCAGCTTTTCCAGCATGGCGGCATAAATATGCCCCAGCTCCGGCGAAGAAAAATCCTCCGGCGGCGGCAGCCCCGGCTCCCGGATCAGCCCCGGCTCCAGATACAGCAGACGGATGACCCCCTCCTCCGCCGCGGCGGAGGCCGGGTCGGCGTAGCGCAGGGCCTTGCCGCCGCTGGGCGGTGCCCTGTCAAGCCGGGTCTGCTGCCGGTCCTCGGCCTTCCGGGCGGAGGACAGCAGCCGCTTGCGGCGGCGCTCCACCTCATCGGCCACCACGCTTTCCGACACGGCGGCCATGGCGGCCACCCGCATGGCATAGACTTGCCGCTCCACCGTGCCCGGCAGCCGGGCCACCAGCTCCGTGGCCTCCTTCAAAAAGTCTACCTTCTGCTCGTCCACGCTCAGGTCGTATTTGGCAGTGACCTGGCGCAGCCGGTAGTCGATCTGATTTTCCGAGCCCTCCAGCAGCTTGCGGAAAGCCTCCGGCCCCTTGCGCTTGATAAACTCGTCCGGGTCCTTGGCCCCCTCCAGCCGCAGCACCTTCACCTTCAGGTCCAGCTTTTCCAGGATGCCGATGGCCCGCTGGGCGGCCTTGATGCCTGCCCCGTCGTTGTCATAGGCGATGATCACCTGGTCGGTGTAGCGGGAGATGAGCCTTGCCTGCTCCGGCGTCAGGGAGGTGCCCAGGGAGGCCACCGCCGAGTCGAAGCCGGCCTGATGCAGGCTTGCTACGTCTATATTGCCCTCTGATAGGATTATATATCCGCATTTTGATTTTTTAGCCAGATTCAGGGCGAAAAGGTTCCGACTTTTGTTGAATACAAGGGTTTCCGGGCTGTTCATATACTTGGGTTCGCCCTCGCCCAGGATGCGCCCGGAAAAGCCGATCACATTGCCCCGCACGTCGATCACCGGGAACATCAGCCGGTTGCGGAAGGTGTCGTACACGCCGCCGTTCTTGCCCCGGCGCACCAGCCCCGCGTCCGCCAGCTCGTATTCGGTGAAGCCCTTTTCCTTCATGGCGTCGGTCAGGCTGTTCCAGCTGTCCGGCGCGAAGCCCAGACCAAAGCGTTTGGCCGTGGCCGGGCTTAATTGCCGCTGGCGCATATAGTCGCAGGCGGCGGCCCCGGCGGGAGTGGAAAGCTGGCTGTAGAAAAAGCGGGCGGCCTCCTTGTTCAGCGCCAGCATCCGGGCGCGCTTTCTGCTCTCCCGGTCGTTGGTCTCCTCCGGCATGGGCATCCCCACCCGCTTCGCCAGAAACTCCACCGCCTCCGGGAAGGTGAGGTTCTCCACCTCCATGATGAAGTTAATCACACCCCCGCCCTTGCCGCAGCCGAAGCAATGATAGATCTGCTTGTCCGGCGATACGGAGAAGGAGGGGGTTTTCTCGCTGTGAAAGGGGCACAGGCCGAAAAGGTTGGCCCCGCTGCGCTTGCTCAGCCGCACATAGGAGGACACCACCTCCACAATGTCGTTGCGGTCGGTCAGCTCGGTTATGAAATTTTCAGGAAAGGCCATGAGCCCACCTCCTGACTGTGTTTACTTAACGGTCCAGGCGAAGGGGATGAACAGTTCCCCGTATTTCTCCATGGCGTAGCCGTCGGTCATGCCGGAGATATAGTCGCAGGCGGCCCGCTCCACGCCCTCGCCCTCGATGACGGCGGCAAAATCCTCCGGCAGCTTTTCCGGATGCTTCACATAGTATTCGTAAAGCCGGGCCAGAATGCCGTCCACCTTGCTCTCCTCCCCCTTGGCCAGGGGGTTGGTGTATACGTCGGAGTACATATAGCTGTGGAAAAAGTCAAAGGTTGCCTGCATTTCGGGGGACATACGCAGCTGGCCCTCCCCGCTGTTTCGGATCAGGTCGGTCAGCAGGGAATTGATCCGCTCGCTGTTTCGCTCCCCGCAGTTACGGCGGATGATCTCCGGCACCTTGTCGGCCTGGATAATCCCCGCCCGGATGGAGTCGTCCAGATCGTGGTTTATGTAGGCGATCCTGTCGCACAGGCGCACCGCCGTGGCCTCCGGCGTGTCATCCGGCTGGCCGTGGGTGTGGTGCAGGATGCCCATGCGGGTCTCGTAGCAGAGATTCAGGCCCCGGCCGTCCCGCTCCAGAATGTCCACCACCCGCAGGCTCTGCTCATAGTGCTTGAAGCCGCCGGGGTAGATTCGGTTCAGCGCCCGCTCCCCGGCGTGGCCGAAGGGGGTGTGGCCCAGGTCGTGGCCCAGGGCAGCGGCTTCCGCCAGGTCCTCGTTCAGGTTCAGCGCCCGCGCCACTGTCCGGGCCAGGCGGCTGACCTCCAGGGTGTGGGTCAGGCGGGTGCGGTAATGGTCCCCCTCCGGCTGCAAAAACACCTGGGTCTTGTGCTTCAGGCGGCGAAAGGCCTTGGAGTGGGTGATGCGGTCAATATCCCGCTGAAAGCAGGTGCGGATCTCGCACTCCGGCTCCGGCTTCAGGCGGCCCTTGCTGTTTTCGGACAGAATGCCATAAGGCCCGATAATGGTATGCTCGGCTATTTCTCGCTCCCGGCGGGGACAGGACATGGCGCTCACCTGCTTCCCTATGAATCAATGGGTCAAACGAAAAGTAACGGGAGGACATTTTTGCCTCCCGTTACTCTTATACGACCTTTGCTTTTATTTCCCTTTATTTTTTTGAAATATTTTTTATTCCTTTTTCTCCGTCCCGGCCTTGGCCTGCTGCCGCTGGGCCTTCTTCTCCCGGCGCCGGGCGGCCAGCTTCCGAAACAGGGGGCGGAAGATAAAGAACAATGCCGTCAGCACCAGGATGGTGGGAATGGCGGACACCAGGAACACCAGCAGGTCCTTGAAAAACTGGCCCAGATTCCTGAAGGCCCCGGTGAGGGCCTGCCACAGCTCCTGGCCATAGCTCTGCTGGGGCTCCGGCGTGTACTCGCTGACCTCCATCACCTCCAGGTCGATGGTGCTGTAGCTGACCTGCCGGTCCCAGTTTTTCAGGGCGGACTGGAGACTTTCGATCTGATAGCGCAGCTCTGTCAGCTTTTCCTCAATGGCGATCACATCGCCGACCGTCTCCGCCTTCTCCATCATCTCCAGCAGCCGGGTCTCCTGGGTCTGGTAGGCGGTGAGCCGGGCCTGGGTGTCGTAATACTGGCTGGTGACGTTCTCGGTGTAGGTGTGGCTGTAGGGCACGTTGCCGATCTGGGAGAGGCTGCCCATCAGCAGCTCAAACTTATCGCTGGGGATACGCAGGGTGTAGGACGCGCTGCGGTTATAGCTGCTGCCCCGGGCGATGCTGCGGTAGTTGGCGCCGCTCATGCTGCTGGATTCGATCCAGCCCTTGTTCTCCTCCACCAGGGCCAGCAGATTGGCGATGCTGCCGTCAAAATCCGTGGTCTCCACGGTGGCGCTGGCGGAATAGATGATCTTGGAGGGGTCTGTTTCCGGCGCGTCGGAGCCGACTTCACCGGCAGTGTTAGCACCCTCGGCGGCGGAAAAGCCACCGTAGCCCGCCTCCTCGGCGGACATGTCCGCACTCATATACGGCGCGGCGGCGGGGGCTTCTGAGGCATATTCGAAGGAAGCGCTTTTGCTTCCCGCCCCGCAGGCGCAGAGGGACAGGGTCATCAGCAAGGCAAGCAACAGGGATAGGCTCTTTTTCATTTTCTTGTCCTCCATTTCTTTCATTTGGCAGGATTGTCCTCACTTTTTCAGACGGATCAAAGCCGCCAAAAGTTTCCGCTTATGTTTACAATTATGGAAAGAACTGTTAAGATGTTCATACAGTGTATAAAAAGGAAGGAGCATCACCATGTCCCAAACCCTTGTGATTTTTGCGGCGCTGGCCATGACCCTGGCCTGCTTCTCCTGTATGCGCAGCTTCATGGCCGCCAGCCGGGTGGAGGATTATGGCCGGGCCATCTGGTATAAGGGCGCGGCCTCCCTGTGCTTTGTGTTCCTTGGCCTGACGGCGTCCCTCCGCTGCGGCGATGGGGCCTATGCCTGGAAGCTGATCCTGGGCCTGGTCCTGGGTCTTGTGGGGGATGAGCTGCTGGCGCTCCGCTTTCTCCAGCCGGACCGGCACGACGCCTGGTTCAGCGCCGGAGCCATCGCCTTTGCCCTGGGCCATGGCCTGTATACCTGGGCCGCTTTTCAGCGGGGCGGGCCGATGCTTGACACAGCGCTGCTTCTGTTCATCCTGCTGCTGGGCCTGTCCGGGGTGTATGCCGGCGTCAAAAGGAGCCACCGGGGGCCGCAGCGCCTCAGCGCCGCGGTGTATATCGCCCTGGTGTGCTTCATGGCGGCCTCCGCCTGCGCGGCGGCGGTGAAAGCGCCCGGCGTTTCCACCCTTCTGATGGCCCTGGGCGCTGGGGGCTTTGTCCTCAGTGACAATGTGCTCTGCGCCTACTGCTTCGGGGAGGACCGGCGCTTCGGCCTGAACTGGCTCATCCACATCAGCTATTACGGCGCCCAGCTCTGCATCGCCTGGAGCATTTTCTTCGCTTAATTCTCCTTCACCAGCTCCGTCACCACGTATTGGCACAGCAGCATTCCCGCCGTGGCCGGCACCCACACCAGGGAGCCGGGGATGCTCCGCCGTCCGGGAGGCGGCGCTTCCCACTGCTCCGGCGGGGTGGGTTCCTCCGGGCTGAACACCACCGGGTGGTGGTTCACGCCCCGGCTGCGCAGCTCCTTGCGCACCACCCTGGCCAGGGCGCAGCCGCTGGTCTTGGCAATGTCGCTGATGCGCAGCTGCTGGGCGTCCAGCTTGTTGCCGGTGCCCAGGGCGGAAATGATGGGAATGCCCCGCTCCCGGCAGGAGAGGATCAGGTCCACCTTGCAGCTGACCAGGTCGATGGCGTCCACCACGAAGTCATAGCCGGCGAAAAAATCCTCCCGGCTGGCCGCATCATAGCGGCCGGTGATGGGGCGCACGTCGATGGCGGGGTTAATGTCCCGGATGCGCTCTGCCAGTACCTCCGCCTTGCTTTTGCCCTGGGTGGAGCTGAGGGCGCAGAGCTGCCGGTTGGTGTTGCTGAGGCTGACGGTGTCCTCGTCCATCAGCGTCAGCGTCCCCACGCCGCAGCGGGCCAGAGCCTCCGCGCACCAGGAGCCGACGCCCCCCAAGCCCAGCACCGCCACATGGCTGCGCCGCAGCTTTTCCATGGCGCTTTCGCCCAAAAGCATCCCTGCTCGGATTGTCCTTTCGTCCATCATGCTTCTCCTTGTTGTGTTGATCAATTTCCAGGCTGTCATAAACCAGCCTTCAAGAGGGACTCCGCCTTCTGTGCCTTCCCCTTGAGTAAACGATGATTAAATCGGCAAGAGTGGATTGCGAGAAAATTTGTGTTCTGATAAAGGCACTTTTTTGCAGGAATACTTTGTGTATTGCAAGAAAAAGTGACGAAATCAGGGCGCTAATTTTCCGCAAGACACCGCAGGCGATTTATTCAGCGTTTACTTGAGGGGAAGGTGCCCAGTGCGCACACTGGGCGGATGAGGTGGAAAACTTCCTGTTTTGCCGGAAGTTCCTCCCGTCTGCCGATGTATGCCGCCCACCTCATCAGTCAGCCTGCGGCTGACAGCTTCCCCTCCAGGGGAAGCCTTTATGCTGAGGAGCTTGCTGAAACAAGACGGGAAAAACGTTCTTGAAGAAATGATTGAAAATACCCCTGCCGGGTTGCGGCAGGGGTATGGTTTTCTTATCCAACAAAGCGCATGCCGAAGCCGGCAGTGGCGGTGTAGGGGGCGGTGAGATCGCTGAGCCACTGGCTGACGGCCTGGTTCACCAGGTCGTTGCGGGCGATAAGCTGGGCGTAATTGTCGCCCTCGCCCACGTAGTACATCACGTGGTAGCCGGCGTAGCTGCCGCTCTCGCCGTAGACGATGGCGGTGTCGCCGCTCTTGTGACCGGCGAAGCAGAAGTCATTGAACTCTGCCACCATCTGGCCCTTGACTACGCTGTCGTACAGCCCGCCGTTGGTGTTGGAGCCGCTGTCCTCGGAATACTGCTCCGCCAGGGCGGCAAAGCTGTCCTCGGTCTTGTCCCCGGCCTCATACTCGGCCAGGATCTCTTCGGCCTTGGCCAGGGCGGCGGCCTTGGCCTCTTCGGTGTAGTTGCCGTCGGCGTCAGCCTCGGCCTTTACCAGAATGTGACGGACCTGGGCCAGGTTGTAGTCGTTGTTCTCCCGGCCGATATACACCACCACGTAGTAGCCGCTGTCGCTGCTGTCGGCGGTAACGGTGCTGTCCCCGGCCTTCCGGGCGGCGTCCATGACCCAGTCCTTATAGGCGGCGTTGATGCCGGAGCCCTGGGTGCTGGTGGAGTGGTTGCTGACGGCGTCAGCCACCTGGGCGGCCACTGCCTGGTCAAGGCGGGCGGCGAAGTCCTCCTCCTTGCCCTCGTTGTAAGCGGCCTGGATGGCCTTGGCGGTCTCCTCCGCGGCGGCCAGAGCGTCGGCGGTCACTTCCTGGGTGGTCTCGCCGTCTTCACCGGCGACCTCGGTCTTCTCCGCGGCCACGTAGTAATAGGCCAGGTCGAAGTAATCCATCTCGCCGTTATAGCTGGCGTACTGTTCCTTCAGCTCTGCCGGGCTGTACTCCAGAGAATCGGAGTAGCTGGTGAGGGCCTTGGAGGCCAGAGCGGAGTTGCGGTAAGCCTGGCGCACCGTGTTGGTGTTCACGCCGGTGCCATAGTTGGCGGCGAAATACTTGTCCGCACTGGCATAGCCCTGGGAGCGGACGTATTCATCCAAGCCCTCAAAGCCGCTCTCCACAGCGTCCAGATCTTCCTGGCTCAGCTGGATGCCGTTCTGGGCGGCATAGTCCCGCAGGGCCTTTTCCTGGATCAGCTCATTCTGGGCATTTTCCAGGAAGTAATCCTTCCAGCTTACGCCCTCGCCGGCCATGGCGCAGGACTGCTTATCCAGGCCCTTGATGCCGCCGGAGGTGTCCAGCCCGAAGAGGGAGGCGTAGCTGCCGTACTGGTTGGCCCAGTAATAGTACTGATTGGCGTAGTAATAGCTCATCTCCGAGGCAGAGTAGCTCTCGTCGCCCACGGTGAGGGCAGTGCTCTTGAACAGCACGTTGGAATTCAGGAACAGGATCAGGGCGATCAGCAGGCAGACCCCGATGGTACCCAGGGTCCAGCGGCGCTTCTGCTTTGCCTTTTCCTTGGCCTCCTTCTCCAGTGCCAGGGTTTTCTTGTCAGTCCCGGCCTCGCGGGCGGCCTGACGGAGTTTCTTTTCAGTCGATGCGCTCATTGTATGTCATCCTTTTTTGATCATTACTTTTGCCTGCCGGGTGCAGACCAAGTTATTATAGCGCAATTTGTCCGCCGATTCAAGAAGTATTCCGGCTGTTCCATAAATATTTATCATTCCGCCATAACTTTATACTGCATTTGACAGGCTGAGGTGGTATAATAAGCAGGATTCAAGAAAGGGAAGCAGAATGAAACAGCATAAATTTTTCAAAACAGCGCTGCTGGTATTCGCCCTGCTGGTTCTTCTGACGGCGGGGCTGGTTCTGGACAGCAAATATCATTTGCAGCTTACGGAATATGATCTTTCCTTCCCCAAGCTGCCGGAGAGCTTTGACGGCTGCAAGGTGCTGCAGCTGTCAGACCTGCACGGAGCGTCCTTCGGTCCGGGGAACCGGCGGCTGATTGACCTGGTCCGGCAGCAGAACCCGGACATCATTGTCCTCACCGGGGACATTGCCGGCAAGGACGGGGCTCTGGACAATGTGGAGCCGCTGCTTTCCGGCATTGAGGGCCTGGCCCCCACCTACTATGTCAACGGCAACCACGAATGGGCCGACGGCTGCGTGGAGGAGATCGAAGCCCTGATGGAGAGCCGGGGCGTCATCTGCCTCAGCAATGAGATCGAGCTTTTGTACCGGGGGGAGGACAGCATTGCCATCGTAGGCGCGGAGGACCCCAACGGCCGGGCGGACATGATCAAGCCCTGGGGCCTGTCCCTGCGGCTGGGGGAGCTGTACTCCGATCATTTCAGCCTGTGGCTGGCCCACAGGAACGACTATATGAAGATGTATAACGACATCGGCACCGACCTGATCCTCTGCGGCCATGGCCACGGCGGCATCATCCGCCTGCCCTTTGTGGGCGGCCTGCTGAACGTGAACCGCAGCTTCGGCGCCGAGTATGAGAGCGGGGTCTATGCCTCGGAGCATTATCGGATGGTGGTGTCCCGGGGCCTGGGCAATTCCATCTCCATCCCCCGGCTTTTCAACCGCCCGGAGGTGGTAACGGCAACCCTTCACAAAGAAAAATAAAAGCGGCAGTCATATCCCCGGCAGCCCACGCATACAATGTAAGTATGTTGAAAAAATACAGGAGGTATATGCGTGGAAATGGATATTGATGACATGATCTTCGGTGACTGCGACCCTGGCCCCAGCAGCCGATAAAAGCAGTTTCACAAGAAAGACGGGGAAGAACCCCGTCTTTTTTATTGCAATTGAACATTGCGTTTTCCTGCCGGGAGTGATAGGATGAACGCCGGATTTTGGATTGTTCCCACAGGAGAGAGAAAACCATGCGCGAGACGGTAAAGATCAACAACGCCATCACTCAGGGGGTTATTTGGAAACAGCTTCTGGCCTTCTTTTTCCCCGTGCTGCTGGGCAGCCTGTTTCAGCAGCTTTATAACGCGGTGGACGCGGTCATTGTAGGCCGCTTTGTGGGCAAGGCGGCCCTGGCGGCGGTGGGTGGCTCTGCCGCCCATATTCTCAGCCTGATCATCGGCTTTTTCACCGGGGTGTCCTCCGGCGCGGCGGTGATCATTGCTCAGTATTACGGGGCGGGGGATGACGAGGATGTGTCCCGGGCGGTACATACGGCGCTGATCCTGGCCGCTGCCGGCGGCGCGGTGATGACGGCCCTGGGCCTTGTAACGGCCCCCTGGCTGCTGCACGTCATGAACACCCCGGCTGAGACCATGGCCGATTCCCTGGTCTATCTTCAGGTGATCTATGCCGGTATGATTCCCGGTATGCTTTTCAACATGGGCTCCGCCATTTTGCGGGCTGTGGGGGATTCCCGGCGGCCCCTGTATTTCCTGATGGCCTGCTGCGGCGTCAATATTCTGCTGGATCTGCTTTTTGTCATTAAGCTGCACATGGGCGTTATGGGCGCCGCTGTGGCCACCGTGATTGCCCAGAGCATCAGCGCGGTGCTGGTCCTCCTGCATATGGCCAGAAGCGGCGAGAGCTACCGCCTGGTGCTGCGGGCCCTGCGGCCTGACCGGCGTATTTTCCGCCGCACGGTGCGCATCGGCCTGCCGGCCGGGGTCCAGTCCATCATGTACGGTCTGTCCAACCTGATCATCACCGTGGCCGTCAACGGCTTTGGTACCGACACCGTGGCCGCCTGGGTGGCCATGAGCAAGATCGACACTCTCAACTGGATGACCCTCAATGCCCTGGGCGTCTCCCTGATGACCTTTGCCGGCCAGAACTACGGCGCCCGGCAGCTGGCCCGGGTGCGCAGCAGCCTGAAAAGCGCCATGCTAATGGGCCTTGCCATGGCCCTGGGGGTCTGCGTCCTGTTTTTTGCCCAGGGCCGGAACCTGCTCCTGCTCTTCACCGACGACCCCGCCGTGCTGGAGATCGCTCTGCTCATCGTGCTCTACATTGCCCCCTGGTACTGGACCTATGCCCCCATCGAGATTTTCAGCGGCTGCTTCCGGGGCCTGGGCGATACCCTGATTCCCACCCTGATCACCGCCGCGGGTGTGTGCCTGATCCGGGTAGTCTGGGTCTTCACGGTGGTTCCCGCCTGGCGGGATATCCGCTCCGTGGCCATCAGCTACCCCATCAGCTGGACCATCACCTCTCTGGCCTTCACGGTATATTATTTTGCTGTTGTAAGAAGAAAGCGTCTCACCGATCAGTGAGACGCTTTCTTCTTGAGACGGTCAAAAAACGATGCATTACGCGCCAAAGACAGAGCAGCGGGGGTGCGCGAGGGGGTTAAGACCCGCCTCGCGTTCCAATAACCCGCCGAAGAAAAGCCTTGAGAATCAAGGCTTTTTGGGCGAAGCAGCATTTTGATCAAATCAAAATGCTCGGCGGCTGAAGCGGTCAAAAAGTCCAACAAGGACTTTTTTGACAAGCTGAAGCGTCTCACCGATCAGTGAGACGCTTTTCCTTTGCTTTCTTTCTCTCCCGCCACCAGGCCGATGATCTGGCCGGAGAGGATCACTGTCAGCAGGGAATAGGCGATGCGGCCCAGGGGAATGTAGCTGAGACTCAGCAGCAGGACGATCATGTCGCTGGCAAAATAAATCCATTGCAGCGGCGCGTGCAGCAGCTGCCCCAGAGCCATGGCCAGCGCGTCGTCTCCACCGGGGGCGCCCCCGGCCCGAACGCAGAGGCCTACTCCCACGCCCACGAACAACGCGCCCACCAGGGCCGCCGCCAGAGGATGGGCGGCGATGCCGGGCCAGACCGGCGGGAACAGCTCCAGCAGCGCGTACCAGGCGGAAAAGCAGCCCCCCGCGATAATGGACAGGCCGATAAAGCGCTTGCCCAGCACCCGCCAGCCCAGCAGGTAGCACAGGCCGTTGAGCACCAGGGAGCTGCCTGCCGGGGAGATGCCGAACCAGTGGTCCAGCAGCAGCGTCAGCCCCAGCACGCCGCCCTCGGTGACGCCGGAGAGGGCGTGGACGTTGTAAAGACCAAAGGCCAGGATGCCGCTGCCAATCACCGACAGCCACACATCCCGCCTGCTGATTCCAGAAAAAAGCCGGGAAAACAATCTAACAAAACCTTTCTGAAAAATAATGATCGGCGCACCCTCTGATGAGGGTGCGCTTTCATAACGATATAAGGAACGGGAGCCTCAACTCTCTGCCCGCATGGACAGGAAGGCATTGATAAAGCCGTCCAGATCGCCATTCATCACATTGTCGATGTTGCCGTTTTCGTATTCAGTGCGGTGATCCTTCACCAGCTGATAGGGCATGAACACGTAGGAGCGGATCTGGCTGCCCCATTCGATCTTCATCTGCACGCCCTTGATGTCGCTGATCTTTTCCAGATGCTCCCGCTCCTTGATCTCAGCCAGACGGGCCCGGAGCATGTTTTTGCAGTTCTCAAGGTTCTGGAAATGGCTGCGTTCCACCTGGCTGGCCACCACGATGCCGGTGGGGATATGGGTCAGGCGGACGGCGGAGGAGGTCTTGTTGACCTTCTGGCCGCCTGCGCCGGAGGAACGGTACACGTCCATCTTGATGTCCTCGTCCCGCAGCTCGATTTCGTTGTCATCGCTGATTTCCGGCATGACCTCCACCGCGGCGAAGGAGGTGTGGCGGCGGCCGGCGGCGTCAAAGGGGGAGACCCGCACCAGCCGGTGGATGCCGTGCTCACTCTTGAGGAAACCATAGGCATTTTCGCCCTCGATCATGATGGTGGCGCTCTTGAGGCCGGCCTCGTCCCCGTCCAGATAGTCCATGACCTTCACCTTGTAGCCGTGGCGGTCGGCCCACATATTGTACATACGGTACAGCATGGAAGCCCAGTCCTGGGCCTCGGTGCCACCGGCGCCGGCGTGGAAGGTGAGGATGGCGTTGTTGGCATCGTACTCCCCGGTGAGCAGGGTGCTCAGGCGGGTGGCCTCCACCTTTTCGGAGAAGGAAGCAAACTCACTTTGCAGCTCTTCCAGCATGGAGCCGTCGTTTTCCTCAATGGCCATCTCGCACATGACATACATATCGTCCCAGGCGGCGCAGAGCTTCTGATAATTACCTACCTTGTCCTTCAGATTCTTCAGCCGCTTCTGCACCTTCTGAGAGCGCTCCACATCGTTCCAGAAGCCCTCCCGCTCACTGGCGGCCTCCAGCTCCTCAATCTCCTTCTGGGCAGCCTCCAGCTTCAGCGCGCCCTTGAGCACCTCCAGCGTGGGCTTGGCGTTATTGAGCTTGGCCTTATATTCTTCAAATTCCAGCATTGTATCAACCACTTTCAAAAGTATTCATCAGATTTTTTGGCGTTACTAAATCATTATACACAAAAATAGGACACTTGTAAATCGGTTTTTTATCTGTAATTTGTCACGGAAAAGCAAGGTTTTCTATTCCAATTTTTAAAACAGAGTGTTATAATAAAATCAACGCAGTGTGACCATGCGGCAACTGTGACAAAATGACAGCACATAATACGGAGGATAAAGAGAAATGATTTCACACGGCAAAGAGATCAAGGTGTTTACCGGCAACTCTAACCCCGCTCTGGCAGAAAATATTTGCTCCGAGCTCTTCAGGACCCTAGGCAACGCTAATGTTACCCAGTTTGCAGACGGCGAGTGCTCCGTCTCCGTGTCCGAGCCTGTTCGCGGCAAGGATGTTTTCATCGTTCAGTCTACCTGCAACCATGTCAACGACAACCTGATGGAGCTGCTGATCATGATCGACGCCATGCGCAGAGCGTCGGCCGGCCGTGTGACCGCCGTCATCCCCTATTTCGGCTACGCCCGTCAGGACCGTAAAGCCAAGAGCCGTGACCCTATCTCCGCCAAGCTTGTCGCCAACCTGATCACCGCCGCCGGCGCTGACCGGGTCCTGACCATGGACCTGCACGCCGCCCAGATCCAGGGCTTCTTTGATATCCCCGTGGACAATCTTATGGGCAGCCACCTGTTCGTCAAGCATTTTATCAAGATGTTTGGCAAGGGCAATGAGGATGTGATGGTTGTCTCCCCCGATGTGGGCAGCACCGCCCGGGCCCGAGCCTTCTCCATGAAGCTGGGCACCAATATGGCCATCGTGGATAAGCGCCGCGAGCGGGCCAATCAGTCCGAGGTTATGAACATCATCGGCAACGTGGAAGGCAAAATCTGCATCCTGTTGGACGATATTGTGGACACTGCCGGTTCCCTCTGCGGCGCCGCCAAGGCCATCAAGGAGCTGGGCGGGGCCAAGAAGGTCTATGCCTGCGCTACCCATGGCGTGCTCTCCGGCCCGGCCATCCAGCGTATCGAGGAAAGCTGCATCGAGGAGCTGCTGCTGCTGGACACCATTCCCTATCCCGCCGACAAGCCCAAGTGCGACAAGATCCGTTATATCTCCACCGCCGCCGTCTTTGCCGAGGCCATCCGCCGCATCTACGAGGAGGTTTCCATCTCCAACCTGTTCGATTAACAGCATCGGAAGAAGCGTATTTGTTTCAAAAACCAAGCCCGCGCCCAGCGCCTCCCGCTGCGGGAGGCGCTGTCGGGTGCTTTTCATGCTCTTTCCCTTTATAAATTGAAATTTCGTCCCTGATGGTTTATAATAAGCAGGGACTATAGGTGACAGATCCATGCTTTTCAAAAAACCCGGCGGGGTAAGCTGGCTCATCGTGTTTTTGGGCAATCCCGGCCCCCGCTATGAGATGACCCGCCACAATGCCGGCTTCATGGCGGCCGACGCCATGGCCAAAGAGAAAAATGTCAATATCAACAAGGCCCGCTTTAAGGCCCTGACGGCCACCTGTGACATCGGGGGCGAATCCGTCCTGCTGATGAAGCCCCAGACCTTTATGAACCTGTCCGGGGACGCGGTGGCCCAGGCCGCGAAGTTTTACAAGATCCCGCCGGAGCACGTGATTGTGGTGTCCGATGAGATCAGCCTGCCCATCGGCAAGCTGCGCATCCGCACCAAGGGCTCCGCCGGCGGTCACAACGGGCTGAAGGATATCATCGCCAAGCTGGGCACGGACGCCTTTCCTCGCATCCGCATCGGCGTGGGCGCACCGCCCCACCCGGACTATGACATGGCGGACTGGGTGCTGTCCAGCTTCAAAAACCAGGACGCGGAGGATATGCTGGCCGCTGCCGAAAGGGCTGCACAGGCCGCCCAGTGCTACATTACCCAGGGGGCGGACCGGGCGATGAACCGCTTTAATTAGTATTCCCGGCCAGGGCCTCCATGCTGTGGGGGCGGCTGAAAGATAAAGAACGAAGAAGGAGACCGCTTATGAAGAAGAACTGTATCGCGATGCTGCTTGCAGGCGGTCAGGGCTCAAGACTCTATGCACTGACTCAGAAAGTGGCAAAACCCAGCGTACCTTTTGGCGGGAAGTACAGGATTATTGACTTCCCCCTCTCCAACTGCGCCAACTCCGGCATTGACACCGTGGGCGTCCTGACCCAGTACCGCCCGCTGCAGCTCAACAGCTACATTGGCAGCGGCCAGCCCTGGGATATGGACGTGACCGACGGCGGCGTGTACATCCTGCCTCCCTACCAGAGCGCCGGCGAGAAGGGCTCCTGGTTCTCCGGCACCGCCAACGCCATCTATCAGAACATCGGCTTTATCGAGGCCTATGACCCGGAAAACGTGCTGATCCTCTCCGGCGACCACATTTATAAAATGGACTATGCCGATATGCTGCGGGAGCACGTGGAGAAGGGCGCTGCCTGCACCATCGCCGTGCTCCAGGTCTCCATGGAGGAGGCTACCCGCTTCGGCATCATGAACCTGGGGGAGGACGGTTTCGTCAACCAGTTTGAGGAGAAGCCCAAGCAGCCCAAGAGCGACCTGGCCTCCATGGGCATCTATATATTCAATTGGAAGAAGCTGCGGGAGTATCTGATCGCCGATGAGAACGACCCCAACTCCTCCAAGGACTTTGGCAAGAACATCATCCCCAACATGCTCCATGCCGGCGAGAAGCTGTGGCCCTACCGCTTTAAGGGCTATTGGAGAGACGTGGGCACCATCACCAGCCTTTGGGACGCCAATATGGATATGCTCTCCCCCACCCTGATTAACCTCTATGACGCCTCCTGGCCCATCGGCTCCAGAAGCCCGGTCTGCCCGCCCCACTTCACCGGTGAAAGCGCGGAGATCATCCATTCCATCATCACCGAGGGCTGCGAGATTGACGGCCATGTGGAAAACTCCATCCTGTCCCCCAACGTCATCGTGGGCAAGGGCGCCACGGTGCTCTACAGCGTGCTGATGCCCGGCGCGGTGGTGGAGGAAGGCGCCATTGTTGAATACGCCATCGTTGGCGAAAATACCGTTGTCCACGCCGGCGCCCATGTTGGCGCCGCCCCCGACGGCACGGATGCCTGGGGCGTTGCCACCTGCGGCCCGGATATTGAGATCAGAAGCGGCGCGGCCGTGCCTGCCGGCGCCATGATCTACACTGGGGAGGAGGTTTAAGCAATGAAGGATTTCCATGGAATTATCTTTGCCTACAGCGCTGCCCCTGAACTGAGAGAACTGGTGGGCGTCCGTACTGCCGCCTCTCTGCCTTTCTGCGGCAGATACAGATTGATCGACTTTGCCCTCTCCTCCATGAGAAATGCCGGCATCCTGGATGTGGGCGTCATCATGCAGAGAGATTACCAGTCCCTGCTGGACCATATCGGCAGCGGCAAGGCCTGGGATATGAGCCGCCGCAACGGCGGTCTGCGGATGCTGCCCCCCTTCGGCCTGCCGGAGTATCACCGGGGCAACTACGCCGGTACCATCGAGGCTCTCAACGCCGTTGGCTCCTATATCCGGGATATTCCCCAGAAGTATCTGGTGCTGCTGCTGGGCAACCTCTGCGCCAACATTGACCTGACCAAGGTCATGGAGCAGCATAAGCACTCCGGCGCGGAGATCACCGCCATCTGCGCCGACTATACCCCCGCCCAGAGCCACCACCGCTACGTGGTGGGTGAGGACGGCTTTGTCACCCAGGTCTACTTTGACCGCACCGATGACGGCGAAGGCCTCCCCTCTCTGGAGGGCTATGTCATCAATAAGGACACCCTGCTGAAGATGATGGACGACTGCCGCGCCAAGAACCTGTACCGCTTCCATAAGGACGCGGTGGCGGCCTTCCTGGCCGAGGGCGGCCGGATGGACACCTATGTCCACCCCGGCTATGCCGTTGCCGTCCGCTCGGTGGAGGCTTACTATAAGGCCAGCATGGATATGCTCAAGCCGGAGTTCCGCCGCCAGATCTTCCCCGCGGACCGGCCCGTCCGTACCAAGACCCATGAGGAGGTCAGCACCTATTACGGAGAGAGCGCCGTCTCCCGCAACAGCCTTGTGGCCGATAACTGCATGATCGAAGGCAGCATTGAAAACTGCATCGTCTTTTCCGGCGCCCGCATTGAGCGGGGGGCCAAGCTGCGCAACTGCATCATCATGCGCGGCGGTATCGTAGGTGAGGGCGCTGAGCTTGACTGCGTGATCGCGGACAAGTACTGCTCCTTCTCCGCCGGCACCGTTCTCACCGGCAACCCCAAGCTGCCGATGGTGGTGCCCAAGGGCAGCCGCATCTGAAGTAAACGCTGAATCAATCGCCTGCGGCATCTTGCGGAAAATTTGCTCTTGCCGATTGAATCATTGTTTACTGAACGGCAAAAAAGCCCTGAATCTGCATAATTCCCGGTGCGGCGCCTCAGTCACGCCGCACCGGAATTTTGATATTTTATCACGGTTGTCCCGCCGCTCTGCGGCGAAACAGCCAAGCATGGAGGAAAGAGAATCAATGACCAACCAGATTTCCCGCGACGAGGTGCGCAGCGCCATCGAGGATAAGCTCTGCGCCCATTTTGGAGTAACCAGCGAGATTGCCACCGACGGGCAGATCTTCCAGGCCACCGCCATCGTTATTCGCGAGCTGATGAGCCGGCTCCTGGCCGCTGAGAACCCCAAACACGCGGAAAAAGAAGTTCACTACATGTCCATGGAATTTTTGATGGGCCGCAGCCTGATGAAGAATGCCTATAACCTGGGCATCTCCGACGCAGTCACCGGCGCCCTGGAGGATATGGGCCGCTGCGCCACCGACATCTTCGAGGAAGAGCCGGACGCCGGCCTGGGCAACGGCGGCCTTGGCCGTCTTGCCGCCTGCTACATGGACTCCATCGCTACCGAGGGCCTGGAGGGCACCGGCTATTCCATCTGCTACGAGCTGGGTATGTTCAAGCAGAAGTTTGTGGACGGCAAGCAGACCGAGGTGGCCGACGATTGGCGCAGCTCCGCCGAGAGCTGGCTGATCCCCCACTATGAGGACGCGGTGGAGGTCCGCTTCGGCGGCCAGATCGAGGCCCATTGGGACAAGTTCGGTCACTATCATGCCGAGCACAGAGACTATGACGCTGTCATCGCCGTCCCCCGGGATATGCTTATCGCCGGCTACGGCGGCAAGGAGATCAACATTCTCCGCCTGTGGGACGCCAAGAGCGCCAACTCCCTGGATATGTACCTGTTCTCCGAGGGCAAGTACGTCAAGAGCATGGAGCAGCGCACCATGGCTGAGGTGATCACCAAGGTGCTCTACCCCGCCGATGACCACATGGAAGGCAAGTCCCTGCGCCTGAAGCAGCAGTATTTCTTCGTCTCTGCCACCGCCCAGGACATCGTGCGCAAGCACATCAAAAAGTGGGGCGACATCAAGAGCTTCGCCCAGCACCACACCATCCAGATCAATGACACCCACCCCACCCTCATCATCCCCGAACTGATGCGCATCTTCATGGATGAGCACGGCCTGGGCTGGGACGAGGCCTGGGAGATCGTCAAGGGCAGCGTGGCCTACACCAACCACACCGTCATGGCCGAAGCCCTGGAGAAATGGCCCCAGACTCTGGTGCAGCAGCTGCTGCCCCGCCTGTGGGAGATCATGTGCGAGATCAACCGTCGCTGGTGCGACTATCTGGTCAGCTGCTTTGGCAGCAGCGAGAAGGTGGGCCGCAACATGATCATCTACAACGGCCAGGTGCACATGGCCAATATGTGCCTTGCCGCCTGCTATAAGGTCAACGGCGTCTCCCGGCTCCACGGCGAGATCCTAAAAAACGACCTGTTTAACGACCTTTACACCCTGCGCCCCGAGCGCTTCACCCACGTCACCAACGGTATTGACCACCGCCGCTGGCTGGGCCAGATCAACCCCGGCCTCCACGGCCTCATTGTGGACCTGCTGGGAAGCGACGACTATCTGACCAAGCCGGAAGAGCTCATTAAGCTGGCAGACTTCGCTTCTGACAGTGAGGTCCGGGCCCGGGTCAACCAGATCAAGCAGGAGAACAAGCAGCGCTTTGCCCAGTTTGCCAAGCGCAACGACGGCTTCAAGCTGAACACCGACGCCATTATCGACGTCCAGGTCAAGCGCCTGCATGAGTATAAGCGTCAGCTGCTCTGCGCCATGAGCATTGCCAGCCTCCAGATGCAGCTGCACGATAACCCCAATATGGACTTTGTACCCCGCACCTTTGTCTTCGGCGCCAAGTCCGCCGCCGGGTACAAGACCGCCAAGCGCATCATTGAGCTGCTGCTGAGCATGGCCAATGATATCAATAACGACCCCGTCTGCAAGGGCAAGCTGCAGGTCTACTTTGTGGAGAATTACCGGGTCAGCGCCGCCGAGGCCATCATGCCTGCCGCGCAGGTGTCTGAGCAGATCTCCACCGCCGGCAAGGAGGCCTCCGGCACCGGCTGCATGAAGCTGATGATGAACGGTGCTGTCACCATCGGCACCCTGGACGGCGCCAATGTGGAGATGTATGAGCGCCTGGGCGATGAGAACATGTTCCTCTTCGGCCTGCACACCGATGATATTGCCCGCTGGCGCCAGGGCGGCTATGACCCCAACGGCATGGCGCAGGCCGACCCCGAGATCATGCGGGTTCTGGGCCGCTTCAGTCAGGGCTTCTCCGACGGCAAGAGCTATTCTGACCTGGTTTCCAACCTGCTCTACAACGGCGACCAGTATATGCTCATCGCCGACTACCGTTCTTACGTGGATTGCCAGCGCAGAATGTATGACCGCATCAAGGACGACAGTGAGCGGGGCCGCATCTCCCTGATGAATACCGCCCAGAGCGGCATCTTCGCGGCCGACCGGGCCATCGCCGAGTACGCGAAGGATATATGGCACATCAGCTGAGCAGGCGGCAGCCGGTGAATGCCGCCGTGGTTTTTGGCGGCATTAACATGGACATCTGGGGCCGTCCCGCTGCGCCGCTGGTGCAAAAGGACTCCAACCCCGGCGCCGTGACCATGCGTCCCGGGGGCGTAGGGCGGAATATTGCCCATGACCTGCGGCTTTTGGGGCTGGAGGTCAGTCTGGTGGCCCCCATCGGCGGGGATGTTTACGCCGCCGCCGTTGTGGACAGCTGCCAGGCCCTGGGGATCGATCTGAGCATGGCCCCGGTGTTCAAGGATATGCGCAGCTCCACCTATCTCTACATCACCGATGAAAACGGGGATATGGAGCTGGCTGTCAGCGATATGGAGCTTTGCTCCGCCCTGACGCCGGCGCTGGTGGCTCCCATCCTGCCCCGGCTGCAGGCCGGTGCCGTGGTGGTGGACGCCAACCTCCCGCCGGAGACCATTGCGTATATCTGCAATCACTGCCCCATCCCGGTGTATGCCGACCCGGTTTCCACCGTGAAGGCCATGAAGCTGCAGCCGGTGCTGCACCGTCTGGCGGCCATCAAGCCCAACGCTCTGGAGGCAGAGTGCCTCACCGGTGAGCGCGACCCGGAGCGGGCCGCCCTGGCCCTGGTGGACAGGGGGGTGCAGCGGGTGTTCATCAGCCTTGGGGCCCAGGGCATGATTGCCGCCGACAAAAAGGAGCTGCTGCGCCTGCCCGGCCTTGCCACCCAGGTGGTCAATTCCACCGGCGCCGGTGACGCGGCCACTGCTGCCATTGTCCTGGCCGGCATCCGGGGCATGAGCCTGCGGGAAACGGCCCTGCTGGCACAGAAGGCCGGAGCCGCCACCTGCCACAGCGAAAGCGCCAACGCGCCGGAGCTGGCAAACATATTGGATTAAACCATCCCACGACGGCTGAGAGTTCTCAGCCGTCAAGGCATATTCGGAAGCACGAGGATTTTTTTAGTTTTTTAAACAGCGGATAACAAGCGATCAAGGGGTTTGAGAAAATGGAGACCGGGATAAAGAAATCCAGGCTGCGCCTGGGCGGACTGATCTTCGCGCTGTTGCTGGCGGGGGAGCTGGCTTTTGTTCTGGATATGGTGACCACCCGGGCTGACGGGCACTTCCCGGCCAAGGCTCTGCTGCTGATATTTGTGCTTTGCTTTCTCGGCGGTCTGGTGCTCAGCCTGTTCCGACCCCGGCTGATGCCCTGGCTTTTCTGGGGCTGTACCTTTCTTGTGCTGGCCCTGGGACTGGGCCTGATGCTGATCTGGTACAGCGTCTATCGGGGCGGCGTGTATCAGGATGTGGACGAGGGCAAAGCCCAGGTCTTTGCCAATCGGAAGGTGCTGGCCCTGGTTCCTCACCAGGATGACGAGACCAACATCCTTCTGGGCGTGCTGGAACAATACGTGAAGTACGGCAGCGATGTGTACGTGGCCTACGTCATTAACGGCGACTACCGGGTTCCCGGGGTCCAGCGCATAGCCGAGGCCGAGGCGGCCATGGCCCAGTGCGGCATCCCCGCCGACCGATTGATTTTCCTGGGCTACGGCGACTGGCTGAATATAAACAGCCGCAGCATCTACTTCTGCCCTGATGATGAGGTGCTTACCTCCCATGCCGGCTTCAACAGCACCTACGGCACCAACCGGCACCCGCCCTTCAATCCCAATTCCTACACCCGCCGCCATATGTATGAGGACATTCGCACCCTGCTGCTGCGCTATACGCCGGATGTAATCTTCTGCACCGACATGGATTCTCATGACGACCATCAGGCCGTGTCCATGTTCTTTGAGAAGGCCATGGGGGAGGTGCTGAAGGCCCGCAGCGACTATGCGCCGGAGATCTATCGTGCCTTCGCCTACAATACCGCCTACTGGGCGGAAGCGGATTACTATGCCCTGAACATTGCCTCCACCCAGAAGCATAACCCAGAGGACTATATCACCGACTGCGGCAGCCATGTTTACAACTGGTCAGAGCGGCTGCGCCTGCC
The DNA here is from genome assembly GCA_051866745.1 of Candidatus Limivicinus sp. Classification (GTDB taxonomy): domain Bacteria; phylum Bacillota; class Clostridia; order Oscillospirales; family Oscillospiraceae; genus Limivicinus. The sequence continues at coordinate 30,631 of JBJDXQ010000060.1, read as the reverse complement.
GGTCCGGGCCGATACCCTGTCCCGCTCCCTGCTCAGCAGCGGCGGCTATGCCGTCCTGCGCCATTACGCGTCTCAGGATACCATGGAAAGATCGGAACGCATCATCAACGGCGATAAGGTTTTCTGGCAGCGGGAGAGCGGCTCTCTCAGCTATGAAGCGGAATTCTATGTCAGCTCCGGGGACGGTTCCACCTTGAACGACTTTGTTCTGACGGACCGACGTCAATGGCATGAGGCCGCCGGCTATTCCGACAATACCTGGGTCCCCGAAAGGGAGGATCAGGAAAAGCGGGTCATCATCAAGTTCACCCAACCCACGCCCCTCAGCCGGGTGGTGCTTTATGATAACCCCTCCCTCAGTGACAATGTGCTGGAAGCCTCTGTCCGCCTGGATAATGGTGAATTCTACATGACCGGGCCCCTGGAGCCTAACGGTTCCGGCACGGAGATTCTTTTCGACCGGGCCGAGGTGGAAGAATTGGAAATCTGTCTCATGGAGACGGAAGGCCGGGGCGCCGGGCTTACCGAGATAGAGCTGTTTGCCACCGCCTATGAGCCGCCCTTCCAATTCATCAAGCTGACCAACGCCCAGGGCGACTTCATCTACGACTATTACATCGACCCAAGCGGCCGGGAAGAACTGGGCCTCTACACCTTTGGCTGCAGCGACCAGTTGGCCGATTACCGCATCCTCTGCATCGGTGAGGGCTGCCATGCCACGGTGGAGGAGAACCGGCTGATTATGAACTGCCCCCCGGGCAAGAGCTGCCTGCTGACCCTGATGGACGAAAGCTGCCGCGTCAGCGACACCGTCACCATCCGCAATGAATCCACCTGGTCTGTCCAGCTGGCCCAGTATCTGGAAAAGCATATGAAAAACGAATTCAAAAACGGCGAAACCAGCAACACGGCACGTGTAATCGGCTGCGTGAAAGAATACATAGGAGAATGGACATGAACAAGCGCGAAACCATTCTGCACGTAACATAAAAATACTGCCCGCGCTATATGGCGCGGGCAGTATTTTTGAGACTGTCAAAAAAACATGCTTCATCTGCCGAAGATAGGGTAGCGGGGGAGCACGAGGGGGCAAGGCCCGCCTCGTGTTTCAATAACCCGCCGAAGAAAAGCCTTGAAAATCAAGGCTTTTCGGGCGAAGCAGCATTTTGATAAAATCAAAATGCTCGGCGGTTGAAGCGGTCAAAAAAGTCCTGCCAGGACTTTTTTGACAAGCTGAGACTGCCCGCGCTATATGGCGCGGGCAGTATTTTTATTCGGCATTCTCAGTCCTCGTCCTCGCTGAGGTCAAATTCCAGGGTCTCGCCGCAGGCGGGGCACTGGATGGAGCCCTTTTCCAGGGTCTCCTCGTCGAAGCTGATTTCCTCGCCGCAGACAGGGCAGGTCACGTCGTAGATCACGCCGTCATACTCCAGCTCCTGATCGACCTCATCCTCGTCCTCGTCCTCGCAGCAGCTGCAACCGCAGCAATTGCCGTCGCAGTCCTCATCGTCATAGTCGTCAAAATCCTCCGGATCGTCCAGGTCGCAGACCAGATCCTCCAGATAGCTCAACTCCTCGGCCATGTCGTCCAGGGCTTCGGCGTGGTCCATGTCGGTGGCCTGAAGGTCTTCGATTTCATGAGCCATGTCAGAAAGCAGGTCGCCCAGGGCGCCCCACAGCTTGCCCTCCTTGGAATCCGGCGCAATGCCCAGACCCTCCACCAGTCCTTTGAGATACGCGGCCTTTTCAACTACAGTCATTTAGAAAACCTCCTTTTTGTTAAAAACAGGGGAGACGTTTTGTCTCCCCCTCTATTGTTACCTTATGCTCTGGAAAGATACTCGCCGGTGCGGGTGTCGATCTTGACCTTCTCGCCGGGCTCGATGAACAGGGGAACCTTGATCTCAGCGCCGGTCTCCAGGGTGGCGGGCTTGGTGGCGTTGGTGGCGGTGTTGCCGGCAAAGCCCGGGTCGGTCTCGGTGACCTCCAGCTCCACGAAGAAGGGAGGCTCCACATTAAAGACCTTGCCCTTGTAGGAGTAGATGGTGCACTCCATATTCTCCTTGACGAACTTGAAGTTGTCGCCCAGGACAGACTCGTCAACAGGCTCCAGCTCGTAGGTCTCGGGATTCATGAAGTAGTACAGGTTGCCGTCGGCATAGCTGTACTCCATGGTCATGCGGTCAACGGTGGCGTTCTCGAACTTCGCGGTGGGGTTGAAAGAAGTTTCGGTGACAGCGCCGGTGATGACGTTCTTCATCTTGGTGCGGACGAAGGCAGCGCCCTTGCCGGGCTTCACATGCTGGAACTCAACCACCTGCATGACCTGACCGTCCATCTCAAAGGTGACGCCATTTCTGAAATCGCCTGCTGTAATCATAAAAGGGACCTCCCAAAATTTTATATATTTATCTCAGACATTTTACCGTATATGTCACTGTTTTGCAAGTACTAATTCTGTCGAACAGCGGCATTTTTACAGAATGATCAGCTCCTTGGGGGCTTTGGTGATTACTTCGCAGCCGCCTTCCCGCAGAATCATCACATCCTCAATGCGCACGCCGAAGCGCCCCGGCAGGTAGATCCCCGGCTCGGCAGAGCAAACTGCCCCCACCGGCATAGGCTCCTCCCCCCGGAGGTTCGCGCTGGGTGCTTCATGAATGTCCAGCCCCAGGCTGTGGCCAAAGCCGTGGCCGAAATAGGGGCCGTAGCCCGCCTCCGTGATGACCTTCCGGGCCGCAGCGTCGATCTCCTTCCCCGGGATGCCCGCCCGGGCCACGGCGATGCCCGCCAGCTGGGCCTGCAGCACAATATCGTAGACATTGCGCATTTCATCGGAGGCTTCCCCCACCGCCACCGTGCGGGTCATGTCGGAGCAGTAGCCCGCCTTGAGGCAGCCGAAGTCCATGGTCACAAAGTCGCCTCTTTGGATTACCCGGTCCCCGGGCACGCCGTGGGGCAGGCTGGTGTTGGGCCCGGAAACCACGATGGGGTCAAAGGAATTGCCCTCGGAGCCGTGGCGCAGCGTGCGGTATACCAGCTCCGCCATCACCTGCTTTTCCGTCATACCGGGCTGAATCAGCCCCAGCACTTCTTCCAGCGCCCGCTCCGCAATGGCCTGGGCAGCGCGCATGGCGCCGATTTCTTCCTCTGTTTTCGCGGCCCGGAGCTTCGCCATCAGCTCCCCCGCCGGAAGAAGGGCCATACCCAGGGCCTGCTCATAGGCCAGGTATTCCCGGTGGCTCAGCTTGCCGTCCTCGGCGGCAAGGCGCTCCATGCCTGCCTCCCGGATGGCCGCTTTCAGCCGCTCCATCAAAGGCCGCTCCCGGTCATAAAGCCACACGGTCACGCCGGGGGCCGCGGCCCTTTCCGCCGCCTCAATATAGCGGGAATCGGTGATCAGCCAGGCCTTCTCCCGGCCCACCAGCACCGCCCCGTCCGTAAAAGCAAAGCCGGCGGCGTAGCGTTGGTTCTTTTCATCGGTGAGCAGCAGGCCGTCCAGCCCCCGCTCCTTCAGTATTTCCTGTATTCTCTCAATGTTATTCATATTCCTGTCTCTTCCGCTGTAGGCCTGGGGAAGCTCACCGTGAACCGGGAGCCCTGAGGCTTGTTTTCTCCCACCATGATGCTGCCGCCGTGGGCCTTCACCGCGTCATGCACGATGCTCAACCCCAGACCGCTGCCCCCGGCCTCCCGGGAGCGGGCCTTGTCCACCCGGTAAAAGCGGGTGAAGATGTTGTACCGATCCTCCTCCGGGATGCCGATGCCCGTGTCCTCCACGGTGAATTTGATTTCGTCCTCGTCGCCCTCCAGAATGAGGAACACGCTGCCGCCGGTGACATTGTACTTGATGGCGTTTTCAATCAGATTAAAAATAATATGGAACATATCGTCCACCGTGGCCATCACCACGCAGCCGTCGGCCAGATCACAGCGGATGCGCACCTGCCGCTCGTCGGCCAGGGGCCGCAGCAGCACCATGGCGTCCACCGCCACCTGCTTCATGTCCACCGGCTCCGGCATCACCTGAATGTCGTCGTCCAGACGGCTCAGATCCAGCAGCTTCTCTGTGGTGCGCTGGAGCCGCTCCGCCTCGTTGCCGATGTCCGTGACGAATTCCCGGACCGTTTCCGTGTCCATGTTCTCATTCTGCACAATGCTGTCCGACAGCAGCCGGATGGAGGCCAAAGGCGTTTTCAACTCGTGGGAGGCGTCGGATACAAAGCGGCGGCGCTGCCGCTCGGTGTCGTCCAGCCGCTCGGTCAATAGATTAAACTCCCTGCCCAGGTCGCTGAGCTCGTCCCGGCCGGTGGTGTGCAGCCGGTGACTGTAATCCCCGGCAGCCACAATGCGCATGGAAATGGCCAGCTCCTGAATACGCCGGATGATGGTGGAGGAGAACACCAGCGCCAGCGCCACCACAATCAGAATCACCACCACCGAGATCACCCGGATCTGGCTCTGGGTATCCAGAATAATGTCTGCCCGTTCCACATCCCGCTCCAGCAGGTACACCGCTCCGGTAATGGCTCCCTGGCGGCTGATAGGAAAGGCGCAGCTGCTGAGGAAGGCCTCTCCGTTGTAGTCGGAGCGGAACACCGTCTTACCGCCCAGGGCGGTGGCAATGTCCGTCTCCTCGCTGGCTCGGGCCTGGATACCGGCGCTGTTGTACACCGGCCGGCCGTCCTGATCCACCACCACCGTCCGGTCAAAGCCGGTGATGTCCAGCAGCCGCAGCACTTCCGCCACGCTGTCCCGGTCCGGCTTGTCCAGCTTGGCCAGGGAGGTGGAAAGGATGGAGGCCTTGCCCGATATGGAGTTCTCCTTCTCCTGAAACACCGTGTCCCGGGAGGAGACAACGGGGAACACGTTCAGCAGCAATAGCAGCAGCACCATCACCGCCGCCAGGAAGGAGAACACCTGGAAGCGTAAACTCTTCATCTCCTCACCCCGCGAAGTAGTAGCCCACGCCCCACTTGGTAATGATATATTGGGGCTGGGCCGGGGTCAGCTCCAGCTTTTCCCGCAGGCGGCGGATATGCACGTCCACGGTGCGGGTGTCCCCCTGGTAGTCATAGCCCCAGACCAGATTTAAGAGACTCTCCCGGCTGAACACCTTGCCCGGATTCTTCATCAAAAACAGGATCAGGTCGAACTCCTTCATGGTAAGCTCCACCTCTACGCCGTTTTTCATGGCGCTGCGGCGCTGCTCATCCACGGTGATGTGCCCCGCCTTCAGTGTGCTGGCGCCGCTCTGTTCCGGCGCCGCGGCGATGGAGGCCCGGCGCAGCAAGGCCCGGACCCGGGCCTTCAGGGCCAGGATGTTGAAGGGCTTGGTCACATAGTCGTCCGCGCCGGATTCAAAGCCCATCAGCATATCCGCGTCCTCGCTGCGGGCGGTGAGCATGATGATGGGCACGGTGGAAAAGCTGCGGATCTCCTGGCAGGCCTCCAGCCCGTCCTTTCGGGGCATCATCAGGTCCAGGATGATCAGGTCATAGCCTCCGGCCCGGGCCATCTCCACCGCCGTCTCCCCGTCGTAGCAGGCGTCCACGGTGTAGCCCTCGTTTTCCAGATTGAATTTGATCCCCTTTACCAGCAGCTTTTCGTCGTCAACAACCAGTATTTTCATCTCTGCACTCCGCCTTATCTCCCGGTCCCTGTCAATGCCAGGAACTTTAGGTTGCATTTTTCCCTTGAAAACTTTATAATAATTTAGTCTGTACTTATTATACAACCATACTATACCATATTCCAGAGAAAACGGGAGAACAAAATGAAAACTTTCCGCATTTTTCCTCTTGTGCTGATCTTTTGCCTGGTGCTGGCCTTTGCCGCCCCCGGGGCCTACGCTCTGGACGCGCCGGAGCTGAACGGCAAGGCCGCCCTGATTATCGACCTGGACAGCGGCGAGGTGCTGTATGAGCTGAATAAGGACCAGCAGCGGGCCCCCGCCAGCCTGACCAAGATCATGACCACGCTGGTGGCTCTGGAAGCTCTGGAACGGGGCCAATTCACCCTGGACGATATAGTCACTGCCCAGGCGGACTGTCTCACCGGCCTTGCCGAGGACAGCAGCAATGCCGGCATCACCCCCGGCGCCCAGATCTCCGTGAAGGACCTGCTGTACTGCACCATGATCCATTCCGCCAATGAGGCCTGCAATGTACTGGCTACCTATGTCTCCGGCAGCATCAGCGCCTTTGTGGACCAGATGAACCAGAAAGCGGCGGAGCTGGGCTGTGTCAACACCCACTTTATGAACCCCAACGGCCTGCCGGCGGAGAATCATTACAGCTCCGCCTATGACCTTTACCTGATGACTGCCGCCGCCATGGAGTATCCGCTCTTTATGGAGCTGGCCAACACCCAGAGCTACCAGTCGGATAACCCCGCTGTCAACTACGGCGCCGTCATGAACAACTCCAACGCCCTGATCAGCCCCAATTCCTACTATGCCAAGGCCGGGAATTATCTGTACGAGGGCGCTTCCGGCGTCAAGACCGGCTATACCAACGCCGCCGGCTACTGCCTGATCTCCACCGCCCAGCGGGATGGCATCAACGTCATGGCCATCGCCATGGGCTGCCTGGGCGAGCTGAACGGCGACACGGAGAATTTCTGGAACTTCAAAGACAGCATCGCCATGTATGACTGGGTCTTTGACAACTTCTCCCACCGCAATATCCTCAGCGCCACCGAGAACATCACCACCGTCACCGTGGACCTGAGTGACGAGGGCAGCGTCATGCTCCACCCCCAGAAGGGCATCACCGTGCTGCTGCCGGATGATGTGGCGGCGGAGGACATCCAGCGCAGCATCACCGTGTATGAGGACAAGCTGGTGGCCCCCATCGCTGCCGGCACACCCCTGGGCCGCATGACCCTCAGCCTGGACGGCAAGGAGCTGGGCAGCGTGGAGCTGGTCAACAGCAACGAGGTGGCCCTCAGCAAGCTGGAGTACATGAAGCAGCGCATCAGTCAGGTGCTCTCCAACGGCTGGGTCATTGCTCTGATTGTGCTGGTGCTGGTGTTCCTGTTTGTGTACCTGGCCCTGGTCATGCGCTACCGCCGCCTGCGGCAGCAGCACCTGCGCCAGCGCCGGCGGATGGAGCAGCGCCGCCGCATGGAGCAGGAGCGGATGTACGCCGAGAGCCGCCGGCAGCGTCAACCCAGTCAGATCGACCCCTCCCAGCGCTATAACGATGAGTTTGATTTTGACCGCTTCTTTGACGACGAGAGATAAAACCTGAAAAACAGCAGGGCAGATGCCCTGCTGGTGAGACTGTCAAAAAACCACACCGCGAGGATAGAGAACGCTTTCGTAAGCCTTCCCCTTGAGGGGAAGGTGCCCAGTGCGCACACTGGGCGGATGAGGTGGAAATCCTGCGTTTTTGACAGAAGTTTCTGCTCTTTACCAGTTTTTTATTTGCCACCTCATCAGTCGGCTACGCCGCCAGCTTCCCCTCAAGGGGAAGCCTTTGACCAGCAGTATACACTGGTACAGCATGGTAAACCGACTTTTTTGACAAGCTGACCAGCAGGGCAGATGCCCTGCTGGTTTTTCTGCCCATAAATTTCTTAGCGCTTTTTTAACAAAGGATTATGGTATAGTAGACATGGAGTTGAAGTCTGTGAACCGGCTGAAAAGCATCGTGAAAAAATACTTCCCCCTGTCGGCCAAGTCCTGGCTGATCTTTGTGGCGGCCATGGCCTCCGCCTCGGCCCTCTGCGCCTTTTTGCAGCGGCTCACCACCTCGGATACCCATGTGCCCATGATTTTTGTGCTGGCGGTGCTGGTGGTGGCCCTCTCCACCGAGGGCTATTTCTATGGCCTGCTGGCGGCGCTGCTCAGTGTGCTGGGGGTGAACTATGCCTTCACCTACCCCTATCTGAAGCTGGATTTCTCCGTCTACGGCTATCCCCTCACCTTTATGACCATGCTGGCGGTGGGCTTTGCCGTCAGCACCCTGACCACCCGGGTCAAGGCGCAGGAAAAATTCCGGGCCGAGTCGGAGCGGGAGAAGATGCGGGCCAACCTGCTGCGGGCCATCTCCCACGATCTGCGCACGCCCCTCACCGCCATCAGCGGTTCCATCGCCACCGTGCTGGAGGACAGCGGCGCGCTGAGCCGGGAACAGAAGAACGAACTGCTGCTGGACGCCAAGCAGGACGCGGATTGGCTTTACCGCATGGTGGAAAACCTCCTCTCCATCACCCGCATCAGCGGCGGGGAAATGGGACAGATTCAAAAAGAAGAGGAGATTCTGGAGGAAGTGCTCAGCGAAGCGGTGATGAATTTCCGCAAGCGCCATGAGGAAGTCACAATCTCCGTCTCCGTGCCGGAGGAAACGCTGCTGCTGCCCATGGACGCTATGCTCATTGAACAGGTGCTGCTGAACCTGATGGATAACGCCCTGGTGCACGGCCGGGGCACCACCCGCATCCGCTTGGACGCCCGCTATGAAGGGGGCTTTGCTGTCATCGGCGTGGAGGATAACGGCGGCGGCGTGGCCCCGGAGCTGTTGCCCCACCTGTTTGACGGCAGCCTGCAGCTCTCCGGCCGGGGCGGGGCAGACAATTCCCGCTGCATGGGCATTGGGCTCAGCGTCTGCCGCACCATTGTGGAGGCCCACGGCGGCAGCCTCCGGGCGGAAAACCTGCCCGGCGGCGCACGCTTTGAATTTACCCTGCCCCTTGCGTAAACGCTGAATCAATCGCCTGCGGCGTCTTGCGGAAAATTTGTGCCCTGATTTCGTCACTTTTTCTTGCAATACACAAAGTATTCCCGCAAAAAAGTGCCATCATCAGAACCCAAATTTTCTCGCGATCTGCTTTTGCCGATTGCATCATCGTTTACTGGAGGATACCAAAAAAAGGAGGCTGAAGGATGACCATCCGGGACAAAATTCTTGTAGTAGAAGACGAAAAGACCATATCCGGCCTGATCAAGGCCATTCTTACCGCCAACGGCTATGACGTGATCCAGGCTTCCACCGGCAACGAGGCCTTCTCCATGATCAGCTCCCACTGCCCCGACCTGGTGGTGCTGGACCTGGGCCTGCCGGATATGGACGGCATGGATATTATCAGCACTGTCCGCTCCTGGACCAGCATGCCCATCATCGTGGTCTCCGCCCGCAGCTATGAGCGGGATAAGGTGCAGGCCCTAGACAAGGGGGCCGATGACTATGTGACCAAGCCCTTCAGCCCGGCGGAGCTGCTGGCCCGGGTGCGGGTGGCCCTGCGGCATACCCGTTCCGGCCCCGGCAACGGAGCCATCGCCAACACCGGCAAGTTCACCGCCGGGGAGCTGACCATCGACTATGACAAGCACCAGGTGCTCATTGCCGGGGAGAACTGCCGCCTGACCCAGAACGAGTATAAGATCGTGGCCCTGCTGGGCAAATGCGCCGGCAAGGTGCTGACCTATGACTTCATCATGAAGGAGCTGTGGGGCCCCCAGAGCAAGGGCAACAACCAGATCCTTCGGGTCAACATGGCCAACATCCGCCGCAAGATCGAAAAGAACCCTGCCGAGCCCCAGTATATTTTCACCGAGGTGGGCGTGGGCTACCGCATGATCGAAGGCGACTGATTCTGACATGATTCTTTCTTTTCTCCCACCCCGCTGCTTTTCCTCTTCTCGCAGCGGGGTACTTTTATGCCCGTCCTGTTAAGCCGGCTTAACGGCGTCTCCGGCCTCCTTGGCGCACAATTAATGCGGTCCCTTGTATAATATCAGTAGATACCAAAAGGAAAGCATTGACAGGAGGTTTTTGATATGAAAGAAAGACTGAAGGACTATCTGGAGCACGGCGAGGAGATTTTGTGGCACGGCCGCGCGGAGCAGTTTGAAGCCATGGACCGGACCCATAAGGCCTATTACATCCGCCGCGGTGTGATTGCCGCCGCTATTCTCATTCTGCTCCTGGCCTTTTACATACCCACCGCCATCAAGACCGGGGCCGGCGTCAAACCGGGTGTGGTCATCGTGATCGTTGCCGCCGGCATTTACGGGATCTGCTCCCCCATGCTGGATGTGCGGAAGCTGCGCAAGATCGAGTATGTGCTGACCAACGAAAAGCTGATACTGGTCACCCCCAGCGATGTGCGCAGCGTGAAGCTCTCTGCCATTCCCACCGCCCGCATGGACAGCGATGCCGACGGACACTGGTCCCTGCTCTGCGGCCCGGACTGTGACAGCCTCGCCCCCAGCAAGCGCCGGGTTGCCACCCTTGCCGGCGCCATTCTGGATCAGGACAGTATGATGTGTGACCGCTTTGTGATGTACGGCGTTGACGATGTCCAGGGGCTTCGGGCCGCCTCCGTGGGCCATCTGACCATTGCCTGAGTCTTGCAATTCCTCCCATATTGGATTAAAATATCCTCCGAAAGTGAATTCGGAGGATATTTTTATGCTGTATTTTCTCTCTGACTATACCGAGGGGGCCCATCCCCAGGTGCTCCAGCATCTGCTGGAAGTGAACATGGTCTCCCTGCCCGGCTATGGGGATGACCCCCACACCGAAGCCGCCAAGGCCAAAATCTGCGCCGCCTGCGGCCGGGATGATTTGCAAATCCAGTTTCTCACCGGCGGCACCCAAACCAACCAGATCGCCATCGACAGCATGCTGCACAGCTACGAGGGGGTCATTGCCGCCGACACCGGCCACATCAACATACATGAGGCCGGGGCCATTGAGTATTCCGGCCACCGGGTGCTGCCCATCCCTCATGTGGAGGGCAAGCTGATGGCCGCTGACCTGGACCGGTACATGACGGATTTCCTCAACGACGAGGTGCGGGAACACCTGGTGCAGCCCGGCATGGTCTATATCTCCCATCCCACCGAGTTCGGCACCCTGTACTCCAAGGCGGAGCTGACCGCCCTGTCGGAGACCTGCCGCCGCTACGGCCTGCCCCTGTATATGGATGGGGCACGCCTGGGCTATGGCCTCATGAGCCCGGAAACCGATGTGACACTGGCGGATGTTGTGGCGCTGTGTGACCTGTTCTACATCGGCGGCACCAAGGTGGGCGCCCTCTGCGGCGAGGCCCTGGTGTTCACCAAGAACAACATGCCGCCCCATTTTCTCACCACCGTCAAGCAGCACGGGGCTCTCCTGGCCAAGACCCGCCTGGTGAGCCAGCAGTTTGACGCCCTGTTCACCGACGGCCTGTATTTCAAAATCAGCCGCCACGCCATCGAGCTGGCCATGGAGCTGAAAGCCGCCTGCCTTGCCAAGGGCTACGAGCTGCTGATGGATTCCCCCACCAACCAGCAGTTTGTCATCCTCACCAGGGAGCAGGTGGAGCGGCTGCGCCAGAACGTCCAGTTCAACCTGTGGCAGTGGCTGCCGGATGGCCGGGTGGCCGTCCGCTTCGCCACCAGCTGGGCCACCAGAGAAGAGGACGTGCAGGCCCTCATCGCCCTGCTGTGAGGATGGGCAGAAAGCCATAGTGCGAGGAAGAAAAACGTTTTCTCAAGCCTTCCCCTTGAGGGGAAGGTGCCCAGTGCGCACACTGGGCGGATGAGGTGGAAAGCCTGCGTTTTTGATGGAAGTTTCTGCTTTTTTCCCAGTTTTTACTTGCCACCTCATCAGTCGGCTACGCCGCCAGCTTCCCCTCAAGGGGAAGCCTTTGACCAGTAGAATCCATTGGCGTAGCCCGTAAAACAGATTTTTTTGACTAGCTGAAAAAAGTCCAGGATTCCCCTGGACTTTTTTATTTGATATTTTGTAAAATATACTTGACATAGTGTAAGCTGTGTGCTACTATACTGCCAGAGGTGATGAGATGTCAAAGAATCTGAGACTGAAAGCGACCCGGGCGGAGCGGGATATGACCCAGCAGGCCCTGGCCGAAGCGGCGGGGGTCTCCCGCCAGACCATCAACGCCATTGAAAAAGGGGAGTATAACCCCACCATCCGCCTGTGCCTGACCATCTGCCACGCGCTGGGCAAAACTTTGGATGAACTGTTTTGGGAGGAGAAGGAGCAATGAAACTGTTTCAGGAAAACAAGAACAATCTGGATGAAATGCAGGAGCAGAAGCTGCTGAAGCTGGAGAGCCGGGGCTTCTGGCTGATTTGGTGGGGGCTGCTGGCGGCCATGGCGGTGCAGCTGCTGGTCTATGGTGTGGAGGCCTACCACCTGCTGCTGGGGGAATGGGCGGTGTTCATGCTCTCCAGCGTGTATGTGACGGCAGCCTGCATCAAGCAAGGCCTGTGGGACCGAAAGCTGAAGCCCGATTTCAAGACCAACCTGCTCATGAGCCTGCTGGCCGGCGTGGTTTCCGGCGGCTTTATGGGCATCTACAGCTACCGCAGCTTCGGCGCGGCGGAGGCCGCCTTTTGGACGGTTGCCCTGGTGGGCGGCTGCACCTTTGTGCTGTGCCTGCTGGCCCTCTCCCTTTCTGCTGCGGCCTACAAAAAGCGCCGGCAGAAGCTGGACGAAGGCGAAGGCAGCGAAGAATGATCCAAACCGCTTTTTATGACGCCCCGTATGGCCGCTATGTGATGGCGGCGGAGGACGGAGCTCTCACCGGAGTGTGGCTGGAAGGGCAGAAGTACTTCCCTTCCGGCTTGCCGGAACCTTCCGACGGAGAGTCAGAGATTTTCGCCCGCACCCGCCGCTGGCTGGATGCCTACTTTGCCGGCCGGCAGCCGGAGGTGTCCGCCCTGCCCATTGCCCCCAGGGGCAGCGCCTTTGCCCAAAGCGTCTGGCAGCTGCTGTTAGCCATCCCCTATGGCCAGACCGTAACCTACGGTGAACTGGCAAAGCGTCTGGCGGAGCAGCGGGGCCTGGCCCGTATGTCCGCCCAGGCGGTGGGCGGCGCCGTAGGTCATAACCCCATTTCCGTCATCATCCCCTGCCACCGGGTGCTGGGGGCGAAAAACCAGCTCACCGGCTATGCCGGCGGGCTGGACGTAAAAACCTTCCTGCTGAAGCTGGAAGGGGTACTATAAGGAAACACCCCAGGCCCTCGGGCCTGGGGTTGTTGTTTTAGCCGGAAAAGGTCTGGCACAGATGCTTCAGGCAGCAGGCGGCGCAATCCGGCTTTCTGGCGTCGCAGACGGCCCGGCCGTGCAGCACGATGCAGTGGCAGAAGTCGGAGGAGTGCTCCGGCGGCAGGAGCTTCCGCAGCTCCATCTCGATCTTCACCGGGTCCTTCAGATTGTCCACCAGACCCAGCCGGTTGGAGATGCGGATGCAGTGGGTGTCCACCACCGTGGAGCCGGGGATCTTGAACACATCCCCCAGGATCAGGTTGGCGGTCTTGCGGCCCACACCGGGCAGAGCCGTCAGCTCCTCCATGGTGCGGGGCAGCTGCCCGCCGTGCTTTTCCAACAGCACGTTGGCGCAGGCCACAATATCCCGGGCCTTGGCCCGGAAGAAGCCGCAGGAGTGCACGTATTCCTCCACTTCACCCACATCCGCCTCCGCGAAGGCCTCCAGGGTGGGGAAGCGGGCGAAAAGGGCCGGCGTGACCTGGTTCACCCGCTCGTCGGTGCACTGGGCCGCCAGGCGCACGGAGAAAAGCAGCTCATAGTCCTTTTTCCAGTCCAGGGTGCAGTCCGCCAGGGGGTACTCCGCCAGCAGCAGGCGGACGATCTCATTGACCTGTTCCTGTGTCCTCATGGCTTTCTGTCCTCCCTCAGCGGCTCAGTACAAGGGAACCGCCGCACTCGATCACCGGCAGCTCCTCCCCGCTGTAGACGCCGCCGAAGTGGTATTCCACGGCCAGGGGGAATACATTGCTGGTTCCCTGGGCCAGATACAGGGTGTGGGTGGTGGTGCCCAGCACCGTCTCCAGCTTGGCGCTGCCGTCATAGTCCACCGCGGGGGCGTTGCAGCTGGCGTACTGGTCCCCCACGCTGACGTTCACCGACTTATAGCTCTCCGCGATCTGCAGCGCGTAGGATTCCAGCACCACTGTCACCTGCACCTGCACCCGGTCACTGTCCAGCACGGTAGCCACCCAGTCGGCCCGGACATCAATGGGCAGCCCGGTCTGGGAGCGGACGCTGCCGCTGTCCAGCACCTGCCCCACCGGGGCCGGGGTGGGCGTGGGCGCCGGGGTGGGTGTGGGCGCCGGCGTAGGTACCGGCGTGGGTGCCGGGGTGGGCGCCGCGGTCTGCACCGGGATGGGCGTTGCGGTGGGGGCCGCCGTCTCCAGGGGGAGGCTCTGCCCCGCGTCAGGGCTGGGGGAGGTCAGGAAGGGGTCCGCCGTCACCTCCGGCGCCTTATTTTCGGACAGATCGATCAATGCGTTGCAGCCAATGGCCACAGCCAGCACGAAAACAATTATGAACAAAACGGCTTTGATCTTTCCTCTTGCCATTATCAATTCTCCTTTTCTCGAAAGTTGGCTCTCATTATACCGCCAATTTTGACGCTTGTCCACAAGACAAAGTTCCCAGGGGCAAAAGTTTATCATTCTTTCATAACTATCCCTTTTACAAACGCCGTCCCAGGTGTTATAATGCGGTGTATACTAGGAAAGGTGTGCGAATTTGATGTATAAGCCTCTGGCAGATGAAATACGGCCTGCGTCTTTGGATGACGTGGTGGGCCAGCGCCATATCCTGGGCGCGGACGGGATGCTGCGCCGCATTGTGAATAGCGGGCAGATCCCCAACATGATCTTTTACGGCCCCTCCGGCACCGGCAAGACCACCGTGGCCCGCATCATCGCCCAGCGCACCAACCGCAGCCTGCGCAAGCTGAACGCCACCACCGCCGGCATTGCGGACATTAAAAAGATCATTGACGAGCTGGATACCTTCCTCACCCCCGGCGGCGTGCTGCTGTACCTGGACGAGATCCAGTATTTCAACAAAAAGCAGCAGCAGTCTTTGCTGGAGTTTATCGAGGATGGGCGCATCACCCTCATCGCCTCCACCACGGAAAACCCCTATTTCTGTGTTTTTAACGCCATTCTCAGCCGCTCCACGGTCTTTGAGTTCAAGCCTGTCTCCCCGGCGGAGATCGGCAAGGCGGTGGACCGGGCGGTGGCCATCATGAACGCCCGGCGGGAGACGCCGTTGACCTTGGAAGCCGGCGTGACGGAGCGGATCAGTACTGCCTGCGGCGGCGATGTGCGCAAGGCCATCAACGCGGTGGAGCTGCTGTTCTCCGCCGCCGGGGAGCGGGACGCCATCACCCTGACGGATGCCGCCGCCATCTCCCAGCGCAGCGCCATGCGCTATGACCGGGACGGAGACGAGCATTATGACATTCTCTCCGCCCTGATGAAGTCCCTTCGCGGCTCCGACCCGGACGCCGCCATGCACTATCTGGCCCGCCTGCTGGAGGTGGGGGACCTGCAGGGCGCCTGCCGCCGCATCCTCTGCTCCGCCAGTGAGGACGTGGGCCTGGCCTATCCCCAGGCGGTGCCTATCGTGAAGGCCTGCGTGGATTCGGCCCTGCAATTGGGCCTGCCGGAGGCACGGCTGCCCCTGGCGGAGGCCTGTCTGCTGCTGGCCACCGCGCCCAAGTCCAACTCCGCCTATATGGCCATCGCCGCCGCCCAGGCGGATGTCCGGGCCGGCCGCAGCGGCCCCATCCCCCGGGAGCTGCAGAATATGCATGCCGACGGCACCGGCTTTGAGCGGGAGCAGGGCTACAAGTACCCCCATGATTTCCCCGGCCATTGGGTGAAGCAGCAGTACCTGCCTAAGGAATTGAAAAACGCCCACTACTACGAATACGGCGACAACAAGACCGAGCAGGCCGCCCGGCGGTATTGGGAGGAACTGAAGAAATAAGGAGGCGGAACAGCCATGGATATCCAGGTGGGCGATACCCTCACCATGAAAAAGCCCCACCCCTGCGGCAGCCGGGACTGGCTGGTGCTGCGCACCGGGGCGGATTTTAAGCTGCGCTGCTGCGGCTGCGGCCATGAGGTCATGGGCGCTCGCAGCAAGTTTGAGAAGAATATCCGGCAGGTGCGCCGGTGAACTACGTATATATGCTCCGCTGCGGGGACGGCAGCCTTTACACCGGCTGGACCAACGACCTGGCGGCCCGCCTGGCCGCCCATCAGGCCGGCCGGGGCGGCAAGTACACCCGCTCCCATCTGCCGGTGGAGCTGGCCTATTATGAAATTCTCCCCACCCGCCACCAGGCCATGAGCCGGGAGCGGCAGATCAAGAACCTGCGCCGGGAGGAGAAGCTGGCCCTGATATCAGAAAAGGAAAAACAAAGCAATGAGACGAACTGAACTGGACCTGTGCCGCCTGACAGCCTGCATCATGGTCCTCTTTATCCATACCAGCGCCGCCCTGTACCACATCTGCCCGCTGGACGCCTCCGCCTTTATCCCGCTGAGCCTGATCAGCACCATGATGCGGGGCGGGGTGCCGGTGTTCTTCATGCTCACCGGGGCGCTGTTTTTGAACCGGGAGACCCTGGAGCTGCGCCGCTTTTTGAAAACCCATGTGCTGCGGCTGATTTTACTGTTTGCTTTCTGGTCCCTGGTGTATGCCCTGGGGGCAAGACTGGCGGCCGGAGACTTTGGAGACTGGTATTCCTTCTTCTTTGACCTGGCCAAGGGCCATTACCACCTCTGGTTTTTAACGGCCATGGCCCTGTGCTGTCTGTTCCTGCCGGTGGCCCACGCCGCTATCCATCAGGGGCAGCTGAAAGGGGAGTACCTGCTGTTTCTGTTCTTCGGGGTATCCATCCTTTGCGCCAACTGTAACCTGACCCCGGACACGGCCCTCATCCTGAACCGAATCACCCTGGACTTCTCCCTGGATTACCTGCCCTACCTGGGCTACGCGGTCTGGGGCTGGTGGCTCAGCCGGCAGTACTTCGGCAAGCGGTGGCTGGTCATTGCCCCGGCGGCTTTCCTTGCCTGCACCGCCCTCACCACCTGGGGCAACATCTGGTATTCCAATTACAAGGAAGTGGCCGACGGCTGGCTCTTCAGCTATTTCTCCCTCTCCACCCTGACCCAGGCCACCATGTGCTTTTGCTTCTTCCAGGCCTTGAAAGACCGTCCCTTCCGCCGCCCCCGGCTCTGGGCCGCCCTGGCCGACTGCACCCTGGGGGTCTACCTGCTGCACCCCCTGTTTATCAACCTTCTGGAGGCCCTGGGCCTGTCCATGACCCTGGAAGCCCCCGCACTCAGCATTCTGGGCTTCACGGCGGTGCTGGCGGCAGTGTGCTTTGCCGCTGTTGCCCTAGGCAGAAAGATCCCCATCATCAGGAAACTTATCTGAGCCGGACGTCGTCTCAGTATACGCATTATAAAAGACAGAGGATATGGATATGAAAAAGATTTTGCAGATTGTTTGCCTGGCCCTGCTGTGCCTGGCGCTGGTATTCATCACCAAGGCCCGGCTGGACGTGACCCTGACCATCGTGCCCGAAAGCGGCCAGAGCGCCGCCGTCCCCAATGAGGACGCCCTGCCCGTCTCCGCGCCGGAGACCACCCCCGAGCCCACGCCGGAGCCTACCCCGGAACCGCAGCCGGAGTATTTCACCGTCTCCTGCATTGGCGACCTGACCCTGAACAGCAACCAGAAGTACCCCCTGCACTACTCCTCCAAGATGAACGGGGACTATAGCTACCCCTTTGCCAACACCGTCCAGTACTTCGCCGATGACGAGATCACCCTCAGCAATCTGGAGTGCAGCTTCTCCGACAAGAAGCTGACCTATGACTATACCGCCACTTACTTCTACTTCCTCTGCCCTACGGAGTGGATCAACATCCTGCCCCAGGGCGGGGTGGACTTTGTCACCATGGCCAACAACCACACCCGGGACTTCTATGACGCCGGCGTGGAGGACACCAAGGCCGCCCTGGAGAGCATCGGGATGCCCTACGGCGAGAACGAGCAGGCCCAGATCATCACCACCAAAAGCGGCATCAAAATGGGCATCTATACCGCCGGTGACCTGTACTCCGTGGGCGAGGCGGAAAGCAGCAACCCCAGCCTGGAAAAGGCTGTTGCCGGTGTGCAGCAGCTGAAGGAGCAGGGGGCCGATTACATCGTCTGCATGTTCCACTGGGGCAGCGAGCTGAAGTACCGCCCCAAGGAGAGCCAGGTGGAGCTGGCCCGGGCCTGCGTGGATGCCGGGGCCAACCTGGTCTATGGCAGCCATTCCCACTGCCTCCAGCCTATGGAGGAGTATAACGGCGGCATCATCCTCTATTCCATGGGCAACTGGTCCTTCGGCGGCAGCTCCGGCCCCACCGACCCGGACACCGCCATCTTCCAGCTGACCATCCGCCGGGACCCAGACGGCAGCATCCATAACGACAGCTATGAGATCATCCCCTGCTGCGTCTCCAGCGATCTGGCGGCAGCGGAGGCCAAGAAGGATATGTACAACAACTATCAGCCCACCCCCTATGAGCCGGGCACCGAGGCCTATGACCGGGCCATGAGCAAGATCACCGGCACCTATGAGGGCAAGGATCTGAGCACCGACTATTCCAACTTCTTCGCCAGCGAATGACAATATAAAAAGGACATGGCAGAAGCCATGTCCTTTTTGCGTTATCAGATGAGAAAATCACTCCACGGTGACCAGGCCGTCCTCCCCCACGGTGACGGTCATGCCGGTCTGGACATAGGCAAGGAATTCCTCGCCCAGGCTGTCCACAACGGGCATTTTCGCGTCGGTCCACACATCGCCCAGGATGGCGCCGGAGGCGGCCAGAGAGTCGATAGGCATGCTGAAGAGCATGCAGGCCGGCTGTTTGCCCAGGGAGCACACGGTGTAAAGCACCATGCCGCCGGTGGTGGAGCCGATGGTCATGGGCAGGCAGAGGGCCTTGCCCAGCATGGACTTTTTATACAGGTCGGGGTTGTTCTGGTCGCCGCATTTGACCTGTTTATCCCCGAACATAATGGCCATCTGGTAGCTGGCCAGGGTGTTGAAGCCGCCATGGCTCACCAGAGCCTCGGCGGTGCAGCTGCCGGGGACCACGACGCGGCCTTTGAACTGCTTCATTTCTGTCCCTCCTTGCCGGTGATGATGTCGAGAATCTCCGCCTCGGTGTAGAATCTGGCGCTGGTGTAGGTGCGCAGCTTATTGGAACAGGTGATGACCGCTTTCTTTTTACAGAGGGGGTTGTTCATGTACATCAGGGGGCAGATGTAGCTGACCACAATGCCGTAGCTGGCCAGCTTCCAGCGGTAGGGGGTCTTCTCCAGCTCCTTGATCACGGCGGGGGAGGCGGTGAACACGGTGGGAACCGCGACCTTGTCAAGGCCGTTGGCCCGCAGCTTGCCTTCAATGGCGTCGGCCCAGTCCTTCATCTGCTGCAGCGTCATGTGGGGGCAGCCCACGAAGCACAGCTCCGGCTTGGCGTCGGGATTTTTCCAGATCACAGGGTAGCTGGCCTGAACCCGGGCCAGCTCCGCGTCGTCAATGACGTAGACCTGGGCGCCTTCCTTGATCAGGGCCTCGCCCTGCTCCTTGGCCTCGGGGGTGAGACCGGCGATGTGGTACAGGCCCACGGCGCCGTTGGAGGCGGTGGCCGCGCCGAAGTCCTTCAGATAGGTGCAGTTGGCGTCGTTCAGCTCCGTCCCCAGCCATTTCTCCATGCCCTTCACGTAGGGCACTTCCTCCATGACCTTCATGCCAATGGCGGAACCCAGCAGCTGAGCCTCCGGCTTCTTCTCGCAGCGGACCTCCACCACCCAGGTGGCCTTGCGGCCCTCATCGGTCAGCAGGCCGAACTCAGGCACGAAGCCAGCGATGGAGCCCATCAGCTCCAGAATGCCGGAGTTGCGGTTGCAGCGGGCGCCCAGCACGGAGTTGGCGTACACCACGGCGGAGGATTCCGCCCAGCTGAGCACCTCGCCCTTGGCGGGCTTGTTGCCCATCTGATCCACATAGCAGGTGCAGCTGTAGGCGTCATCGTCCACGATGCCCAGCTTTTTCAGCTGCTCTTCGAAGCGCTCCTGCTGGGAATACATCAGCTTTTTAAAGACAAAATCGTCCAGGAAGGAGCTGGGGACATTCTTGTCCAGGGGCCGGGGGTCGGCGGTGAACTTCTGGTCGGCGGTGAGGCCGGCCTCGATCAGCTGGTCAAACAGGTTGAGAACAGGACCCAGGGCGTTAAGACCATAGGAAATAACCGTGTGGCCGTACTTGCTGCTGACGGGCACCATGCGCTGGGCACCGAAGGTGTCACCGTACATCACCAGGGTTTTGACCACCTTCGCCATTACTTCGCCTTTGGAACCATCCAACAGGGCCTGCTGCTCAGGCGTAAGGATCATTTTACCACTTCCTTATTGTTTTTTTGGATTTTGACTGTTTAAATTTTATCATTCCTGGATATGAAAGTCAATGAAGAGCTGGAGGGCGGGAGAAAAATTCAAAAAATGGCAAAAAATAATTGCCGAAACCCTTGCAATCCAAAGACTTTTCTGGTATTATATCAGGGCATTTCGCACGGGAGTGGACTTTCCCCCATGTGGCTCCGTCGCCGGGGCTTGGTGGAGGGGTTGAGACTCCCGGAGGAAAATAACAAAAATTTGGAGGAAATCAAATGTCAGTAGTATCCATGAAGCAGCTGCTGGAAGCCGGTGTCCACTTCGGTCACCAGACCCGCCGCTGGAACCCCAAGATGGCCGAGTACATTTACTGCGAGCGTAACGGCATCTACATCATCGACCTTGCCAAGACCGTCAAGAAGATGGAAGAGGCTTACGACTTCGTGCGTGACCTGGCTGCCAACGGCCAGACCATCCTCTTCGTCGGCACTAAGAAGCAGGCCACCGATTCCGTCAAGGAAGAGGCCAGCCGTGTTGGCATGTACTATGTGAACGCCCGCTGGCTGGGCGGCATGCTCACCAACTTCAAGACCATGCGCACCCGTGTTGACCGCCTGGCTCAGCTGAAGAAGATGCAGGAGGACGGCACCTTCGACATGCTGCCCAAGAAGGAAGTCATGAAGCACCTGGGCGAGATGGAGAAGCTGGAGAAGTACCTGGGCGGCGTCAAGGACATGAAGAAGCTGCCCGGCGCCCTGTTTGTGGTTGACCCCCGCAAGGAGCACAACGCCATTGCCGAGGCCCGCAAGCTGCACATCCCCATCGTCGCCATCGTTGACACCAACTGCGATCCCGACGAAGTGGATTACGTGATCCCCGCCAACGATGACGCCATCCGCGCCATCCGCCTGATCGCCGCCACCATGGCCAACGCTGTTCAGGAAGGCCGTCAGGGTGTTGACGCCGAGGTTGAGGAAGTTCCCGCCGAGGCCGCTGCTCCCGTTGAAGAGTAATTGATATACGCAAGGGGCGTGGCCGGAAGCGCCAGCGCCCCTTTTCTTAAAGAATTTATAGGAGGAAAATGATTATGGCATTTACCGCTCAGGATGTTAAGACTCTCCGTGAGATGACCAATGTTGGCATGATGGACTGCAAGAAGGCCCTGACCGAGACCGACGGCGATATGGACAAGGCCGTGGAGTGGCTCCGTGAGAAGGGCCTGGCCAAGGCTGCCAAGAAGGCCGGCCGCATCGCTGCCGAGGGTATGGCTTACGCCGAAGTTTGCCCCCAGTGCGGCGTTGGCGCCGTGGTGGAAGTCAACTGCGAGACCGACTTCTGCGCCAAGAGCGACCTGTTCGTGGCTTTCGTGAAGGACATCTGCAAGGTGGTCCTGAAGGACAACCCTGCCGACGTGGCCGCCCTGATGAACTGCAAGTACCCCGGCAGCGAGCTGACCGTGGCCGAGACCCTGCCTGAGAAGGTCATGAGCATCGGCGAGAACCTGCAGATCCGCCGCTTCGCCCGCTTCGACAGCAACACCAGCGTGGCTTACGTTCACGCCGGCGGCAAGATCGGCGTGTTGGTGAACCTGGCTGTGGAGGGCGGCATTGACGCCACCGAGATCGGCAAGGACGTTGCCATGCAGATCGCCGCTCTGAACCCCCGCTTCTGGGACAAGAGCAACGTCACCGAAGAAGTGATGGAAGAGGAGAAGAAGATCGCCCTGGCTCTGATGGATCAGGACCCCAAGATGGCCTCCAAGCCCCAGCAGGTCAAGGAGAAGATCGTCATGGGCAAGATGAACAAGTTCTACGAGGAGAACTGCCTGCTGCAGCAGGAGTTCGTCAAGGACAATTCCATGTCCGTGGAGAAGTACATTGCCAGCGCCGCCAAGGCTCTGGGCGGCTCCGTCAAGTTTGTTGATGCTGTCCGCTTCATGAAGGGCGAGGGCATCGAGAAGAAGGAAGAGGACTTCGCCGCTGAGGTGGCTGCCCAGATGAACATGGGCAAGTAATTCCCTCAAAAATCGATAGAAACGCAAAATCAGGCCGGTAATCGCCGGCCTGGTTTTTATTATGCCGCTTTATAATGTCACTCCGCGTCCAGCACTTCCTCGATGAACTGGAAGGGCACAAAGCGGCCCTCTGCGTGCATTTTCAGAATCTCCTCCCGGGTGGCATAGCGCTTGTCACAGGTCTCCCCGGGCTGGAGCACCACATCCTCCAGGGCGAAATCCTGCCTGAAAAGCCACACATCGCAGATAAAATGGTCCTCCTGGTAGGTTTTGATGATCTTTCCCCGGGCAGGGTCCAGGGCCAGGCCCGTCTCCTCCCGGATCTCCCGCAGGCAGGCGGAGAGACTGTCATCCCCGGCCTGGGCGGCGCCGCCGGGACTTTCCCACATGCCGCCGTAGCCCTTGTTGGGGCTGCGCTTGGTCAGCAGATAGCGGCCCAGACTGTCCCGGATCCAGACGTGGATCACCAGGTGGTAATCCCCTTCCGCCAGCTCCTGCCCCCGGGGATGGAGCCGGCCGGTGGGCCGCCGGTTCTCATCGTACACATCCCAAAGCTCCTGGCCGCCGCTTTGCCGGTTCAGCCAGCAGTTGACCCACAGGGCAAAAGCAGGCAGCGTTTCCGGACTCTCCGGCAGCAGGATCACCGGCTGCTCAGGAGTCAGCGCCTCAAGAGCCGTCTCCATGGTCTGGTGGCTGCTTTCCTCCAAAAATACACATTGGCCCGCATCCAGCAGGGCAATCCCCTCCAGCTCCCCGGGCAGACCGGCCAGCCGGGCGGCGGGCAGGGCCAGGAAGCGCAGCCCGTTATGACGGCAGAAGTCCGCCGCCGCTGGCAGTTGAGCCGGATCGTGGGGCGCGGCCATTCCAAAAATGGGCATAACATCACCTCGTATTCACAATTTGTAGCAAATCCTTCACAATTTGTCAATATCCTGCCGTGAAACTGCATGAAATTCCACCCGGGCCGTCCCGGCCTTTTTGTAGCGCTTTTCCCTTGACTTTGTGGAAAAGCCTGATAAAATACGTAGTGCACTACCTAATAAAAAGAAGGTGAACTTTTGAAACACGATCTGCCCTATGGGATGCGTTTTTCCATCCTGGGCCGGACCTTCAAGCGGCAGCTGGATGAAGGGCTGCTGGAAAAGGACCTGACCGGGGTGCAGCTGGGGGTGCTGAAGGAGCTGGAGCGGCTGGAAGCCGCCGGCGCAGCAGAGGTGAACCAGCGGGACCTGGAAAACGCCAGCCATGTGACCCACCCCACCATGACCGAGATCCTCAAGCGGCTGGAGCGGAAGGGCTTCATCCGCTGCTGCCAGAGCAGTCATGACCGGCGGCATAAATGCATCTCCTCTACGGAGAAGGCCAAAGAGCTGCGGCAGGAGCTGTGCGATATGGACGAAGCCATCCTGGCCCAGCTGAGCCGGGGCCTGAGCCGGCAGCAGCTGGAGACCCTGTGGGAGATTCTGGATGTAATGCTGGATAACGCGTTCCAAACCTGCAAGAAAGGATGCGATGAAAATGATCAGAAAACTTGCCGGAAGCATCCGGGAATATAAGACCTCCTCCCTGTTGACCCTGCTGCTGATGGTGGGCGAGGTGTTCTTTGAGGTGCTGATCCCCTTTATTACGGCCGACATGGTGAACAACATCAAGGCCGGGGCGCCCATGGCCGACGTGCTGAAAACCGGGCTTGTGCTGCTGGCCATGGCGATGGTCTCCCTGGCGTGCGGCGGTCTGGGGGGCGTTACCTGCGCCAAGGCCTCTGCCGGCTTCGGTAAAAACCTGCGCCGGGATATTTTTACCCGGGTGCAGGGCTTCTCCTTTGAGAATATCGACCGCTTTTCTTCTGCCTCTCTGGTGACCCGGATGACCACCGATGTGAACAATGTGCAGATGGCCTTCATGATGGTGATCCGCATTGCTGTCCGTGCGCCGCTGATCTTTGTCTTTGCCATTGTCATGGCCTATATCATGGGCGGCAAGCTGGCCACCACCTTCGTTATTGTGATTCCGGTGCTGGTCTTTGGGCTGGTGATGATCGCCCGCAAGGCTATGCCGGCGTTCCGGGCGGTCTTTAATAAGTACGACAAACTGAACGAGTCCATCGAGGAAAATGTCCGGGCCATGCGGGTGGTCAAGGGCTTTACCCGTGAGGACTATGAGAAGAAGAAATTTGCCGCCGCCTCTGAGGATATCTGCGCCGACTTCACCAAAGCCGAACGGGTCGTGGCGCTGAACTCCCCCCTGATGCAGTTTTGCGTGTACTTCAATATGCTCTTTGTGCTGACGGTGGGCTCCAAGCTGATCATCACCTCCGGCGGAACCACCATCGATGTGGGCCAGATCTCCGCCATGCTGACCTACGGCATGCAGATTCTGATGAGTCTGATGATGATCTCCATGATCTACGTGATGCTTACCATGTCCGCCGAGTCGGCCAAGCGTATCTGCCAGGTGCTGGATGAGGAGAGCAATCTCCACAACCCGGCAGCGCCGGTGACCACCGTGGCCGACGGCTCCGTGGATTTTGAGAATGTCAGCTTCAAATACAGCAGGAAGGCCCGGCGCAGCTCTCTGGAGAACATCAACCTCCACATTGCCTCCGGCATGACCGTGGGCGTGCTGGGCGGTACCGGCGCCGGCAAGTCCACCCTGGTGCAGCTGATTCCCCGGCTTTATGACGTCACCGAGGGCAGCGTGAAGGTGGGCGGCGTGGATGTGCGGGACTATGACCTGGACACCCTGCGCTCCGCCGTGTCCATGGTGCTGCAGAAGAACCAGCTGTTTTCCGGCACCATCAAGGACAATCTGCGCTGGGGCAACGAAAACGCCACAGACCAGGAGATGGAGGAGGCCTGCCGCCTGGCCCAGGCAGATGGCTTTATCCGTTCCTTCCCCGACGGCTATGACACCTGGATCGAGCAGGGCGGCGCCAATGTCTCCGGCGGCCAGAAGCAGCGGCTTTGCATTGCCCGGGCCCTGCTGAAAAAGCCGAAGATCCTGATTCTGGACGATTCCACCAGTGCCGTGGACACCCAGACCGACGCCCTGATCCGGGATGGCTTCCGCAAATACATCCCGGAGACCACCAAGATCATCATTGCCCAGCGCATTGCCTCCGTCCAGGACGCGGACCTGATCATCGTCATGGAAAACGGCCGCATCGCGGACATGGGCGACCATCAGAGTCTGATGGAGCGCAGCCCCATCTATCGGGAGATTTACCAGCAGCAGAACAAGGGAGGTGAGGAGAATGAATAAACACGGCCCTCATGGCGGTCCCCATGGTGCAGGTGCAGGCGGCGGGAGACCCCAGGCCAACTTCTCAGCCCTGGGCGCGGTGGTGAAGAAGTTCTTCGGCTATTACCCAGTGCTGGCGCCGCTGACCATGCTGTGCATCCTGTTCTCCTCCGTGGTGTCCTCCATTCCCTCGCTGTTTGTACAAAACGTGCTGTCTGTTATCGAGAAATGGTATGTGAGTCGGGACTGGCTGGCCGCCAGGGCGGAGATCATGCCCTATATCGGCCTGCTGGCGGTGCTGTATCTGCTGTCCCTGATTTCCATGCTGGTCTATACCCAGCTGATGGCTTACATGACCCAGGGCTTCCTGGATAAGCTGCGGAAGGAAGTTTTCAACGGCATGCAGGACCTGCCCATCCGCTATTTTGACACCCATCAGCACGGCGATATCATGAGCCATTACACCAACGACATCGATACTCTCCGCCAGCTGGTGAGCCAGAGCATCCCCTCCCTGATCCAGTCCGGGGCCATTGTACTGGTGGTCTTTTCCATCATGCTGTACTTCAGCGTGTGGATGACCCTGGTGCTGCTGCTGGGCGTGTTCGCCATGTTCCTGGTAGCCAAGAAGGTGGGCGGCGGCTCCGCCAAATACTTTCTGCGCCAGCAGCAGTCCGTGGCCAAAACCGAGGGCTTCGTCCAGGAGATGATGAACGGCCAGAAGGTGGTCAAGGTGTTCTGCCATGAGCAGCAGAGTATTGAGGATTTTGACCGGGTCAACAACGCCCTGTGTGAGGACAGCTTCCGTGCCCACGCCTATGCCAATGTGCTGGGCCCCATCATCGGCAACATCGGCAACATCCTCTATGTGGCTCTGGCCCTGGCAGGGGGCGTGTTCCTGCTGACGGGCGTGCCCAACATCAGCTTTTCCGGCAAGGCCTTCTCCATCAGCATCCTGGTTCCCTTCCTGAACATGGCCAAGCAATTCACCGGCAATGTGAATACCCTCAGCCAGCAGATCAACGCCATCGTTATGGCCAGCGCCGGCGCCAGCCGGGTCATGGCGCTGATGGCGGAGCAGCCGGAGACCGACGAGGGCTACGTCACTCTGGTGAATGTGAAGGTGGCGGACGACGGCACCATGACCGAAACAGAGGAGCGCACCGGCCACTGGGCCTGGCGGCATCCCCATGGGGATGGCAGCCTGACCTATACCCCGCTGCGGGGCGACGTGCGCATGACAGATGTGGACTTCGCCTATGAAGAGGGGAAGCCTGTGCTTCACGACGTCAGCGTCTATGCCGAGCCGGGGCAGAAGGTGGCCTTCGTAGGCGCCACCGGCGCTGGCAAGACCACCATCACCAACCTGATTAACCGCTTCTATGACATTGCCGACGGCAAAATCCGCTATGACGGCATCAACATCAACAAGATCAAAAAGGCGGACCTTCGCCGCTCCCTGGGCCTGGTGCTGCAGGACACGGTGCTCTTCACCGGCACTGTCATGGAGAACATCCGCTACGGACGGCTGGACGCCAGTGACGACGACTGCATAGCGGCGGCAAAGCTGGCCGGGGCGGACGACTTCATCAGCCGCCTGCCCGAAGGCTATGACACCATGCTGGAGAACAACGGCGCCAACCTGTCCCAGGGCCAGCGCCAGCTGCTGGCCATCGCCCGTGCCGCCGTGGCCGATCCCCCGGTGATGATCCTGGACGAGGCCACCTCCTCCATCGATACCCGCACCGAGGCCATTGTCCAGCAGGGCATGGATAAGCTGATGGAGGGCAGGACCGTCTTTGTCATTGCCCACCGGCTCTCCACCGTCCGCAACAGCGATGTGATCATGGTGCTTGACCATGGCCGCATCATCGAGCGGGGCAGCCACCAGAAGCTGATTGAAGAGAAGGGCACCTATTACCGGCTCTACACCGGCGCTTTTGAACTGGAATAAGCTATATTTACTCCCGGCAGCCTTTGGGCTGCCGGGACTTTTTGACAAGCGGGGATGACTGTAGTATAATCAAAAAATATGGAAACTACAGAATCGGAGCTGAGAACATGTACGAAAACGTGGAAAAGTTTTTTGCCATATATGATGCTGACCCGGCGCTGCAGGAGCGGCTGCGCCAGGCGGAGGCGGCCTATCCCGGCTCTCTGGAGATCCGGGAGGCGGTGGCGGAGCATGTGCTGCTGCCGGTGGCGGCGGAACTGGGCCTGCCCTTCAGTCTGCTGGATCTGAAGGTCTATGAGACCAAAAAGAAGGCCCGGTACCATCAGGACGTGGCCCTTACCGAGGAGGAGCTGGCCCAGCCCCTGGAGGAGCACCACTATTGGCTGCTGGAACATGGCTGGGAATTTGTCAAGCCGGAGGAGGGCAGCTGCAGTGATTGAGAAGCTGCTTCAATGCCTGCGCCTGCTGGGACTGGTTCTGGCCTGCTACGGCTGGCTCCGTTTTTGGATGCGCCGCTTCCGGCTGCCGGTGGAACTGGCGCTGCCGGTGAGTCTCTGCGCCCTGGGGCTGACGCTGTTTGTGGCGGGCTGCCTGGGTCTGCTGCTGCCGGTAAGCTGGCTGCTGCTGGGCCTGGGTGTGGTCCTGGCGGTGCTCAGCCTGTGGAAAAAGGAAGGGCTGCGCCCGCTGTTCACCCCGGGGGCTCTGCTGTGGCTGCTGCTGTGCGGTCTGGCCCTGTACCTGGTCTATGGTCAGGTGTTCTACTATGTCGATAATTTCAGCCACTGGGCCACGGCGGTGAAGGTGCTGCTGGCCAAGGACGCTTTTCCCACCGCTGCGGACTATCACATTTACTTTCCCCAATATCCGCTGGGCAGCTCTGTGCTGGTGTACTGGTTTGCCCGGATGGCGGGGATCAACAGCGAGTGGTTCCAGATGCTGTGCCAGGCGGTGCTGATCGCGGCCTGCCTTTCCGCCCCGCTGGCGCTGGCTCCCAGAGGGAAGAAAGCCGGCTGGGCCTGGGCGCTCGGGGCGGTCTTTGCCCTGTGCGTTGTGGGCTGCAACATTGAACTGACCAGCCTCTATGTGGACAACCTGATGCCCCTGATCGGCCTGGCCGGGGTCTGCCTCTGGCTGTATGGCCGGGAAAACAGGGAGACCTTCCTTCCCCTGCTGATCCTCTGCTGCTATGTGGTGACCGTGAAACAGAGCGGCATCTTCTTTGCTGCGGTTCTTATTCTGCTGGCCCTCACCGACAGCCCGGAAAGTAAATCCGGCTTGAAGCGGGCCGCCGGGCTGATTGTTGCTGTGGCGGCGGTAAAGCTGCTGTGGTCGGTTCATGTGAAGCTGGCCTACGGCCTTTCTTCCGGCGAAAGGAGCCTGAGCCTGGCGGGCCTGTTCCCCGGCTTTGCCGATAAGACCCCGGAAGATGTGAGCACCATTATCCGGGGCATGATCCAGACTGTGTGCCGGCTGGAGACGCTGCTGCCGGTGCTGGCGCTGCTGCTGTGCGCACTGTTGCTGGCCCGGCGCTGCGGGAGCCGGCGGCGCTTTGTCCGCCTTGCTGTCATCGGTGGGGCTTTCTGGCTGCTGTACTGCCTGGGCCAGGGAGCTATGTACATTCTCTTCATGCCCCAGGGTGAGGCGGTGCGGCTGGCCGCCTTTGAGCGGTATTTCGCTACCCTGCAAATTTTCAGCGCCGGGTACTTCCTGGTTCTTATCGGGCTGGAAGTTCAGGAAGCGGCGCCGAACAGCCGCGGGAAGCTTGCGGCTTTGGCCGGCCTTTGCGCCCTGTGCCTGCTGATGCTGGCCCCGTCTCCGCAGTATTTCCTCCGAACCGAGCAGCGTGTACCCTGCTTTTTGGCGGACACCAATGAACAGCTGGATCTGGACTGGGCCCGTGCCCAGGGAAAGCCGGAATTCTGGGCGTCCATCCGCAGCGAGTTTGACCGGGTCATTGACCAGTACCATATCCCACAGGGCCTGACCTATACCGTGTTCATCGGCCAGGACTACAGCATTGAGGTTCGGGTGATGGCCAATTACCTGCTCTCCTCCGCCGGAACCTATGTCTGTACCGATGCGGAGATTGCCGAGAAGGGCATGGACTGCAAAACCTTTGATTATTACATCGTCCTGGAGGAGACCGAGGCCAACATGGCTTTCATCCGGGATACCTTCGGCACCGCCGACCGGGCGGGCTACACCTACTGAGGCTCAGGGAGCGCAAAAGATGAGAAAACGCCTGTTGATCTTCATATTTGCCGGGGCGCTGCTGCTGACCGGCTGCCAGGAGGCCTCTGTGGCCCGGCAGCTGGAGGGACTGTCGGAGCTTGTGGAACAGATCGGGCCGCTGCCTACGGTGACCCCAACGCCGGTGCCCACGCCCAAGCCCACGCCGCGGCCCAAGGCGACGCCGAGCCCTTCGCCCGCACCTACACCTACGCCAACGCCCACGGCAGAGCCAAGCCCCAGCCCTGCGCCAACACCAACACCGACACCGACGCCTACGCCCACACCGACCCCGACTCCAAAACCCACACCTACGCCTACGCCGAAGCCCACGCCTTCCCCTTCGCCCACGCCGGCGCCTACGCCCACCCCCTACCCGGAATGGATGTTCGCGCCCACCCCCGGCTCCATCCCCTACATGACCCCGGCACCCACCCCGGTGCCCACGCCCACGCCTAGCCAGGCGCCTGATCCCGGGCCCTCCCAGATCACGGACGCCGCCGACGCCGCCGAGCCCAGCGCCACCTATGCCACCGGCCAGCAGGTGGCGGAATTTGCCCAGCAATATGTGGGCTATAACTACGTGTGGGGCGGCAAATCCCCGGAGACCGGTTTTGACTGCTCCGGCCTTGTCTACTATGTGTACCAGCAGTTTGGCTATGAACTGAACCGCACCGCCGCCGACCAGGCCAGAAACGGAACCCATGTGGAGGCCGACGCCCTGGAGCCCGGCGATGTGCTCTGCTTCTACAAGGGCAGCACCATCGGCCATTCCGGCATCTATATCGGTGACGGCAACTATGTCCACGCCCAGGACTCTGCCACCGGGGTTGTGGTCTCCCCCCTCAGCGAGAGAAAGGGCGGCTTTGAAGCCAGAAGAATACTGAAATAAAAACGGTTCTATGTCAATAGTTGGGGTAGAACAAAAGAAGAAAACCTAAGAAGA
>JBJDXQ010000059.1:0-39487 GCA_051866745.1 Candidatus Limivicinus sp. | reverse complement strand
CTATGTTTGACAGTGTTTTTTCTTTTTCACTGTCTCTCATAGGGGGAGCATATCATGAAAGTCATGCCTGGGGTTTGACAGTTTTCCAAGGTATTTACTTTTGCTCCGCCACATAGATGCTGGCACGGGACTGAATCAGTTTTGCCGTTTCGTCCACGGTCTTGTCGCCGTTGAACATGGCGGCGCAGGCCTCTTTGATGATGCTCATGATGGCCTGGTCATAGACCCGAATGTTTTCCACAGCGCCGATCAGCGCCATCAGCTTCTCCACATCGTCACTGCTCATTTTTACGGGGCAATTTTCATCTGCCATGGCCTTGCGGATGCTCTCCTCCATGGCCGGGCGATAGACATACAGACCCTGCTCATCGGTGTTTACCTGGGTCAGCATGAACTTGATAAAGGCCCAGCAGCCTTCCTGGTATTTGCTTTGACTGCATATGCCTACAGCCCGGTTCAGATAGGCGTCTGTGCCGCAGCTGCCGTCCACTGTGGGCCAGCCGATGAAGCTCATGGGGCAACCGGCTGCTCTCTCCGACTGGGCCAGGTCATAGACCCGGGTGGCAAACACGGCATTGGTCACTTGTATCCCCGCGGCAACCTGGGGTTCGCCGGGGCCAAAGACCATGTTGTTGGGGTCCTCCGGCGTCTCCCGCAGCTCCAGGGCGGTCTGCAGAAGCTGTTTAAATTCCGCGTTGTCGAAGTCACAGGCACCGACATCCCAATCCACCCCATGGCGAATATATCGGGAAGCCACCTCATTCAGATAGGTCTCCCTGGTCAGGTTATAGATGCACATCTGCCCTTCCTGCAGCTGGCTGTCGATCTGCCGGTATTCCTCCAACGTCCAGCCAAAGCGATCCCCAAAGTCGGCGGCCCGGGCCTCCAGGGTGGGCAGGGCAAAGGCATCCCCCATCAGGTAGATACCGCCCTTGTGCTCCAACGCTTTTGACAGCAATATGTCCTCCGGGTGGACCTGGTCATCCTGCTCCATCAGCGGCTTCAAATCCACCAGCAGGTCCTTGCCAATATAGGGATAGGGGGAGAGCAGTCCTTCAAAGCAGATCATATCCGGCCCCTTGCCGCTGATGATCTCTGTGTTCAGCCGCAGCTGGGCCTGCTCCATATCAAGAGCCATGCCCTGACTGTAATCCTCCAGATGCACCTGGTAGATTTCGCTTTGGGCGTTGAAGGCAGTCACCGCTTTTGACAGGCCGCTGAAGCCCCCGGGAAAGACCGTCACCATGCGCAGGGGGATTTTCTCCCGGATGCTTTCCGGCGCAACCGGCACCAGCTCATAATAGCCGTTCATGGTGCGGCAGGCATACCTCCCCTGGCCCATAGGAAAGACGCCATACAGCTCCCCTATGCTGATGCCGCACTCTTCCCAGATGACGATGGGCTGGACGCTGCCGTCCTCAGCCAGCCGGTACAGGCCGTCCCTGGTTTTCAAGAGGAAGGGGTCCTCTCCCCCGCCGTCATAAACGGTGCCCGCCGGGGCCTGAAAGGCGGCAGTAAGCTGGCCGCTGTCCCGGTCAATACTATAAAAGCTGCTGCCCTCCGCACTGCTTGACACGGCATAGATCTGTCCCCCGGCAGACAGGCGCAGCCTCATTTCCGCCGCCGGCAGCGCCGAACAGCTGAGCTGCTGCCCTTCCCCGTCCATCACCAGCAGTTGACCGCTGTTGATGAAGCAGAGCCTGTCCTCCATGCACCGCATCTGCTCTACCGAGGCAGAAGACAGCTGTGGGAAAAGGATGTCCCGCAGCGGCTCCCCTTCCGGGGAGAACAGCCGCAAACGCATCCCGCTCTCTTCCTCTTCGCTCAGGAGCCACAGGCCCTCCGGGGATGCGTGCATGGAATGAATGCCGCCGGATATGGTTCCCATCTCCGTCCCGTCTGCCAGCAGGTGGTAGCCCGCATCGTCATAGTTCCAGGCAAGGCAGTATACATGCTCCCCCTGAGGCAGCAGAGCGTAAACATCCTGATAACCGCCGGCATAGTCGGCAAGCGGCAGCAAGCGGGCAGCGTAGCTGCCGCCCTGACCCGACCAGTTTTTGGCGTCAGCATTTTGTTTTTCCGCCGTGGTTTCCATTCGCGGGCTGTCCTTCCCTTTACCGCAGGCGGACAGCAGCAACGCAATAAGCAGGAGCCAGGCAATAAATTTTGTCTTTCGCACAGTTTTCCCTCCCTGAAATACTTCTACAATTCCTGACGAGAAAAGAAAAGCAATGGTTTCGCCCCTGCTTTGCAATTCACGGATTATTAATAAAATTTGGGTAAATCTTACGGCTGGCGCTGAAACAGCCCTGATCAGGAATGTTTTTACTTTTCAAAGCATGTACCCTGTGCTATAATAATTGACAGTTTTTTAGAGCGCTTGCAAACGGAGGTGCCCAATGCTGCACTATGATGAATACGGCCGGCCCGACTCACCGGCCCTGCTTTTGCTCCATGGGGCCGCCGCCCTGGACACCTTCAGTCAGCAATATGATCTGGCTGAAAGATACCGCCTGATTATCCCCCATCTGCCGGGGGCGGGTGAAAACGCAGGCCGGGTCTATGTCCCGGAAGAAACCGCGAAGGAAATGCTGGAGTTGATTTCTTTCCTGGGGCTGGAAAAGCCCGCCGTGATGGGGCACTCCCTGGGGGCGCAATTGGCTGTGCTGCTGCTGTGCAAAGCCCCGGCGCTCTTCTCCTGCGGAATATTTCTCAGCGCATGGGTGAATCCTCGGGAAAAGACGGTGGCGGCCTACAGCCGGCTGGCCGCTATGTCCAGCGCGGCGCTGAAATGGAGCTGGCTGGTGCGGTTTCAGGGGCGGTACTGGCATTTCACCCCGGTTCAGGCCCAGCGCATGGCGGCGTACTCCCAAAAGATCACCCCGGAAGTTTACCGTTCTTTTTTCACCAACACCCTGGATTTGGCTCAGCACCCGGAATATCAGGATGTGCGCGTCCCCATGCTGGCAATTTGCGGCAGCCGGGAAGTCCGGGATATGCGCGCCTCCCTGGCGCTGCTGGGAGAAAATCCCCACTGCGAAACGGTTCTTCTGCCCGGCTGTGACCATGATTTTCCCATGCGCAGGGCGGCTGTACTCAATCCCATAATCGATGGTTTTCTCGAAAAACATCACCCAGCCTGAATGGGCGGTGTTCATAAGGCAGTAACAGTCACAGTAGTTGCACTGCTGTGACTGTTCTTGCATTTTTCCTATTATGTGATAATATAAAATTGACTGAATATACAAATCGGGATTTGTGGAGGAAAGCAAATGCAGCAGTATTGTAAAATAACGCATAATGAGGATGAGTGCTTTGTTGATTTTTCATTTGACATAATCAATATAAAGAGGAAGCTAATGGGCGGAATAGTACTGAAGTGTGCTGCTTGTGATGACGGGAAAAATGTTGGTTTCTGCCTGGAAATCAAAAACAATATGCGGGGAATCGCCAACAATGATTTTGGAACATTTTGTACTTATCCCAAAGGCATGAAGCTAATATATCAAAATGGTCTATCGAATGATTTTATTTCAAGTGTTTTACGATTATACGGTTTTGGGGCTGCAGATTTGAAGCTAAAAGAAAGTGCGTACATTGAATGTGGGGCTTTAAGTGGAAATCCTATGAATTTGCAAAAAGAAGAAGTACAATTCAAGTGTTTTTTGGAAGCAAACGATGAAAATAAATATGCTGAATTCTATATCAACATCGACTTGCCAAACAAAAAACTGTATTTCAAGGAGAAGGATCCAAATTACAGAGAAAACATAATCCGATATTTTAGTGTATAATACATATGTACAAATTCCAGTCTGTCGAACAGATACTCAGGGCGCACTTCTATACGGGTATTTCCCGTATGTGCGCTCTGTGAAACTACTCCCCGGACACCTGAATATCCGGAGAGCTGCGTCATTGCGTTCCGAACAAGGGACTGTACCCCTTGTACTGCTATGCGGCTATTCTCTTAAAGTAAAAGGCGTGACCGCGATGGTCACGCCTTTTACCTGTTTTACTGTCTTACGAACACCCTGCTAATGGGCCGGGTGATGTTTTGTTCCTATGTGCCGTCTTTCAGGCTTTTCCGGTGGAGCCGAAGCCGCCCCGGCTTTTTTCTTTCAGATGATCTACCGTTTCCAGCTCAAAGTCCGGCTGCTTTTCCATGATGCGGAACTGGCAGATGCGGTCATTCTTGTGGATCACCGTGTCCCGCAGGGCGTAGGCGGACATTTTCCACTCATCCTCCTCGCCGCAGTAGGAATTATCAATGATGCCGATGCTGTTGGTCTGGATGATGCCGAAATTCTTATAGGTGCTGCTGCGGGGGGCCACATGGGCCTCATAGCCCTCCGGCAGGATCATCCCCACCCCCAGGCGGATCACACGCAGCTCCCCGGCCTTCATCGCCACATCCTCGGCGGCGCGCAGGTCAATCCAATCCCCCTGGCTGATCTTCTCAATTCTTGTGATATCCTGGTCAAAATACTTGATATAAACCTTCATCCGCTGTTCCCTTTCCCCTGTTTTGGTTGACTTCTTTTCTGGTTAAGTATAATATAAAAGCATATAATATCCGAAATTCAGTATAACACGATAAGGAGGAGTTTTCCATGCCCAGTTTTCAGGAATTCTATTTCACCTCATCCACCGGCATGAATCGTATCCGCGCTTTGAAGTGCCTGCCCGATGGGGAGCCAAAGGCCATTGTCCAGATCGCCCACGGCATTGCCGAGCACATTGACCGCTATCGTGAGTTTATGGAGTTTCTGGCCCAAAACGGCTACCTTGTGGTGGCCAACGACCATCTGGGTCACGGCAAGTCCATCAACGGCCCGGAGGATTTGGGCTTCTTCGCCGCCAGGGACGGCTGGAACTATGTGCTGCGGGACATGGAGAAGCTGCATGACCGGACGGTGAAGGAGTATCCCGGCCTGCCCTATGTGATGTTCGGCCACAGCATGGGCAGCTTTCTCACCCGCACCTACCTGATCAAATACCCCGGCAAATATGACGCCGCCATCCTCAGCGGCACCGGCCACCAGGCCAAGGCCATGGTGCTCAGCGGCTACGCCCTGGCCAGTACCGCGGTGAAGCTCTACGGCCCCCGGAAGGTGGGTGAGAAGCTCAACGCCATCGCGTTCGGTGCCTACAACAAGGGCTTTGAAAATCCCCGCACAGAATTTGACTGGCTCACCAGGGTGGATGCCGAAGTGGACAAGTATATCGCCGACCCCCTCTGCGGCTTTGTGGCCACGGTGAGTCTGTTCCGGGACATGATGGGCGGCATCAAATTCATCACTGACCGGAAGAACATCAACACCATGAGCAGAACCCAGCCCATCTACTTCATGTCCGGCGACTGCGACCCGGTGGGCGACAACGGCAAAGGCGTGGAGCGGGCCTATAAGGCCTTCTGTGACGCGGGGCTGCATGATGTGATGATCCGCCTCTATCCCGGCGGCCGCCATGAGATGCTGAACGAAGTGAACAAATATGATGTTTATCGGGATATTCTGGCCTGGATTCAGGAAAAAGTAAAATAACCCTATTGTAAATGAGAACGCTGGCAACTTTTCGGTTGCCAGCGTTTGCTTTATGCTATTTTTTCAGCGGCGCAATATCAAAGCCGATAATCTCCCCGCTGATGGCGTCGACTTCATAGTCATACTCCATCAGTTTGGTCTTCATCTCAATGTCATAGATCAGGTTCAGGCCCTCCAGCTCCAGCTTGCAGCTGATGCTGCTCAGGTCCTTCTCGGTGATGTTGGCATGGCCCATGGCCAGCTTCTTGGCCTCATCCTCACCAATGAGCACGGTTGCGTTCTTCTCCGGCGCTGGGGTAGCCGTGGGTTCCGGGCTGGCCGCGGGTTTCAGTTCGCCGGAAGCAGCAACGGCAGCCTCCGTCACGGGGTCGGCAATGGCGGCTTTTCTCCAGCTTTCCACCCGGCCGGTGCTTGCGTCCAGAAGGTACTCATACTGATTGTCCTTGGTGCTGAAGCAGACCTCATAGAGCATCATGCTGTTCTGTTCCACCAGCAGCACAGAACTGATATCCGCGTCCTTTTCGTTCACCTTGCTGTGCTTCAAGGCAGCTTCCGCTGCGGCGTCAGCGCCGATGGTTGGCGTGGCGGTGACAGCCGGGGTGGGAACCGCGGTGGCTACAGGCGTCTCAGGCTCCGTACTCTCTTTTGGTTCTTCAATGTCCGATGCCTGTGGGGTCTGGGTGGGAACAGGGCTTGTTTTCACAGGGGCCGGCGGTGCGATGGTAAGCGGTTCAACCGTCTCCTCCACGGGTGCCGGAGCGCTGACCTCATTTCCGGGCAAAATGCCGGAAAGCCATGCGGGCGTGCCATAATACTGGCACAGGGCGTAGCCGCCGATGACAGCCGCCAACACCACCATCAAAATAATAATGATTACCCACAAA
Organism: Candidatus Limivicinus sp.; assembly: GCA_051866745.1. Lineage (GTDB taxonomy): Bacteria > Bacillota > Clostridia > Oscillospirales > Oscillospiraceae > Limivicinus. The sequence goes on along the minus strand of JBJDXQ010000059.1, from coordinate 33,057 downwards.
AAGCCTCTCTTTTTCTTCGGGCTTTGATTATTCTCGTTTTCAGGCATTTGCTTCCCTCCGTTCCATATGCATGCAAGCTATCATATTTTTATGAGAAAACTGTGAACCGATGATTAACTTTGTAAAAAGTAATTCCTGGAGGTCTCTGCGTCGGCTTTGATCTGCCGGGAAAGGGCGTCAAAATCATCAAACTTCCGCTCGGGCCGGATATAGGAATAAAACTCTACTCGGGCCTGCCGGTCATAGAGATTGCCGGAGTAGTCCAGGATATGGCTCTCCACATTGGCCCGCTCATTGTCCCCGGTGGTAGGGCGCAGGCCAACGTTGGTGGCCGCCACATAGCTGCTGCCGTCTTCCAGAATCACTTTGGTCACATAGACTCCGTACTTGGGCACCAGCACCCCGTCAGGGAAATACATATTGATGGTGGGGGTGCCCATCTTGGTGCCCAGATGGTAGCCGGAGCGGACAATATTGGCCAGGCAGTGGGGATGGCCCAGATAACGCCGGGCCTGCTCCATATCGCCCTCGGCGATCAGCTGGCGGATATAGGTGGAGCTGACCACCCGGCCGTCCAGCATCACCGGCTGGATGATATCACAGCCTATGCCCCGCTCCTCACAATATTCCTGCAAGCGCTGGGCCGTGCCTTCGCCCTTATAGCCAAAGCAGAAATCATGGCCCACCACGATCCAACCGATGTTCAGCTCCTGGATAATGTTATCGGCAAAGTCCTGCCAGGGCATACGCATCAGGCGCTGGTTGAAATGGAGAAAGACCACGTTGTCAATGCCGTAAATCCGGCGGATGATGTCCTCCCGGCCGATGGCGCTGTTGATCAGCGGCGTCTCCCTGCCGAAAACCAGATTGTCCGGGTGCACGTCGAAGCTGAGCACCGAGGGCATGGCCCCGATCTGGGCCGCCCGCTGCTTGGTCCGTTCCAGCAGCGCCCCATGGCCGATGTGTACGCCGTCAAAAAAGCCCAGCGCAATGGCTCTCTTTATCTCTGACATTCCTGTTTATACCTCAAAAAAGCTTTTTACTGTTTTCATCATACCGTCTTCCACCCGGCCCAGCATGAGAAATTCCCCACTTTCCGTGTAGACCCGGTATTCGCCGCCGGCGAGACCGGTTTTCACCGGGCTGCCGCAGCGTATCTTCTTCTCCTGTGCAGCGGTTGCGGTGCAGTGCTGGTACGCCTGAAACAAGCTGTCCACCGGCAGAAGCAGTTCCTCTGCCCGGCCCGCATCGGCCATTTGCTGCACCTGGGAGAGCGTCACCGCCTGCTCCACGGAAAACTCCCCCGCTTCCACCCGGCGCAGGCTGCACATGCAGCCGCCGCAGCCCAGGGCCTGGCCCAGGTCATGGCAGAGAGTGCGGACATAGGTGCCCTTGGAGCAGCGGACATCCAGCAGCCAGTCCCCTTCCTGCCGGCCAATCACGCGCAGGTCATGGATGGTGATGGCACGGGGCCTCCGCTCCACTTCGCCTCCCTTGCGGGCAATATCGTAAAGGCGTTGGCCCTCGTGCTTGATGGCGGAATACATGGGCGGGATCTGCTGAATCTCACCCCGAAAGCCAGCCAGTGCCTTTTCCAGTTCCTCGTTGGTGACTGAAACCGCTTTCTCTTCCAGCACCGTGCCGGTAATGTCCTGGGTATCGGTGGTGATACCCAGGCGCAGACCGGCGGTATAGCGCTTGTCATGGCCCTCCGCGAACTCCACCGCCCGGGTGGCCCGGCCCACAAACACCACCAGCAGCCCGGTGGCCATAGGGTCCAGGGTGCCGGAGTGACCGATGCGCCGCTGGTGCAGGATGCCCTTCAGCTTCGCCACCACGTCGTTGCTGGTCCAATCCGGCTGCTTATCGATCAGCAGGATGCCGTTCATTTCCAGACCTCGTCAATAACCTGCAGCAGCAGCTCTCTGGCTTTTTCCGGCGTGCCCATGATGGTGCAGCCGGCGGCCATGGCGTGGCCGCCGCCGCCGAACACGGCGCAGATCTGGCTGCTGCTGACCTCCGGGTTGGAGCGGACGGAAATTTTGCAGTTGCCGTCGGCCTGCTCCTTGATGGTGATGCTCACCACCGACTCCTCCGCCCGACCGGCCAGTCCGGCCAGGTCGTCGCAGTCATCCTCCGTGGCCCCGGCCTTTTCCATCATGTCCAGGGTCACGGTGGCAACGGTGATTTTGCCGTCCCGGTAATAACCCATGCCTGCGTAAATCATGCTCTCCAGCAACAGACGGGCCCGACTCACCTTACGGAAGAACACCAGGTTCACCAGCTTATTGTCCGCCCCAAGGCGCAAAAGCTCCGCCCCGGCCCGAAGGGTAGCGGCATTGGTGTTGGCGTACTGAAAGCAGCCGGTATCGGTGCTGAGCCCGATGTATAACAGCGTGGCCTCTTCCGGGGTAATGTCGGTATTGATGTTTAAAATCAGTTCCATCACCGCCTCGGCGCAGGCGGATTTCTCCGCCTTCACCAGCTCCGCCCCGGCATAATGGCTGTTGGTGGGGTGATGGTCGATGCAAAGGTTTACAATTCCCTCATAGCCCTTGGGGAACAACCCCTCCGTAGCCACATCCACCGCCACCACGTATTTATACTTGTACCCGGCGGGGGCAAAGTACTTCTCCACAAAGGGGCGCAGCTTGTCGCTGACCTGGGGGTTGGGGTAGAGCCAGGCCGTCCGGCCCCCCCGCTGCAAAGCGCTGCAAAGGGCGGCAGCGGAGCCCATGGTGTCCCCATCCGGGTTTTTGTGGGTCAGGATCAGGATATTCTCATGGCTCAGCAGGGTCTTGGCACACTGCTTATAGTTCATCGCCGTCACCTTCGTCATGCTTGATGTCCAGGGAGTTGATCACCTGGTTGATGTGGGCGCCGTACTCGATGCTGTGGTCCACCTCGAACACCAGTTCCGGGGTATAGCGCAGCTTCATGGTGTTGCCCAGCTCCCGCCGCAGCCAGCCGGAAGCGGATTTAAGCCCTTTGCGAAACTCCTTCTCGTCCTGCATCCCCATGACGGACAGCCACACCTTGGAATAGCGCAGGTCACCGGTGGTCTCCACTCGGGTGACGCTGATCATCCCCTGCTGCACCCGGGGGTCCTTGATCTCCCGCAGCAGCTTGGACAGGACGATCTGAATATCGTCGTTGGTTCTTGCCAGTTTATTTGATGCCATATTATTTCTCCTAAAACAGGCGCTTTTTGCAAAGCGCCTGTCAATCACGTTAAATTATCTCAGCGGTTGATCTGCTCCATCACGAAGCACTCGATCACGTCGCCGACCTTAATGTCGTTGAACTTCTCCACCTGCATGCCGCACTCGTAGCCGCTGGCCACTTCCTTCACGTCGTCCTTGAAACGGCGGAGAGAAGCCAGCTCGCCCTCGTGGATGACGATGTTATCCCGCAGGACGCGCACCTGGCAGCCGCGCTGAATCTTGCCGTCGGTGCAATAGCAGCCGCATACGGTGCCCACCTTGGAGACCTTATAAGTCTCCCGGACTTCCGCATGGCCGATAATGACTTCCTTGAACTGAGGCGCCAGCATACCCTTCATGGCGGCCTCGATCTCGTTGATGCAGTCGTAGATCACGCGATACATGCGCATATCCACCTTGCTGCGGGCGGCGCTGTCCCGGGCGGCATTGTCCGGCCGGACGTTGAAGCCCACAATGATGGCGCCGGAAGTGGCGGCCAGCATCACGTCCGACTCGTTGATGGCGCCCACCGCGCTGTGAATGACCTTGACGCGGACCTCGTCGTTGGAGATTTTCTCAAGGGATGTCTTTACCGCCTCGGCGGAGCCCTGCACGTCGGCCTTGACGATAATGTTCAGGGTCTTCATCTCGCCGGCCTGAATCTGGCTGAACAGATCCTCCAGGCTGACCTTCTTGGTGCCACCCAGGGCGTTGGCACTCTGCTTGACGCGGCGCTCCTCCGCCAGCTCTCTGGCCATGCGCTCATCCGCCACCGCGTTAAAGGTATCGCCGGCGCTGGGCACTTCGGACAGGCCGGAAATCTCCACCGGGGTGGAGGGGCCGGCCTCAGTGACCCGCTGGCCCTTGTCGTTGATCATGGTGCGCACACGACCCACGGCGGTGCCGGCAATGATGATATCGCCCAGCTTCAAAGTGCCGTTCTGCACCAGGACGGTCATGATGGGGCCGCGGCCCTTGTCCAGCCGGGCCTCGATGACAGCGCCCTTTGCCGCCCGGTTGGGATTGGCTTTCAGCTCCTGTACCTCGGCCAGGACGACCAGGTTCTCCAGCAGATTGTCGATGCCCATGCCGGTCTTGGCAGAGATGGGGCAAATGATGGTGTCGCCGCCCCACTCCTCGCTGACCAGCTCATACTCGGTGAGCTGCTGCTTGATGCGCTCGGGGTTGGCGCCCACGGTATCCATCTTGTTGATGGCCACCACCACAGGGATGCCGGCAGCCTTGGCATGGTTGATGCTCTCCACGGTCTGAGGCATGATGCCGTCGTCCGCCGCCACCACCAGGATGGCAATATCCGTCACCATGGCGCCGCGGGCACGCATGGAGGTAAAGGCCTCATGGCCCGGGGTATCCAGGAAGGTGATGGGACTGCCGTTAATCTCCACAGTGTAAGCGCCGATGTGCTGGGTGATGCCGCCGGCCTCGCCGGAGGCCACGTTGGCATGGCGGATATAGTCCAGCAGAGAGGTCTTGCCGTGGTCAACATGACCCATGACCACCACAACGGGGGCCCGGCTGACCAGATCCTCCGCCTTGTCCTCATGGTCGTCAATCAGCCGCTCCTCCACGGTGACGATGACTTCCTTCTCCACCTTGCAGCCCATTTCCATGGCCACCAGAGCGGCGGTGTCATAATCGATCACGTCGGAGATGGAGGCGAAAACGCCCAGCTTGAACAGCTGCTTAATGACCTCGGCGGCGGTTTTCTTCATGCGGGAGGCCAGCTCGCCCACGGCGATCTCGTCAGGGATCTCCACCTTCAGCTGCTGCTTCTTGGCGATCTCCAGCTGGAGCCGGTTCATCTTATCCCGCTCCTCCTGACGGCGCTTGGCAGAAGCCGCCTGCTGGTTGGTGCGCTGCTTGGCCTTGCTCTGGATCTTCTCCTTGTTGCCCCGGCGCATATTATTGGTGTTGGCCTTGTTGCCGGCCATGTCGTCATAGCGCTCGTTGTACTTCTCGATATTTACGGCAGCGCCGCCACGGGTGTCCACCACCCGCTTCTCAGCCACCTGGCGAGGTACATGGGGCTTGTTCTTCTTTTCCTGGGCCGCCTGCTGGACAGGAGCGGCGTTCTGCGCGGCAGGGGCGGAAGCGACAGGCTTCTCCGCAGGCTTTGCGTTCCTGTTATCCAGCTTTTTCTCCTGGGCGCCCTGCTGCTTCGCGGGGGCAGCGGCCTTGGCCGGCTCCGCCTTGGGAGGAACGTTGAAAATCTCCTCCAGGCTGGCCACCTGGTTGTGCTGGGTCATATAGTCGAAGATAACGTTCAACTCATGATTTTCCAGAACCTGCATGTGGTTCTTGGGGGCGGCCACATAGTCCGTAAGGATCTGGCTGATGACCTTGGAAGAGACGTTGAAATCCTTCGCCACCTCGTGAATCCTGTACTTTATCATGCTCATACGTTAGTCCTCCTCTTTCCAATTCTCTTATTCCTCTCGTGGGCAACGGCTTCCTTTTTCCGCCGCTGCGCCTTCTCAAAGCGGCCTGACATCTCCCCGGCAAGCGCCGCGTAACGCTCAGGCTCCTTTTCCGAGAGGGCCTTCATCAGGGCGTTGGCAAAGCCCATATCCGTCACCGCTGCCATGGAGCAGCCATTCACGCCCACACTGGCGGATATTTCTTCCTTGGTGTAGGGCAGCGGCACGGTCAACACGCTGCGGCCCCGGGTGAAGCCCTCCGCCCGGCTTCTGGCATTGTCGGAAGCGTCCGCCGCCAACAGCAGCAGCTTCGCCTTGCCGCCCCGGACGGCGGCGCCGGTATTGGTCTCGCCGATCTGGATGGCGTTGGCCCGGCGCATCAGGCCCAGCATATTCAATATCTTATCGCTCATGCCCCGCCCTCCATCTGGCTTTCCAGCCTCTCATAGATTTCCGGCGGGATCTGGGCGGAGAAAGCCCGCTCCAGGGCCCGGGCCTTGATGGCCTTCTTCAGGCACCGGGGATCGGGACACACATAGGCGCCCCGGCCGGAGGCCTTGCCCTTGAAGTCCAGGCTGATCTCCCCTTCCGGGGAACGGACCACCCGGATCAGGTCTTTCTTGGGTTTCATCTCGCGGCAGCCAAGACATTGCCGCATGGGTATTTTCTTTTCCAAAACTGCCGCCTCCTTTAATGATTTCTTCAGGCCTCGGATTCGGGCTTGATATCGATCTTGTAGCCGGTGAGCTTGGCGGCCAGGCGGGCGTTCTGCCCCTCCTTGCCAATGGCCAGGGACAACTGGGAATCGGGCACGATGACCCGGCAGCTCTTGCCGTCCTCCAGCATGGTGACGCTGACCACCTCTGAGGGAGAGAGGGCCGCGGCGATGTATTCCTCGGGAACCTCGCTGTACTTGATGATGTCGATCTTCTCGCCGCCCAGCTCGTTGACGATGCTGGCCACACGGCCGCCCTTGGGGCCGACGCAGGAGCCGATGGGATCCACATCGGGATCGGCAGACCAGACAGCCATCTTGGTGCGGCTGCCGGCCTCACGGGCGATGGACTTGATTTCCACCGTGCCGTCGTAAATTTCCGGCACTTCCAGCTCGAACAGGCGCTTCACCAGGCCGGGATGGGTGCGGGAAATCAGCACCTGGGGGCCGCGGGTGGAGTTGCGCACTTCCACCACGTAGACCTTGATATGGTCGCCCTCGGTAAGTACTTCGGTCTTGATGCGCTCGTTGGGGGCCAGCATGGCCTCGGTAAACTCGCTGTTGGAGGAGATGCGGATGGAAACGCTGCCGTTTCTCGGCTCGATATGGGACACCACGCCGGTGAGAATCTCATGCTCCTTGGAGGTAAACTCCTCATAGATAATGCCCCGCTCGGCCTCGCGGATGCCCTGGATGATGACCTGCTTTGCAGCCTGGGCGGCAATGCGGCCAAACTTCTTGGTCTCCACCGGTACGCCGATCATATCGCCCACCTTGGCCCGGCGGCTGATCTTCTTGGCAGCTTCCAGAATGATCTCATGGCTGGGGTCCTGAACCTCATCCACGATGAGCTTGTTGACATTCATGTCAATCCGCTTCTTATCCTCATCCAGAATGATCTCCACATTGTCCTCGCACTCCGGGTTGTCACGGCGAAAAGCGGCCAGCATAGCCTGCTTGATCTTGTCATACATATAGGCCTTGGGTATGCCCTTTTCAGCCTCAATATCCGCAACTGCCTCAAAAAATTCTGCGTTCATTTCTCAAACTCCGTCCTTTTATACCTCTTATATTGATACATGCAGCTTTACCAGGGCCACCTGGGCCTTGAGAAAGCGCATATCATTTTTACCTACTGTCACGGTCACATCGCCGTTGTCATAGCCGGCCAGCGTGCCCACAAACACCTTGCTGCCATTCAGGGGCTGGTAAAGGCGAACCTCCACCTGGCTGCCCATGAACTGCTGAAAATCCCCGGGACGCTTCAGCTCCCGCTCCGCCCCGGCAGAGCCCACTTCAAACACATAGCTGTCAGGAATGGGGTCTTCCTCGTCCAGGATGGGATCCAGTCTGCGGCTGATAGCCTCGCAGTCATTGATGCTGACGCCGCCCTCCTTGTCGATGAACACCCGGAGATACCAGCTTCCCGCCTCCCGGACGTATTCCACGTCCCAAAGCGTGCAGCCCGCTTCCTCCACCACCGGCTTTGCAAGGGCCCAGACCCTATCGGTTATTTTGCTCATGTTCTTCTCACTTTCGCATACATAGTCAAAAAGTCTCGCAAAAAAGAGTGGGTCGGAACCCACTCTGGAAATACCATAATGCTTACATTGCAATGATACCACCATATGCTGGCAATTGCAAGCTCTTTTTTCCGCAGACGGGCACATATTTTGTGGCAGGGCGCCTATGCCCTGCCACAAAAAGATCAATATTGGAAATCGGGGAAATAATGGGCATAGAACTCTTCATAGCAAATGCCCTGCTCCATAATAAAGGTGGCGGCTTCCTTGCCCACATAGCGGTAGTGCCATGGCTCGTCCCAGCCGGTCAGCAGCAGCTTACGGGTGGGATAGCGCTTGATGAAGCCATACTCGGCGCAGTGCTCATCCAGCCAGGCGAAGAACTCCTGGTTCATTTCGCTGTACACCATGCGGGAATAGTTTTTGTCCAGCAGGTCCACCGCCAGGCCCAGCTGATGCTCGCTGCTGCCGGGGAAGGCCGTAATGAGCTTTGCCTCCTCCACCGCCTCCTGATAAATGGGGTCGGTATAATCCACTTCCCTGCCCCCCGCCATTTCATAGGCAATCTGGCTGGCCTTGGAGTTGAACAGGCGGTTCTGGTAGGAATAGGAGCGGTAAGCCCCGGCTACATAGACGTCAAAGCCCGCCTCATTGATGGCCTCGATAAAGGCGTCCAGATAGGGCAGGTACTCCGCGTCAAACATCATGTAACGGGTGGAGCTGATCCTTGCAACGGAAGTGGGCTCAAAGGCGGAGGAGATCAGGTTATCGTTGTTCACAATACGCAGGTAGTTGTTCTCCTCAAAGTCGGACTGGGTCAGCTGGGGCCAGATATCCACCGTAGGCTCCGGGGTGGGTGTGGCGTTCATATCCATGAAGGTCACACTGTCAGACTTGACATAGGCGCCCTCCGCCCCGCCGAAGATCACATTGGTGCTGCTCTCCATCCGGGACACGACAATGGTATAAAGCACGAGGCAAAGGCCGATCATGCACAGAATCCAGGCGATTTTCTTCTTCAAATCTCAGCTTCTTCCTTTCCTAAGACTTGTATTGATGTTGTATTATAGCACTGATTTGTTACGATTTCAAGTACAGCCTCATATACAGCAGGAGCGCATCGCCAACGGCGAAGCGCTCCTGCAATATGTCTTTTTCAGTTCCAGAAATCGGTCTGTTCCTTCAATCCGATGGAAGCGGCCTTGAACCGGGGGTCCTTGCCGGCCTTCCGCTGGGCCACGTAGTCCTCCAGCGCGCGCATGGCCGTGCCGCCCAGGACGACGATCACCGGCAGGTTGATCAGCGCCATAATGCCCATCAGCACATCCGCCAGGTCCCAAACCAGGCCAAACTGCATCTGCGCGCCCAGGAAGATGACCACCACAGCACAGAGATTAAACACCGTCATGGCCTTTCTGCTCACCTTCCGCCGGGAGATGTAGTTCAGCGCGCCCTCGCAGTAGAACAGATTGCCCAGCAGCGTGGTAAAGGCAAACAGCAGCAGCGCCACACTGATGAAGTAGGGGCCCACAGCGCCGAAGGTCTGGGCCAGAGCGGTCTGGACAAAGAGGGCGCCCTTCAGCTCCACGGAGGGAACAATGCCGGAACTGAGGGCCATCAGGGCCGTGGCCGTACAGATCAGCAGCGTGTCGATAAAAACCGACAGCATCTGCACCAGGCCCTGCTTTACCGGGTGGGACACATCCGCCGCCGCGGCCGCATTGGGGGCGGAGCCTACGCCGGCCTCGTTGGAGTAAAGGCCCCGCTTCACGCCCTGCATGATGGCGGAGGAACCGAAGCCCACCGCGCCGCCGAAGATGGCCTTGAAGTTAAAGGCCTCCCGGAAGATGTTGGCAAAAACAGCGGGGATGTTGCCCAGATTCAGCAGCACCACTACTAGAGCCATCAGGATGTACAGCACACCCATCACCGGCACCAGAACACCGGTGACCTTCACGATACGCTTGCCGCCGCCGAAAATGCAGTAGGCCACCAGCAGTGCCAGCAGCGCGCCGCCGATCAGGGCCGCCAGGTTCACATCACGGCCCAGCAGCGTCGTCTGCGCCGCGGCATAGAAGCCGTAGCCGGAAAGGCTGTCAATCAGGTTAAAGGCGCAGAGCATATTGAAGCCCACCGCATAGGTGGCAATCAGGGCAATGGCGAACACTACGCCCAGAGCCCTGCTCTTCAGCGCCGCCTGGATGTAGTAGGAGGGGCCGCCGTAGCTGCCGCCGTTTTCATCCTTCTTCTTATAAATCTGGGCCAGGGTGCTCTCCACAAAGGCGGAGGCCGCGCCCACAATGGCAATCACCCACATCCAGAACACCGCGCCGTAGCCGCCGGTGGCGATGGCGTTGGCCACACCCACGATATTGCCCGTGCCCACACGGCTGGCGGTGGAGACCATCAGCGCCTCAAAGGAGGACACCGCGCCGGTGCTGCCGGGCTTCTCGGTGGCCACACGGAGGGATTCCGGCAGCATACGCAGCTGGAGGAACTTGCCCCTGCAAGTAAAGTACAGGCCCACGGCCAGCAGCAGAATAATCAGCAGATAGCTGTACATCACGTTACTGATGCCGCCGATCAGGTTTGCAAAGCCGGTGTATATGGTGTTCAGCATGATTCGCTCTTTCCTTCCCGTTTTTATATGCGGTTTCTGACAGGGCGAAAGAAGTCAGACTTCGATCACATCCTTGGGATTCACGGCGCCGGGGATGGGTTCATACATTCTGTCGGCCGGTTCCTTGATGATATTCAGCATGCAGTCACGAACCTGGGCATTGGGCGCGTACAGCACGCCGCGGAGGGTTTCCAGCTTTTCTTCAATCTCATCCGGCGTATACATCACCTGGTGGCCGATATAGATCAGCTTGTTGTCCGTTTTCTGCAGGCCCTCGGATTTCAGCAGCAGCTCCTCATAGAGCTTCTCCCCCGGCCGCAGCCCGGTGTATTCGATTTTGATGTCCACATCCGGCTCAAAGCCGCTGAGACGGATCATCTTCCTGGCCATATCGTCAATGCGGATCGGCTCTCCCATATCCAGCACGAACACCTCGCCGCCCTCGGCATAGGCCCCGGCCTGCAGAATCAGGGAGACCGCCTCCGGGATGGTCATGAAGAAACGGGTGACCCGCTTGTCCGTAACGGTAACCGGGCCGCCCTCAGCGATCTGCTTTTTGAACAGAGGGATCACACTGCCGTTGCTGCCCAGCACGTTGCCGAAGCGCACCGCGATATATTTAGTGTTATTCTGCCCGTTCATGGACTGCACCACCATCTCGCATACCCGCTTGGAGGCGCCCATCACATTGGTGGGGTTCACCGCCTTGTCGGAGGAGATGAGGATAAACAGCCCCGTGCCGTAATCTCCCGCAGCCTTGGCCACGTTGTATGTACCGAACACGTTGTTCTTGATGGCTTCGGCAGGGCTGTCCTCCATGAGAGGCACATGCTTGTGGGCCGCCGCGTGGCAGACCACATCGGGCCGGTAGGTTTCAAACACATCCCGAACCCGCCGCTCTTCCCGGACGGAGCCGATCAGCACCACCAGGTCCAGCGCCGGATAGCGCCGTTTCAGCTCCATCTGGATGTCATAGGCATTGTTTTCGTAAATATCAAAGATCACCAGCCGCCGGGGGGACAGGGCCGCCAGCTGACGGCAAAGCTCGCTGCCGATGGAGCCGCCGCCGCCGGTGACCAGAACCACCTTGCCCTGGACCTTGTCCCGGATGGCCGCGTTGTCGGTATGTACCTGGGTGCGGCCCAGCAGATCCTCAATGCTGACGGACTTGATCTGGGTCAGGGTCACTTCCCCGTTAATCAGCTTGTCCAGAGAGGGCAGGGTTTTCAGCTCCGCCCCGGTCTGGCTGCAAATTTCCAGAATCTCATTGCGCACTTCTTTGCTGGCGGAAGGAATGCAGAAGATGATGTCCTCAACGGCATATTTCTTGGCCGCGTCCAGGATTTTCTCCCTGCCGCCCACCACCTTCACGCCACGAACCCGGTGGCCCTTCTTGGCCGGGTCGTCATCAATGAGGCAGACCACCCGGTTTTTGGCGTGGCGGTTGTTTTCCAGTTCCCGGATCACCAGCACCGCGCCGTCCCCGGCGCCAATGAGCATGGTGCGCCGCAGTGAGCCGGCCCTGGCGGCATTGCGTGCAATCAACTCCCTGCGGGCCTGGCGGTAAGCCACCCGGGAGGCGCCGATGGCCAGCATCAGCACCATCATATAGATAAAGGGAAAGCTTCTGGGGAAGGGGCAGTCCATAATACGCACGATGGAGTAGTACAGCGCCGACGCGCAGAGGGAGGCAAAGGCGATGGAAATCAGCTCCCGCTCCCCGGCATATTCCCAGGCGCTGCTGTAAAGCCCGAACACCTTGAACATCAGCAGGGCCGCCAGGGTCCCGGGGACACAGCAGAGCCTGAGTGTATGCAGGAAGCCATGGGTGGCAGCATCGGCGTAGTCCAGCTCCATCCGCAGCATCACAGCCACAAAGGCCGCCAGGTTGATCAGGCATATATCGATCAGTATGATCCCAAAAACGCGCAGAGCGTGACCTCTGTTACTCTTTTTGTTATCCTTCATAGTTTACCTCTTTTCAGGCACTGATACACAGTCCGCACATAAAATGCGCGTAACTGACAAGTTATTATAATCGATACCGCCCTTTTTCGCAAGGGGAATCGTATGCAAAAACAGCTTCGGCACAAATAGCCGAAGCTGTTTCAGGTTTTATCGTTATTCACTCCTTACCCGGATCAGAAGCAGCCGGCCTTCCTTCAGGCAAATCCGCGCCGTCTTCCCCGGCAGGGGTTCATTGCTGACGCCATACTGGTAGTCGCAGCAAATTTCCGCGTCCCTCAGGGGGTATTTTGCATTTTCCAAAGTAATCCCCCGGGCGGCGCCGCTGATGTTCAGCAGGGAGAAGAAAGGATATTCCGGCCCTACCTCCGCGGCATGGCGGGAGACAATCTCCATCTCGGAATAGTCGTCCACAATTACTCCCCGCTTGCCCAGGGAATCCAGGTGCAGCAAAATGGACACATTTCCCAGGGAATGGTCAAGCCTGCCCCCCACCACGCCAATCAGCAAAAAGTCCTCAAAGTCCCGCTTCAGGGCCTCCTTCACGGCGTAGACCGTGTCCGTGTCGTCCTTCTCACAGGGCAGGGTGATGGTCTCCACCGGCAGATGGGGGTCCGGGTGGGAGTCGAAATCCCCGATAATCAAGTCCGGCGCAAGGCCCAGAGCCTCCCGGTGGCGCAGGCCGCTGTCGCAGTAGATGGCATAGTCCCCCGCCCGCAGGTAGCTTTTCACTTCATCGTAGCGGGCGATCTCCGCCCCGCCGATGATGACGCATCTTCTCATGCTGTTACACGCTCTTTTTCTCAAATTTGGCTGCCAACAGGCACAATGCAATGGTGATGATCATGTCCGGCAGGGTGTTGCCCACGATGATGTCCACACCCATCAGCAGCCGGTAGACCACGAAGCCCAGCAGCCAAATCATCAGGTTCTTCACGCTGACGCCCCGGCCGCTGACATCCTGCTTGAGGATGAAGAAGTCGGCAATCTGAATGGCGATCATGGGGGCAAAAACAGAGCCGATGAAGTACAGGAAATCCGTAATATCATACAGAGGCAGGAAAATTGCGCCTGCCGTGCCCAAAACAGCGGCGGCCACAGCCACCCACTTGCCCTTGATCCCTTCATGCACCGACTCGCTGGAGATACCGGCGGACCAGGCATCCAGGAAGGTGGTGGTGACGGTGGAGAACACCACGATCAGCAGTCCGGCAACGCCCAGGCCGGCCTTCAGCAGGATCTGGGCAATGTCGCTCTCGGCGGTGAAGATGGCGGCCCCCATGCCGATCAGGTACATCCAGCAGCTGACCAGACCGTAGACGATGGCGCTGGCAGCGGTGGCCTTCACGGGCTTTTCCGCTTCCCTTGTATAGTCGCTGATCAGGGGCAGCCAGGACAGGGGCATGGCAACAGAAAGCTCCACCGCCGCGCCGAAGCTCATCCCCTCGTCGCTGACGGCGTGCATGGTGCCCTTGCCGAAGATCACAAAGCTGAGCATAATGGTAAGGACAAACAGGGCGCCCATGGCTACGGTGTTTATCTTGCCCAGATTTTCAATGCCGATCAAAATCCACAGTACAATCAGCCCGCCGATCACCAGGCACCAGAGCCAGTTCCCCAGGGCCCATACGCCATTGGCGGCCAGAGCGCCGTCAAAGATCATAATGCCTGTCCAGCCCACCAGCTGGATGATGTTCAGCACCACGAACAGCAAACTGCCCTTCTGACCAAAGCTTATCTTCACCGTTTCCATGGCGCTGCGGCGGGCCTTGCCGCCGATGAGGCCGGCGGCGAACAGCATAGCGCAGCCAATGATATGGCCCAGGACAATGGCTGCCAGTCCCCTGCCAAAGCCCAGGGACGCAAAATAGGTGCCAGTGAGAATCTCGGCGATGCTTACCGCCGCGCCGAACCAAATCAAACCGTTTTCAAAGACGGAGGTACGTTTTTCCTGCATTTCACTCCGCCTCCTTTGCAAATTCGCCCTGCAAATCAAAGGCGTGGTTCATGGGGCCGCTGCCGGCGCCCAGATTCAGCATGGCGGCCAGAGCCCCGGAGATGTAGTCCTTGGCCCGTTTCACCGCCTGCTCCAGCGTAAAGCCCTTGGCCAGGTTGGCGGCGATGGCGCTGGACAAGGTGCAGCCGGTGCCGTGGGTGTTGGGGTTGTCGATGCGCTTGCCATCAAACCAGCGGGAGCTCCCCCGGGCATACAGCAGGTCGTTGGCGTCGTTGACGCTGTGGCCGCCTTTCAGCAGCACCGCGCAGCCGAAGCTGTCCCCGATCTTTTTGGCGGCAGTCTCCATATCTTCTTTGGTATGAATCTCCATGCCGGCCAGGATCTCCGCCTCCGGCACGTTGGGGGTGACCACCGTAGCCAAGGGCAGCAGTTCCTTTGTCAGGGTCTGGATGGCCTCTTCCTGGATGAGCCTTGCCCCACTGGTGGCCACCATCACCGGGTCCACCACGATGTTCCGGGCCTCATACTGCCGCAGTTTCCCCGCGATAGCGCGGATCAGCTCCACTGAGGACACCATCCCGATCTTTACTGAATCCGGGAAGATATCCTCAAACACCGCGTCCAGCTGCTGCTCCAGAAATCTGGGGCTTGCTTCCATAATGTCTCTGACGCCGGTTGTGTTCTGTGCCGTCAGCGCGGTGATTGCGCTCATGGCATAGACACCATTCAAGGTCATGGTTTTGATATCTGCCTGAATGCCGGCGCCTCCGCAGGAATCACTGCCCGCGATAGATAATGCTGTTCTCATCGTCTTTCTCCTTTTCGCATTACTTTTGTATAGCGGCAGAGAGTGGTGCCCCCGGTCTGCCGCTTGTAGACGCTGAATCAACGTTTACATGAAGCGCCTGGCTTATGCCAGCGCGAACTTCCAGAACTCCTCGCAACGGGAATAGTCGCTTATGTAATAATCCGCCAGGGCTGCAAGCCCGGCCTGTTCCCGCTCAAAACGGTCGCAGACGCCTACGGTGAGAAAACCGTCCTCCCGGGCCGTGCGCAGCGCCTTGAGGGAATCCTCAAAAACCACCGTGTTCTCCCGGCTTGTGCCGATGGACTCCATGGCCGCCCGGTAAACGTCGGGCCGGTCCTTGCCCTGGTTCACATGGGTGCAGGTGATCAGGCCGGAGAAATACCCCATCACCCCGCAGCGCTCCAGGGCGGCCTCCACCAGGAAATCGTCGGTAGCCGTGGCAATGACCAGCTTCACCCCCGCGTCATAAAGCCGCTTTACAAAGCCGGCGGCGCCGGGCTTCAGCTGGGCCTCCTCCCGGTAGAAGCGCTCAATCCAGCCATTGACCTGGCTGCAAATTTCTTCCACCGTCAGGGGCACGCCGTATTCGCTGATGTAATATGCCGCCGCTTCCCGGATGCTCATGGTGCGGAACTTCTCGTTCAGCTTCTCTCGTGGCTCATAGCCCAGGGAGCGGAGATAATCCTCGCCGATGGTGTCCCAAACGCCCATGGAGTCCAGCAGTGTGCCGTCCACATCGAAAATGGCCCCTTTGATCACCCGGCCACCATCGCTTCCGACATGGCCTTCAGCCGCCGGCAGGCCGCTTCAATGTCCTCCGCGGCAAAAATGGCGGACACCAGGGCAACCCCGTCCACCCCGGACCCGGCCAGGCGCATCAGATTCTCCTCGTTGATGCCGCCGATGGCCGTCACCGGGATGCGCACAGCGGCGCAGATGTCCTTCAAAGTCTGATGGCTCAGCACATGGGCGTCCAGCTTGGTGGAGGTGGAGAACATGGCCCCCACGCCCAGATAGTCGGCCCCGGCCGCCTGGGCTGCCAGCGCCTCCTCCACGGTGCGGGCCGAAACGCCGATCATCATCTGATCGCCTACCAGTTCCCGCACGTGACCGGCCTCCATGTCCGACTGGCCCACATGTACCCCGTCCGCGCCGCACTTAATGGCAATCTCCACATTGTCGTTGACAATGAAGGGCACGCCGTACTTGGCGCACAGCTGCTTCATCTGGATGGCTTCCTCCAGAAAGGCGGCTTCATCCAGCTCCTTTTCCCGCAGCTGTACACAGGTGGCCCCGCCTTTCAGGGCACATTCCACCTGCTCCATCAGGCTCTGCCGGCCTGTCCATGCCCTGTCCGTAACGGCATAGAGCAGCATGTTCTCTTTTCTGCACTCCATGGCTTTGACCTCGTTAAAGTATTTTGTATCTGGCCCGGTGCTCCAGGGTCTTCCCGTCCAGGTGGTATATGGCGTCAATAATATAATTGCGGTAGCTGGCATTGCCGTCCATGGGGCTCAGTCGGCCGTGGGCAATCTCCCCGCACACCCCCATGGCGCAGACCGCCGCAGCAGCGGCTTCCAGCCTGTGCGCCGGGTTTGCCGTCACATAGGCCGCCGTCAGCGCCGAAAGCTGGCAGCCAGTGCCGGTGATGCTGCCCATCATGGGGTGGCCGTTGTAGATGCAGTAGGCCCGCTCCCCGTCGGCCACAATGTCGATGGCGCCGGACATGGCGATCACGGCCCCGGTGCGCCGGGCAAATGCCTTGACAAAGGCCACCGCCTCCGGCAGATTCTCCTCCGTCACCTTATCCGCCACATCGGCGTCCACGCCCTTGGTGGTGCCCTGACCGTTGGCCAGGGTCTTGATCTCCGACACATTGCCCCGGATTACGCTGAAGGGAACTTCCTCCAGCAGCCGGAAGGCGGTGGCGGTACGGAGCCGGGATGCCCCCGCCCCCACCGGGTCCAGTACCACCGGGTGACCCAGAGCCACAGCCTGCTTGCCGGCTTTCAGCATGGCGGGAATGGTGCGCTGGTTCAGCGTGCCGATGTTAATGTTGGTTCCGGCGCAGAGGGTGCTGATCTCCTCCGCCTCGTCCACGTCGTCGGCCATAATGGGCGACGCGCCGCAGGCCAGCAGGATGTTAGCGCAGTCGTTGACGGTGACATAGTTGGTGATATTGTGGATCAGCGGGCAGCTCTTGCGGACGTTTTCCAGCATTTCTCCAAGCATGGTTTTCTCCTTTTGCTTATGCGGTTGCCTTTTTGATCAGCCCGGTTTTCTGCAGCGCGGCGATCAGGAAGGCGGAAATGATGGCGCCGCCCACGGTGGAAATGAGGAAGGGTACAATATAGGCGTAGAAGGCAACATCTCCCGCGCTCTCGCCCATGAACAGGATCGCCACCGGCCAGGCGCAGAGGCCGCCCAGAATGCCGGTGCCCAGCACTTCGGCCACCAGGGTCAGGGGTACATTCTTCGTTTTCCAGAAAGCGATGCCGCACAGCAGCGCGCCCAGCATACTGCCGGGGAAGGCCATCAGGCTGCCCAGGCCCAGCAGATTGCGGATGAGGCTGGCGCAGAAGGCCACAAGCACCCCATACCAGGGGCCCAGGACCACCGCGCAGAGGATGTTCACCGTGTGCTGCACCGGGGCGCAGCGGCTGCCCAGCACGGGGAAGGAAAACAGGCTGCCCACAACAGCCACGGCGCAGAGAATACCGGCAAGGCAAAGCTTCTTGGTCTGTTCTGATTTCATTTGATTCAATCTCCTTTACAAAGTGAGAACGGCGATAACAGCGGCGTTCTCAAAGAATATGCGGCCACTTCTGCCGCTTTGAGAATTTCGGTCGGGCCTCACTGGGCCCCTCTCACGCCGGAACACGGCTTCCCATCGCTGTCATACAAGATACAAGGCGCTCCCCTTCTATCCGCCCGAACCATTCGGGATTCCGTTGTCACTCCTTTCCCAGAGATTTTCCATCTTTTCGAAAAAAACAGGAGGCGCCTGACGCACGCCTCCGTAAAAAAACAAACTATACTTTCCTACGGCGGCATTATCCGCATCAGGTGTAAGGGTCGAAGCCGATTGCTTCCTCTCAGCCTGCCGTGCAAGCTCCCCTGCTTTGTGCCCGTTTTATCACAATCCAATGCCACTGTCAAGTGCCGCCAGAATTTTCTTTGCCCCTTTTCCCGTACATAGGCCTTTCAGAAAGGCGAAGCATCCTCCCCCAGGGCCGCGCGCAGCTTTTCCAGCGCCCGCTTTTCCAGGCGGGATACATAGCTTCGGCTGATGCCGCAGAGCTTTGCCGTCTCCCGCTGGGTCCGGGGCGCCTTGCCGTCCAGGCCATAGCGAAGCTGTATAATCTGCGCCTCCCGCGCATCCAGCGTTCCCGCGATGCAGCTTCTCAGGCTGCCGCAAAGCTCCTGGCTGCCCAGTGTGTCGGCCAGATCCTCCTCCGTGGCCACCACATCCATCACCGACAGGCCATTGCCCTCGCTGTCCACATCCAGTGCGTCAGAAAGGCTCAAATCCCCCGCCGACTTTTTATTGGCCCGAAAGTGCATCAGAATCTCATTCTCAATGCATCTGCTGGCATAAGTGGCCAGGCGCACGCCTTTTTCCGGCTTGTAGGTGTTGATCCCTTTGATCAGCCCAATGGTGCCGATGGAGATCAGATCTTCTATATCCTCGCTCTGGGTGAAATACTTCTTGATAATATGGGCCACCAGGCGCAGGTTGTGCTCCACAAGGATGTTCCGGCTTTCAATATCTCCCTGGCCCCAGCGCTCCAGATATTTTTCTTCCTCCTCCCGGCTCAGGGGCTTGGGAAAGGAGTCCCCCGGCGCAATGCGCAGCATCAGCAGCAGGCTGTTCATCAATAGTAAAAACGCAGCTTCCAGCATCATCTCACCTCGCTTCATTTTATTCCGGCAAGGTGTGTCCAAATTCGGCAATCATTATTGGAACGACAGTGCCCACCGATCGCAAAGAATCGGTAGGCACTGTTGTTTCCGGTTTATTTCTTGTCTATCGGGCCGGCATTGGTTCCGGCTTCCCCCCCGACCAGCGTGCAGCGAACGGTCACCCGGCTTTGCCCGCCCACGGTGCAGGTGAACAGCGTCAGATCCCAGTCGCCGCTGGTCATCTCCTCTACGGACGTTGGCATCAGGGTCTCTCGCTCCGCCATCTCATAGGTAAACAGATTGCCGTCCATATCCGTAAAGGTGACAATGTCCCCCTCCCGCAGCTCCTTCAGTCTGCCAAAATGGGAGGAATAGTTGTGCCCGCAAAGGATCAGATTGTTCAGATACGCCGACCCACTGTAGCGGCAGGGGGCGGTTTGCAGATCGGGGTAACTCCATTGGCTGATAATGGGCAGCTCCAATTCAAGGGCCGGGATACGCAGGATGCCCACGATTTCAATCCCGTCAACGGTTTTCACCGGCATCTCCATCTGTGCTTCCAAAACAGGCTCCTGAGGCAACGCCGCTTGTTCGGAGGCTTCCGCCGGGGCGGATATCCGGCTATCCTCCGCCGAAGCCACCTCCAGACTGTTCATGATCTGCCAGGCCGATTGTTCCGCCCGCAGCGCGTCGTACAGATTATAGCAGACGAGGGAAAGGGCCGCCACAATCAGTAGCAGCCCCAGCGTAATCCATAAGCCGCCTTTCCTCTTACGGCTCATGGTGGGCACCCCTCCGGCAAATCAGGCCGATGACTACAAACAGCAGGCCCGCCGCCAGCAGCACAGGCACCGGCCACCAGAGCTGCCCGGTCTGGGGCAGGATGGGCTTTCCCGGCTCAACCGGTGTGCCCGGTTTGCTGCAGGTGTTGGTGACGATGAAGCTGTTTCCCACCTGCTGAACCTCCGGCTCCTGATAGCCGGGGAGCTTTACCTCCGTAACCGTCCAAATGTGGTTTGCATCTTTGGGCGGCCAGGTGTACTTCCATGCGCCGTTGTAAGGCAGGGTAATGGTATCATCCACCTTCCCGTCACAGAGCAGCGAAATGGTGATGCTCTGGGGGCGCTGGTCCTTGTGGCAGTCGTCCTTCCAGATTTTGATGACCTCAAAATCCACCAGCACCGGGTTTTTACCGGGCTTGGCCATGGCCGCAGGGGCGTAATCCCAAGTGTTGCTCTCTTTATCAAGCGCCGGCAGCAGGACAAAGAAGGGGGCCGTGGAATAGACATAGCCCTCTTTTTCTATCCGGGTCCCCGGGACCAGATACAGGCCCAGGGTCAGTTTCCTCCCGGGAGAGGGGAAGCTGGCCCTGCCCTGCTCCCCGGTGACGGCGAAATCCGCCGGTAAGAGCAAGCCCAGATTCCCCAGCAGAAGCTCCCGCTCCAGCTTTTCCGCCAGTGCCTGCCAGGCGCTGTCGTTCTGGCCGCGAATGTCCAGCTCCGCGGCGTATTTTTCAAAGGCGGGCTCCGGTGTCAGCTCTCCTGTTTCATCCACGGTGGAGACCAGATAGAGGTCAAAGCGCACCCCGGATAAGGGCGTCTCTCCATACTTCTCGGTAATGGTAAGGCTGGCGTCCCGGTTTAAGTCAATGCTCCCTGCCGCCAGTGCCTGCATTGGAAACAGCGCCGCCGACAATAGGAAGCCCAGCAGCAGGGCAGCCAAGGATTTATATTTCTTCATCGGCGTAACCTCCGTTATCATTCTTTGGCCGCTTTGGCAGCAGCAACAGGATCAAAAGCAGCAGCAGCATGGGCAGGGCCACAATGGGAGCCACCAGCAGCGGCTCAATCTGCACCGCGTCCGCCGTCACGCGAACCAGCCTGGCCTCCGGGGCGTTCTCGATCCGATGCCCCCGGACCAGCAGCCGGTGGCTGTTGATGCCGTAGGGGGTGCAGGTCACCAGGGTGCAGTAATCCTCCCCTTCGGTGATCTGCAGGGCTGCAATCTCCTGGGGCTCCACAATCAGGATCTGATCCACCTCATAGGTCAGCACCTCATCCAGCACCCGGAGCAGGAACACGTCCCCCTCCTGCAGTTTGTCCAGATTGGTGAACAGCTTGGCGCTGGGCAGTCCCCGGTGGCCGGAGAGGACGCAGTGGGTGCTCTCGCCGCCCACAGGCAGGCTGGACCATTCCAGGTGGCCGATGGCAATTTGCAGCACCGATTCCTCCGTGCCGTGGTAGATGGGCAGGGAGCAGTCAATACTGGGGATCTCAATATAGCCCATAATGCCCAGGCCGGAAACATTCAGCAGCTGTTCATAGGCCGCTTTCTGTTCTTCTGTCAGCTGGTAGGCATTGTCCCGCTCCCGAAGGGAGGCGTTATAAGCGGCAGCCTCTGCCCAAAGGGCCTGATACTGCTCCTTGTCCAGGCCGGAGACTTCCTCGGAATAGACCGCGATGGCCCGGGTCTGGTGCTTGGAGTTCCAGTAATCGCTGACGGCAGGGTACAGCAGCAAGGACAGCCCAAGGAGGAAGATCAAAACCAACAATATTGTAATGAGATGATTGCCTTTTTTCTTCATATTGGGTTCTCCTTGCCGCTGCGGGCCGGGGGAGTCTCCTCCCCCCCGGCGCCTACAGCGGGAATTGCTTTTTGCCTTTGCAGGGACAGGCTGCCAAATCAGCCCTTATTGCTCATGCGCTTTCTGGTGACCAGCAGCACTACCGCGCACAGAACCAGCACGGAACCCAGCACATAGAAGAGAGTGGTGCCCATGCCGCCGGTGGAGGGCAGCTCGGTGCCGGACTGGTTCAGAACCTTGACTTCATTCACACCCTGGGGAGCCTCGGCGGTGGCGTTGACCACGCCGTTTTCACCAATGGTGATGGTGACGGCACCGGCCAGCTTATTGTAACCAGCAGGAGCCGCAGTCTCGGTCAGGTAGTAAGTATCCGCGTCCAGGCCCTGGATGGTGAACTTGCCGGTGGCGTCGGTGGTGATCTCCGTGACAGTGCCGGTCTCGCCGGTCTTGGCCACCCGGTACACGTTGTTGCCCTTAGAGACCAGTGCGATGGGGCTGGAGCCGTCAGCGTTCTTGCTCAGGGTAAAGGTTGCGTCGGCCAGGGCCGTTTCGGTCTCGCCGTTCATGGTGTACTTGAACACATCCACGTCCCAGGTGTAGGTCTTGGTCTGGCTGTCGGGGGTGTACTTAGTGTTGCTGCTGTCGCCGTAGCTGACTTTGCTGGTGTTGGGGTTGCCCTCACCGGCAATAACGGCGTTCTCATTCAGGGTGGCGGTGTAGCTGACGACGATCTGATCGTTGGCCTTCAACGTGTCGCAGAATGCCTGAGTGAAGCGGACCTCAAAGGTGCAGCCGTCAGTCAGGCCTGTGGTCACGACGGTGTAGTTGGCGGCATCCACAGTGGTGTCGTTCAGCGTAATACCGGTCACGCCGGTGTAGGTCAGGCCGGTAGACATTTTGTCGTGGAACACATAGTTCTCCGCGCCGGCCTGGGCGGTGATGACGCTCTTGAAGTTCACAGTCTGGCCGATGTCGGCGTCGTTGGTCTTGCCCCATGCATCTCCAGTAACAACTTTGCTGTCTTCCTCAACAGACTTTTCGTTGGCAGGAACCTCGTTCTTCTCCTCCATCACCACGTTGGGGTTGGTGGTATCCAGAGAGCAGAGGGTGCCCAGGGTGGTGTCCACCAGGTAGTAGCCCAGCTTCAGATCAGTAAAGCTCACAGGGGTGGTAGCGGCGGTCACGCTGCCCTGGTTGGCAATGCTGTTGTCCTTGGCGTACTTCTGGGCGGCCTTGGCAAAAGCGGCGGCGTCAGCGCCATTCTTCCAGGTCACATAGCCCTGACCGTCCACCTCAACATAGGTGCCCTTGATTTCACTGCTGTTGATGAAAGTGTTCCATGCGGTTGTGGCCTTGTAGGAGTAGGCATTGGCAGATGCATCATAGCTTTCCAGATCGAGAATCTGATAGATGGTGTAAGTCTGGCCAACGACGGCATCGTTGATGGTGATGCTGCCGGTCTCGCCCTCTGCAAATGCAGTTCCGCCCAGGGCCAGCACCAGGATCAGGGCCAGCAGCAGGGCAAGGGATTTACGAACATACTTCATAGGTTTGGTTTCCTTTCTCTCTTTTTTCGAAGAATGGGTACGAGAGTGCTGCGCATCAGGAAGACGGCGAATCCCCCTTCCTGCGTTTGGAGTGGTAATATACCAAAGAGCATCCCGCCGCTGCCATCAGCAGCAGGCCGCCCAAAGCATACGTCAGAGCACCGGCCCCGCCGGTCTCGGGCAATTCATATCCGCCAATCAGGTTGATGATCCTGTGATCGTAATAGACGGCAACGTCCTTTTCCTCTTTTTTGCAGACTGTGCCTTCACCGGATTTGCTTATACTGCCGTCTGCGGCGGTGGTCGTGTCATAAATCGTCACGTTACCGTCCGTGTCAACTTCCAGAATCCACGGCCCGGCTGGCATGAAGTCTTTATATGTGGTTTCGTAAAGACGATAGCTCTTGCCCTTTTCAATCTGCAGGCCGACATGACCGTCCTTATCCGTCTTGCCGGAAGTAACTATATTGCCGTCTTCATCCTTCAGCGTGAACTCCACAAACTGCAGCGATTCATTGGTGTGGCCGTTCAACTTGGTAATGCGGAAATAAAGCGGTTTTTCTTTCATGGTGTTGGTGAAGGCTTTGCCGCCGTCTTTGCCGATCACCACCGTGGCACGGTGGTTGGTGGAACCGATACTGCTGGTTGCCGTCGAAACCGTTCCAGCTCCGCTGCTGAGACTGACTTGAATGTCCGTTACCACATAATAAGTGATGGTCATGGACTGATTCCCGCTGAGATTCAGCATTTTTATGTCGGTATCGACGGTCACCGTGATCTGATACACAGTGCTGTCATCGGCGATCAGTGGATTGCTGCCAGGCTGTTCCTTCAGATAGTAGGTATAGGTTCCGGCTTGGGTGTAGTCCTGCTCGGCCAATACCATGCCATAAGCATTATTGGACACCGTGGCAATGGTTTTGTTGTTTTCATCCTGTAAAAGGAACTGGAACTGCCCCGGCTGCTGATCGATTTCGTTGCCATTTGCATCCTTGAAAGCCTTGTATACTTCAATTTCCAGGCCGGGACTGAGGGTGATATCCTTTGCCTGGCCAAGAATCAGAATACCGTTGGACATGATGCCGCCGCCGTGAGTCTGGGAGTAGTTGCCGGAGACAAACACGGTTCCTTGCTGGATTGCCGTTTGTTTATCTGCATCCGCGGGGCTTGCGTTCAGACCCATCATCTTGTTGGCAGTTACAACTCGCTCCTTTCCAATGTCAATCGCCTCATAGTCGCAGCTGCCGTGCCAGTTTTCCGCACCGTCGCCCAGCATGGTGCCAGCCACGGCGCTATTCAGGGCGCAGAAGAAGTCGTCATAGCCGTTGGTCATAAAGACTTCATTGGACCGCGCAGTCAAATCGTCCTGCTTGCTGTTTGCTACGCCGTCGCTGCCGGACATGGTTTGCCCGTTTGCGTGGTTATCAAAGATGGCCACGCCGCCTACAGTGTTATCTACCGCCACGATCTGGCCGGTGGAGCAGCCGCCCACACCGCCGCCGAAGCCGTCGGCACTGTTTTGCTGGAACACCGCGTTCAGAATCTGCAGAGAATTATTCTGCGCCAGGAAGATGCCGCCGCCGCCCCAGTCATGCATGGAATTGGTGCGGTTGTTGGTGATATAGCCGCCGGTGATCAGGGAGGTCTGTTCACTGGATTGGATGCGGATGCCGCCGCCTTCGGCTGTTTGCGCCACATTTTCCGCCACGGTGCCGCCGAGCATGATGAACTTTTCACCGCTGAAGCCGATTCCACCGCCGGCTTCGGCACTGTAATTGCCAGTCACAAAGCTGTCGCCGGAAATTGTCAGCGTTCCGCTGTATTGGGTAACACCGCCGCCAAAATGGCAGCCATTACCCACGGCGTCACATTTGTAGTCCAGACGGTTGTTGGTGATATAGCCGCCGGAGATCGTCGTTTCCGCATTGTCGATCTGTGCGCCGCCGCCACGGCAATCGGTGCCATCGGTGCCGTTATTTGCATCATTAGGCACCTGATTTCCGGAGATCACACCGCCTGACATGGAGAAGGTACCGTCGTTCTTGTAAACACCGCCGGCTTTGTCCGCCCTGTTCGCCGCGATCACGCCGCCGCTGATATTCAATGCGCCGGTACTGTTCACATGGACAGCACCACCGACGATTCCATTGCCATAATTCATGCAGCCGCAGAGATAGCCGCCTTCGATATTTACACTGCTTTTGTCATAAGCAGTAATTGCGCGCTTTCCATTGGGATTCGTAAAACGTCCGCCCTGGATGTTCAAAACAGCGTCGTTGGCTACATATATCAGATGATACGGTGCCGTATCGCTTTCAACTGCGCCCACATTTGTCAGATCTACCGTATGCTTTACCAGCGTTTCGGTAGTGGTGCCGTCTCCGTTGGGGCTGGACTTCGTAACGTAGTAAACAAGGGTTTTTGTGTTGCTGTCGTAGCTTGCCAGATTGCCACAGAGCGGTCGGTCTGTCACAACTTCTGTGGTTTCGACTGCCTGCCCACTGTCGGTAATGGTCAGGGAGCCGGTGCCGTGCAGATAAACCATCGAGTTTGCACTTTCAGCCGCAGGCACATTGTAGTGGATCGTGTGGCCGTTCAGGTCCAGCGTGGTGGAATCACCGTCGCCAATATCTGCCGCACTGCCGTTTACATGGTCTATTGTAATGTCGCAGCCCAGGTAATAGCTGCCGCTGGTCCCCAGCTTGGAAAACTCCTCCGCCGTGTAGATGGCATTCGGGTCGTTCAGCGGTGTGCTGGGGGTGTAGAAGCAGACGATATTGCCGTTGCTCTCGGCGGTCAGGCCGACGCGGTCTCCGCTGGACACAACCTCCTGCTCGTCGTATTTCTGCACCAACTTCCAACGATTTGCTTCCCCGCCCTCGTAGAGCTCAATGACCGTTCCGTTGCTCTGGTTATTTGCAGTTACATCGATATATGCACTGCTTTTTTTCCGCGAATAGAAGGAAACGGTTCCGTCGTCATTGTTTCGGATCCCCCACCAGCTGGCTTCATCAAGCGCACTGTGAAGCCACAAGCGCGTCCCGTTAGCTGTGCCGCCGTTTTCCAAATTCAAATGCAGACCGCTGTTGGAAAGCGGGGTGATGAAATAGTAATTATCCACCACTCTCCAGATGCGGAAGATCTGCGCAGCCGACTGGTTTGCCGTCCAAAGCTGGAGGTATTCTCCCTCAGCAATAGAAGCGCTTGGAATATCCAGTGCAAAATCCGTTGCTGCGCCGTTCTGTGCGTAGTAAATGAAATAAATGTCATCATAGCTGCATTTCAGGGTGCCGGCCGGATTGGTTTCTGTGCCGTAGCCGTAATTGTCAAGGTACTGGTGCAGCACGTCCGATGATACAGATGCATTTCTATCTGCGACAGCGGAAGTGTCATATGTGCAGGAGCCGACCTTCACCCAATTGTCCCGGATCTTGACCATGAAGGTGACATTGTGGTCAAGACCGGCGGTAGGCGCGTCCGCGTAGGTGCTGGGGCGCTCTCCGGCCTGGGTCACCACATTGCCCACCACAGAAAAGCCGGATTGGATGTGGGTAATACTGACATCCCCGTTTTCGCTCTTTTCGGCAGCGGCTTCCAGCAGCTCCACACCGTCTGCGGTAAAGTGGACGGCATGGCAATCCGCGCTTTCCAGCCCTTCCATATCCGCATAGGTAATGGAAACGGATGCCGGTGCGGCAGGCTCTATCGGTTCACCGTCCGAAATCAGCAGCACATCAAAGAAGCGGGCAAACACAAGCGGGTCGGTTCCGCCGCCCTTCCGCACAGCCTCCTCGGCTTGCAGGAAATATGTATTGTATTCTTCTGACCCCTCCGCGATCTCCGTTACAGCCAATTCCGTATTTTGGGGCAGCTTTGCGCCGGAACCAGCCACCACAGACACGGTATAGTCTTCGCCGGCGGCAGTCAAGGTCATGGCTTCTTTTTCTGCAAAGCAGGCGTCACTGTGGATATGCTCTTCCAGCGGGCAGACGCCTTCGCCGCCGCAGTCCGCCGTATGGGCATGGCCCGTCTTTCCGCAGTAGAAGGTCTGCTCCGGCAGCTGGCCGAAGCCCAGAATTGTGGGGTTATCCAGGGCATAGCTCATATACTGCACCCGGTCCTCCACGTTTCCTTCCATGGTGATGAGCTTGGCCGCTTCCTCGCCCGTCGCCGGCGTTACCTGCACCACCAGGCCCACATGGTCGGCTATCCCGTCCTGCTCCCAGTCGTAAAAGACCAGATCACCGGCAACGGGGATATACTGCTGCTGGGGATCCTCGGAACGGGCCGGGCGGTACAGATTCAGCGCCCGCAGCTCCTCAATCCAGGAGGGGCAGCTCATATCCAGCGGCATTCCCTCCACATCCGCGTAGTGGATGCAGAAGGAGGCGAACATGGCGCACCAGTCGCCGTAGGGGCAGCCGAACCAGTCGCCGTAGCGGGTATAGCCCCGGGCGGTACCGTCCTCACTCACAACATAATTCTTCGCGCTCTCGCGATAGCCCAGCTGGGTTTTGGCGATGGCGATCATATCCACTTTCCATTCGCCGGTCAGCCGGACCTCCGCGAAGCTCTGCTCCCATTCCTGCGCCGTCTCCACATCCGCGGTGGGGTCCGCCGAGCATTCCACGGTATGGACATGCTCCTCCAGGCCGCAGGTCAGCTCCCAGGTGCCGTAGCAAAGGGCGGTGTGGCTGTGGTTCTCCTCCGTATTGGTGCACTTCAGCGTCTCGGTGTCCGCCGGCTGCTCCACGGTTCCAAAGCAATCCGCGCTGTGCTGATGGGCCAGAACCTGAAGCATCCCGCAGACAGGCTTGCCGTTTGCGTCAAAGCAGCTTGCCGTATGCTCATGGAGGATGATTTCCGGGCTTTCGCAGATCAGCACCGGCGACCTGTCCTCCTCTGCCGGCTCCGTGGGCAGATCGCAAATCAGTGTCTTTATCTGCTCATAACACTCGTCCGTATGCTGATGGTCGCTGTCGATGCCGCAGCAAAGTTCCCGCCGCGTCTCATAGCAGCCGTCCTCATGCTCATGCTCTTCGGCGCAGACAAGGACGGCGCTTTCCGTATAGCAGGCCTCGGTATGCACATGCTCTGTGCACAGCAGCTCCCCCCGCTCCACGGTATAGCAATCGTCCGTATGGGTATGTACTTCCGCACCCTGCGTATAACAGCTGTCCGTATGCTGGTGCACCCCGATCTCCGGCAGGGGGCACCAGAAGTTTCCGTCTCCGTCATAGCAGAAGGCGTCATGCTGGTGCACCACAAAATCCGCGTAGCCGCAGCACAGATTTCCTTCGCCGTCATAGCAGCTGCCGTCATGCTGATGGAGATTCAGCGTTTGTGCATCGCAGACCGGCACCGTCTTTTCCACCGTCAGCACCTGGGAATAGCATTCCTGGGTATGGCTGTGTTCAGGAATCTCGCACGCTCCCTTTTCCATGGTAATGGCAGGGAGAATCAGCGCATATACCGTGCAAAACACCACCACGCAGGCAAGACCGGTCACAATCCGGCGCCTGCGTGTTCGTCTCTTTTTTTGCATGGAATACTTCCCTGTACTTTGATTCATGCAGCAACTTCCTGCCTTTCTATCGCAATACGCCAAATCCGCTCAGCGGCCAGACCCGGAACACAATCTTTCCCACAATCTGTTCTTCCGCCACACAACCCACAGCAGAATGGCGGGAATCCACCGACGTAGCCCGGTGATCCCCCAAGCAGAAATAACGGCTTTCCGGCACCTGGTAGGGGAAGCTTTGGTCGCACTCCCCCAGGGCCTTCTCTGTCAGATAGGGCTCATCCAGGAGCTGCCCATCCACAAAGACGTCGCCGTTTTCATTGATATCCACCCATTGTCCCGGTCCCGCGATACAGCGCTTGACCAGAATTTTATTCCCCAGATAAAATGCCACCAGGTCCCCCGGTTCAAAGTCCGAGCCCTTCACCGAAACCACGATCTCCCCTTCGTTCAGGGTCGGGGTCATGGAGGAGCCGTAGATCTGCAGCACCGGCGTCCAGATGGTGGCCACCAGCACCGCCACCGCCGCCACGACCACCAGCGTGAACAGGGTGCTGCGCAGCACGCGGCCAAAGCGCCGCTTATAATTCTCCCGCGCCAGCTCTGCGGTCAGCTGCTCCAATGTGGGCGGCTGCTGGGGCTGGCCGCGTTTCTCTTTCCTCATTTATTTGTCCCTTCCGCCCGGAGCTTGATATTCTCCAGGTACTGCCGGGCCGCCCGGTCAGCCGCGTCAAAAATACCGTTGAGCAGCAGCGCCGCCTCTGCCATGGTCCCGGCTTTGGCAATGTCGATTTGTCTGTTATTCAGTTCTGCCCGGGCCTGCTCCAGCTCCTGGCGCAGCTGCTGGTTCTCCTGCTCCTTGGCAACAAGCAGCTCCAGCAAATCGCGCCGGCTCAACCCTCGCAATTCTCTATCTGTCATATGGCACCTCCGGGCTGCGCGCATGGAATGGGCATCAAGAATGGCGGGGGAAATATCTTCCCGTCCGCCCCTATCGATCACCCCGTCGGCACATGGATAGCCGGCGGGCAGCCTCTCTCGCGGTATATCGATCTTTACAATGTACAATATGTCATTTTCTGTCAAAAAACAAACTGTACAAAGGCAATGTAGCACGAATGACTGTATTAATCAAGATTTTTTTCGCGCGCACCCGCAGGGGACTGAAAAACCTGCGGAGCGACCCTTGACAGGCCCCAAAAGCAGGGGCGTATCCACCTGAAAATTCAGTCTTTTTACGCCGAATGCTCTTGCCCGCGGAATACAGGCAAGAGCATCCGGCACGGAGCTGTCTTAAATAGCGGCAAGCACCAGGTCCAGCACCTGCTGGAAGGTATCGTGTACCCGGGCGGCGGTTTCCATGACTTCTTCATGCACCAGCTTCTGGGGCAATACTCCGGCTGCCATGTTGGTAATGCAGGAAATGCCCACCACCTGCAGCCCGCAATGGGCAGCCACCAGCGCCTCCGGGACCGTGGACATCCCCACCGCGTCCGCCCCCAGGACCCGGGCCATGCGGATCTCGGCAGGGGTCTCATAGCTGGGCCCGGGGAACATCATGTATACGCCCTCCTGCAAGTGGATCCCCGCCGCGGCGGCCGCGTTCTTGACGGCGGTGCGCAATTGGGCCGTATAAATGTCGCTGGCGTCCGGAAACCGGAGGCCGAAGCTCTCCAGATTGGGGCCGATCAGGGGGTTGGAGAAGGAATAGTTGATATGATCCGCAATCAGCATCAGGTCCCCCGGATGGTAGGCCGTGTTCACGCCCCCTGCCGCGTTGGTCAGAATCAGCTGTTTGACGCCGATAGCGGCCAGAACCCGGACCGGCAGCGTGATTTCCCGCTGGGGCAGCCCCTCATAAAAGTGAATGCGGCCCTGGAGCACCACCACGTCCTTGCCCTGCTTCCTGCCAAATACCAGCGCGCCCACATGGCCCGGCGCCGTGGGGACCGGGAAATTGGGGACCTGGGAAAAAGGAATCCGCACCGCATCCGTCAGCGTGTCGGCAAAGTCACCCAGGCCGCTGCCCAGCACCAGGCCGATGGAGGGCCGCTGGGTGGTGTGTTCCAGTAGGTAAGCCGCGGCGGCATTGATCTTTTCTTCGATTTCCATAAACGCATCTCCTTGCTTTTTTGATTCATCGTTTAACTGCTTTCTTTGGCTCCAGTATAGCAGTTCGTGGCCCGATGTTCAACAGGCTTTGGCCGTGCGGCAGAATATCCGTGATTGTTTTTGGACAGGAATTATGATATAGTCTAAACAATCAAAATATTTGCAAACGATGCCGGCTGCCTGTCACGGCAAATCGGACCCCCGGTAGCCCGGCAAAACGAAACAGAAAGGAAACGCAGTATGGATATCCTATGGCAATTGTTGTTTGGCCCAATGGGTGCGCCCATGGGACAGGCCCAGGGCGGCTCCCCCCGGCGGGGTCCGGCCAAGCCCCGGCGGGCAAGAGGAACGCCGGTCACCCGGCTTTTGATCAGTCTGCTGCTCACCCTGGCCTTCGGCGCGGTGTATTTCTACTTTAAGCTGCCTGCCCTGAATGTCCACAGCGGGGACTTCTATTGGTTTATTGTCTTTCTCTGCATTGTATTCTCCGTGTGCATGATCGTGCTGGAGGGTTACCAGGCCGTTACACCGGGGGAATATATCCGCTATTGCCGTAAGCGCCTGGCCGTGCCGTTCTGGACGGTGGTGCTGGTCGGTGTGGTTGTTGTGATCGGCTCTGTGGTGGGCTGGGCGCTGTTCCGCGCGCCGGATTATTCCCGCCTGCTGCCCGTGGAGGAAGGCGATTTCACGGCGGAGGTGTCGGAAATCAGCTGGAACCAGATTCCCATGCTGGATGAGGACTCCTCAAACAACCTGGCCAACCGCAAGCTGGGCGAGCTGAGCGATCTTGTCAGCCAGTTTACCGTCAGCACCTCCTCCGCCCAGATCAACTATCAGGGCAGCCCGGTGCGTGTCAATTACCTGAACTATGGCGGCTTCTTCAAATGGTGGAACAACTACCGCAACGGCATCCCCGCCTATATGACCATTGATATGCGCACCCAGGAGGTCAGTGTGGTCCGCCTGGAAGAGGGCATCAAGTACTCCCCTTCCGAATACTTTGGGCGGGATCTGAGCCGGCACCTGCGCTTTGCCTACCCCACCTGCCTGTTTGATGATGTAAACTTTGAGATCGATGAGACCGGCACCCCCTATTGGGTTGCCTCTGTGATCGATAAAACCATCGGCCTGTTCGACGGCGCGGATGTGATCGGCGCGGTTCTTATGAACGCTGTCACCGGCGAGACCGCCTATTACGACGTGGCCGACATCCCCACCTGGGTTGACCGCGTCTATGCCGCCGACCTGCTGGTAGCCCAGTACAATTACTACGGCAAGTATAACAACGGTTACTGGAACTCCTGGTTCAGCCAGACCGGCTGTACCACCACCACCCAGGGCTATAACTTCATCGCCCAGGATGATGACGTCTGGATGTACACCGGCATCACCTCCGTCACCGGGGACCGGGGCAACATCGGCTTCATTCTGGTGAATCAGCGGACCAAGGAGGCCCGGTACTATTCCTGCGCCGGTGCGGAGGAGTATTCCGCCATGTCGTCGGCCCAGGGCGCTGTGCAGCAGTACAGCTATAAGGCCACCTTCCCCCTGCTGCTGAACGTTTCCGACCAGCCCACCTATTTCATGGCCCTGAAGGACAGCGCCGGTCTGGTGAAGATGTACGCCATGGTCAACGTGCAGCAATATCAGGTGGTGGCCACCGGCTATTCTCTGGAGGAATGCCGGAACAACTACCATGCCCAGCTGGTCAGCAACAAGCTGATCGACGAGGAAGCCCTCACGCCTCCCCCGGCTCCCGATGTCTCTGCCCAGACCGTGTCTGTAAGCGGCGCCATTGCGGATATCCGCTCCGCGAATATTGACGGGAACACGGTTTTCTATTTCCTGCTGGAGGGCGGAAACGTCTACTATACCATCAGTGCCAAGACCTGTCCGGCGGCGGTGCTTCTGAACCCCGGCGATACCATCACCCTCAACTATGTTCCCCAGGATTCCCTGCTGGTTCCGGCGGAAAGCCTGATGTTTGACCCCGGTTTCTGAGTTGGGGGAACTCCTCTCTTTATTGAAAAGCAATATTAAAAATTAAAAAGCAACGTAAGCAACGTAAAAAGAGCCGCGGCATCGCTTTCGCTTTGCCGCGGCTCCTTGAACTGCTCCCCGTCAAGTAGACAGTGAAATAATTAAAGGAAAATTCACAGCG